>JAWKXE010000007.1:0-176594 GCA_041397165.1 Paracoccaceae bacterium | reverse complement strand
CCGACACAAAACTTGAGCGGTCCCGTCACATCCGCCCGTCGCGGGGTTTCATCTGCCGGGGCCGAGCCGGCGCTGGACTTGGGCCGGAAGGCGCGGCATTCTGACGCCACGTAATCGTGGTGGGTCGCAACAAAGCCTTGAGTTGGGCGACCGGGCTTTTCTTTAATGGCGCCATGGCGTTTGGCGAAATTCCAAGGCCATCGGCGAGGTGGAAGAGGCGCCTTGCGACGGGGAGGAGAGCGATATGCCGAGATAAGCGCCGCGCGCGATTGCGAGCCGGCCCGCAGGGGAGGTGCCCCGGGGGCGGAGCGTCAGGAACGCGGTGCGGCGTCGTCACCGGACGCAAGCCGGCCGGTGGAATACCAGAATGTAAACACGGGAGGAGAACCACATGAAACTGATCAAGAAACTCACGCTGGGCGTGGCACTGGGCGGCCTGATGGCCACGGGTGCGCTGTCCGACACCATCAAGATTGCCTTCATCGACCCGCTGTCGGGGCCGTTTGCCTCGACCGGGACGAACGGTCTGCACCAGTATGAATTCGCGGCCGAGGCCCTGGTCAACGCCAAGGGCGGCGTGCTGGGCGGCTCGACCTTCGAGATCGTCGGCTTCGACAACAAGACCAGCCCCAAGGAATCGCTGGTGCAGCTTCAGGTCGCCATCGACCAGGGCATCCACTATGTCGTGCAGGGCAACGGTTCGGGCGTGGCGCACGCGCTGACCGACGCGATCAAGAAGCATAACGAGCGCAACCCCGACAATCAGGTGCTGTTCCTGAACTATTCGGCGGTCGACCCGGCGCTGACCAACGAGAAGTGCAACTTCTGGCATTTCCGTTTCGACGCCCATGCCGATATCAAGATGGACGCGCTGACCGATGTGGTGAAGGACAATGCCGACATCAAGAAGGTCTATATCATCGGCCAGGATTACGGCTTCGGCAAGGCCGTGGCTGCGGCGGCCGTCTCGATGCTGGGCGCGAAGCGCCCGGATATCGAGATCGTCGGGAATGAACTGCACCCGATCGGCAAGGTGAAGGATTTCACCCCCTATGCCCGCAAGATCGTGGCATCGGGCGCCGATGCGGTGATCACCGGCAACTGGGGCTCGGACATGCTGGGCCTGGGCAAGGCGGTCATCGAGAACGGCTTCACCGGCCCGATCTTCACCTATTATGCGGCGGCCGACGGCATCACCGCCGCCTTCGGCGAGGCCGGTGTGGGCAAGCTGAAGCTGATCTCGGAAGGGGGCGACAACCCGCCGGCCAGCGATGAGGGCAAGGCCTATTACGAAGCCTTCAAGGCCAAGTATCCCGACGGCAACCTCAGCCAGCCGCGCATCACCAACGTGATCCAGATGCTGGCCATGGCGATCGACGAGGCCGGCACCGCGACCGACGTGGTCAAGGTGGCCAACGCGCTGGAGGGCATGAGCTGGGACGGCAGCCTGTGGGGTGGCAACCACACCATGCGCGCCAAGGACCACCAGATCATCCAGGATGTGCATATCTTCGGCCATACCAAGGTCGATGCGCCGTTCGACTTCGACAATTCGGGCTATGGCACCCGGATCGAGAACACGGTCGTCAACGCCGGCGAGGCGCTGCCGACCACCTGCGAGATGGAACGCCCGTAACCGGGGCCGATCCGATCCGGCCCGGGCCGCCGCATCCCGCGCGGCCCGGGCCTTTTGACCTAACACGCGACACTACCGACCACGGGCAGGGGGCCGGCGTTCATGTCACTCTTTATCGTCAACATCCTCGATGGCTTCGTCACGGGGCTCTTGTTGTTCATGCTGTGCAGCGGCTTGACGCTGATCTTTTCGATGATGGGCGTGCTGAACTTCGCCCATGCCAGCTTTTACATGCTGGGGGCCTATTTCGGGTATCAGGTCAGCCTTTACGTGGGCTTCTGGCCGGGGCTGATCGTGGCGCCGGTGATCGTCGGCGTCATCGGCGCGCTGATCGAGCGATACGGGCTGAGACGGGTGCACAAATACGGCCACGTCCCCGAGTTGATCTTCACCTTCGGCCTGGCGTTGTTGATCGAGGAAGTGGTGCAGTTCTTCTGGGGGCGTCAGCAGATGCCCTATGAAGAGCCCCTGGCGCTGGATTTCCCGGCCTTCGCCATCGCCGGGATGACCTTTCCGGCCTACAAGGTGTTCATGATCTTCGTCGCGATGGGCATCTTCCTGGTGCTGCTCTACATCCTGACCAAGACCCGCGTCGGGATGACGATCCAGGCCGCGCTGAGCTATCCCGAGACCGTGCAGAACCTGGGCCATAACGTGCCGCTGGTCTTCATGGGCGTGTTCGGTGTCGGCACCGCGATGGCCGGGCTGGCCGGCGTCATCGCCGGGCCGGTGCTGGGCACCTTTCCGGGCATGGCGGTTCTGCTGGGCTCGATCGTCTTCGTCACCATCGTGATCGGCGGTCTGGGCAGCCTCTGGGGCGCCCTGATCGCGTCCCTGCTGATCGGCTGGATCCAGACCTTCGCCGCAACCTATAACGTGCGGATGGAGGATGTCCTGACGGGGCTGGGCTTTACCAAGCCCGAGCCGATCTGGGACAGCGCCTGGCAGGATCTGTGGACCCTGACCCTGCCGCAGATCGGCCCTCTGCTGCCGTATCTTCTGATGGTCATCGTCCTTGTGGTGCGTCCGCAGGGCCTGTTCGGGAAGCGTGAATCATGAGCACCCCCGCAAGCACCCCGTTGAAGGCCGGCACGCAGCGGCTGATCCCGCTGAACCATGCGCTGCCCTGGATCGTCGCCGCCGTGGCGCTGGCGATCCTGCCGCTGGTGTTCGATTCGCGCTCGGCCATCACCATCATGAACCAGATGGCGATCACCATCGTCTTCGCGCTCAGCTATAACATGCTGCTGGGGCAGGGCGGGATGCTGAGCTTCGGCCATGCCGTCTATATGGGCCTTGGCGGGTTCTTCTCGATGCATGTGCTGAACTGGCAGGTGGACGACCCGTGGATCCCGCTGCCCCTGCTGCCGGTCTTCGGCGGCCTCTTCGGGCTCTTCTTCGCCTTCCTGATCGGGTCGTTCTCGACCCGGCGGGCGGGGACGGTCTTTGCCATGATCAGCCTCGGCGTGGGCGAGCTGGTGGCGGCCTGTTCCGTCATCATCGTGATCTTCTTCGGCGGCGAGGAGGGCGTGAGCGGCGACCGCACCAGCGCGCGCGAGTTCCTGGGCTGGGATTTCGGCCCGCATATCGAGGTCTATTACCTGACGGTGATCTGGCTTCTGATCGCGGCGCTGGGGATGTATCTTTATTCCCGCACCCCGATCGGGCGGATCGCCAACGCGGTGCGCGACAACGAGGAGCGCGCCGAGTTCCTGGGATACAGCCAGCGCCATGTCCGCTGGATCAGCTTCATGGCTTCGGGCTTCTTCGCCGGCATCGCGGGCGCGCTGTTCGCCGTGAACTATGAGATCCTGACCGAGGAGAACCTGAACCTGACCACGTCCGGCAGCATCCTTCTGGTGACCTTCCTGGGCGGGGTCGGCTTCTTCGTCGGGCCGATCATCGGCGCCATCGTCTTTACCCTGCTGCAGACCGTGCTGGGGCTCTATACCGAGATCTGGGCGCTCTATCTGGGCATCCTGTTCCTGGCGACGGTGATGTTCTTCCCCTCGGGGCTGGCGGGGCTGCTGGCGATCCATGTGCTGCCGTGGAAGCTGGGCCGGATCGGGCTGATCCTGCCGCATTACGCCAAGATGGTGGTGCCGGCGGTGGTCTTCCTGCTGTCTTCGGCGGTGGTGCTGGAGATTCTGTTCCACCTTCGCAACGCCGCGGTGGGCGAGAGCGAGATGACGCTTTTCGGCGTCACGTTCGACAGTCATTCGGTTCTGCCGATGGGCGGCGCGCTGGTGCTGGCGGCGGTCAGCCTGTTCGTGCTGAGCCGGCTGGCGCCGGGTCTGAAACACGCCTGGGACGAGGCCACGCATATGGAGGGCCAGGCATGAGCGCGCCCGCAATCGAGTTGAGAAAGCTGGAAAAGAGCTTCGGTCTGGCCAAGATCATCCAGGGCGTCGACCTGAGCATCGCCCGGGGCGAACGCCACGCGATCATCGGGCCGAACGGCGCCGGCAAGTCGACGCTCTTTAACCTGATCACCGGCAAATACACCCCCACCTCGGGGCAGGTCCTGCTGCATGGCAACGATGTGAGCGGCATGAAGCCGTTCCAGATCAACCGCATGGGGCTGTCGCGCAGCTTCCAGATCACCAACATCTTCCACAACATGACGGTGTTCGAGAACGTGCGCTGCGGGCTCTTGTGGAGCATGGGCTATAAATACAGCTTCTGGAACATGGTGAACCGCCAGCGCGACCTGACCGAGAAGACCGACGAGATCCTGGAACAGATCAACCTGATGAGCCGGCGCAACATGGTCGCCGGGTCGCTGGCCTATGCCGAGCAGCGGGCGCTGGAGATCGGCATCACCATCGCCGGCGGCGCCGACATCATCATGCTGGACGAGCCCTGCGCCGGGATGAGCCATTCCGAGACCGACCTGATCGTCGATCTGATCCGCAAGGTGACGGAAGGCAAGACCCTGGTCATCGTCGAACATGACATGGGCGTGATCTTCGATCTGGCCGACAAGATCAGCGTGCTGGTCTATGGCGAGATCATCGAGAGCGACGCGCCGGCAGCGGTGCGCGCCTCGAAGGCCGTGCAAGAGGCCTATCTCGGCACCACCCTCGAGGAGGAGACGGCATGAGCGTGATGCTGGAAGTCAACGACCTGCACGCCTATTACGGCAAGTCGCACATCCTTCAGGGGGTGAACTTCAACGTCCGCGAGGGCGAGATCGTCGCCCTTCTGGGCCGCAACGGGGTGGGCCGGTCCACGACCTGCAAGGCGGTGATGGGCGAGGTGACGCCGAAGGGATCGGTCAAGTTCCGCGGTCAGGAGCTGGCAGGGAAACCCAGCTATGAGATCGCCAAGGCGGGGATCGGCTATGTCCCCGAGAACCGCGATATCTTTCCCGGGCTGACGACGCGGCAGAACCTGATCCTGGGGCTGAAACCCGGCCAGAAGGACGGGCAGGGGCGCTGGTCGATGGAGATGATGTTCGACCATTTCGAGAACCTGCGGACGCGGGCGGATATCGAGGCCTCGGTCCTGTCGGGCGGCGAGAAGCAGATGCTGACCGTCTGCCGCAGCCTGATGGGCGACCCGGATTTCATCATGATCGACGAACCGACCGAGGGCCTGGCGCCGAAGATCGTCGAACAGGTGGGCGACATGCTGGAAATGATCGCGGAACGCGGCGTTTCGATCCTGCTGGTGGAGCAGAAGCTGACGATTGCCTTGCGCGTGGCGACGCGGGTCTATGTGATGGGCCACGGCCATATGGTGTTCGAAGGCACGCCCGAGGAACTGATGGCGAACGAGGCGATCCGCAAGGAGTGGCTGGAAGTATGAGCGCGAAGAAACTGGGCTTTTCGAAAAGCCGCCTGAAACGGATCGACGAATGGATGGTGCGCAACCGCGAGAGCGGGCGCTATCACGGATCGTCCCTGATGATCGCACGGCATGGCGAGGTGGCCTATACCGGCTTCGACGGGATGATGTCGGTGGGGCGCGGGCTGACCTTTCAGCGCGATACCATCGTGCGGATCTATTCGATGTCGAAGCTCGTGACCTCGGCCGTGTTCGGAATGCTGATGGAGCGCGGGCTGGTGCGGCTGGAGGACCCGGTCAGCGCCTATATCCCCGGTTTCGGCACCTGTCGGGCGCTGAAGCCCAAGGCCAAGTCGGCCGAGGAAACCGAACCCTGCGCCGCGCCGACGCTGGCGCAGCTGCTGACCCATAGTTCCGGGCTGACCTATTCCTTCAACCCGGGTCTGGCGGCGCGGGTCTATGAGGCCGAGAAGGTCGATTTCGGACCGCGCATGGGCGTTCTGGCCGATATGTGCGAACACGCGGCGGCGCAGCCGCTGGCCTTCAAGCCGGGCACGAAATGGGAATATTCCATCGGCATCGACGTGATCGGCCGGGTGATCGAGGTGGTCACCGGCAAGCCGCTGGACCAGGTCTTCCGCGAAATGGTGTTCGAGCCGCTGGGCATGGTGGACACCGCGTTTTCGGTGCCGGCGTCGAAGGTGGGCCGTTTCGCCGATTGCTATCACAAGACCGAAGCCGACAGCCGCGCCCTGCTGGATGCGGGCGACGACAGTTCCTTTGCCGAGGCGAAGGTGACGATGTTCTCGGGCGGTGGCGGGCTGGTCTCGACGCTGGACGATTACTTCCGCTTCGGCGAGATGATCCGGCAGGGCGGCAAGCTGAAGCGCGAGCGGCTGTTGAGCCCCTCGACGCTGACCTTCATGCGGCGGAATTTCCTGGCCGGCGACATTGCCTCGATGGGGGCGGAAAGCTTCATGGAAATGCCGATGGCGGGCATGGGTTTCGGCATCGGCGGGGCGGTGCTGCTCGATCCGGCGCGGGCGCGGATGCCGGGCTCGGTGGGCGATTTCGGCTGGGGCGGCATGGCCTCGACCTATTTCTGGACCGATCCGGTGAAGGATCTGACCGTGGTCTATCTGACCCAGCTGGTGCCGTCGTCGTCCTATCCGAACCGGGTCGAGCTGAAGGCGCTGGTGCATGGCGCCCTGACCGGCTGAGGCCGGGCGCGATCTGTCGTCGAAAAACCGAGGCCTGGCGTCAGCGCGGGCTCATGATGATGCAGGTGGTCGAGCCGGTGGCATAGAGCTTGCCATCCTCGAGCCCCCTGATTTCGCCATCGGCGATGCCGGTCGAGCGGCCGGCGTGATGCACCGTGCCGATGGCCTCGACGGTGGTGCCCAGCGGGATCGGGCGGATGATGTTGATCTTGTATTCCAGCGTCGTATAGGTCGAGCCCCTGGGCAGCATGGTCTGCACCGCGCAGGCCATGCAGCTGTCGAGCACGGTGCCATACCAGCCGCCATGCACGGTGCCGAGCGGGTTCAGCACCTTGAATTCCGGCGTGCCGGTGAAGACGACCTTGCCCGCTTCGACATGGGTGAGGGTATAGCCGAGGGTCTGGGCGATGGGCGGGCCGGCGATGTCGCCGGCCGCGATGGCCTGCATGAATTCGAGACCCGACATCGACAGCATCCGATCGAGCGTCGGCAGGTCTTCCAGGCTGGCGGCGAAGCGGCGGTCGTCTGTCATGGCGCTCTCTCCCTTGGCTTGGGAGCAAGCCTAGGAGAGAGGCCGGGGTGGGGTAAAGCGCGGGCGGCCGCGCGTTACGCGACGTTTTCCAGCTGGACCTGCGGCTGCACGCCAAGCGCGTGGCAGACATCGCGGGTCAGTTCCGGGCGGTTCAGCGTGTAGAAGTGCAGGGCATCGACGCCTTCGTCGATCAGGTCCGAGCAGAGTTCCGTGCAGAGCGCGGTTGCCAGCAGGTCTTCGCGGCCGTCGCGGGCGGCCTTCTCGAAGGCCTCGTCCAGCCAGGCGGGCACGCTGGTGCCGCAGCGGAAGGCGAAGTTGCGGGCGCCCTTCCAGTTCTCGATCGGCAGGATGCCGGGGACGATGGGCTTGGAAATGCCGGCCTTGGCGCAATCGTCGCGGAAGCGCAGGAAGGTTTCGGCCTCGAAGAAGAACTGGGTCAGCGCCTCGTCGGCGCCGGCGTCGAGCTTGGCCTTGAGCCAGTCGATATCGGCGCGGGCATTGCGGGCCTCGGGGTGGGTATCGGGATAGGCGCCGACGCGCAGGGTGAACTTGCCGGTGGCCGACAGCGCCTCGATCAGCTCGACCGAGTTGGCGAAGCCGTCGGGATGGGCCTGGAACTGGCCCGAGCCCTTGGGCGGGTCGCCGCGCAGCGCGACGATCTCGCTGACGCCGGCCTGATGGTATTCCTCGGCAATGGCCAGGGTTTCGGCGCGGGTGGCGTCGACGCAGGTCAGGTGGGCGGCGGTGTTCAGGCCGGTGGCCTTGTTGATGGTGCGGACCGCGTCGCGGGTCAGGTCGCGGGTGGTGCCGCCGGCGCCATAGGTGACCGAGACGAAGCGCGGCGCCAGCGGCGCCAGCGTGTGAATGGTGTCCCACAGACGGAACGAGCCTTCGAGGTTCTGCGGCGGGAAGAATTCGAGCGAGATCTGCGGGGTCATGGCGGGAACATCCTTTTCGGGTTGCCTCTGTTTTGCCCGCTTGCGTCTTTTGAGGCAAATTCATAAATCTCATTCTCAACATGAGGGGCGTTCATGAAAGGGCCGGCGCCATGCATATCGAATTCCGCCATCTCAGGACCATAAGGGCGATCCACCAGGCGGGTGGGCTGGCGCGGGCGGCCGAGACGCTGAACATCACCCAATCGGCGCTGAGCCATCAGATCAAGGGGATCGAGGATCAGGCCGGGGTCGAGCTGTTCGTGCGCCGCTCGAAACCTCTGCGGCTGAGCGCGGCGGGGCTGCGGCTTCTCAGGACGGCCGACCGGGTGCTGCCCGAGATCGAGGCGCTGGAGGCCGAGTTCGAGGGGCTGCGCGAGGGCAGCGCCGGGCGGCTTCATATCGCCATCGAGTGCCATGCCTGTTTCGAATGGCTGTTCCCGGTGCTGGAGGGGTTCCGCAAGGCCTGGGGCGACGTCGATGTCGATATCCGGCCCGGCCTGGCTTTCGACGCGCTGCCGGCGCTGGGGCGCGAGGACGTGGATGTGGTGATCTCTTCTGACCCCGAGGATCTGCCCGGGGTGACGTTCCGGCCTCTCTTTGATTACGAGCCGGTCTTCGTGGCGGCAAGCCACCATCCGTTGGCGCAAAAACCGTTCATCGAGGCCGAGGATTTCCGCGGCGAGACACTGATCACCTATCCGGTGGAACGCGGGCGGCTCGATGTGTTTTCCGAGTTGCTGACGCCGGCGAAGGTCGAGCCGCGGGCAGTGCGGCAGGTGGAGCTGACGGCGGTGATCCTGATGCTGGTCGCCTCGGGGCGGGGGTGGCCGTGCTGCCCGACTGGGTGGTGCGCGAGGTCAAGTATTCGTCCGATTACATCACCCGGCCGCTGACGGAAAAACGAGTGACCAAAAGGCTTTACGCCGCGATCCGGGACGAGGATGGCGACAAGCCCTATATGGCGCATTTCCTGAAGCTGGGGCGCGAGATTCCGGTGCGGCTGCAGCGCGGGGCGGCTCAGAATTCGGGGCGATAGCGCGCCAGTTTCACGCCGAAGCCCAGGAAGACCACGCCGGTGACGCCCTTCAGCCAGCGCTGAAACCCGCCGCTCTGGGTCAGCGCGGTCAGGCGCGCGAAGAGGAGCACCACGGCCGAGAACCAGACCGCGTTGATCAGCGAGTGCAGGAAGACCAGCAGGAAGGCCGAGGCGGCCGGGGTTTCACCCACGGTGATGAACTGGGGAAAGGCGGCAAGGTAGAACATAGAGACCTTGGGGTTGAGCGCGTTGGTCAGGAAGCCCTCGGAATAGGCGGCGATCAGGGTGCGCCGGGACCGGGCCGGGGCGACCCGCCGGGCGGTAGGGGTGCCCTTCCACGCGGCGTGAAGCGATTTGAGCCCGATCCAGCAGAGGTAGGCGGCGCCGAGGTATTTCACCATCGTGAAGGCGGTGGCCGAGCGCACCAGCAGGACCGAGATGCCCAGGATCGACAGGGCGCCATGCAGATAGAAGGCCGTCACGAAGCCGGCGATATTGGCAAAGCCCGCCGCCCGGCCCGAGGTCGGCACGGTTCGGGCGATCAGGATGCCGTTCGGCCCGGGGGACATGACCAGAAGTGCTGCGACGAACATGAAGGCGGTGATCTCGGACAGGGTCATGGAGCGTTCCCGGGGTCGTTCGCGGCGATGGTCTGCCGCGCCGGGCCCGGGTGCAAGCGATTCTGTCGGCGTGAATCGGCCGGCAAACTTGCGCGCTGTCATGGAGCCGTTCGGGGGGTGTGATAGACTCGCGGTATCTGCAAAACGGAGGACAGCGATGAGCAAGCTTGTGATCGTATCGACCTGGGGCATGGACAATCTGGAACGCGCGACCATCCCCTGGGTGGTGGCCAGCGCCGGGGTGGCGAGCGACCAGGAGGTGATGATGTTCCTGCAGGCCTCGGCCGTGGAACTGGTGGTGAAGGGGGCGGCCGAGTCGGTGCAGACCGATCCGTTCCCGGCCGTGTCCGACCTGATCGAAGCGGTGATCGAGGGCGGCGGCAGCATCAATTGCTGCGGGCCCTGCCTGGTCAAGCGCGGGCTGAAGGAGGGTGACCTGATCGACGGCGCCCATGTGGTGGGGGCCGCCTATCTGATCGAGCAGATGGAAGGCGCCAAGGTGCTGAGCTACTGACGCCTTCCGTCCGGGCGAGCGGGTCAGACCGCGCCGGCGTATTCGCCGCGCGCCGGGTAATCCTTGGCGATGGCGAAGTCGAGCGCGGCGACCAGTTCCGAGAAATGCGGCCGCACGAAGGGCATGGTCTGGACCGAGCCGTAATAGAGCGTCTGCTGCGGCGTGATCAGGAACAGGCCGGGTTCGGAGAAGAGCGCCGGCTCCTCGATCCCGATCGAGGTGGTGCCGCGCGAGGTCGAGATATAGAGACCCCAGTCGCGGGCCTGGGCGAGCGGCAGGTCATAGGCGATGCGCAGCGCGCTGGCGCCGATCCTGTCGGCCATGCCGCGGGCACGGTCCTGTCCGTCCGAGCTGATCGCGACGGTGGTGACGCCGCGCTGGGCGAAATCGGCGGTGCGCTTTTCCAGTTCGGTCAGGTAGGTGGCGCAGATCGGGCAATGCAACCCGCGATAGAAGCAGAGAACGGTGCCGCGCTCGGACGCCTCGGAGGCGAGATCGAATGTTCCGTGATCGAGCGTGGGCAGGCGGAGGTCGGGGGTCTTCTGGCGGGGCATGAGCATGGGGGGTCTCCTATGGGGTGCGGTTGATCTTGGGTGTGACAGTGTTTAAGATCAAAAAAATCCGATAAATCTGACTGGAACGACGGAAATGCGCCGATACGACCGTTTGACCACCTTGATGACGCGGTTCAGCCTGACGGTGCGGCCCTGCGCGGCCGAGGCGGCGACGCTGGCGGTGATCGCGGACCGCGACGATGCGCCCGGGCGGGTGTTGTTTCGGGCACGCGGGCGCGGCGTCGACCCCGGCGCGGGCCGGGTCCTGTTCGCGGCCTCGGTCGACTGGGGCGGCGATGCCAACCCGCTGATGGCGGCGCTGCCCGAGCTCAGCAGCTTCGACATGACCGAGGACGCCCACGGCAGCGCCCTGGTCGGGCTGCTGCGGGCCGAGCTCGAGGCCGGGCGCTGTGGCGCCGAAACGGCGGTGAACCGGCTGGCGGAAGTGCTGATCATCCGGCTGCTGCGGGCGCGGATCGAGGCGGGCTCGACCACCGCCGGGCTGCTGGCCGGGCTGGCCGACCCGCGGCTGAGCCGGGCCATCGTGGCGATGCACGACCGGCCCGACCGGGCCTGGCACAACGACGATCTGGCGCAGATCGCCGGGCTGTCGCTGAGCCGCTTCGCCGAGACCTTCCGCGACCGGATGGGCGAAACGCCGGCGGGATATCTGCGGCGCTGGCGGATGCTTCTGGCGCGGCAGGACGTTGCCCGCGGCGACCGGATCGAGGCGGTGGCGCGGCGCTATGGCTATGGATCGCCCGAAGGCTTCGCCCGGGCGTTCAAGCGGCATTTCGGCGAAACCCCGGTGGCGCTGCGCCCGGGCGGGGCGGGGGTGTGACGGCGGACTTGGCAAGGCGGCGCGCAGCGTCTATACGCGCGGCCTGACCATCAACCTTTCATCTGCGGAGAGCCGGGCCATGCAGGGCAGCGCCAATCTGAACATCATGATCAAGGCCGCGCGCAAGGCGGGGCGTTCGCTGGTCAAGGATTTCCGCGAGGTCGAGAACCTTCAGGTTTCGATGAAGGGTGCCGGCGACTTCGTGTCGAAGGCCGATCTGCGGGCCGAGGAGATTCTGAAGGAGGAGCTGCGCGGCGCGCGCCCGACCTATGGCTGGCTGGGCGAGGAAGGCGGCGGCGAGGACGGCGAGGACCCGACCCGGCGCTGGATCGTCGATCCGCTGGACGGGACCACCAACTTCCTGCACGGGCTGCCGCATTGGGCGGTGTCGATCGGGCTGGAGCACAAGGGCAAGATCGTCGCCGGCGTGGTGTTCGACCCGGCCAAGGACGAGATGTTCTATGCCGAAAAGGGCGAGGGCGCCTGGCTGAACGATTCGAACCGCCTGCGGGTGTCTGGGCGGCGGCGGATGATCGAATGCATCTTCGCCACCGGCCTGCCGTTCGGCGGCCGTGCCGACCTGCCCGAGACGCTGAAGGATCTTGGCCGGCTGATGCCCGGCTGTGCCGGCGTGCGGCGCTGGGGCTCGGCCGCGCTGGACCTGGCACGTGGCGGCGGGGCGCTATGACGGCTTCGGGAGCGGCGTCGGAACCTGGTGGGACCTGGCGGGCGTGGTGCTGGTGCAGGAGGCGGGCGGGCTGATCGAGCCGCTATCCCGGGCGGCGATATCCTGAAGACGGCGAGTGGTCTGCGCCAACGAGGCGACGTTCACCCTTCGCGAAGATCATCCGCGGCTGAGACTGATTCCTCCACCGCATCGTTCAGCACCTTGGCGACCGGCGCCAGGCAATTGGTGGTGCAGGACCCGTTCGAGACCATGATGTCGGTGGCGCTCAGCCCGTCGCTGTTGACGCCGAAGACCACCGTCTTGTCGACATTCTTGCCCGGCGCCGACAACAGCACCTTGCGGGCGCCGTTGCGGATATGGACATCGGCCTTCTGGCCGTCGTTGAACTTGCCGGTGCATTCCAGCACCACGTCGCAGCCCGACCAGTCGAGCGTGTCGAGGTCATAGGTCGAGGACACGGCGATATCGCCGCGGCCGAGGTTCAGGGTGCCGTCGCCGATGCTGACCGGGCCGGGGAAGCGGCCATGGACGCTGTCGTATTTCAGCAGATGCGCCGCCGTTTCGAGCGGGCCGGTGGCGTTGAGCTTGATCACCTCGATATCGTCGCGCGCGCTGGCGGCGATATGGCTGAGCGTGCAGCGGCCGATGCGGCCGAAACCGTTGATGCCTACCTTGACGGTCATGGGGGGCTCCTTTTCCTGCGTGGGGTCTTGCGGTCTGACTAGGCCGGATCGGGGGAGGCGGAAAGCCTGAAAGCGGCGTTTTTTCATGATGTTAGCGGTAAAATTCGTGAGATTGCGCTAACATTCGAAAGCCGGTGCGGGACGAGAGGGCCCGTGGGGGCTCTGCCCCCACACCCCCGGGATATTTATGGTCAGATGAAGGGGCCGGACCGGGGGGTCAGTCGAAGCGGCAGGTGACATGGCCCCAGGGGCCGAAATCGGCGTCGATATCCGTGCCTGGCGGGCATTCCAGCGGGCGGATGAAGCTGCCCGAGAGGATGACCTGGCCGGGCGCGATTTCCGCGCCGTATTGGCCCATCCGTTCGGCCAGCCAGACGATGCCGGTGACGGGATCGTTCAGCACGCCGGCGCCGAGGCCGGTTTCCTCGACCACGCCACCCGCGCTGACGATGGCGCCGATCCAGCGCAGGTCGCCGGCCGGGTCGAATTTTCCGTCGCCCAGCACGATGCCGGCATTGGCGGCATTGTCGGCGATGGTGTCGAAGATCCGGCGCGGCTGGCCGGTGGCCGGGTCGCTGCGCAGGATGCGGGTGTCGAGGATCTCGATCGCGGGGGCGACGTAATCGGTGGCGGCGAGGACGTCTTCGCGGGTCACGCGGCCCTCGAGGGGCGCCTTCATGACGAAGGCGATTTCGGCCTCGACGCGGGGCTGGATGAAGCGGCCGGCGGGGATGGTGGCGCCGTTTTCGAACGCCATGTCATCGAGCAGCACGCCGCTGTCGGGGATGTCGATGTTCAGCGCCTGCTGCATGGCGCGCGAGGTGAGGCCGATCTTCCAGCCGATCACGCGGGCGCCCGCGGTGCGCTTGCGGGCGACGAGGGCGGACTGGATGGCATAGGCGTCGGCCATGGTCACATCCGGGTAAGCCACGGAAATCAGGCCGGTTTGTTCGCCGGTCTGTTCGGCCTGGAAGAGGGCTCTGGCGGCGTCCGCGATCTGATCCGGGGTCATTCGTCGGCCACCGTGTTGACCAGTTCGCCGATGCCTTCGGCGGCGACGCGGATCTCGTCCCCGGGTTTCAGGAAACGCGGCGGATCGAACCGCGCGCCGGCGCCGGTGGGGGTGCCGGTGACGATGATGTCGCCGGGCCCGAGGGTGGTGAAGGTCGAGATATAGGCGATCTGGCGGCGGATGGGGAACAGCATCCGGCTGGTGCGGTCGTCCTGCCTGAGGTCACCGTTCACATGGGTGGTGAGGCGGATATCGTCGAGCTGTGCCGGGTGGGTGAAGGGGATGAGGCCGGGGCCCATGGCGCCGGAACGGTCCCAGTTCTTGCCCTGGGTCACGTTGAATTTCGCGTGCCGCACCCAGTCGCGCAGGGTGCCTTCGTTGCAGAGCGTGAGGGCCGCGATATGGTCATAGGCCTGCTCTTCGGGGATGCGGCGGCCGCCTTTGCCGATGACCACCGCCACCTCGCCCTCGTAATCGAGCTGCGGCGTCTCGGGCGGGCGGATCAGCGGCTGGCCGGCGCCGGTGAAGGAACGCGGGAAGCGGATGAAGAGCGACATGTTGGGCGGGGCATCCTGCCCGTCCTTGTATTCGGCGTTGCGGTCGGGGAAGTTGACGCCGACGCAGATGATCTTTTCCGGGTCGGGCACCGGAATGTCGTGGGTATAGCTGCCCGGCGCATGGGTCGCGGCGCGGTGCTGGGCGGCCTGGGCCAGGTCTTTCAGCGCGCCGGCCTCGATCGCGCCGCGCAGGGTTTTCCAGTGCGGGAACTCGGGCGAGAGAACGACGAAGCCGTCGTCGCGCTCGACGCCATAGAGCTGTTCATCTGCGGCGGTGACGGTGGCGAAGCGCATGGGTCAGCCTTTCCGGTCGAGCATTTCGATCTCGACGAAGGAGATCGGATAATCGTTGCCGTTGATCACGTCATGTTCGCCGCCGATCTCGCGGAAATAGGGCGTGCCGTTGGTTTGCGGCGCGATCACCGTTTCGCCTCCGGGCAGCAGCACCTCGAGATTGCCGTCGAATTCGGGGACCACGACATAGTCATGGGCGTGGCGGTGCCAGCCGGTATTGTCGCCCCGCCCGGCGAAGGACCAGCGGGTGACGCGGACCCGGTCGTTTTCGATCAGAATATCGCTGGTGGCGGTGCCGGCGCTGTCGGTGCACATCGGTTTGGTCCTTTCGTTCAGACCGGGAAGATCACATTGACCTGGCCGGTGCCGGAGGAGGGGAAATAGTCGGTCACCACTTCGCAGGGCTTGTCGTAGGCGTCCCAGCCGAGCGCGCCATAGAGCATGGCGGTGTCGTGCATCGAGCCTTCGCCGGAGCAACGGATGGCGTAATCTCCGAGGATTTCCAGGAACTTGGCATGTTCGCCGGCCTTCCACATCTCGAGCACCATACGGTCGACCGCCTCGTTGAATTTCGAGCTGATGTTGAAGGTGCCGTTGTTGGGGGCATAGTCCTTGTTCGACCACATCTGGTGGCTGAGCGAGCCGGAGGCGACCAGCAGGACCTTCGAGTCGGAGGCCTCGACCGCCTGACGGATCGCCTGGCCGACGATGCGGCTTTCGTCATGATCATGCGTGGTGCAGAAGGCCGCGACCGAGACCACCTTCATCGGATGTTCGCGGCTCATGAAGCTCATCGGGACCAGCGTGCCATATTCCAGATCGAGGCTGTCGAGGTGGTGAGCCAGCGTGTAAGCCCCCAGTTCGGTTGCCTTTTTCGCGATGGCGTCGCCCAGCGCAGGGTTACCTTCGTGGCTGTAGGGCATGTCCTGGATGAACTGGGGGAATTCCGAGCTGGTCAGCAGGCCTTCGAACTTCGCGTTGGCATTGATGTGGAAACCGGCGTTCACCATCCAATGCGTGTCGCAGATCACCACCGTATCGACGCCCAGCGCCCTGGCGCGGCGGGCGATTTCATAGTGGCCGTCGATGGCGGCCTGGCGCTTGCCCTTGATGGGGCCTTCCTGTTCCGACATCTGCATCGTCGGCACGTGGGTCATCTTGGCGGCGAGAACGATCTCTCCCATGGTCTCCTCCCGGGGTTAACTCATTTGCCCAATTGCGGAATATGGTGCTGGCCCAGGGCCAGGCCGATATGTTTCTGCTCCATGTAGAACTCGAAGCTCCAGTCGCCGCCGTCGCGCCCGATGCCGCTGGCTTTGACCCCGCCGAAGGGGGTGGGTAGGTGGCGGACGTTCTCGGAATTCACCCAGATCATGCCCGCTTCGAGGCGGTCGGTAAAGCGCAAGGCGCGGGTCAGGTCGTTGGTCCAGACATAGCCGGTGAGGCCGTATTCGACGGCATTGGCGATTTCCAGAGCCTCGTCCTCGGTGTCGAAGGTGAGGGCGGTCAGGACCGGGCCGAAGATCTCCTCATTCGCGACGCGCATCGTCTGCGCGGCCCCGGTGAAGAGGGTGGGGCGGACGAAAAATCCTTTATCGCCAACGCGTTCCCCGCCGCAGGCGACGGTGGCGCCGTCCTGGCGGGCGATGTCGAAATAGCTGGTGACCTTGTCGAAATGGGTCTTGTGGATGAGCGGCCCGACCTCGGTTTCCGGGTCGAGCGGATGGCCGACGCGGATGTTTTCGACCCGCGCAGTCAGCTTTTCGATGAACCGATCCGCGATGCTGGATTGCAGCAGCAGGCGGGAGGAGGAGGGTGCAGCGTTCGCCGTTCAGCGAATAGATCATGAAGATCGCGGCATCGAGGGCGCGGTCGAGGTCGGCATCGTCGAACACGATGACCGGGTTCTTGCCGCCCAGTTCGAAATGGACCCGCTTCAGCGTGTCGGCGCCCTGTTTCATGATCATGGACCCGGTCTTCGATTCGCCGACGAAGGCGATGGCCTTGATCGCGGGATGTTCGGTGAGCGCCTTTCCGGCATCCTCGCCGAAGCCGTTGACCAGGTTCCAGACGCCTGGCGGCAGGCCGGCCTCTTCGGCGATTTCGCAAAGGATACGGGCGGTTATGGGCGAGAATTCGGCCGGTTTGTGGACCACGGTGCAGCCCGCCGCCAGCGCCGGGGCGATCTTCCAGGTCGAGAGCATGAAGGGCGTGTTCCAGGGTGTGATCACACCCACCGGGCCGATCGGCAGCCGGGTGGTGATGTTCATCAGCGTGGGCGAGGGCAGGGTGCGGCCGTCGCGGGCGCCGGGGGCGAGGTCGGCGAAGAAGCGGAAGTTCTCGGCCCCGCGCAAGGCGGCCTTGGACATGAAGCGGATCGCCTGGCCGGTGTCGAGGCATTCGGCGAAGGCGATTTCCTCGGCCCGGGCCTCGATGGCGTCGGCGATTTTATGCAGGATTTTCTTGCGGTTGACCCCGGTCATGTCGCGCCACGCCGGGAAGGCGGCCTGGGCGGCGCGGGCGGCGGCGTCGATGTCTTCGGCACCCGAGCGCGCGACGGTGCAGAGGAAGGCTTCGTCCACCGGCGAGGCGTTGTCGAAGGTGGCGCCCGAGGCGGCGGGGCGGTCTTCGCCGCCGATGCGGTTCAGAACGCCGGTCTCCTTGAAGCGGGCGAGATAGGTTTCGGCGCGGGCCAGATTGGTGGCGAGATCGGACATGGGTCAGCTCCCTTTCAGGTGGTCGCGAATGGTGCCCGTCTTGGGGCTGAGATCGGGGTCGATGTCGCGCATCTCGAGCGAGATGGCGATGGAATGCCGGGCCAGGGCGGGGGCCATAAAGCTTTGGATTGCTTCGAAAATCGCTTGCGTGGCCCGGGTTTTCGCCTCGGGAGGGCGGCCGCCGCGCAGGCGGATCGAGAGGTCGAGGAAAGCGTGTTTCGGATCGCCATCGGCAATGCTGACATGGGCCGCGCGGAAGGCGCGGACGCGGATGCCGGGCATCGGGAAGACGCCGGTTTCGATGGCGGCGCGGCGGATGTGATCACAAAGAGCGGCGATATCGACCATGTCTTCCAGATTGGCCGAATATTCGATGCTGAAATGCGGCATGGCGCGGGTCTCCTCCCTCTCCTGTTTAACATGTTAATTAAAAAATGAACCGCCGTCAAGCACCGTGCGCTGCCCGGGTTAAGCGCAACGTTCGGTGGCGGGACGGGGGGCTGCCTCCCGGCTGCACCCCGGCTGCCTTGCGTCTGGCGCACGGTGGCGCAGGGGGACGGTAACCGGCAGGGTTAACGCGGCGCGCGGTAAGCCGGGGTTAACCCCGGCCTACGATGGCGCGGCCCTTGGGCAGCGTCAGCTGCGGGTGCCGGCGAAGCGGGTCTGCCAGTCGGTCCGCTGGTCGTCGGTGATCTTGTCGAACAGGTTGTCGGGCACGGTGAAGGCGTGGCCGGCCGGCAGGGCGGCAAGCGCGGCCGGCACATCGTCGGGCCAGGCGGTGTCGAGCGTGTTCATCGCCGAGAAGAGACGCGCCGCCGTGGTCGGGATGAAGGGCGCCGACAGGACCGCGTAGAGCCGGATCAGGTTCAGCGCCAGGCGGATCTGGGCGGCGGCCTGATCGGGGTCCGATTTGAAGGTGGCCCAGGGCGCGGCCTCTTGCAGGTATTCGTTGCCGGCCGACCAGATGGCGCGCAATTCCTGCGCCGATTTGCGGACCTCCATCGCCTCCATGTTAGCCTCGTAGGCGCGAATGCGGGTGGTCAGTTCGGCGATCAGCGCGGTTTCGCGCGGGCCGTGGGCGCCGCCCGAGGGCACTTCTTCGCCGAATTTCGAGCGGCAGAACTTGGTGACGCGGCTGACGAAATTGCCCAGCACGTCGGCCAGGTCCTTGTTCACGGCGGTCTGGAAGTTTTCCCAGGTAAACTCGGCATCCGAGTTTTCGGGGGCGTGGCTGAGCAGCCACCAGCGCCAGTAATCGGCGGGCAGGATTTCCAGCGCCTGGTCCATGAACACGCCGCGCCCGCGCGAGGTGGAGAACTGGCCGCCGTCATAGTTGAGGTAGTTGAAGGACTTGATGTAATCCACGAGCTTCCACGGCTCGCCGCTGCCGAGGATCGTGGCGGGGAAGGAGAGCGTGTGGAAGGGCACGTTATCCTTGCCCATGAACTGGGTATAGGTCACGTCCTGCGCGCCCTTGTCGGTGCGCCACCAGCGTTCCCAGTCGTCGCCCTTGTTCGCGTTTACCCATTCCTGGGCGCAGGCGATATATTCGATGGGCGCGTCGAACCAGACATAGAAGACCTTGCCTTCCATGCCGGGCCAGTCTTCGGTTCCGCGTTTCACCGGGATGCCCCAGTCGAGGTCGCGGGTGATGCCGCGATCCTGCAGCCCGTCGCCGTCGTTCAGCCATTTCTTGGCGATCGAGGTGGTCAGCACCGGCCAGCCCTCGCGGGTGTCGATCCAGTCTTCGAGCTGGTCCTTCAGCTTGGATTGCAGCAGGTAGAGGTGCTTGGTCTCGCGCATTTCCAGATCGGTCGAGCCCGAGATGGTGGAATGCGGGTTGATCAGGTCGACCGGGTCGAGCTGTTTGGTGCAGTTGTCGCATTGATCGCCGCGGGCGCTGTCGAAGCCGCAATTGGGGCAGGTGCCCTCGATATAGCGGTCGGGCAGGAAGCGGCCGTCGGCGGGGGAATACATCTGGGTCTCGCTGACCTCGCCGATGAGGCCGTTATCGGCCAGCTGACCGGCGAAATGCTGGGTCAGGGCGTGGTTTTCCGGGCTGGAGGAGCGGCCGAAATGATCGAAGGAGAGGCCGAAGCCCTCGGCGATCTGGGCCTGGGTCAGGTGCATTTCGGCGCAGTAGTCCGCCACCGGCTGGCCGGCCTTGGCGGCGGCCAGTTCGGCCGGGGTGCCGTGTTCGTCGGTGGCGCAGAGGAACAGCACTTCGTGCCCCCGGGCGCGCTGGTAGCGGGCGAAGAGATCGGCGGGAAGCTGGCTGCCCACGAGGTTGCCCAGGTGCTTGATGCCGTTGATATAGGGGATGGCGGAGGTGATGAGGTGGCGTGCCATGGTCGGGTCCGGGTTCTGAGTTCGGCCCGGTTTAGACCATCGCGGGGCCGAGTGCTAGGCGCGCTTGGGGGAAATCCGGCTGGCCTTATTTGTCGCGTGATCGCCCGAACAGCCGCCCCACCAGGAACGAGGTGCGGGGCGACCAGACATAGGGCGTGCGGGTCGCGGGGGTGGCGCGGGCGCGCATTCGGGTGAAGCCGAACAGCACCAGCACGACATGGCCCACGGCGATCATGGTGAAGAGCGCCGGCGGGCCATAGGCCTCCATCAGGCGCGAGGCCAAGAGCGGCGCGGCGATGGCGCCGACGGCGTACCAGAACATCAGCGCGGCCGACAGCTCGACCCGTTCGGAACTGTCGGCGAAATCGTGGGCATGGGCGGCCGAGATCGAGTAGATCGGGAAGGTGGTCAGCCCGAACAGCGCGGCGTTGAGCAGCACGCCGGCGGTCGAGAGCCCGGTCAGAAGCGCGGTGGCGGCGCAGCTGGCGGTGGCGGCGAGTGACATGAAGATCAGCACCCAGCGCCGGTCGAAGCGGTCGGCCAGCCAGCCGACGGGGTATTGCGAGAAGGCCCCGCCCAGCACGTAGACCCCGAGGAAGAGCGCGATCTGCGAGGTCATCAGCCCGACCTCCTGGCCATAGACCGGCCCGACCATGCGGAACGAGGCCGAGCTGAGCCCGGCCACCATCACCCCCGCCACCGCCAGCGGCGAACGCGACAGCGCGAGGCGCGGGCGCAGGCGGGGGGCGTCGGGGGTTTCGGGTTCGGCGGCGCGCGACAGAAGGAGCGGCAGCAGCGCGGCGCAGCAGATCAACGCCAGGATGTTGTAGGAGATATAGGAGGCCGGCGTCAGCACCGAGATCACCATCTGCGCGGCCAGCGATCCGCTCATGTCGACGATCCGGTAGACGCCCATGGTGCGGCCGCGGGTCTCGTTCGTGACCTTGGCCTGCAGCCAGGCCTCGACCACGGTATAGCAGCCGGCGACCGAGAAACCCGAAAGGATGCGGAAGAAGGTCCAGGCGTGCGGGTCGATCCACAGGTAATGCGCCAGAAGCCCGATGGCGCCGGTGGCGGTGAAGGCGGCGAAGCTGCGCGAATGGCCGACCGCGCCCATCAGCCGGGGCGCCCACCAGCAGCCGAGGAAGAAGCCGACGAAATGGGCCGACCCGAGAAGGCCGATCTGTTCGCGCGAGAAGCCCAGCGCAAGGCCCGAAAGCGCATCGAGCGGGCCGACGCCTCCGGACGAGAGTTGCAGAAGGATGACCGAGAGGAAGAGGGCGGCGAAGGAAATCAGAAGGCGCATGGGGGAAACTTGGCGGTGTTCGCGAGGGCTGGCTTGTGACTGGGCGACAGGCGATGTCGGTTTTGGGGCGATGTCGGTTTTGGGGCAGGGACCGGGGGCGGATCAGAGTGTGCCGACCCGGTTGGGGATGACGAAGAGCCGGTGATAGAAGATGCGCCGCATGTCGAGGCCGAGCGGTTGCCGGACGGGCCCGGCGGCGATCAGGCCCAGCTGCCAGTCGTAGCGCACGGGGGGCGGCACGGGGCGGGTACAGCCCTGCGCCCGCCGGCAGGGCGGCGGCAGGGTGGTGCGGGTCTTCTGTTGCGCCCAGACCGGGCGGCGGTCGCAGAACAGCTCGAGATAGCCGGTGTCGTCATCGGCCATGGCGACGCGCAGTTCGACGCTGTGCCAGCGGGTCAGCTGTGCGGCCGGGATGCACTGGCGGCCGAAGGCGGTGATGCCGTTGCGGGCATCGAGGCGGATGGCGGCGATTTCGGTCTCGGGCGCGCCGGGGGTGCCGGTGCCGCGCATCAGCCGGGCGATGGTGACGGGGCGGGCGGGCAGCGGCGTGGCGCCACGGTGGATGTCGAAGCCCAGCAGATAGGTCTGGCCGAGGCCGAAGGCGTGGCTGGTATGCAGGCTGGACCGGCGCTGGCCGGGGGCGAGGTGAAAGCGAACGGTCTGGCCGGCGATCACCGGCGGGCTGTCGGCGCGGGGATCGGCGCTGTCGGAGGCGGCGACCCAGGGGTCGAGCCGGTCCGAGGTCGGGAAGATCGGGCCGGTCTCGGCACAGGCGGCGAGGACCAGCGCCAGAAGCGCGAGCCCGGGCGCCCGTGCCGCGATGATGAGAGAGTCCCCAAGACATCGTCCCTTCGTGATCGTCCGCGTCAGGCTAGGCCTGGGCGCGGCGCAGGATCAAGGCGAAACCCCGCCGTGGCTTTCGCGCGGAGGGCGGCGAGACCGGCGCGTCAGGGCCGGGCGAGCGGCGCGCGGTCGAGGCTGCAGGGCAGGGGCATCAGGCGGCAGAGACCTGAACCAGGCAGGAATGCGCGATCGGGCCCTGGGCCAGTTTCGAGGTGCCCTTGTCGGGGGTCAGCGCGTTGGGGTTGCCTGGCGGCAGGTGTCGCCATCGGGATCGGGGCGGGGTCCCACCAGGCGTCGCCGGTGGCGATCTGCACCGCGCCGAGGGCCGGATGTCGCTGATCCTGAGACCGGCCAGCACCGCGCCGCGGGCGTTGGAGAACCGCACGATCTGGCCTTCGCTGAGGCCCCGGGCGGCGGCGTCCGGAGGTGCATCAGCAAGGGTTCGTGGCCGTCGATCCGGTCGGCGCGGCTGACGGGCCCTTGATCGGTACAGAATGCGGTTTCGTCACCGGCTGGTTCGAGATCATGCGGCGGCGCCGCATCGCCGGCGTGCCGAGGTATTCCAGCGGTTCCAGCCAGGCGGGATGGCGGGGCAAATCGTCATAGCCGAAGCCGGCGATGGTTTCGGAAAAGATCTCGATCTTGCCCGAGGGTTTTCAGCGGCTTGCCCTCGGGGTCGGCGCGGAAGCCTTCGAGCATGATCTCCTGCTTCTCGGGGTCGGGGACGCGGTGGAAGCCGTGCTGCGCAGGCTCGTCGAAGGGCAGTTCGACCCCGCCGCGCGTGCCGCCGCCTGGCGCGAGACGTCATAGAGCCAGCGGATCCAGTCGGCTGCGGTGCGGCCTTCGGTGAAGGCCTCTTCCACGCCCAGGCGGGCGGCGAGGCCACGGAAGATCGTGATCGTCGCGCGCCTCGCCCACCGGCTCGGTCACCTGGTCCATATATAGGTATAGGGATTCTTCGGCGTCATCGACAGGTCGTCGCGTTCCAGCGCGGTGGTGCAGGGCAGCACGATATCGGCATGGCGGGCCAGCGCGTTCCAGCACCATTCGTTGGCGATGATCGTGTCGGGCCGGGCCCAGGCGCGGCGCAGGCGGTTGAGGTCCTGGTGGTGGTGGAACGGGTTGCCGCCGGCCCACCAGACCAGTTTCACATCCGGATAGGTTAGGGTGCGGCCGTTGTAATCGCAGCTGCCGCCGGGGTTTTCCAGCATGTCGGTGACGCGGGCGACGGGGATGAAGGCTCTTCACCGGGTTAGCGCCTTGCGGAAGGCGGCATAGGGGATGACGCGGCGATTGAGGCCGGTGTGGTTCATCGCCGAATAGCCGAAGCCCACGCCGGTGCCGGGCAGGCCGATCTGGCCCAGCATGGCAGCGAGCGTGATGGCCGCGTGCCGGGGCTGTTCGCCATGGTCCTGGCGGGTGAGGGCATAGGCGATCGAGATCATGGTGCGCGATTTGGCCATGCGGCGGGCGAGGCTGCGGATGGTTTCAGCCTCGATCTCGCAGATCAGGGCGGCCCAGTCGGCGTCCTTGGGCGTGCCGTCGGAAGCGCCGGTCAGGTAGGCGGCGAAGCGGTCGAACCCGACGGTGTAGCGGTCGAGGAAGGCGCGGTCGTGCAGGTCTTCATCGAGCAGCGTATGGCAGAGCGCCAGCATCAGGGCGGCGTCGGTCGAGGGCGGATCGGCAGCCATTCGGCCTGGGCCTGATCGAGGACGTCCGAGCGCAGCGGCGAGATGTTGACGAATTTCACGCCGTTCGCATGGGCGTTCAGAACGCCCGCCTTCTGGACATGGTTGCCGAGGCCGCCCTGGCTGATCTGGCCGTTCTTCAGCGGCACGCCGCCGAAGGCGACGAAGAGTCTCGGCATTCTCGGCGATGGAGTCCCAGCTGGTATAGCGGTCGGGAAGCCGCGGAAATCGCCAGGATGGCATGGGGCACCACCCACCTCGGCCGCGGCGAAGGAGTAGGTGTTGACCGAGGAGGTATAGCCGCCGATGCAGTTGAGGAAGCGCTTCAGCTGGCCCTGGGCGTGGTGGAAGCGTCCGGCGCTGGCCCAGCCATAGGAGCCGGCATAGATGGCCTGGTTGCCATGGGTGTCGCGGATGCGGGTCAGTTCGTCGGCGATCAGGCGGTTGGCCTCGTCCCACGAGACCTCGACGAACGCGTCCTGCCCGCGCCTGTCGCCCGCCGTTCCGGGGCCGCCTTCCAGCCAGCTGCGCCGGATGGCGGGGCGGGTGATGCGCAACCCGTCGTGCAGGGTGGGCAGCATCCCCTGGCCGATGGGCGAAGGGTCGGGGTCGTCCTGGAACGGGGTCAGGGCGCTGGGCTGGCCGTTCTCGGTCTCGACCCAATAGGCACCCCAGTGGGAATTGGTGAAGGGCTTGCGGTCGAAGTCTTTCATGGCGGCGCTCCCTGTTCGCGGGGCGAGCTTAGGGCGAAAGCCGCGATGGTGGAAGAGGGCGCAGGCGGGCGACACCGGGAACGTCGCGCCCCGGGCCTGCCCCGGGGGCGGGCGGGACGAGGCGGGGCGGCGGGGTGAACCCCGCCCTACGACGGGGTGGCGGACGCGGATGCGGGCGGCGGGGTGAACCCCGCCCTACGACGGGGTGGCGGACGCGGATGCGGGCGGCGGGGTGAACCCCGCCCTACGCCGGGGTGGCGGGCGCGGATGCGGACGGCGGGGTGAACCCCGCCCTACGCCGGGGTCGCGGCGGCGCGGACGGTTTCGGCGATCTGGGTCAGCTGTGTCGCCAGGGGCGAGGTTTTGCGCCAGACCATGCCGATCTGCCGCGCCGGCTGAGGTTCGGGGAAGCGGGCGACCGAGACATTGGCCGAGCGGGTTTCCACCGGCAGCGCCATTTCGGGGATGAAGGTGACGCCGATGCCGGCATCGACCATCTGCACCAGCGTCGAGAGCGACGAGGCGTCGAGCCCTTCGCGCGGGCTGCTTGGGCCCATGTGGCAGAAGCTGAGCGCCTGGTCGCGGAAGCAATGGCCCTCTTCCAGCAAGAGCAGGCGCATCTCGCGCAGGGCGTTGCGGTCGGGCACCGGCTTGTCGTCGTCGCCATGGGGGCGGATCAGCACGAAGTTTTCGGTAAAGAGCGGCACCTCGGTGACTGCGGTGCCGCCGCCCGAGGGCAGCGCCAGGATGGCGGTGTCGAGCCGGCCTTCGGCCAGTTCGTCCAAGAGCTTGGGCGTCAGGGTTTCGCGGACATGGATGTCGAGCGCGGGATAGGTCCGGGTCAGGGTGGAGACGATGCGGGGCAGCAGATAGGGGGCGATGGTCGGGATCACCCCGATCCTGAGCCGCCCGGCGACGGCGCCACGGGCGGCGCGGGCGAGGTCGGACAGTTCGTCGACCGAGCGCAGGATGTCGCGGGCGCGGGTGCGGAACTCTTCGCCGAAGCCGGTCAGGCGGACCTGGCGCGGACCGCGTTCGAAAAGCGGCGTGCCCAGCGTCTCTTCGAGCTCCTTGATCTGCATCGAAAGGGCGGGTTGCGAGATCGCCGAGGCCTCGGCCGCGCGGCCGAAATGGCCGTGGCGGGCGAGCGATTCGAAATAGCGCAGCTGTTTCAGGGTGATGTTGATCATAAGGTGAAATTATCGTGACAATCAGGAAATGCAACTTAAACCAATCGCAAGGCTTTGTTAGAGTCATTCCAGACAGGGAGAATCGTTTCGGGGCCGGACGGAGGTCCGACGCCGAACTTCACCGCAGAGAGATTTGGTCGCGGGTGCCTTCGGGGTGCCGGCGGCCCCCGTGACCCGAAACACCATTGAAAGGGAGAGACCGATGGACGGATCGACAGCAGGCAAGTGCCCGGTGGCACATGGCGCAACCAGCGTCAGCATGCGCGGCAACAAGGACTGGTGGCCGAACCAGCTGAACCTGCGCATCCTGGCGCAGAATTCGGAGAAATCCGACCCGATGGGTGCGGATTTCAACTATTCGGAAGCCTTCAACGCCATCGACTATGACGGGCTGAAGCGCGACCTGGTGGCGCTGATGACCGACAGCCAGGACTGGTGGCCGGCGGATTACGGCCATTACGGCGGGCTCTTCATCCGCATGGCCTGGCACAGCGCCGGCACCTATCGCACCGCCGACGGGCGTGGCGGCGGCGGCACCGGGCAGCAGCGCTTTGCGCCGCTGAACAGCTGGCCCGACAATGGCAACCTCGACAAGGCGCGGCGCCTGCTGTGGCCGGTGAAGCAGAAATACGGCAACGCGATCAGCTGGGCCGACCTGATGATCCTGGCCGGCAACGTGGCGATGGAATCGATGGGCTTCAAGACCTTCGGCTTCGCCGGCGGCCGCGCCGATGTGTGGGAGCCCGAGGAAGACGTCTATTGGGGGTCGGAGACCGAATGGCTGGCCTCGGACGACAACCCCAACAGCCGCTATAGCGGCGAGCGTGATCTGGAAAACCCGCTGGCCGCGGTGCAGATGGGCCTGATCTATGTGAACCCCGAGGGGCCCAACGGCATCCGGATATCGAGGCCTCGGGCCGCGACGTGCGCGAGACCTTCGCGCGGATGGCGATGGACGATGCCGAGACCGTGGCGCTGACCGCCGGCGGCCACACCTTCGGCAAGATGCACGGCAACGGCCCGGCCACCGCCGTGGGCCCCGAGCCGGAAGCGGCGCCGATCGAGGAGATGGGCCTCGGCTGGATTTCGACCCACGGGTCGGGCAAGGCCGGCGACGCCATCACCAGCGGCCTGGAAGGGGCGTGGAAGCCCAATCCGACGACCTGGGACATGGGCTATCTGAAGGTGCTGTTCAAATACGAATGGGCGCTGAGCAAGACCCCGGCAGGCGCGCATATCTGGATCGCCCAGGATGTCGAGCCCGAGGACATGGTGGTGGACGCCTTCGACAAGACGAAGATGCATCCGCCGGCGATGACCACGGCCGACATGTCGATGCGCTATGACCCGATCTATGGGCCGATCGCCAAGCATTACCTGGAAAACCCGGATGTCTTCGCCGATGCCTATGCCCGCGCCTGGTTCAAGCTGACCCACCGCGACATGGGGCCGAAATCGCGCTATGTCGGGCCCGAGATCCCGGCCGAAGACCTGATCTGGCAGGACCCGATCCCGGCGTCGACCACCGCGCCCGATCTGGACGTGGCGGCGCTGAAGGCCGAGATTCTGGCCAGCGGCTTGTCGATTTCGGACCTGGTGAAGACGGCCTGGGCCTCGGCCTCGACCTTCCGCGGGTCGGACATGCGGGGCGGGGCCAATGGTGCGCGCATCCGGCTTGACCCGATGAAGGGTTGGGCGGTGAACGAGCCGGCCGAGCTGGCCCGCGTGCTGGGCGTTCTGGAAGGCATCCAGGCGGGCAAGCCCGTGTCGATGGCCGACCTGATCGTGATCGGCGGCGCGGCGGCCATCGAGGCGGCGGCCAAGGCTGCGGGGCAGGACGTGACCGTTGCCTGCACCCTGGGCCGTGGCGATGCGACCGCCGAGATGACCGACGTCGAGAGCATGAACTATCTCGAGCCGCAGGCCGACGGGTTCCGCAACTGGCAGCGGACCGAGTTCACCATCTCGCCCGAGGAACTGCTGATCGACAAGGCGCAGCTTCTGACCCTGACGGCGCCGGAGATGACCGTGCTGGTCGGCGGGTTGCGGGTGCTGGGTGCCAACCATGGCGGGTCGGCGCATGGCGTCTTCACCGACAAGGTGGGCACGCTGTCGAACGACTTCTTCACCAACCTTCTGGATATGGGAACGGCGTGGTCGGACAACGGCGACGGCACCTTCACCGGCAAGGACCGCGCCAGCGGCGCTGCGAAGTGGACGGCGACGCGGGTCGATCTGGTGTTCGGCTCGAACTCGCAACTGCGGGCGCTGTCGGAGGTCTATGGCCAGGCCGACAATGCGGGCAAGTTCGTCGGCGATTTCGTCGCGGCCTGGAACAAGGTGATGAACGCGGATCGCTTCGATCTGGTGTAAGCCCTGACCGAATTGAGAATGAAGGCGGCCCCGGAGCGATCCGGGGCCGTTTTTCTTTGTGCGGGGGCTGGCCTTGATCGGGGCGTGGCAACGCCTTTCGAAGGCGTTTCTGAAGGCCCTTCGAAGGGCCTTGTTCACGCAAATTCGAATTTGCGTCGGCAAGCGCCTTCGAAGGCGCTTTCGCGCATCGACGTCAACCGCGTCAGGGCCGAAGCGTGCGCCAGAGCTGGTTTGCGGCGAAGGCCGTATGGTAGAAGCCGGTCTTCACGCCACGGAAGGCGATGGGTTTCGGCTCGGAAATCGGGATCGGCAGGGCGCTTTCGGGGGCGCCGGTCAGATGTTCGGCCAGGGCCTTGCCGAACATGGTGCCGGTGGTGATGCCGCGGCCGTTATAGCCGATGGGGGCGAAGAGGCCGGGCGCCAGGCGGTGGATGCGGAAGACATGGTCGGGGGTCATGGCGATGCGGCCATGCCAGGCCTCGTCGAAGGTCACGGGGCCGAGGCCGGGGACGTGTTTCGCCAGCTTGCGCGCCGCCCAGAGCCGCGACAGCCCGTGCGTGCCGCCATGCACCGCGCCCATCGAGCCGACGATCAGCCGCCCCGCCGCGTCGCGCCGGAGCGACAGCATGATCGGCGCCGTGTCCCAGAGGCCATGGCCCTGCGGCAGGATCTCGGCCGCGCGCGGGCCCAGCGGCTCGGTCGCCAGCTGGAAGAAGGGGATGGTGGTATAGGTCCGGCTGAGCCCGGGCCAGAGCGCGTCGCTATAGGCATTGGTGCCCAGCACCACATGCCGCGCGGTGAGGCTGCCGCGCGGGGTGGTGAGGCGCCAGAGATCGCCGTCGCGGGTCAGGGCTGTGGCGGGGGTGTCGATGGAAATCCGCGCCCCGGCAGCGAGCGCGGCGCGGGCGAGGCCGCGCACATAGCCCATCGGGTTGATGGTGCCGGCGCGGCGGTCCAGAAGTCCGCCGTGAAAGCCCTGCAATCCGGTGCGGGCGGTGGTTTCCGCGGCATCCAGCAACTCGACCGGCGCGCCGAGCTTTTGCCAGCCTTCGGCGCGGCGCCTGAGGTCCTGAAACCCGCGTGGCGAATGGGCGGCGTGGATGGTGCCGCCCCGGCTGGGTTCGGCCCGCATCTGGTGTTTCTCGATCAGCTCGAACACATAGGCCGGCATCTCGCCCAGGGTGCGGATCAGCGGCGCGGCGGTGGCTTCGCCGAGGATCGAGGCGACATCCTGCGGCGGCAGCCAGAGGCCGGCATTGACATAGCCGACATTGCGCCCCGATCCGCCGTAACCGATGGATTTCGCTTCCAGAACATGCGCCGACAACCCGCGTTCGGCGGCGTGGAGCGCGGTGGAGAGGCCGGTGAAGCCACCGCCGACGATGGCCAGATCGCAAGTGGCATCGCCGCCGAGCGGCTGGCCGAGGGCGGGTTCGGCCGAGGTGCTGTCCCAGAGGGAAAGGGGGGCGGGCATGGGGGGCCTCGTTTCGGAAATCCGCCGCAGCTTGGCGGGATTTCGTCGCTTGTGTCAAATGGCGATTGGCGCAACTCTGGCATGACAGGGGCGCGGGTTGAACCGCGACAGCAGGGGAGCCGGAACATGCGGGACGGAATTGCGCCATTCAGCGCGGGGGAATATGCGCGGCGGCTGGAAAAGGTGCGGGCGGCGATGGCCGCGGCCGGGCTGGATGTGCTGTTCGTGACCGACCCGTCGAACCAGGCCTGGCTGACCGGTTATGACGGCTGGTCGTTCTATGTCCATCAGGGCGTGATCGTGCCGCAGGAGGGCGAGCCGGTCTGGTGGGGCCGCTATATGGATTCGGTCGGCGCCGGCCGGACGGTGTGGATGGATGCGGCCAATATCATCGGATACGGCGATCATTATGTGCAATCGACCCTGCGCCATCCGATGCAGGATCTGGCCGGACATCTGCGTGCCTTCGGCTATGAAAAGGCCCGGATCGGGGTCGAGATGGAGAATTACTATTACTCGGCCAAGGCCCATGCGGTGCTGGGCGAGGAGCTGCCGGGGGCGCGCTTCGTCGATGCCACCGCGCTGGTGAACTGGCAGCGGCTGGTGAAATCGGGCGAGGAGATCGGGTTCATCCGCAAGGCGGCGCGGATTTCCGGGAAGGTCATTCGCACCGCCATCGAGCGGGCCGCGCCCGGGGTGCGCAAGAACGATCTGGTGGCCGATATCGTCCATGCCGGGATCACCGGCGTCGGCGAGGATTGGGGCGATTACCCGGCGATCGTGCCGCTGACGCCCTCGGGGCTGGATGCCACCGCCGCGCATCTGACGTGGAACGGCGCGCCGATGAAGGCCGGCGAGGCCACGTTCTTCGAGCTTTCGGGCTGCTATCGCCGCTATCACGCGCCCTTGTGCCGGACGGTGTTCCTGGGCACGCCCTCGGACGACATGCGCCGGGCGGAGGCGGCGCAGATGGAGGGGATCGAGGCGGGGCTTCGGGCGGCGCGGGCGGGCAACCGCACGGCGGATGTGGCCGATGCCTTCATGGCGGTGCTGGCGAAGCACGGGATCGAACGGTCGGGGCGGATGGGATACCCTGTGGGCCTGAGCTATCCGCCCGACTGGGGCGAGAGGACGGCCTCGATCCGGAGCGAGGACGAGACGGTGCTGGAGCCGGGCATGGTGTTCCACTTCATGCCGGCCCTGTGGATGGAGACCTGGGGGCTGGAGACCACCGAGACGATCCTGATCCGCGAGGAGGGCGCGGCCGAATGCCTGTGCGATGTCGAGCGGCAATTGTTCGTGAAGGCGCTGTGATGGACCGGCTGGATGAGACCCGGGCGATCCTGGAGCGGCTGATCGCCTTCCCCACGGTGTCGACCGACAGCAATCTGGAGATGATCGCCTTTCTGGCCGAGCGGCTGGAGGCGGTGGGCGCGAAGGTCGAGGTGTTCCGCGACGAAAGCGGCGACAAGGCCAACCTCTTTGCCACGCTGGGGCCCGAGGTCGATGGCGGTATCCTGCTGTCGGGCCATTCCGACGTGGTGCCGGCGGCGGATCAGCCCTGGACGGTCGAGCCCTTCGCGCTGACCGAGGCGGATGGCAAATGGTTCGGGCGCGGCAGCTGCGACATGAAGGGTTTCATTGCTGCCTGTCTGGCGATGGCGCCGGTCTTTGCCGCGCGGGTGACGGACCGGCCGCTGCATTTCGCCTTCACCCATGACGAGGAGACCGGTTGCATCGGCGCCGGTCATCTGGTCGAGGCGCTGCGGGTGAAGGGCATTCGCCCGGCGGTGGGGATCATCGGCGAGCCGACCTCGATGCGGATCATCGAGGGGCACAAGGGGTGCTATGAATATACCACGCATTTTCATGGGCTCGAGGGGCATGGGTCCTGGCCCGAGCGTGGTGTCAGCGCGGTGGAATACGCGGTGCGCTATGTCACGCGCCTGCTGGGGCTGAAGGACGCGCTGCGGCTGCGCGCGCCGGAAGGCGGCCGGTTCGAGCCGCCCTGGACCACGGTGAATGTGGGCGCGATGAAGGGCGGGGTGGCGCATAACGTCATCGCCGCGCGGGCCGAGGTCGAGTGGGAGATGCGGCCGGTTCAGCCCGGCGACGCGGATTTCGTCAAGGCCGAGCTGAAGGCCTTTTGCGAGGGCGAGTTGCTGCCGGCGATGCGGGCCGTCTTCCCGGGCGCGCGGATCGAGACCGAGACGGTGGGCGAGGTCGAGGGGCTGGTGCCGGCGGAGGCCAACGAGGCGCGGCGGATCGTGGCCGAGCTGACCGGCGCCAACGGGGCCGATGTGGTGCCGTTCGGGACCGAGGCTGGGCTGTTCCAGAGCCTCGGGATGGATGTGGTGGTCTGCGGGCCGGGCTCGATCGAGCAGGCGCACAAGGCGGACGAGTTCGTCAGCATCGACCAGATGGAGCAATGCCTGGCGATGCTGGAGCGTCTGGCCGAGAGGCTGGGCGCGGGCTGAGGGCGGGGCAAGGCGCTTCGAAGCGCCTTGCGGGAAGCGCCTTCGAAGGCGCTTGGTGAAGCCTTTTCGAAAAGGCTTTCACGCGCTTTCGAAAGCGCGTTTTCAAGGCCTTTCGAAAGGCCTTGCGCGCCCGGGGGGCGACGGGGTGGCAAACCGCACCCGCACCGCCAGCCCGGGGGCGGTGTCGGAGAGCGTGATCGCCGCGCCGTGACGGGTGGCGATGGCCTTGACCAGCGCAAGGCCCAGGCCGCTGCCCTCGAGGGTGCGGGCGGTATCGCTGCGGAAGAACGGCTCGAACACCGCGTCGAGATCGCCGGCCGGGATGCCGGGGCCGGTATCGGCGACCGAGAGGGTGACGGCGCGGTCGTCGTCAAGGCTGGCGGCGAGGGTGATGGCGGCGCCCGTCCCGGCATGGGTCAGCGCGTTCTGCAGCAGGTTCACCACCATCTGGGCGATCATGTCGCGGTCGCCGCGCAGGGCGAGCGGCCGCGCGGGCAGGGCGAGGCGCAGCGTCTGGCCGGCATCTTCGGCCACCGGCTCGTAGGTCTCGAACAGCTCGTCGAGCAGCGCGGCGAGGTCGAAGCTGGCCTCGGTATCGCCGGTCTCGCCCGCCTCGATCCGGGCGATGCGCAGGATGGTGGCGATGATCCCCGTGAGCGCGTCGAGCTGGGCCGCGGTGGCCTCGATCTCGGCCCGGGCATCCTGGCCGGCTTCGGCCCGGGCCAGCGCCCGGTCGAGTGTCAGCCGGGCGCGCGCCAGCGGTTTGCGCAGGTCATGCGCCACCGAGGCGGCGGTGCGGCGGGTGGCGCCCATCAGCGTTTCGAGCCGGGCGAGATGGGCGTCGATCCGCTGCGAGATGCGGGCGATCTGGGACATGTCGTCCTCGGCCGCGATCCGGGCGGAGACGTCGCCCTGCGACACAAGGTCGAGCGTGGCCTCGATCCGCCTGAGCTTGCGCAGGCTGGCGCGGCTGAGGACATAGCCCACCGCCAGCATCGCCAGCACCACCAGAAAACCGGTGACGGCAAGGCCGCGCAGGGCCGAGACCTGGGCGGCGCGCAGGCTGGAGAGGCTGGCGGCGGTGACCAGGGTCCAGTCGCCCAGGGGCCGCGCATGGAGCAGGACCTTGGGCGCATCGCCCTTCGTGCCGTCCGGCGCCGGCAGGGCGCGGCGCTCCCACCCCGCCGGCGCGGGTGGCAGGCCGGGCGGGCCGGCCAGGCGGGTGCCGCCGGCATCGAAGACGGCATGGACGAAGCCGGCATGGCCGGGTTGGCCCGCGCGCGCACGGCCCAGGCTTTCGACCTGGTGCAGCAGCGCCTCGGCGCCGTCGTCGCGATAGATCTCGCTCAGGCTGGTCTCGGTTTCGCCCACGGCGAGGCGGATCTCGCGGGTCAGCGCGTCGTCGATCAGCCGCAGCGCCAGGGCCGACATCACCGCCAGGATGAGGACGAAGCCCATGGCCGAGCGCAGCACCGCCCGGAAGGCCGCCCCCGACAGGATGTCAGCGCGGTCCATGCAGGGAATAGCCCATGTTGCGGATGGTGTGGATCAGCGGCACGTCGAAGGGTTTGTCGATCTTGGCCCGAAGCCGGCTCATATGGGTTTCCAGCACGGTGGTGTTGGGTTCGAAGCTGAAATTCCACACCCGGTCGAGCAGCATGGTGCGGGTCAGCACCCGCCCGGCATTGCGCATCAGCACCTCGAGCAGCTGGAATTCCTTGTTCTGCAGCTCGATCACCCGGCCCTGGCGGCGGGCGGTGCGGGCCAGCAGGTCGAGCTCGAGATCGTGAACCGCGAGCGCGGTCACCTCGGCCGCGCCGCCGGTCTTGCGCCGGGTGAGGGCGGCGATGCGGGCGGTCAGTTCGGCGAAGTGGAAGGGCTTGGTCAGGTAATCGTCGCCCCCGGCCGAGAGGCCCTCGACCCGGTTGTCGACATCGGCGAGGCCGGTGAGGAACAGCACCGGCATGTCCGATCCGGCGGCGCGCAGGGCCTTGACCACCGAGACCCCGTCCATGCCGGGCATCATCCGGTCGAGGATGGCCAGGTCGCAGGGGGTGTAGAGGCAGAAGGTCAGGGCATCGCGGCCGTCGGCGAAATGCTCGACGCTGTGGCCCTCCTCTTCGAGCCCGGCGCGGATATAGGCGGCCAGTTCGGCATCGTCTTCGGCGAGCAGGATCTTCACGGCGGGCATGGTCTCCGGTTTGGGCCCTGGTTTCCGGGGGATGATTCCACAGGCCGGGGGTCAAGGCCACTTACGAATTTGTAAACCTGGGGCGAGGCGGAGGGCAGGCGGGACGGGCTGATTGGGTGTGACCCGTTTCCCAACCGCTTGCCGCGCGCGAGGTTGCCATGACCCGATCCTTCCCGTCTTCGCACATGTCGCCCTCGGCCGGCCCGGGCGGCGTGGTGTCCGGCCGGCGGTTTCTGGCGCTGGGCCTGGGATTCGCCGCGCTGGGCGGGTTCGCGGCATTGCTGCCCTGGCTGCCGGCGCCGCGCGGGGCGGCCGGGGTCGATCTGACGCTGGTGCTGTGGGCGGCGCTGGGGGCGGCGCTGGCGCGCGCGATGCGCGGCGTGCCGGAGGCCAGGCCGGCGCTGGCGGGGTTCGCCGGGCTGGCGGCGGCGGCGTTGGCGGCGGGGGCCGTTCCGGGCGGCGGCGTCGAGGCGCTGGCGCTGGTGGCCGGGCTGGGGTTTCTGACCGGGGGCGTGTTTGCCATCCTGTTCGGGGGCGCGCCTGCCCGGCGGCGGGCCGCTGGTGTCGAGCGGGGCGCTGGCGCTGGTCTTCGGGCTGGCGGTGTTCTGGGACTGGCCCGCGATGTCGGGCCGCACGCTCGAATGGCTGCTGGGCGGCAACCTGATGGCGACGGCGGCGGCGCTGGTTGTGCTGGCGGTGCGCCGGGGTCCGATCCTGCTGTCCTGAGAGAGTTTCGTATGGATCTGCCGGCACGGGTGGGTGCGCCTTTGCGCGCCGGTTTCGGGCCGCGCTCCCCTTCGCTGCTGCGCCCGGGGGTGGGGGCGGTCTTTCCCACCCGCCCCGCGCGGCCGAAACCGGCGGTGTGCGGAACGGTCCGGCGGGTGTGGGATGTGGCGGGTGCGGATCGAGTATTTGGGGAAAGATGAAAGGGGTGAGTGGTGTGACGGGGCTGGGTCTTGTGCCGTGTCCCGGCAGGAGGGTGCGGCGCCGGGCCTAAAAAAGACCCCGATCCGAGGACCGGGGCCAGGTCTGGAGAAACGAGGCAGAGAGGGTCAGTTGGTTGCCGGCGTGCCCTGCTGGGGGATCGCGTCGATGGTGTAGCTGCGGATCAGGATCGAATCCTCGACCGCCTTCAGCGCCACGTTGGCGTCGAAATACTTGCCTTCGTCCATGAAGGTCTGGGCCTTGTCGAGATGGGTGGTGACGTCGGCCACCGGCAAGAGCGCCGCCGAGAGGTTGGCGTCGATCCGGGCCAGGTTCAGGGTCTCGATGGCGCTGTCCTTGTCGCCGTTCCTGACCTGCTGGTTGGCGGTGTCGAGCGCGGTCTTGTTCTCGGGCGTCACCACGAAATCCTCGTCCAGCGCGACCGAGACGTCGAACGGCAGGTAGCGGTCGGCGCTTTCGGGGTTCTCGGTGTCGCCGATGGTGATGTCGTTGAACTTCTTCTCGGCGTCGAGGAAGTGGCTGCGGGCTTCGCCGAGCTGGCTCTTGGCCGTCTCGATGTCGTTGTCGAAGAGCGCCACCCGCGCGGCGTGGATCTGGGCGAGCGCGGTGGCCGCCTCGTCGGCGGTCTGCAACATGCCCGGCTGGGTCCGATAGCCCGGCGCGGCCTCGGTCGCCGCATAGGCGGCCAGGGAGGTCGAAGAAAGCAGGGCAACCATCGTGGCTGTCGCGATTTTCCTGGTCAGTTTCATCTTCAGTCTCCTTTGCTTGATCGTGAGACCGAGATAGGGGGCGCGGCTGTGCCCTGCCTCGCCCGGGGTTTACAAAATTGTCAGGTTGGGGATTTGCCGCCGGTGGCCGGCTCAGTGCGCCGGTGCGCCGCGCCGGGTGTGGACCGGGCGGGTGGTCAGCAACAGGAGCGGCAGCAGCGCCACCGCCACCCAGCCGAGGATGTCGAAGGTGCGCAGGTAGGAGAGCAGCGCCGCCTGGCGGGCGATCTGCTGTGACAGCACGGCGGCGCCTTCGGGGGTTTCGGGCGTCAGGCCGAGCGGCGCCAGCAGGGCGCGGGCGGGTTCGGAGAAGGCGGTGACATGGGCGCCGAGCTGGGCGGTCTCGACCCCGATGCCGCGCACGATCATGGCGCCGACGATGGCGATGCCGATCGACGAGCCGAGCTGGCGGGTGACGCCGTAGAGGCCCGAGGCCTCGTCCTGGCGGGCCTGGTCGATGCGGTCGAAGGCGAGCGTCGAGAGCGGCACGAAAACGAGCCCCATGCCGGCGCCGGCCACGACGCCGGGCCAGGCGATCTGCCAGAAGCTGGCGTCGAGGTTGAGCCGGCCCATCAGGAAGTTCGAGGCGGCGGTCAGAAGGATGCCGACGGCGGCCAGGGCGCGCGGATCGAAGCGGCCGACGAGGACGGCGCCGGTCAGCACCATCGACACCCCCGCCGCCAGCCCGCGCGGGATGAAGAGGTAGCCCGCCTGCAGCACCGGATAGCCCAAGAGCCCCTGCACGAAGAGCGGCAGGATGGCGATGGTGCCGAACATCGACACCGCGAACCCGGCGATGATGGCGGTCGAGGCGGCATAGTTGCGGTCGGTGAAGAGCCGCAGGTCGACGATATTGTCGCGCCGGGCCATGCCGCGGATCAGGAAGGCGGCGCCGGCCACGGCCGCCACAAGGGTGGCCGTCTGGATGAGGTGCGAGGCGAACCAGTCGCGGCTCTGGCCCTGGTCGAGCATGAATTGCAGCGCGCCGATGCCGGTGGCCATCAGGAGGAGGCCGGTCCAGTCGATGCGCAGTTTCTCGGGATCGTCATCCGGCAGCTCGCCCGCCAGCAGCGACAACGCCAGCGCGGCGACCGGCAGGTTGACGAAGAAGACCATGCGCCAGGAAAAGCTGTCGATCAGCACTGCGCCGACGGTGGGGCCCATGACCGGGGCCACGACCACGCCGAGGCCGAACATCGCCATCGCCTGGCCGCGTCTTTCCTTGGGGAAGCTGTCGAACAGGATGGATTGCGACAGCGGGATCAGGAAGGCGCCGAACATGCCCTGGCCGAGGCGGAAGGCGACCATGGAGCCGAGGCTCCAGGACAGGCCGCAAAGGGCCGAGAACACGGCGAAGCCCGAGATCGCGGTGAGGATCAGGCGCTTGCGGCCGATGCGGCGGGCCATGAAGCCGGTCAGCGGCATCACCACCACGGCCGAGACGATATAGGAGGTGAGGATCCAGGTGGTCTGGTCGGTGGTGGCGCCGAAGGCCGATTTGATATGCGGCAGGGCGACGTTGACGATGGTCGAGTCGAGCACCTCGAGCACCGCCGAGAGCACCACGGCGATGACGATGGCGATCGGGGCGGCCTGTGCGGCGGCCTGAGCCGTGGTCCGGGCGGCGGCGCCGGCCGGGGGCGAGGGTTCGGCCGGGGCGGTCATTGCCCGTGGCCGGCCGCGGTGGCGTCGGCGGTGGTGTCGACCCGGGCCATGGCGCTGGCGCCGACGCGCAGGCCGGCGTCGCCCGCCTGATCCAGCGGGATGCGCACGGCGAAGCGCTGGGTGACCTTGACCCAGTTGCCGCTGGCGTTTTCGGCGGGCAGCAGCGCGAAGGTGGCGCCCGAGCCATGCGCGACCGAGCCGACATGGCCGGAGAAGCTGCGCCCCGGCAGCATGTCGACCGTCACCGTGACCGGCTGGCCCGGCAGGATGCGCGGCAGGTCGGTTTCGCGGAAATTGGCCTCGATCCACCATTCGGACGGGTCGACCAGCGCGAAGAGCGGCGCATAGGCGGTGACCGCGCTGCCGGGCCTGAGCGAGAGGTTGGTGACCCAGCCATCGACCGGCGCGGCGACATGGGTGCGCGCGAGGTCGGTTTCGGCATTGGCCAGCCGCGCCCGGGCGGCGGCCAGCGTGTCGCGGCTGGTCTTCAGCGTGGCCTGGGCGGTGGCGAGGCCCGAATGGGCGGCATCGAGATCGGCCTGGGCCTGGGCGGCGCTGGTGCGGGCATCGTCCAGCGCGGCCTGGGCGACATTGCCCTGCTTGAACAGCGCCTCGGTGCGCGAGAGCTTGGCCTCGACGCTGCTTCGGGCGCTGGCGGCGGCGGCCTGACGGGCGCGGGCGGCCTCGACCGCCTGCTGGCCGGCGGCGATGGCATCGCTGGCGGCGTCGGCCTCGGCCCGGGCTTGGGCGACGGTGTGGCGATAGGTGGTATCGTCGAGATCGAAGAGCGGATCGCCGGCGGCGACGCGCTGGTTTTCGGCCACATGCACGGCGGTGACCTTGCCGGTCAGCTGTGCCGCGACGGTGACGATATGGGCCTGGACATAGGCATCGTGGGTCGAAGGGTAGAGTGCGGTATAGCGCCAATAGGCGCCAAGCCCGGCGGCGAGGGCCAGAATGGCGGCGGCGATGAGAAGGCCCTTGCGGCGCATCGGGAAGCTCCTGTTCGTTGGGTCGGTGCTGGCCCTGGCAATCGGGTCGCGGCGAACTTGCCGCCCAGCCGGGGAAGGTGCAAGGCGGACGCGGGGTCAGGCGGTGCCGTTCCGAGTGTGGGCGGTCTCGGTCTTGTCGCCGAGGCCGGGGCGTTCGGGCATCGGGCCGTGGGGTGCGGATATCGTCCAGATAGGCAGGCGGGCTGTGCGGGGTTTGTCCGCAGCCTTACTTTTTTGTCAGGTTGCTTGCGCGGCCGGTTCGGAGCATCGGGTGCGGGCCGGGACACGCGGGCGCGCGCCCGCGTGATGCGGGGCCGCGCGGCCCCGCGTTCGGCCTAGGGCACCGGCACCACGTCGACGAAATGCTGGGTCTCGTGCCCGCCGGACGAGCGCAGCGTGCCGCGCACCGGCGAGACATCGGCATAGTCGCGGCCATAGGCGCAGACGATATGGCCGTCGCCGGCGATGGTGTCGTTGGTCGGGTCGAACTCGACCCAGCCCATGCGGGCGCCGCACCAGGCCCGCACCCAGGCATGCATCGCGTCGGCGCCTTCCAGCCGGGGCTGGCCCGGCGGCGGCGTGGTGCGCAGGAAGCCCGAGACATAGCCGGCGGGGATGCCGAGGCCGCGCAGGGCGGCGATCAGGATATGGCTGAAATCCTGGCAGACGCCGCTTCGCTGGGCGAAGGCCGCCTCCGGGGCGGTGGCGACATCGGTGGCCTCGGCGTCGAACTCCATCTCGGCGTGAAGCGCGCCGCCGATCGCCAGCACCGCCTGAAGCGTGCTGGCCCCCGGCGCGGCATGACCCCGCGCGAAGTCGGTGATCGCCGGGCTGAGCGCGACCCGGGGCGACGGGCCGAGATAGTGGTGCGGCGCGTCCGGCATCAGGCTGTGCTGGCCGGCGATCTCGTCCGCCAGCCGGTCGAGCCGGGGCGAGATGTCCATCTGCGGCGGGGCCGCGATCTGGCCGATCTGGGCCTTGAGGCTGAGCGAGATGTTCTCGATCGGGTCGTGGAAGGCGATCCAGCTGGCGGCATTGCCGAAGAAATCGCTGCCGTCGGAGCGTTCCGGGGGCGGTGGGTCGATGCTGAGCAGGCTGGCGATCACCTCCTGCCGGCCGGGGATGTGGCGCGGCAGCAGGTGCAACAGGGTGCGGGCATGGTCCGAGGCGGTGTCGTAGTCGTATTCGACCCGGAGCGAGATATCGTAACGCATGGCCGGCCCCTATCGCAGATAGTCCGAGGACAGCAGGTCCGAGGTCTTGGCCAGTTCGGCGCGCAGGCCGTTCAGGACCTCGGCGGGCAGGTCGTCGGGGGTGGCGACGGCGAAGAGCGCCTGCAGCGGCAGGAGCGCGCGCAGGGTGCGGCCGGGGCGGCCGTCGCGGCCGTCGCCGGGGGGCACGGGCAGGCCGGCGGCCAGCGCCACCATCTCGTTCAGCTGATAGAGGATCGAGCGGGGGTTCAGCCCGTCGCAGCCCAGAAGGTCGCGCACGGTGGCCGGCGAGGCTTCGCCGCGATAGCGGCGGCGGTGGGTCATGGTGCTGTCGCCCAGTTCGATGGCGATGTCGGCGGCGCCCTGGGTGGCCTCGGGGTCGGCGAAGTCCAGCAGGATCAGCGCCAGCGCGTCGGCCCGCTCCAGCGCCCGGCCGAAGGCCAGGAAGCGCCAGCCGGGAAAGCGATACATGTTCTCGTGCACCAGGCCGGAGAAGCCGGTGATCTTGCGCAGCAGAACCCCCATGGCGCGGGCGCAATCGTCGCCCGGGCGGGCGCTGCGGGTCATCTGGTCGAGCGTCTTGGCCAGGTCCTCGAGCGCATTCCAGCCATCGGTCGAGAACCGGTCGCGGACCTTGCCGGCGCAGGTCCGGGCCGAGCCGATCAGCGCGGTTAGCGCGGGCGGTATGGTGATTTCGGGGTCGATATCGAGGCCGCGCATGTAACTGGCCAGCGCCGCCAGGCGGGGCGCCTCGGGGTCGCCGGTTTCGGCCAGGCGCAGGTGATAGGCGCGCACCAGCCGGAAGGCGGTTTCGGCCCGTTCGACATAGCGGCCGAGCCAATAGAGGTTTTCGGCGGCGCGGCTGGGCAGCGGTTCGGGGGCGACCCGGTGCAGCCCGCCGCGTTCGAGCAGGGTTTCGGGCGGGCGCGGCGCATCGCCCACGACCCAGACATCGGCGACCGAGCCGCCGCGCTGCATCGCCAGCGCGCGGGCATCGTCGGCCGAGCCGAAGCGGGCATAGCCGCCGGGCAGGAAGACCCAACCCAGCGCGGTGCGCGCGGCGGTCACCCGCACCGTCATCGGGCGCGGCATCAGCCGGCCCTCGACCCAGGCCGGCGCGGTCGAGCGTGACCATCTCCTGGCCGACCAGCAGGCTGCCCTCGGCCTCGATCCAGTCGGCGATGCTGTCATGCGCGCCGGGACGGACGGCGCTGCCGGCGGCGGTGGCGGCGCCGATATCCATCGGCAGATCGAGGTCGAGCGCGCCGCCGATCATCATCGCCCGGGCATTGGCCTTGACATAGGCGCGCTCGGCCTCCTGACCGCACCACCAGGTGGCGATATTGGGCAGCTTCAGCGGCGCGCCGGTCAGCACTTCGCTGATCTTCGGCAGAAAGGCCATCATCGCGCGCATTTCCAGCACGCCGGCGCCCAGCGCGTTGATCATGTTGACGGCGCCGCCGCGCAGGGCGTTGACCAGTCCGGGCGTGCCGAGATGCGAATCCTCGCGCAGTTCCAGCGGGTCGGTATATTCGGCGTCGAGCTTGCGCCAGATCGTGCCCAGCGGCTGCGGCCCTTCGACCGTGCGGACCATGACCTGACCGCCCTCGACGATCATGTCCTCGCCTTCCAGAAGCATCAGCCCGAGGTAGCGGGCGATATAGGTATGCTCGAAATAGCTGGCATTGCCCGGCCCCGGCGTCAGGATGGCCGAGCGGCCCGAACGGGCGCCGGGCAGGGCGTCCATCGCGGCGCGGAAGGCGCGGAAGAAGCGGGCCAGGCGATGGATATTGGCGCGCTGCGACAGGTCGTTGAAGATCCGGTTGGTGGCGATGCGGTTCTCCAGCGCGAAACCCGAGCCCGAGGGCGCCTGGGCCCGGTCGCCCAGCACGAACCAGGACCCGTCGGGATTGCGGCTGATCTCGAACGACAGCTGGTGCAGGTAATACCCCGAGGCCGGCCGCACCCCGACCAGCGGTCTCAGCCAGCCGGGGCAGCGGGCGATCAGCTCGGCCGGGAGGTGGCCCTGGGCGACCAGATCGGCCGGGCCATAGAGGTCGGCCATCACCCGTTCCAGCAGGTCGGCGCGCTGGGTCAGCCCGTCGCAGATCGTGGCCCATTCGCTTTCGTGCAGAATGACCGGCACCGGGCTGAGCGGCCAGTCGCGCTCGGGTGCGGGGCTGGCCGAATACTGCCGGAAATAGACCCCGGCGTCGCGCAGATAGTCGGTGCCGCGGGCGAAATGCTCTTCCACCTCGTCCGGATCGAGCCGCGACAGATGCTCGATCAGCGGCCGCCAGACCGGCCGCATCGCGCCGCTGCCGTCGTAAAGTTCGTCCGCGACGCCAGGCTGGGGGCGATAGCCGGCGACGATCCGCGGCAGGGCCGGGCTGTCGGGGCCATCGGGGGCGAGCGGGGTCGTCATTCGGCGGGCGGTCCTGGTTCTGGTCTTGCGGTCGTATCAGGTGGCCGTGGGCGGGCGTCTGAGGTCGAGCGTCATCGGAAACTCGGGGTGGGGGCGTTCGGGCGCCGGGCGGTAGGCGCCGGAACTATGACCAAACGGTTCAAAACGCGCAAGCCGTCTGGCGTCGGCCTCGTTGCCATTGACCGGGAAGGTCTCATAGTTGCGCCCGCCGGGATGGGCGACGTGATAGGTGCAGCCGCCGATCGCCCGGCCCGACCAGTCGTCGTAGATGTCGAAACTGAGCGGTGCGTTGATCGGCAGCACCGGGTGCAGCGCCTCGGGCGGCTGCCAGGCCTTGAAGCGCACCGCGCCGACCGCCTCGCCCGAGGTTTCGGTCTGCGTCAGCGGCACCGGGCGGCGGTTGCACATCACCCGGTAGCGGTCGGGATAGGGCGCGGTCAGCCGGACCTGGAGCCGTTCGACCGAGCTGTCGGTATAGCGCACCGTCCCGCCGATGGCGCCGGTTTCGCCCAGAACGTGCCAGGGTTCCAGCGCCTGGCGCAGTTCCAGCTTGATGCCCTCGACCTCGACCTCGCCACAGAAGGGGAAGCGGAATTCGGCCTGGGCCTCGTACCAGACCGGGTCGATGTCATAGCCATGGGACGCGAGATCGGCCAGGAGGTCGAGGAAATCGCGCCACAGGTAATGCGGCAGCATGTAGCGGTCGTGCAGCACCGTGCCCCAGCGCACCGGCGTGCCGGTGACGGGCGCCTTCCAGGCGCGGGCGATGATGGCGCGCAGCAGAAGCTGCTGCGCCAGGCTCATGCGCGGATGCGGCGGCATCTCGAAGCCGCGGAACTCGACCAGGCCCAGCCGGCCGGTGGGGCCGTCGGGGGAAAAGAGCTTGTCGATGCAGATCTCGGCCCGGTGGGTGTTGCCGGTGACGTCGGTCAGCATGTTCCTGAGCAGCCGGTCGATCAGCCAGGGCGGGGTCTCGGGGCCGTGCCCCGGCGCGGCGATCTGGGCCAGGGCGATCTCAAGCTCGTAGAGCGTGTCGTGCCTGGCCTCGTCGATGCGCGGCGCCTGGGAGGTCGGGCCGATGAAGAGCCCCGAGAAGAGATAGGAGAGCGACGGGTGCCGCTGCCAGATCAGGATCAGCGATTTCAGCAGGTCGGGGCGGCGCAGGAAGGGGCTGTCATTCGGGGTTTCGCCGCCGACGACGACATGGTTGCCGCCGCCCGTTCCGGTGTGGCGGCCGTCGATCATGAACTTGTCGGCGCCGAGCCGGCATTGCCGCGCCTCTTCATAGATCGCCTCGGTGGTGGCGACGCAATCCTCCCAGCTGTGGGCGGGGTGGATGTTGACCTCGATCACGCCGGGGTCGGGGGCGACGCGGATGACGTTGAGGCGCGGGTCATGCGGCGGGGCGTAGCCTTCGATATGTATGGGCAGGCCCATGTCCTTCGCCGTCGCCTCGGCCGCGGCGAGAAGGTCGAGATAGGCCTCGACATCCTCGACCGGGGGCATGAAGACGCAGAGCCGTCCGTCGCGCGGTTCGACCGAGATGGCGGTGCGGACGGCGCCGCCGATCGGGCCCAGCTCCTGCTCGATCACGTCCTGGCGGGCCGATTGCGCCGCCGGGGCCGAGACCGGCTGGCTGTGGCCCGGGGTGGCCTCGGGCAGCTCGGCGCCGGCCTCGTCGTGGTAATCGGGCAGGGGGCCGCGCGGTTCGGTCGGGTCGGCGATGTTGGTATAGGGGAACTGCGACGGCGGCAGGTAGGGCAGGGTGCCGAGCGGCAGGCGATAGCCCACGGCGCTGTCGCCCGGGACCAGGAAGACCTTGCCGCGCCGGAGCTTCCATTTCTCGGAGCGCCAGACATGCTGCCCCGGCACCGCCCGGGCCTGCCAGCGCTGCACCGGCAGGACATGGCCGGCGGGTTCGGTCAACCCGCGTTCGAAGACGCGGGCGATGCGGGCCCGCTCCTCGGGGTCTTTCAGTTTCGAGTTCTCGGGGGTGACGTTTTCCGGCAGGTTGCCTTCCTTGAGGATCCATTCGGCCGGGTCCTCGTAGGCCGGGATCACGAAATCGGGATCAGCCCCAGCTTGTCGGCCATGCCGGCAAGGAAGGCGCCCGAGGCGGCGGCATCGGCGCCGGTCTGGGCGTCCTCGGCGGCGATCAGGGCCTCGTCCGCCCAGACCGGCTTGCCGTCGCGGCGCCAGTAGAGCGAGAAGGTCCAGCGCGGCAGGGTTTCGCCGGGATACCATTTGCCCTGGCCGTAATGCAGGAAGCCGCCGGGGGCGAAGCGGTCGCGCAGGCGGCGGATGAGCTTGTCGGCCAACCCGCGTTTCATCGGGCCGACGGCGGCGGTGTTCCATTCGCGCTTTCGAAATCGTCGATCGAGACGAAGGTCGGCTCGCCCCCCATGGTCAGGCGCACGTCGCCGGCGGCGAGGTCGGCGTCGACCTTGGCGCCCAGCGTGTTGAGCCGCGCCCAGGCCTCGTCCGAGAAGGGCTTGGTGATGCGGGGATGTTCGGACACGCGGGCGACCTGCATGTCGAAGTGGAACCCCACCTCGGGCGTGCCGGCGCTGGAGAAGCCGCCGGCGATGGGGGCGGCGTTGCGGTAATGCGGGGTGGCGGCCAGCGGGATATGGCTTTCGCCGGTCAGAAGCCCGCTGGTCGGGTCGAGCCCGACCCAGCCGGCGCCGGGGAGATAGACCTCGACCCAGGCGTGCAGGTCGGTGAAGTCGACCTCGGTCCCCGAGGGGCCGTCGAGCGATTTCAGATCGGGGGTGAGCTGGATCAGATAGCCCGAGACGAAGCGCGCGGCAAAGCCCAGGTGGCGCAGCACCTGGACCAGAAGCCAGCTCAGATCGCGGCACGAGCCGCGTTTCGCGGTCAGCGTCTCCTCGGGCGTCTGGACGCCGGGCTCCATGCGGATGGTGTAATCGACCTCTTGCGAGACCTGGCGGTTCAGCGCCACCAGGAAATCGACCGTGTTGGTCTGGTCATAGCTGATCCGGCCGATGAACTGGGCCAGAAGCGGGCCCTCGGCCTCGGGGGTGCGATAGATCACCAGGTCGTCATGCAGGTCGGCGGGATAGGAGAAGGGCCATTCCTCGGCGGTTTCGTCGACGAAGAAATCGAACGGGTTATAGACCGTCATGTCGGCGACCAGATCGACCTCGATCTTGAATTCGCGCACCGGCTCGGGGAAGACGAAGCGCGACAGCCAGTTGCCGTAGGGGTCCTGCTGGTGGTTGACGAAATGCCCCGTGGGCGAGACCTTGAGCGAATGCGACAGCACGCGGGTGCGCGAATGCGGCGCCGGGCGCAGGCGGATGATCTGGGGCGACAGCGTCACCAGGCGATCATAGGTATAGTGGGTCACATGGTGGATGCTTGCATAGATTGCCATGATCGGTGATTTGCCTGCTGGTTGCCGTTACGGCCGAGTATCGCCGATCCCGGGCAGGCGGGCCAGCCTTTCCGGCGCGGCCGCCGGGGCCGGCCTGGCGATGGCGGGCGCGCGCCGGAATTTTCAGCACGGCGCGGCGCGGCGGGTGGCTGGCCAACACGGCGGTTATGGTCTAAGGCGCGGGTATGAGCGAGACCTTGCCCCCGTGCCCCGACTGTGGATCGACGTTCACCTATCAGGTGGACGCGCTTTATATGTGCCCCGAATGCGGCCATGAATGGTCGGCCGAGGCCGGTGGCGGCGAGGGCGGCTTGGTGGTGCGCGACAGTGTCGGCAACGTGCTGGCCGATGGCGACACGGTGACGGTGATCAAGGACCTGAAGGTCAAGGGCTCGTCCTCGGTCGTGAAGGTGGGCACCAAGGTGCGCGGCATCCGCCTGGTCGAGGGCGACCACGATATCGACTGCAAGGTGCCCGGCATCGGCCAGATGGGGCTGAAATCGCAATTCGTGAAGAAGGTGACCGAGTAGCGCCGCCCGGATCAGGCGATCCGGACGCCGTGGCGGACCAGCTCGGCCTGCACCGCGCCGATGTCGAGCGCATCGAGCTCGGCCCCCGATTTCACCGCAAGGGCCGCGGCCACGCCGGCGCCCTGGCCCGAGACGGCGCAGCAGGCCATGTTGCGGGTGGCGGCATGGGCCACGCGGTCGCCGCCGGTTGCCCGGCCGGCGACCAGAAGGCCCCTGACCCGTTGCGGCAAGAGCGAGCGATAGGGGATCTGCATGTAACGCCCGGTGGTGGGCAGGATCAGGATGCCATAGCCGTCGATGAACTCGGGATAGATGCCGATGCTGTCCTCGAACCGGGCCTGGCCGCGCACGTCGGCCTCGGTCATGTTATAGGCGGCGTCGATCTTGCGGGTGTCACGGATGCCGATGGTCATGCCGAAATTCCTGAGCCGCGCGCCCTCGCAGCCCGGGGCGAAGCGGCGCAGCGCCTCGATCGCCAGCATCGCCTGGCGGCGGCCCTCGATTTCGAAATGCGTCAGGTCGGCGGGGTCGGTGCCGTCGCAATTCGCCAGATGGACGAGGTTCATATAGGTCATCTCGCCAGTATCGTGGATCGCGCCCCAGGTGCCCGAGATGGTGGTCAGGTCGGCGGGAATGACGCCGGCCTTGCGGGCCTGTTCGAACGGGCGCTTCAGGAAGGGCGAGAACATGGCGTCTTCCTTGCCGTCGGTCTCGACCGTCCATTCGCCGGTGGACCAGTCGGCATAGGTCTGGGGATTGGCGCGGACGTCCGCCATGAAGCGGGCCTTGTCGACGCCGGCGAGGTGGAACATGACGCTGGCGGCTTGCAACTCCTCGCGCGGCGGGTGGGCCACGGGCGCGCCGGCGCGGTGGGCGATATCGGCGTCGCCGGTGGCGTCGATCACCACGCGGGCCAGGATCGCCTCGCGTCCCGCCTTGGATTCGGTGACGATGCCGGCGATGCGGTCCCCCTGCATGATCGGGGCGACGAACATGCGGTGCAGCATGGGCGTGATGCCGGCCTCTTCGACCAGCCGGTCGGCGACCAGCTTGAAGCCCTCGCTGTCCAGTTCGTAGCTGAGCGACTGGCTTTCCGGCACGGCGGCGCCCATGGCCTTGGCGCGGTCCTCGAATTCGCGGCCGATGCCGCCGGCCTCGACGGTCTTTTCGTGGCGATACCAGGCGAAACCCTCGACCCCCACGGTGGTGATGTTGCCGCCGAAACAGCCGAAGCGTTCGACCAGCGCGACCTGCACCCCGGCGCGCGCGGCGGCCAGCGCGGCGGCCAGCCCGCCGGGGCCGGAGCCGACGACCAGAACGTCGGTGCGGTGAATGACGGGGGTCTTGCGGGCGGGTTCGGTGATGGTGGTCATTGAAACAGTCCTGAGGGCGACTGTCACAATAGTGTCATATTCGTGGGCAAGACCAGCCCCGTTCTTCCGCCCGCCATCCTGCCGGGACCGCCGGATCAGCCCGAGCCGGCAGAGGAGGACTTGCGCAGGCTGGCCAGCGTCAGGCCATAGATGCAGGCGACGACGACGGCCAGCGCCGCGATCTGATACCCCGCGACCGTCTCGCCCAGGAACGGCACCGCCAGGATCATGGTCAGCGCCGGCCAGGGCGTGGTGATCGAGCTGGCCAGCGACACGTCGATATGGCGCACCGCATGGAACCAGACCATCAGCTCCAGGAAATAGACCAGCCCCATCAGCGCCGAGATCGGGCTGAGAACCGCGCCGACCGCCCGGGACAGGCCGGCGGGCAGGGCCAGCGCGACGACGAGGGCCAGGACCAGCGTCGAGATCGCCACCCGGAAGAAGGTGACCTGGGCGGGGGTGATGGGGGTGGCCCTCAGTTCTTCCTTGATGATCACATGCGCGACGCTCCACAGGAACGGCACGCCGAGGCAGATCAGGAACCACGGCGACAGGCCGGACATCCGCAACGTGCCGCCGGTGCCGAGCGCATAGAGCGCGGCGATCAGCAGCGCGGTCAGCGCCAGTTCGGGCGCCGTCTTGCGGCGCTTCAGGAACAGGCTTTCCCACAGGATCGCGAACAGCGGATAGGCCTGGATCGCGATGGCGGCATTGCTGGCGCCGGCCTTTTCGACGCCCAGCACATAGAGATAGGTGGACAGGCCGAACAGCGTGCCGGTGAACGCCGCCACCAGCGCCAGGCGCCCGCGGTCGCGGGTCGAGAGATCGGCGGCGAAGAGGCCGGGGGTGCCGCGCCGGCGTTCGAGCGCGAAGACCGGCAGCGCGAAGACGGTCTGCCAGGCCGACAGCGCCAGCGCGAAGCTCAGCGCGTCGAGCGCGGCCGGGCGCAGGTTGGAGACGATCGGCATGATGCCGAGCAGGACGAGGCTGACCAGCGACAGGGCGATGCCCTTGCCGGTCGAGGGCGAGGCGTGGGCCATGGGGGCGATCCGGTGGGATTGTATTGACCCGATCAGGAATTGCGTCACTATTGTCTGGATGCAATGAAAACATTGATACGATGGCAATTTGGCTTCCCGACCTCGCCGGGCGCAGCGGCCCGACTTACCTCAGGATCGTCGAGGCGATGGCCGAGGACATCGCGGCGGGGCGGCTGGCCCCCGGCACGCGGCTGCCGCCGCATCGCGAGCTGGCCTATCGGCTGGGCGTGTCGGCCAACACCACCAGCCGCGCCTATGCCGAGGCGGTGCGCCGGGCGCTGCTGCGCGGCGAGGTCGGGCGCGGCAGTTTCGTCCGCCCGGTCGGCGCGCCGGCGGCGGGCGAGCCGGCCAACAGCCTGCATCGCGCCCGGAGCGGGCCGGTCGACCTGTCGCGCAACCTGCCGTTTGCGGGCTTTGCCGAGCCGCATATCCGCCGCGCTCTGGGCGAGATCTCGGGCGGGGCGGACCTGTCGGCGTTTCTCGACTATCAGGCCGAGGCCGAGCTGGGTTCGCATGTCGAGGCGGGCCGGGCCTGGCTGGAAAGCTGCGGGGTCGCGGCCGGGCCGGGCGAGGTGGTCGCGACGGTGGGGGCGCAACACGGGCTGCTGTGCATCCTGACCGCGGTGCTGCGGCCCGGCGATCTGTTGTTGACCGAGCCGCTGACCTATATGCCGGTCCAGGTCATGGCCGAGCGCCTGGGCCTGCATATCGCCGCCGTCGAGACCGATGCGGCGGGCGTCCTGCCCGAGCGGTTCGAGGCGCTGTGCCGCGGGGCGAAGCCGAAGGCCTTCTATCTGACGCCGACGCTGCAGGCGCCGACCACCGTGACGCTGTCCGACGACAGGCGCCGGGACATCGCCGATATCGCCGCGCGTCACGATGTGATCCTGATCGAGGACGACGTGTTCGGCCCGCTCAAGCCCGACCGGCCGGCGGCCCTGGCGGTGCGGGCGCCGGATCACACGATCTATGTCACCAGCCTGTCGAAGGCGGTTGCGCCGGGGCTGCGGGCCGGGTTCCTGCGCGCGCCGGGCCGGCTGTTGCCGGCCTTGCGGCAGGCGGTCAACCTGAGCGTCTGGATGGTGCCGCCGCTGACGCTGGAGCTGGCGGCGCGGCTGGTGCTGGATGGCACGGCGGCGGGGCTGGCGGCGCAGCAGCGCGCTCTGGCGCGGCATCGGCAGGCGCTGGCGCGCAGGGCGCTGGAGGGCTTCGGCATGAGCGCCGACCCCGATGGGCTGCATGTCTGGCTGCCGCTGCCCGATGGGCTGCGGGCCGATATCTTCCGCACGGCCTGCGCGCGGCAGGGCGTTCTGCTGAGCGAGGCGCGCAGTTTCGCGATCCGGCCGGGCGACGCGCCCGAGGCGGTGCGCCTGTGTCTCAGTCACGAGCCGGACGAGTGCCGGCTGGAGCAGGGCCTGGGCAGGATCGCCGATCTGCTGCGGATGCCGGCCCCGGGGGGTGCCCTGTTCCCCTGACGTCGATCCGGCGGCGCGGACGGGTGCGGCGGCTGGGGTCCCCCCTTTGGGCGGTCAGTGGAAATCCCGGCTGGGAAACAGCCGCTTGGCCTGATCCCTGGGATGTCGGGCGCGGGAGGTTGGCAAGGGACGTGGGGCGGTATCGGTCTTGAGGCTTGTCTGGCCGATCGCGCTTTCCATCGGATGCCCGAGATCGGACAGGCGGGGGGACAGGTCTTCGATCTGCTGGGCGATCAGGTGAACGACGATGCCTTCGCGCTGCAGATGGCCCGTGACGCGCAAAAGCCGCCCGCCCATGACGATCCGGCGGAACCGTTCATAGACCTTCGGCCAGACAATCACGTTGGAGACGCCCGTTTCATCCTCCAGCGTCAGGAAGATCACGCCCGAGGCGGTGCCGGGACGCTGGCGGGTGATGACGAGGCCGCAGACGCTGACCCGGCCAGGCGGGATCGTGGCGAGCCTGTCATGAGGGGTCAGGCCGGGGATCGTCGGGCGCAGCAATTCCATCGGATGCGCCCGCAGGGTCAGGCGCATGGAGACGTAATCCTCGACCACCTCTTCGCCCAGGTGCATCGGGGGCAGCGTCACATGGGGTTCATGGATGCTTTCGCCGTCGATCGGATCGTTGAACAGGGGCAGCGGCGCCTGTCCCCGGATCGCCCGCACCTGCCAGAGCGCGTTGCGCCGGGTCAGGCCCATGTCGATGAAGGCGTCGGCCTCGGCCAGCCGTTCGAGCACCGCAGGCGCCACTCCGGCCCGCAGCCAGACGGCTTCGGGGGCAGGGTAGCCATTGCCTCGGGCGGCCACGATCCAGCCCGCGTCCTCTTCCCTGAACCCCTTGATCTGGCGAAATCCCAGCCGCAGGGCCAGCGCCCCGTCGGGGCGGCGTTCCAGCGTGTTGTCCCAATGGCTGGCATTGACGCAGATCGGGCGGATCTCGACCTGATGCTCGCGGGCGTCGCGCACGATCTGGGCCGGGGCATAGAAGCCCATCGGCTGGGAATTCAGCAGGGCGCAGGCAAAGACCGCCGGGTGATGGCATTTCAGCCAGGCCGAGACATAGGCGAGCATGGCAAAGGCCGCCGCGTGGCTTTCGGGAAAGCCGTAATCGGCAAAGCCCTCGATCTGGCCGAAACAGCGCTCGGCGACCTCCTGATTATAGCCGTTGCGCAGCATTCCGGCGATGAACTTGTCGCGGTGTTCGCCGATCGTGCCCATCCGCCGGAACGAGGCGAGGGAGCGGCGCAGGTGGTCGGCCTCTTCCGCGCTATAGCCCGCACCGACCACGGCGATCTGCAGGGCCTGTTCCTGAAACAGCGGCACGCCGAGGGTGCGGCGCGTCACCGCCTCCAGCGCGGGGCCGAAGGGTTCGGCCTTTTCCACCCCCTGCCGCCGCTTGATATAGGGCTGCACCATGTCGCCCTGAATGGGCCCGGGGCGGACGATGGCGACCTCGATCACCAGATCGTAGAAGGTGCGCGGGCGCATCCGGGGCAGGAAATTCATCTGCGCCCGGCTTTCGACCTGAAACACGCCCACCGCATCGGCCGCGCAGAGCATGTCATAGGTCGCGCCATCCTCTTGCGGCACGGTGGCGATGCTGAGGTCCCGCCCCTCGTGATCGCGCATCAGATCGAAGGCCTTGCGGATGCAGCTGAGCATCCCCAGCCCCAGCACATCGACCTTGAGGATGCCGAGCGTGTCGATATCGTCCTTGTCCCATTCGATGATGGTGCGGTCCTCCATCGCCGCGTTTTCGATCGGGGCAAGCTCGTCCAGCCGCCCCTTGGTGATGACGAAACCGCCGACATGCTGGCTGAGGTGGCGGGGAAAGCCGATGATCTCGCCGATCAGGCGGATGGTCTGGGCCAGGCGCCGGTCAGAGGGATCGAGGCCAAGCTCCCTGACCCGGTTCGGGTCGGCCCCGCCGTTGGAATAGCCCCAGATTTGCCCCGACAGGCCCGCCGTCACGTCCTGGCTGAGCCCCATCACCTTGCCCACCTCGCGGATCGCGGCACGGGATCGGAAATGGATCACCGTGGCGCAGAGCCCGGCACGGTGACGCCCGTATTTCTCGTAGATCCACTGGATCACCTCCTCGCGCCGTTCATGTTCGAAATCCACGTCGATATCGGGCGGCTCGCCCCGGTGTTTCGAGATGAAGCGCTCGAACACCATGGCGATCTGGTCGGGGGAGACATCGGTGATGCCCAGCAGATAGCACAGGATCGAATTGGCCGCCGAGCCGCGCCCCTGGCACAGGATGCCCTGTGAGCGGGCGAACTGGACGATGTCGTAAACGGTCAGGAAATAGGCCGGGAACCCCAGCTCGGCGACCAGTTTCAGCTCTTTGGCCATCAGGTCATGGACACGCTGGGAGGCGCCGTTCGGATAGCGCCGCTTCAACCCGTCCCGCACCAGCCGTTCCAGCCGCGCCTGCGGAGTTTCACTTTCGGAGATTTCATCGGGGTATTCGTAGCTGAGTTCGCTCAGATCGAAACTGCACCGGGCGGTGATCTCCAGCGTGCGGCGCAGGGCGGCGGGGTGGTTGCGAAACACCCTTTCCATATCGGCACGGCCCTTCAGGCGGCGCTCGGCATTGGGCAGGGCGCGGGTGCCGATCCGGTCGATCGTGATATGGTCGCGCAGGCATGTCAGCACATCGGCCAATTGGCGACGGCTGGCGCGGTGCATCAGGACATCGCCCACCGCCACCATCGGCGCCGAGGTTGCAAGCGCCAGCCTGGCGCAGGCATCGAGATATGCCTGATCGGAACCGTCATAGCGCGGCGCGGCACCCAAGAAGACATGGCCGGGAAAGCGGCGCTGCATGTCCTGGATATGCGGGGCGGCGGTCTCGGGCCCCGCTTGCGGCAGGGCGATCAGGATCATGCCGGTGCAGCCCCCGAGAAGGTCGGCCCGGTCAAGGTGGCAGGCGCCTTTCTCGGCCCGGCGCTTGCCAAGGGTCAGAAGCCGGGTCAGCCGCTGATAGGCCGCCCTGTCGCGCGGCAGGGCGATCCAGTCCACCGGGCTGTCGCGCAGCACGAGGCGGCAGCCCACGATCAGCTTCGGCAGCCGTATCGTCTCTGGCCGTGCGATCGGGGCGGGCTGGCCCACCTCCTGGCGCGAGCATTGGTCGATCCGGTGTTGCGAGCGGATGCGAATGGCCTCTTCCTCGCCGCGCCGCAACTCGTTCAGCGCCCGGTAGGCGCGCACCACCCCGGCCAGCGAGTTGCGATCCGTGATGGCGATGGCGGACAGGCCAAGCTCGGCCGCCCGGACGATCAGTTCCTCGGGGTGAGAGGCCCCGGTGAGGAAGGTGAAGTTCGTTGTCACGCAAAGCTCGGCATAGCCCGCGTGCCAGCCGAAAGGCGCCGGCGGGTCCACGGCACGGTCATCGCGCACGGCCTCGATCATGCGAATTCTCCCTGCACGAACCAGCCGGGATTCTGCGGCGTATAGAACAGCCAGAGCCGCCGCCCCTGCCGGGTTTCCACATGCCAGTAATCGCGCACGCCGCTGCGCCAGTTGTCATCCGGCAGCCACCATTCCGGGGCGATGCGTTCCGGCCCCGTCGCCCGGGCTGTCGCCAGCGACATCCGCCGCCAGCGAAATCGCTGCGGTGGACGGGCATCGGTTCCGGCGATGGGTTCGGGAGGGAACAGCAGCACGGGGCGGGGGCGGGGGCTGACCCAGGCTCCGCCCGGTTCCGAATAGGCCGCCGCGGCGATGATGAAGCCGCGTTCGGGGATGTGGCTGTCGGCGGGCAGGAAACGCTGGATGTTCTCCAGCCCGATCCGCGTGCCGATCCGGCTGATCAGATCGCCCAGCGTGTCGGCGCGCCCCGGGGAGACATGGCTGAGCTGGCGCACGGGCAGCGGCTCGACCTGCGTGGCCTCGAGCCGCACCTGGTCGATGCCATAGCCCGCATCGGCCGCACCCACGCCGCGTTCGAACAGCGGCAGGATACGGGCGGCATCGCGCAACGGGCTGGCAAGGCGGAGTTCCACCGTCTGGGCCCCCTGATCGACCCGGCGCAAGGTCAGGCAGAGCACCCGCGCCCCGGTTTCCCGGGCTTTCAGCTTGGCGCACAGCCGATCCAGCAGGCGCGCGGTTGCCGCCATCACGTCGTCGAACAGGCCAATCGGTTCCGGCAGGCTCATGCGGACCCCATAATGGGGCGGCTCCGCCAGGGGGGCGATCTGTTCAGGCTGACGGCCCAGCGCCTGGTCGAGCCGCAACAGCGGGGCCGGCCCGAAGCGCCGGGCCAGCGGGGCCCGGGCGGCGGCGTCCAGCTCTCCGATCTTGCGCAGCCCCAGCCGTTGCAGCGCGGTGACGGTTGCCTCGTCCAGCCGCAATGCCGCAACGGGCAAGGGCGCCAGTGTCGCCAGCGGCCGTCCCGCCTCGGCCTGTCCCTCCCCGAAACGGGCCAGGGCCCAGGCCGCGCCGCGCGTATCCCCCAGCCCGATCCGGGGGCCGAACCCCGCGCGGCTCAAGCGCTGGCGCATATCGGCCAGCATCATCGCCTCGCCTCCGAACAGATGCGCCGCGCCGGTGATATCGAGCACCAGCCCGTCGCGGCCCTCGAGCCCGACCCATGGGCAATAGCGCGTGGCCCAGCGGCGCAGCACATGCAGGAAGCGCTCGTCGCCCGCCGGGTCTGCCGGGCAGCTTTGCAGATCGGGGCAGAAGGCGCGCGCGTCGGCAAAGGGCATCCCGCGATGCAGCCCCTGCCGCTCGGCCGCGATGTTCAGGCAATAAAGCCGTTCGGCATTGGCCTGCTTGAGCGTCAGGGCAAAGGGCGCATCACTTGGCCGTGTGCGCAGAACCCGGTCGCTCGCCAGCCGGGGAAACCACATCGAGACGACGCGCCTCTGCATTCCATCGAACATGCCAGGCCCCTAATGTTCCTGATTTGTTCTTGATAATTTCCCAGCGCATCAGAGTCGAGTCATCTGCCGCGAAAACCGGCGTGCACTGCCACCGGGTTTCGGCCGCGTTGCTGCCCATGCCGTCCGGGATCAGGCACAGGCCGGTCGCTTGCCCGGCTTTCGCGGCAAGCTGCAACCGTCGCCCCTCGCGCAGGTCGAGCGGGCGGGTGATGTCCAGAACGACCAGCGGAAGCGCGCCGTCCCTGAGGGCCTCTTCCGCGACGGCCAGGGTTTCGGACTGGTCCCTTGTCTGGGCCAGAAGCAGTTTCGACGGATCGAAGAAAGCCGACAGCCCGACCGGGTTGACGATCTCATTCCGCCACGCCTCGCGCAGCCAGAGCACAGCCGCGCTTTGCGCGGCCGCCACGGCCGCGAAACTCACGGCCCCCGGCCCGCACGCCTCGTGGACGCGTGCATTGCGCAGGGGAAGGTCTATGCCGGCAGGTCGGATCATGGAGAGTATCATACCGGGAAGCCAATCGAAGAGGCCACCGCCAAAGTGACGGACGAGCGTCATACCTGAAAATCGCACAGGCCAAGGGCCCGGAAACACGCGGTAATCCCAGCGTCTTGAAACGTCACGAAAGGCTGGCTGGGGAGGCAGGAAACCCAGCAAAGGGAACCCTTCCATAGGCTTAGCTCCTAGAGCCACAGAAAGGGGGCATTCCTGTGGGCGTTTTGGCTCTGGATGGGGGAGATACTCGGGAGGGGTTAGAGGGGCCTGCTCGGGGCTCGCTGGTGGTCCAGGGGGAACTATGGGGGATTAGGTATTAGTAATGAACAATAGAGAGAGGAAGGGGGGCTATTTCCTCTTGATGTTGCTTATCTTCGCTACGAGGTAGACATACGCTGTTGTTCCAATGAAGGCAGGTATGGCAATCGCCTGACCGACGAACGGAATGATGTTCACGCCGATTCCGGCAGCGCCACCTGCGAGCAAAGCCGTCTTCAAATCCGGATCAATGCTGTCCCAAGCGACTCCAGCCTTCTCTGCCGCTAGTTTTAGATCTTCCACGTCGACCTTACCGTCTCCGTTCAAGTCCGACATATTCTTGGCGATCTGGCCCGCTGTCGACATTGCCGACATTGTACTTTCCTTCAGCCATTTAGCGGTTTCACTGTCTAACACGGCGCCGGTCTGCTTCACGGCCCTTTCAAAGGCCTTATTCACTATTGCCGTGGTGTCCAGGGCTCCCTTCTTCATCCATTCGAGCATTTCATTTCCCTCCAACAGAAATCCGCTCAACAACCAAAGAGAAAACTAAAATCCCAGCTATCAATAAGTCGCAATCAACGCTACGATGATCTAACCGCAAAAAACCGAGAAAATGCAAGCATCTATGATGGACTAACCATCAAGGAGATCCATAGATGCTTACAACCTTCACGCTGCTTATGGCAGTTGGGCGGCTTTCGGCTGGCCCTCATCTGGGGACTGGAGCGACGCTTCGCGCTTCGGCTTTCCATTCCACAGGGCATACGGCGAGCCAGACCTCACGATGATCCAGCGGGTCGTCGACAACCGAACCCTTCCCAAACCTCAGAACGAAAGGAACAGACGCATGTCTGCACGAATTCGTCATGCCTAATCTATGGCGATAAGGGATCAGAGGATGCTGGCTGGGGAGGCAGGATTCGAACCTGCAACCTGCGGTACCAAAAACCGTTGCGCTACCATTGCGCCACTCCCCAACAGTGGGAGGCTGATTAAGCCGAAAGCCCAAAGCTTGCAAGAGCGCAGTTGGAAAATTTTCACTCGCGCAGGGCGCCCTCGCGATTCAGCAGATCGTCTTCCTTGGTGGCCTCGCGTTCCTCGGCGACGATGGCCGAAAGCTCGTGTTCGGCCGTGGCGGCGGTGTCGAGCGTTTCCTCGGGCGCCGGCATGGCGGGCGCGGCGGCGGCGGGGTCGGATTCGGGCTGCGGCGCGCCGGCCGGCACGGCGGTTCCGAACGGGCCGGTCAGCACGCGATAGGTGGGTTCGGGCATCTCGATCCCGGCGGCCTCGAAGGCCAGAAGGGTCTGGCGGATCGCCTCGGACCGGGCCTGCACGATCGAGGTGGCGGTCTGGTCGATCCAGCCGGTGACCATGAACGAGATGTCGCTGCCGCCCAGCTCGTCGATCCAGACGTTGGGGGCGGGGGTTTCCAGCACGAAGGGCAGGCCGGCGACGGTGTCCTGGGCCAGCCGCAGGGCGAAGGCCAGATCGGTGCCATAGGCGGCCGAGACCCGGAACTTGAACCGCCGTTCGGGGTTGCGGGAATAGTTCAGGATGCGCGCCTTGAACACGGTGGCGTTGGGAATGCGGACATGGTTGCCGTCCCAGTTCAGCAGGATCGTCGCGCGCGAGGTCAGGCGGATCACCTTGCCCTCGTTGCCCTCGATCTCGATCGAATCGTTGGGCCGGAAGGGCTGGCGGATCGACAGCATGATCGAGGCAATGAAGTTTTCGACCGTATCCTTGACCGCGAAACCGATGGCCAGACCGATGATCCCGGCGGCGCCCAGGATGGTGCCCAGAAGCGCCGTCGCGCCCAGGATATCGAGCGCCACCACCAGCCCCGCGACCAGCGCGCCGAGGCGGATGAGGGTGCGGTAGATATCGGCGATGAAGGCATTGGGCGCCAGCCTGTCCCATGGATTGCGAAGCCGCGCCAGCACGAAACCCAGGCTGGAGACGGCGGCAAAGCCCAGAAGCGCCACCGCCAGCAGCGGCAGATAGGCGATCAGCTGTTTCAGCCGGGCCCGGAACCGCTCGATGGCGGGGTTCAGGCGTTCGACCACGTCGGTGGTCTCGGTCACCTTGTTCTCGATGGCGACCACGCCTTCGACCCGGCCGGCGATCTCGTTCAGCCGGGTCGCGGCGGTATGGTCGAGCGTGGTGCCGCGCAGGGTGACGATGCCCGAACTGACGGTGACGGTGACATCCCCATAGCCGCCCAGCTCGGCCAGGATATCGCGGATGCGCACGGCGATGGCGGCATCCTTGGTGGCGCTGTCCTCGACCTGGATGGTACCCGAGGGCTGATCGGCGGTCTGGGCGACGGCAGGGACGGGGGCGGCGAGAAACAGCGCGGCAAGGCAAAGCGAAAGAAGAATGCGGGTCATGATTGAAATCGACTTTATGTGGGACTTTTCAGCAACCTATCCGCACTGGGGCGGCGGCTCAATCCCGGATTTCGTCCGCGTCCACACCCCAGAGCGCCGCCTTGGGCGCCCAGCCGCGATAGCCGCCGGCGGTCAGGCGGCACCAGTCGGGATTGCATTCGCCCAGCCGCGCGATGACCCCCGATTCGAGCCGCGCCTCGACCGGCGTCGTCTCGTCCGGGCCGAGATGCAGGTCGAGCATGTCCTGATCCACGATCACGGTGCGCACGCCCGACAGGAGCGAATAATGCACCCAGCCGCCGGCGCCGTCGCGGTCGCGCACCCGGCGCCAGTGGCCGTGTTCGGCCGTGACCTCGACCGGCATGCCCTTGCGCTGGAACACCCAGTCGATGCGATGGGTCAGCGACGGGCCGCGCCGGACGTTGCATTCCTCGGTCTTGATCGACACGAAGCGTGGGATCGGCAGGTTGGTGACGCTGCCGCGCAGGTCTTCGGCCCCGGCCCGCGTCGCGGCCAGCATGAGGAATGCCAGAAGAAGGAAGCGGTTCATCGCTTCTGCCCGATTTGCCCTAGTGAATGCCAAGAGGTTCTTGTGCCCCGGCTGACTATCCGTCACTTTGCCAGCAAGACGAAGCCGAGGGAAGCAGCCGGAGGAGCCCCATGCCCAGGAAACGCCTGAGTGTTGTCGTAACGCGACGCCTGCCCGAGGTGGTCGAGACGCGGATGAAGGAATTGTTCGACGTCAGCTTGCGCGAAGACGACAGCCCGATGAGCCGCGCCGAGCTGATCGAGGCGGTGGGCAAGGCGGACGTTCTGGTGCCGACGATCACCGATCAGGTCGATGTCGGGCTGCTGGCGCGGGCGGGCAACCAGTTGAAACTGATCGCGAATTACGGGTCGGGCGTGGATCATATCGACGTCGCCTCGGCCCGGCAGCGGGGCATTCTGGTCAGCAACACGCCGGGGGTTCAGGCCGACGATACCGCCGATATGACGATGGCCCTGATGCTGGCGGTGACGCGGCGAATCCCCGAGGGGCTGGCGCGGATGAAGGCTGGCGAATGGACCGGCTGGGCGCCCACGGCGCATCTGGGCACGCGGGTCACCGGCAAGCGGCTGGGCATTCTGGGCATGGGCCGGATCGGCCAGGCGGTGGCGCGCCGCGCCAAGGCCTTCGGGATGCAGATCCATTACCACAACCGCCACCGGCTGCGCGAGGAGATCGAGGCCGAGTTCGACGCGACCTATTGGGAGAGCCTGGACCAGATGGTGGCGCGGATGGACGTGATCTCGATCAACTGCCCGCACACCCCGTCGACCTTCCATCTGATGAACGCCAGGCGCTTGAATTTGCTGAAGAAAGAGGCGGTGATCGTCAACACGTCGCGGGGCGAGGTGATCGACGAGAACGCGCTGGTGCGGCAGCTGGAAGAGGGCGCCTTGGGCGGTGCCGGGCTGGACGTGTTCGAGCATGGCGCCGAGATCAGCCCGAAGCTGCGCGAGCTGCCCAACGTGGTGCTGAGCCCGCATATGGGCAGCGCCACCCACGAGGGCCGGATCGAGATGGGCGAGAAGGTGATCATCAACATCAAGACCTTCGACGATGGCCACCGGCCGCCGGATCAGGTGATCCCGTCGATGCTGTGAGCGGCAAGGGTTAACGCCGGCGCACGGTCGAGTGTTAACGGTCTGCATCCCGGCTGCCCGCCGGCTGCCATCCGTCGGGCGCGCGGGGGCGCAGGGTTTCGGTAACGGTTCGGGTTAACGCTGCGTCCGTTGCCCGGGCCGGTTCGGCCTCACCCGGAACGGCGAATTGCCAAGCCGGGCGGTTTGCGGGCATGATCGCCACAGGTTTCAACGACGGGTCCGGTTCACGGTGCGCTGGAGAGTGGTAAGGACAGCTCGCGGCCCGGGAAGAGGGAAGAGGATGACGATCGGCGAATGGATCCGGGTGGCCGCGCTGCTCTGTCTTGGGGCGGCCCCGGCACTGGCGCAGGAGGCGGCCGACACGGTCGCGCCGGAAGCGCCCAGCGCGCTGGGCGCGCGGGCGCTGGGGGCCGAGAGCCAGGGCGCGGCCCTGGCCGAGGCGCAGGCGCTGAAACAGGCGGGAGAGCCCGTCCGGGCCGGCGACTGGATGATCGCCGCGGCCAACCCCCATGCGGTGGCGGCGGGCGCGGCGGTTCTGGCCGATGGCGGCAGCGCCGCCGATGCCATGGTCGCGGCGCAGGCGGTGCTGGGCCTGGTCGAGCCGCAAAGCTCGGGGTTGGGGGGCGGCGCCTTCCTGGTCTGGTACGATGCCGCGACCGGCCAGTTGACCACGCTCGACGGGCGCGAGACGGCGCCGCTGGCGGCGGGGCCGTTCCTGTTCCAGGACGCCGAGGGCAAGCCGATGAAGTTCTTCGACGCCGTGGTCGGGGGCCGCTCGGTCGGGGTGCCCGGGGTGCCGGCGCTGATGCAGGCGGCCCATGCGCGCTGGGGCAAGAAGGTCTGGGCCGGGCTTTTCGCCGACGCGATCCATCTGGCCGACAAGGGCTTTCCGGTTTCGGCCCGGATGGCCGACATGGTCGCGGCCGACAGCGCCCGCCTGTCGCGCGATCCCGACGCGCGCGCCTATTTCCTGCCCGGCGGCACCGCCGTGGTCGAGGGCTATATCCTGACCAACCCGGCCTATGCCGAGACCCTGCGCGCGCTGGCCGGGCAGGGGGCGGGGCGGTTCTATGCCGGGCCCATCGCCCGCGATATCGTCGCCAAGGTGCAGGGCGCGCCGGGCAATCCCGGGCTGATGACGGAAACCGACATGGCGCTCTATCAGGTGAAGGAGCGCGAACCGGTCTGCGCCGGCTATCGCGGGATGCAGGTCTGCGGCATGGGTCCGCCCTCGTCCGGGGGCACGACGGTGGGGCAGATCCTGGGGCTGCTGGAGCCCTACGATCTGGCCGCGCTGGGGCCCGAAAGCCCCGAGGCCTGGCGGCTGATTGGCGATGCCTCGCGCCTGGCCTTCGCCGACCGGGGGCGTTACCTGGCCGACAGCGATTACGTGCCGGTGCCGGTGAAGGGGCTGCTTGACCCGGCCTATCTGGGCCAGCGGGCGCAGCTTTTGCGCGGCGACGATGCCCTGCCCGAGGTGGCGCCGGGCAAGCCCGAGTTCGACCATGCGGGCCTGCGCGCCGATGACGACGCGATCGAGCTGCCCTCGACCTCGCATCTGTCGATCGTCGACAGCATGGGCAATGTTCTGGCGATGACGACCAGTGTCGAGAACGCCTTCGGGTCGCGAATGATGGTGCGGGGGTTCCTGCTGAACAACCAGCTGACCGATTTCTCGTTCTCCAGCCAGAAGGACGGCGTGCCGGTGGCGAACCGGGTCGAGCCGGGCAAGCGGCCGCGGTCGTCGATGGCGCCGACCGTGGTGCTGAAGGACGGCAAGCCGGTGCTGGTGTTGGGCAGCCCCGGCGGCAGCCGGATCATCGGCTATGTGGCGCAGACGATCATCGCCTGGGCCGATTGGGGGATGGATGTGCAACGGGCGGTGGCGTTGCCGCATCTGGTGAACCGGTTCGGCGAATATGACGTGGAGCAGGGCACCGCGGCCGAGGCGCTGACCGGGCCGCTCGAGGCGATGGGATACAAGGTGACGACGCGGGGGCTGAATTCGGGGCTGCACGCCATCGCCATCGGTGGCGACGGGCTGCAGGGCGGCGCCGATCCGCGGCGCGAGGGTGTGGCGCTGGGGCAGTAGCGCCCCGATTGCCCGGAAATCGCCCAGGGGATTTCACGAAACCGACCGTTTGCGCGGCCAGTCTGGCAGGTGACTGGGAGAGGTGTGCCGATGGTTCCGATCACGTTTCTGTTCGATGCCATGCTGCTTCGGCGCAATCCCCTGGCTTTTGCAATTCAGTTTGCAGTTATAATTCTAATCATTCTCTCGATCCTGTTCATGGCCATGGCGACGGGCAAGCCGCGATACGGTCTGGGCGATTTCGCCGGCGATCTGGCGGCGATGGCCGGGCTGCGCGAGGCCGATCCGCGCGGGGCGCTGGCGGCGGTGTTGCCGCCGGTGCCGGCGGGCTGGGTGCGGCGCGCCTATCTGCCGGCCGACGGGCGGGCGATCACCGAGGCGGCCAGGCCATTGAGCCGCGAGGCGCGGCTGCGCGCCGGGGGCGATCTGGAGCGGTTCGGGATGTTCGCGCAGGCCGGCGGCGATCAGCGCGCCTGGACGATGACGGCCGGCGGGCAGCGGATCGTCGTCGGCCTGCGGCGCCCGCCGCAGTTGATGAAGACCGGGGCGCCGTTGCGGGCGGCGATGCTGTGGTCCGAGGGTCAGCCCTTCGACGCCGAGGCCGATATCGCGGCCGGAGAGCTGCGGTTCCGGCGGCGGCTGCGGGCCTTGTCCGACAGCGACGCGCCGATGCCCTATGACCTCTATCGCGCCGAGGCGCGGGGCGGGCTGGTCGTCGAGGTGATGAGCGATGCGCCCAGCGACGCGGTCGAGGCCTGGCTGATGGGGTTCGCCCTGCCGGGCGGGGTGGCGGCCGAGCGCTAGAATTACCCCAGGGGTTGCAAAGTTTGGCCCGATTTCGGTGCCAATCTGCGGACGAGCAGGATCAAAGCCGGGAGACTTGGCCAATGAACTTCTATGCAGTCGGTTTCGTCGCCGTGCTTGGCGTTGTCGGGCTGGGCGTGGATTACCAGCAGCAGAGCGTCAATGCCGGTGTCGGCCTGGGCGAACTGAGCCTGGGCGACTATGTCGCCACCTACAGCGCCCGCTATAACGGAATGCAGGCCGAAAAGGCCGCCGAAAAGGCCGAGGACGCGCGCCGCGCCGCCTGGCGCGAGGGGCCCAAGCCGTTCCTGCCCGAGGCGCCGGCCGGCTGGACCCGCCGCGCCTTCGACGCGGGAGACAATTCGCCGATCATTCCGTTCGAGCACCGCAAGCAGGGCCTGCACGATCCCGACGGATTCAATTACCTCGCCGGGGCGATCATCGCCCCGGGCGAGACGCTGGAGACGATCAAACCGGCTGCGGGCATCGCCAAGATCATGGGTCAGCGCAGCGCGGCGGATGTGATGAAAGAGGTCGCCGGGCGGTCGTGGGTCTATCAGCGCGGCGACGAGATGATCTTCCTCGAAGCCACCAAGTCGAACCCGAAGAACCTGAATTCGCTGGCTGGTAACATCGCGGCCACCCTCGACGCGAGCTTCCAGGGCCTCGGCGGCCGGGCGCGGGGCTATGGCGTGATCGGGGGCGTCGCCTTCGTCGAGGACCTGAACGACAAGGGCCGCCCATCGAACCATTACCGCACCCTGCGCGGCACGATGGGCTTTGGCCAGGAGGTGCATTTCCGCGTCCATGCCAATGCCTCGGCCGCCTCGACCCGCGAGGTCCTGCAGGCGATCGACTTCGACGGGTTGAACGCGCTGCTGAAGACGCCGATGGCCAATGTCGGCAACGGCATCACCCCGCCGCCCGGCGTGGACGAGGCCGAGCTGGCCGAGAAGATGGAGGACCTGCGCAGCGAGTTTCAGACCCTGCTGGCCGCCGAGGCGCAATATCGGGTGCAGAACATGAATGCCGGCGCGCTGATGATCAACACCTTGGCGCAGGGCTATGGCGCCGGCGGCGGGCTGGTCGATCTGACCGGCGGTCAGGCGGTCAGCATGGAAACGCTGATCTATGCCGGATACCGCCAGGGGATGCGCGATCTGATGGCCGGCCGCGACGGCGACCTGGCCATGAACGAGATCGGCGTGGCGCTGAAATCCGCCATGTTGCAGGACAGCGCCGCCCGCCGGGCCGATGCCGCCAATGCGCCGGCGCCGGTCATCCCGCAGATGTCTGCGGCGCTGGCGGCGGAGCTGGGCGTGGTGATCGCGTCGGAGAACGAGGACCGGGCGAACGCGGATATCGCCTCGGGCGGCACGTCGAAGGTGTCGCCGGAAGAGGCGCGGATGCGGGCGCGCAAGAATGCGCTGGCCCTTGGGATGAGCCCGGCCGAGGCCGATGCCGCGGCCGACCAGGCGGTTGCGATGGCCCGGATGATGCAGGCCAACGAGGCCCTTTCAGACGCGAAGACGCGCGCGCCGAGCCAGCCCGAGCAGAAGGCCGGCGGCGGCTGGCTGGGCAAGATCGGCAGCATGTTCGGCGGCGGCTCGGGCAGCAGCGAAGTGGCCTCGGCCAAGGACAGCCGCGAGAGCGTCGAGATCCGCCGGATGGGCGGCGGCGGGGCGCGGCTGGCCGGCGGCGGCTGCGGCGCGGGCAAGTTCTGCGAGGCCAATACCGGCGACTGACGCCCCTTGGGGCGGGACAAAAAGGGGCGCGGTCCGGGATGCCGGAGCGCGCCTTTTGCCTTGCCGGGGCGCGGGCGTCGGAAACAGGCGATCAAATGTCGGCTGGGCTGCGCAGGATTTGACCCATAGGCTAAAAGCGGATCAGATCGCACATCTCAAGCAGGGGGCGCCCGCCATGGCCAGTGACATCAAGACCCAAGTGGCGAGAAGCCCTTGTCGTGGGGGCGGCCGTCGGCACCCTCGATCGCCTATCACCTGGCGCGCCGGCTGATGACGTGATGCCGATCGAGCGCGACGAGCTGACCAGCGGGTCGACCTGGCACGCGGCAGGCCTGCTGCCCCCGTTCAACATGTCCTATGCCACCACGATATCCACAAATACTCGGTCGATTTCTACAAGACCCTGGAAGCGGAAACCGGGCTCAATGCCGGGTTCGCCGTGGTCGGCAACCTGCGCATGGCACAGACCGAGGCGCGGATGGACGAATACCGGCTCTATTCCTCGGTTGCCGAGACGGCGGAAGTCTATCACGAGTTCCCTGAGCCCGAAGGAGATCGCGAGCGCTGGCCGCTGGTCAGGACCGACGATCTGATCGGCGCGCTGTTCCATCCGCAGGACGGCTATATCAACCCCGCCGACGTGACCATGGCGATGGCCAAGGGCGCCCGCCAGCGCGGCGTGACGATCGAGCGCAAATGGCAGGCCGATGCCTTCGAATGGAAGGGCGATCATTGGGACGTGACCCTGACCAAGATGGTCATAGCGCGGCAAACTGGTGGCCAGCGACGAGCAGGTGTGCTCTCGGCCGAGCATGTGGTGACGGCGAGCGGAAACCACGCCCAGCGCACGGCGCGGATGCTGGGCATCAAGATGCCGGCGATCCCGGTCGAGCATCAGTTCATCGTGACCGAGCCCGACTCCGGCGCTGGTGGCCCATGTCAGGCCGGCGGGGCCGAGATCCCAGCGTGCGATGCCGATGCCAATGGTATGTCCGCGAGGAGCGCGGCGGCTGGATCTCTGGGCCCGTATGAGCGCAATGCCCGGCGCGAGCCCGTCATGGCGTGCTGGATACGTTCCGCGATTGATCTCTTCCCCGCTCGACCTGGAGCGGATCGAGGCGGAACATGTCGATGATCCACCGCATCCCGACCTCGGAAACCGGTGGCCTGAAGGATGATTTCAACGGTCCGATCTGTTACACGCCTGATGGCAAAGCGCTGGTCGGGCCGCCGGGCTCAGGTCACGTGGCTGGCCGAGGGCTTCAGTTTCGGCATCACTGCCGCCGGCGGCACCGGATACTATCTGGCGCAGCTGATGGTCGAGGGCGAGGCCGAGATCGACATGGCGCTGCCGATCCCAAGCGGTATTCGCAGGCCTGGATGATGACCGACTATGCGGTGAAGAAGAACGAGGAATGCTATGAGCATGTTCATCCTGCATCACCCGGACGAAGAGCGTGAGGCGGCCCGGCCGCCAGCACCGCGCCGGCCTATGACCGGCAAAAGGCGATGGGCGCGCAGTTCGACAGGTGAACGGCTGGAGCGGCCGAATTACTATGCCCCGCAAGGCTTCGACGATCACGCCGCGCGGTCGTTCCGGCGTGGCGGCTGGTGGCAATATGCGGTCGAGGAAGCCAAGGCGATCCGCGAGGGCGTCGGCCTGATCGACGCCACCGCCTTTACCAAGCATGAAGGGGTCGGGGCGACGGCGTTCCTGGACTGGTTCACCTGCAACAAGTTGCCCCGCGTGGGCCGCATCAACCTGACCTATGCTGACCGCCGCCGGCACGACGCGGACGGAATATACCATCGTGCGGCGCGGCGAGGACGATTATTACCTCGTCTCGGCCGGCGCCTGGTCGGAGTATGACGGCGATTACCTGCGCAAGGCGGCCGCGGACAAGGCGGGCGAGTTCGGCTATATCGAGATCCACGACGTGACCGCCGCAATGGGGCGTCTTCGCCGTGGCGGGCCCGAAATCGCGCGACCTGCTGAAGGAACTGATCCGCGATGCCGAGCCGGAAACCGCGCTGTCGAACAAGCGTTTCCCCTGGCTGAGCGCGCGCGATATCGAGCTGGGCATGTGCCCGGTGCGTGCTATCCGCGCGTGGCTTACACGGGCGAGCTGGCCGGGAGCCGCACCACCCGATCGAGATGCAGAATTACCTGGGTGGGACCTGCTGATGCAGGCGGGCGAAAAGCACGGGCTGAAGCCGGTCGGCGCGCGGGCGCAGAACTGGCTCAGGCAGGAGAAGTCTCATCGCGCCTTCGGCACCGAACTGGGCCGCGACGCCACCCCGGCCGAGGCCGACCTGCCGCGCTTCATCGACCTGTCCAAGGATTTCCACGGCAAGGACGCGATGGTCGCGAAGGGCATCCGCGCGACATGCGTGACGCTGTTGACGGACGGCCGGCGGACGCCGATCCCTGGGGCAAGGAGGCGCTCTACGATGGCGAGACCAAGGGTCGGGCGCCTGACCTCGGGCGGCTATTCGGTGTCTTCGGCAAATCCATCGGCTGGGTTATGTCACGCCGGAGCTGAAGCCACGGTCGGCCGGAAGCCGACGGTGCGGGATGCAGGGCCAGTCCGGGCCGCCGAGATCGTCGAGGACAGCCCTTACGATCCGTCGAACGCCAATATCCGGGTGATGGCTGAGATGCGCACGCCTGGCTGGATCGCCAAGCTGGTCTTGGCGGTCCTGTTCGGTCTGGCGGCGCTGTTCTATACGGCAAATCCCGTGGCCAAGGGAGCGGAAGCCTATGCGGCGAAGGTCTCGGCCGCGAGCGCCGCGACATATGTGTCGCTTCGGAAGCTCAATGCCTTCCTTTCGACCGCGCAGGAGGCGGAGGTCGGCGGCGGGCCGTGGTGGTTCAGGGCACGATGCAGCCGCTGAAATCTTCGAACCGCTGGACGACACGGTGGAGCGGATCGCCGGTGTCGTGTTCGCCTTGATGGTCGTTTCCGGGGTTCTGGCCGTCTCGGCCGCGCCGGTCGCCGGTGTCGGCTTTGCAATGGCTGCGGGCGGGGTGCTTCTCTGGCAGATGGCGCCGCGCTCGGCGTCGGTCGCAAGCTGATCGTCTATGGCGTCTTCTTCGCGCTTGCCCTGCCCCTGGCCTATACGGTGTGTCGGGGCTGCTGGCCGACAGAATGACAAGCGCGACCTGGCAGGAGAACGAAAGGGGTGGTGGCGCAGATCACTTCGGGCATCGAGCTGGACGAAGTTGGCAGGCGCAACGGCTTGTGGTCGTCCCTGAGCAGCGGCGCCGAAGCCGTCAAGCGCTATACCCAGATGTCCGGGGAGCATCCTGGCCCATGCCGACGAGTTGATTGCGGGGCTATGTCAAATTGTTGGGCGTTCTGCTGTTCAACCTGGTCCTGCTGCCTGTCCTGCTTGCGGGCGTGGCTGTTCATCCCGTTCCGCTGGGTTGCGAACGAAGACCGGGCCTACCACCCGCCGCCGGCCAGCCAGGCGGACCAGTCGGCTTCCGAGCCGTTGAAGGCGTTGAGATCGACCTCTTTCATGAAGCCGGGCACCAGGCCGGTGCCGGAATATTGCCAGAACCGCCAGGCCTGGCCGATAGGCCCGCGCAGCGGCTTGGCGGTCGAGCGGAGCCGGTAGTCGACGGCGCGGAAGCTTGCCGAGATCGTTGTCGGCATAGAAGCCGGGTGTAGAGTAGACCACCGGCCGCTGGCCGTAATGCGCTCGAAAGCGCGGCGAGGAAGATGCGCGCCCTCGCCGCACCACGGCCGGTTCCGGGCGCAGCTTGCAGGTGGGCGAGAACGGGTTCCATTCCAGGTCGGAAGCACCGGGGGCAACATGCCGGTGTGGCGCCGCACGTTGCGAATGAACCAGCGGGCCTGAACTCGGCCGGGTGCAGAAATAGAAGAAGGATAGGCCCCGGCCGGGGATGCCTGCGCGGGCGGCGCCCTGCCAGTGATCCTCGAACATCGGGTCGCTCAGGTCGCCGCCCTCGGTCGCCTTCAGCCAGACGAAGTTCACCCCGGCGGCGCGGGCGGCGGCCCAGTCGGCGCTGTCCTGAAAACGGGCGGCGTCGATGCCGTGAACCGGATAGCGGCGGCGAGTGCGCGGCCGGAGAAATCGACTGGTCGCTATCGCCGAAATTAGCGGATCACGGCCGGCGTCGGCGTCGGCACGGTCGCCGCCGGCCGGGCCGCGGGCTGTTGCGGCGTCGGGCGAGGTGCGCCGCCGCAGGCGCTGAGCGCGAGGGCCGAGAGACAGGCAGACCGAGCGGCGTGCGGGCATGGGCGGCTCCGGGTGGGGGCAGGGGGTGAGACCTGGGTCGTCAGGCCAGCTTGCCCCGGGCGCCCCCGGGTCCGCAACCCGATGATGCGCCGCCCGGCGGCCGGTCGCCTGTGCCGGTCCGGGATCACCCGGCGGTCAGTTCGTCATACATCTCGAGCGCCGCGCCGGCGATCATCAGGGCCGGGCCGCCGCCCATCTGGATCGACATGGCCAGCACGTCGGCCACTTCCTCGCGGGTCGCACCGGCCTTGACCAGCGCCTCGACATGGAAGGCGATGCAGGGTTCGCAATGGGTGGCGACGGCGATGCCCAGGGCGATGAATTCCTTGTGCTTGAATTCCAGCGGGCCGTTTTCCTTCACCGCCTTCGACAGGGTGGCAAAGCCCTTGGTCGCCTCGGGGATCGCCTTGTTCAGGCTGCGCAACTGGTTCTTGGTGGTGGCGATTTCGTCTTTTCCAGCTCATCTCGGGTCCTTTCAGCAAGTTGAAACGGGTTGATCACGGTCGCGCCGGGGGCACCTTGATCGGGGTCAAATCGGCGGATCATCCGGGGTCATCCGGGGCGGCGGCTGACGAAGGCAAGGTTGTTGGCAGGCATTTCCACCACCTGCACCAGATCCAGCCCGGGCGCCCTGCAGCCAGTCGATGTCGAAATCGTCCTTGTAGCCCAGCCCGGGTCCTGCGCCTGCAGGCTGGCGTGAAAGCGCGTCGCCTTCGGAGGTGGTTTCGCCATCGCGCAGGAACGGGCCGTAGAGCACGAATATGCCGCCAGGGGCAAGCGCCCGGGCGGTCTCGGCAATCAGGATGCGGGCCTCGCGGGACACGAGATGGTGGGAGATTGGCCAGGAAGATCAATGCCTTGCCGCCATGTTCGCCGGCCCATCCCGGCGCGGTGGCATCGAGAGCGATGGCGGGCCGCAGATTGTCCAGCCCTTCGTGCCGCGCCCAGGCATCGACCGAGGCGCGCCGGCTGGCGTCGATATCGATGGGCTGCCAGACGAGGCCAGGCAGGCGCCGGGCCAGGGCCACGCTCTGCTGGCCGGTGCCGCTGGCGATCTCCAGCGCGGTGCCGCCTTCGGGGGCGTGATCGGCGATCAGATCGCAGATCGGCCCGGCATTGCGCGCCGCCGAGGGCGCGTGCATCCGGCCATCCTCGCCCGGCTCGGCATAGGAGGCATAGACCGGCAGGTTCAGGCGTTTCGGCATCTCTGGGGTCCTGCTTTCATCTTTCCAAAAATACTCGGGCTTCCAACGCCGGGGTCAGGCGAACCGGGCGGGGGTCGAGCGCGGCGACCAGATCCTGGCCTCGCGCGGGCGGGCGGCCCAGCACCAGATCGGCGACCAGCTGGCTGGCCGCCGGCGCGGTCTGGAAACCATAGCCGCCCTGGCCGGCGGACCAGACGAAGGACGGGTCCTGCGGCGCCGGGCCCAGAACCAGGGTGCGGTCGGGGGCGAAGGTCCTGAGGCCGGCCCAGTTGGCGGTGACGCGGGTCACCGGCTCGGTCACTCATTTCCTCGTACCGCGCCAGGCCCTCGGCCAGGATCATGTCGTCGGCGAAGGCGTCATGCGCCTCCATCTCGGCCTCTTCCGAGGGCGAGACGATCAGCTGGCCGGCACGGCTTGGCATACCAGTTCTTTACAGCCGAAGAACATTGGCCAGCGGCTGACGTCATGGCCGCCCGGCGCCGGGATGCGGGCCATCGAGCGGCGATAGGGGGTGAAGCCGATCCGCGGCAGGCCGGCCATTTCGGCGATGGCGTCGACCCAGGGGCCGGCGGCGTTGACCAGGATATCGGCGCTATGGGTCTGGCCGCCGGCGGTGATCTGCCATTTCGCGCCCTTCGAGATGGCCGAGACTTGCGACTTGAGATGGATCGCGCCGCCGTTGCCGCGGATGGTGCGGGCGAAATCCTGGATCAGCAGATCGGTGTCGATGTCATGGGCGCTGTCGCCATGGGCGGCGAAGGCGACGCTGTCGGGATTGATGATCGGCACCATCGCGCGGGCCGCGTCGAAGGTGATCTCGGTCAGGCCCATGGCGTCGATGTCGGCCTCGAAGGCGGCGCGTTCGTGCGGGCGGCCGAGGAACAGGATGCCGCGCGGGCTGCAATAGCGCCGTTCGCCGCCGAGATAGAAGTCGGCGCTGCCGTGGTTCAGCGCCTTGACGGTGGGCGAGCCGTAATTCGGCTCGAACAGCGCGGCCGAGCGGCCCGAGGCGTGATAGGCCAGCCCATCCTCGGCCTCGAGCACGGTCACGCTGGCATGGGGGGCAAGGCGGGCGCCGGCGGAAAGGCCGGCAATGCCGCCGCCGATGATCACGATATCGGTCATTGTTCCTCGATCCGGTCGGTTGCAGGGGGCGGCGCCGGGCTGAGCGCGGCGAGCCGGGCATAGAGCGCGGCGTCCATGTCGAAGCGGGTCGCGGCCAGCGACGGCGCCAGCTGGTCGGGCGCGCTGGCCGAAAGGATCGGCATCGGGCCGGCGGGGTGGGCGGCGACCCAGGCGGCGGCCAGGGTGGCGGGGTGCTGGCCCAGCTCGTCCGCGATCCGGCTCAGGCCCTGCGCCGCGGTATGCATGAAGTCGGGGGCATAGCGGGCGGCATAGCGGTCGTCCTCGGTCAGCCGGCCGCTGCCGCCTCGGGCATATTTCCCGGTCAGCAGCCCGCCGCCCAGCGGCGAATAGGGGGCGCAGGCGATGCCTTCGGAGGCGCACATCGGCAGGATCTCGACCTCGGCCTGGCGCTTGACCAGGTTGTACATCGGCTGGACGATATCGACGCCGTGGCCCTTCGCGGCCAGCAGGCAACCGGCCTTCATCACCTGCCAGGCGGCGAAGTTCGACAGGCCGAGGTAGCGGACCGCGCCTTCGTCCTTCAGCGCCGCCAGAACGTCGAGTTGCCGCGCCAGAGGGGTCTTGGGGTCGAAGCGGTGAAGATAGAGGATATCGACCACCTCCATCCCCAGCCGGCGGCGCGACAGGTCGAAATCGGCGCGCAGGGTGGCGGCATCGGTGCCGTCGCGATAGCCGACCTTGGTGGCGATGACGAGACGCGCACGCAAGGGCGCGGCGAGTTGGCCGAGACTCTGTTCCGAGCGGCCGCCGGTATAGAGATGGGCGGTGTCGAAATGGTTGATGCCGGCCTCGAGCGCGGCGTGAAACAGCGCCGCCGAGGCCGCTTCATCGGCCTTGCCGCCGAACTGCATCGTGCCGAAGGCGAAGCGCGACACCGGGGTGCCGTCGAGAGAGGTGATCGGACTCATGCCCGCGACACTGGCACGCGGCGGCGGCGAGGGAAAGCGCGGATTTGCCGCCGTCGGGGGCCCGGCAGGGGGCGCGGGTCAGCGTCTGGTCTTGCCGCCTCGTGTGGCGACGGACGAGGCGATCGCGCTGCTGAGCTCGGCGATATCCTCGATCTGTTGCGACATCCGTTCCTGCTGCGAGGCGAGTTGTTCGATGATGTTGCCCAGGCTTTCGCTTTCCACCGGCAGGCGGGCGTTTTCGACGCTGCACAGCACCTTGGTGGTCGACAGGCCCAGGATCAGCCGGCCCATGGTATCGCAGGCATCGGTGATGCGCCCGGCCTCTTCGTCGACCTGGGCCATGTTGCGCGACGAGGAGCGCGAATATTCCTCGACGATGTCGGCCAGGAAAGCCCGTTCGATATCGTTGTCGATATGGTCGAGCTTGCGCCGTTCCGAGGCGAGCTGGTCACTGCATTGCGTCAGGATGCGGGTCATGCCTTCGACGAAGATGGAATGGCTGATGCTGGTGCGGATGGACGCGAAGTTGCTTTCCGGGCCCACGACCGTGGTGTCGAACCAGTTGGTGATTTCCTGGCTCATCAGCCCGTAATTCTTCGACAACGAACTGATCGGCCCGCCGGTCGGTTCGAGCCGCGAGGCGATCACCCGCATGTTGACGGGGGTGATACGCATCCGGCCGAATTCGGCCACCAGCCGGCCGGTCGCCTCTTCCAGCTTGCCGGCCAGGTCGAGGGTATTCATCAGCGCCGACAGCTTGGCGTCGGGCGTCCGGCCCAGGCCTTCGTCGCGTGCCAGAAGTTCCTGCGTGAGGGCATGGGTGGCGAACTGGGTATAGTCCGGAAAGCCCAGGGCGCGCAGCCGTTCGACCAGCAGCGCGGCGCTTTGTTCGGGGCTCAGGTTTTCCTTCTTCTCCCGGTCGCGCAGGCGGGCATATTCCTCCTGGATGGTGTCCAGCATCGAGCTGGTCGGCTTGATCCGCGCCGAGAGATAGCCCCCGGGGCAGGGGGTCACCACCGCGAAGACCCAGTAATGCAGCCCATCCTTGGTGCGGTTCTTGACATAGGCGCCGATCGGCTTGCCCTGCTGGATGGTGTTCCACATGAGCCAGAACACCGCCTTGGGCATGTCGGGGTGGCGCACGATCTTGTGTGGTGCGCCGATCATTTCGTCCCAGGAATAGTTCGAAATCCGCTGGAACACGAAATTGCCGGCGATGATCACGCCGCGCGGATCGGTGCGGGAATAGAACGCCTCTTCCAGGCCGAAGGGCGCGGCGCCGGTGGCGGGGCGCTGGACGTTGCGTCGTTCGATGAAGCTCAAGACACTCTCCCAATCGGCAGGCCCGTCCGGCCTGAAACGCTGTCCTTGTAGCACCGAGAGAGTTTTCGCTTGGTTAAGGCGCGCGGGGAAAAACCGCCCTTGGGCCGGCGTCGCAAGGCGGCCACGAAAAAGGCCCGGGCGCGCGGCCCGGGCCTCGATGAACGCAGCGTCGGGCGGCGTTACTGCGGGATGTCGCCTTCGATGCCTTCGACATAGAAGGTCATCCCGGCAAGGGTGCCGTCATCGGCCACTTCGCCATCGGCCAGCCAGTCCGAGCCGTCCTGCTTCTTCAGCGGGCCGGTGAAGGGGTGATAGGCGCCCGAGGCGATGTCGTCGCGCATCTTCTCGGCCTCGGCCTTCACGTCGGCGGGCACGGCCGAGGAGATCTCGCCGATGCCGACCATGCCGGCGCCGATGCCGTCCCAGGTGTTGTCGCTTTCCCAGCTGCCGTCCAGCACCGCGCCGACGCGGGCGACGTAGTAGGGCGCCCAGACGTCGATGATCGAGGAAATCCGCGGCATCGGCGCGAATTCCGCCATGTCGGCGGCCTGGCCGAAGGTATAGACGTTACCGGCCTTCTGCGCGGCGGCCTGCGGCGCGGTCGAATCGGTGTGCTGCAGGATCACGTCGCAGCCCTGTTCGATCAGCGCCTTGGCGGCGTCGGCCTCTTTCGCCGGGTCGAACCAGGTATAGGCCCAGATGATCTTGAACTTGACCTCGGGGTTCACCTTCTTGGCGTGGATATAGGCCGAGTTGATGCCGCGGATGACCTCGGGGATCGGATAGGAGGCGATATAGCCGATGGTGTTCGACTTGGTCATCTTGCCGGCCAGGTAACCCTGGATGGCGCGGCCTTCATAGAAGCGGGCCGAATAGACGCCCATGTTCGGCGCGGTCTTGTAGCCGGCGGCGTGTTCGAACTTCACGTTGGGGAACTTCTTGGCCACGTTCAGCGTCGGGTCCATGTAGCCGAACGAGGTGGTGAAGATGATCGAGGCGCCGGAAAGCGCCATCTGGGTCAGCGCGCGCTCGGCATCGGCGCCTTCGGGCACGCTTTCCTGTTCGATCAGCTCGACCTTGTCGCCGTAATGGTTGGCCATCTCGACCGCGGCTTCATGATGGTGCTGGCTCCAGCCGCCATCGTTCTTGGGGCCGACATAGACGAAGCCGACCTTGATCTTGTCCTGGGCCAGGGCAGGGGCGCCGAGCCCGGCGGCGGCAAGGCCCAGCGCGGTGGCAGCGCCGGTCAGCAGCTTGCGTTTGGTAAGGTTCATGAGGTGGTTACTCCCTGTTTCACAGTTGGCAGCATGTCCCGGGCGGATCGCTCAGCCCGAGGCGTGGAAGATACGGCCCAGCGCGCCGGGGGCCCGGCTGCGGTCGGCCGACATGATCACCAGCACGACGATGGTGATCAGATACGGAGACATGGACAGGTATTGCGGCGGAATGGCAAGCCCTGCCGCCTGCAAATTCAGCTGAAGCACGTCGACACCGCCGAATAACCAGGCACCCAGCAGCACCCGGCCGGGTTTCCAGCTGGCGAAGACCACCAGCGCCAGCGCGATCCAGCCCTGGCCGGCGGTGATGCCGTCGACCCACTGCTGCACCCGCACCAGGCTGATATAGGCGCCGCCGAGGCCGGCGCAGGCGCCGCCGAACATGATCGCCGCGACCCGCACGCGCACCACCTTGTAGCCCAGCGCATGGGCGGCATCGTGGTTTTCGCCGACCGCCCGCAGAATGAGGCCGAGGCGGGTGAATTTCAGCGTGGCCCAGACCGCCGCGACCAGCGCGAGGCCGAGATAGACCATCAGATCGTGGCTGAAGACCACCCGGCCGAGGAAGGGAATGTCGGACAGGAGCGGGATATGCAGTTCCGGCGTGGGCGCGGGCTTGGGCCCGACATAGTTCTGCCCCATCAGCGCCGACAGACCCATGCCGAAGAGCGTCAGCGCCAGGCCCGAGGCGACCTGGTTGGCCAGGGCGAACTGGGTCAGGAAGGCGAAGAGCAGCGACAGCAGCGCCCCCCCGAGCGCGGCGGCGAGGAAGCCGAGCGCCGGCGACCCGGTCTCGATCGTCACGGCGAAGCCGCAGATCGCACCGACGATCATCATGCCCTCGACGCCGAGGTTCAGCACGCCGGCGCGTTCGACCACCAGCTCGCCGGTGGCGGCGATCAGGATCGGCGTCGCGGCGACGATCAGCGAGGCCAGAAGGATGGCGGGGTTGATTGCCGAGAAATCCATCACGCGGCCTCTCTTTTGACAAAGCGGATGCGGTAGTTCGACAGCAGGTCGATGGCCAGCAGGAAGAACAGCAGCATCCCCTGGAACACCTGGATCGCCGCCGCCGGCAGGCCCAGCATCAGCTGTGCCAGTTCGCCGCCGATATAGGTCAGGGCCATCAGCAGGCCGGCGAGCAGGATGCCGACCGGGTGCAACCGGCCCAGAAAGGCGACGATGATCGCGGTGAAGCCGTAGTTCGAATTGAAGTCGATGCTGACCTGGCCGGCGGGGCCCGAGACCTCGAAGAGGCCGGCAAGCCCGGCGGTCAGCCCCGACATGCCGAGGCAGAAGAGGATCAGCGTCTTCGGATTGACCCCCGAGAACCGCGCCGCGCGCGGCGCTTCGCCCGTCAGGCGGATCGAGAAGCCCAGCATGTGCCGGTTGAGCAGGACATAGGCCGCGATCACCGCGATGAAGGCGGTCAGTACGCCCCAGTGCATTCCGGTGCCGGCGATCAGCTCGCCGTTATGGGCGGCGGGGAAGTCGTTGAAATTGCGCGATCCGGGGAAGCCGCGGCCGTCGGGGTTGCGCAGCGGGCCCAGCGCCATGGCGGCGAGCAGCTTTTCGGCGACATAGACCAGCATGAGCGAGACCAGGATCTCGTTGGTGCCGAAGCGCACCTTCAGAAACGCCGGGATCATCGCCCAGAGCCAGCCGCCGAAGGCGCCGGCCACCACCATCAGCGGGAAGACATACCAGGCATCCGAAGGGTAGAAGGCCAGGCCGACGGCGGCGCCGGTGATGGCGCCCATGATATATTGCCCCTCGGCGCCGATGTTCCAGATGCCGGCGCGGAAGCCGAGGCTGAGGCCGATGGCGATGAGGATCAGCGGCCCGGCCTTGACCAGAAGCTGCGGCCGGGAATAGGCGGCGAACTGTTCATGGAAGAGCGGGTCCCAGAAGATGGTGCGGATGGCCTCGACCGGGGGTTTGCCGAGCGCCCAGAACAGCAGCCCGCCGGCGATCATCGTGGCGATGACGGCGATCAGCGGCGTCAGCCAGGAGAAGAGCTTCGAGGGTTGCGGGCGTTTTTCCAGTTTCAACATGCGGGAGCCTCGCTTGCGGCGGGGAAAGCGGTTTCGAAACCGCTTGCTCAACGCTTTCGAAAAGGCGTTCCGGAAGGCGCTTGCAAGCGCCTTTGGCAAGGGTTTTCGAAAACCCTTGGCCGCGCGACGGGTCAGGCATGGGCCACCTCCATTCCGTGGGCACCGCCCATCATCAGGCCGATCTGGTCCACCGTCAGCCCCTTGGTCGAGACCTTTTCGGTCAGGCGGCCCTCGTTCAGGGCGGCGAAATTGTCGGCCACCTCCATGATCTCGTCTAGGTCCTGGGAGATCACGATCACCCCGGCGCCGCCGGCGGCCAGGTCGAGAAGCGACTGGCGGATGGCGGCGGCGGCCGAGGCGTCGACGCCCCAGGTCGGCTGGTTCACCACCAGCACATAGGGATGTTGCAGCACCTCGCGGCCGATGACGAATTTCTGCAGGTTGCCGCCCGAAAGCGAGCGCGCGGCGTTTTCCGGCCCCGGCGTGCGGACATCGAATTTCTCGATGATCTCGCGGGCGAAATCGCGGGTGGCGTTCCACTTGAGAAAGCCGCGATGGGTCAGGTCGCGCCGCACCGCGCCGGTCAGAAGGGCGTTCTCGGTCAGGCTCATGTCCGGGGCGGCGGCATGGCCCAGCCGTTCCTCGGGGGCGCAGAGCAGCCCCGCCGCGCGGCGCTGGTTCGGGCCCAGTTGCCCCACCGGCCGGCCGCCCAGCCGGATCGCGTCCGAGGCCACCTTCACCTCGCCCGAGAGCGCCAGCAGAAGTTCGTCCTGGCCGTTGCCGGCGACGCCGCCGATGCCCAGCACCTCGCCCCGGCGCAGGTCGAGATGGATGTTCTTCAGCGCGGTGCCGAACTGTCCGGGCGAGGGCATCGACAGCCCCGAGATTTCCAGCGCCACGTCGCCGAGATGGGCGCCGGCGCTTTTCGGGGTCTGCAATTCGCTGCCGACCATCATCTCGGCCATCTCGCGCGCCGTCGTCTCGCGCGGGATGCAGGTGCCGACATTCTTGCCCAGACGCAGGATGGTGGCGTTGTCGCAAAGCCTGCGAATCTCTTCCAGCTTGTGGCTGATATAGAGGATCGAGGTGCCCTCGGAGCGCAGCTTCATCAGGGTTTCGAACAGAATCTCGACCTCTTGCGGGGTCAGCACGGAGGTCGGTTCGTCCATGATCAGAAGCTTGGGGTCCTGCAGCAGGCAGCGGATGATCTCGACCCGCTGGCGTTCGCCTGCGGACAGATCGCCCACCGTGCGATAGGGATCGAGCGGCAGGCCGTAGGCCTCGCTCACCTTGCGGATGCGGGTGGCGAGATCGCGCATCGGCGGCGGGTTCTCCATCCCCAGCGCGATGTTCTCGGCCACGTCGAGCGCGTCGAACAGCGAGAAATGCTGGAACACCATGGCCACGCCGGCGGCGCGGGCGGCGCGCGGCTCGGGCGGGGTGAAGGGCTGCCCGCGCATCTCCATGCGGCCGCTGTCGGGCTTCACCAGGCCATAGATCATCTTCACCAGCGTCGACTTGCCGGCGCCGTTCTCGCCCAGGAGGGCGTGAATTTCGCCCTCGGCGATGGTCAGGTTGACCCCGTCATTGGCCACGACGCCGGGATAGGCCTTGGTCAGGCCGCTGAGCTTGAGTAGAGGTTGCGTCACAAGCGCCCCCGGTTTTTATGTTTGCTGGGCGCAAGGCCCCCCTGTTATGCCAGCATGAAAGCGGGCAAGCGGGCCATCTGGCAAGAGATTGTTGCTTTTGATGGTGTGAAAGTCTTTCAAAGAATGCCTGAAGATCGGGCGCGTCTTTCGGTTTTTTGCGCAGAATGACGACATTCGCGGACAGGCGATCACGGGCGGGATGGCGCGGGCGGGATGGCGTGGGGGCGGGCTCAGAGCGTGCGGGCCAGATCCTCGAGCTGCTGCGCGGCGGTGCCCCAGCCCTCGTGGAAGCCCATCGCCTCGTGCTTCATCTTCGCCGCGGGATCGGCATGTTTGGCCAGGGCGGTGTACCAGGTGCCGCCGTCGCGGGGTTCGAAGGTCACGAAGGAGGTGATGAAGCTTTCGGCATTGGGCCGATAGCCTTCGCTGAGCGCATCGGTCGAGACCAGGCGGCGTTCGGGCACGACATCGAGGAAGCAGGTGCGATAGGGCACCTCTTCGCCGGCCGGGCCGCGCATCACGAAATCGAAGCGGCCGCCCGGGCGCGGGTCGATCCGGGCTTCGGTGACATACCAGGGCTTGGGGCAGAACCATTGCGCCAGCAACGCCGGTTCGGTCCAGCAGCGCCAGAGCGTGGCGGGAGAGGCGGCGATCTGGCGTTCGAGCAGCAGGTCAAGCTCGGGGTTCATGTGGGAAATCCTTGTTCAGCAAGAGTTTGCAGATGCCTTGTCGCCGCGGTTCGTGGTCAGGCCGCCATGGGCGGCGGTCGGTCGCGGTTCTTCAGTCGACGGCGCGAGGAGCGCCCGGGACGGTTTTCGCCGGCGCCTCGAGATGCCGGGCGAGCGTGTCGAGCGCGCTTGCCCAGCCGGCGTCGAACCCGTCGAGCATGGCGGGGCCGGCAAAGGCGCTGACCCAGACGGTGACGGCAAGCTGCGTGCCGTCGCCATCGGGGTCCAGGGCGTAATCGACCTGCGCGGCGCTGAGAACCCGGCCCTGATGGCGCATCACCTCGGTAAAGCCGGCGCGGGCCGGGGCGTCGAGCAGGTGCCACAGGGTGGTGACCTCGAATTGCGGGTCGGGGCCGGGGCCGCAGAGATGCACATCGCGCCCGCCTTCGCGGGTGTCGGCGGCGGTGAAGCGCAGCCGCTCGCCCTCGGCCGGGCCCCAGGCGGCGCGGGCCCCTGGGTCGGTCAGGTGATGCCAGAGAGCGGGTCGGGGGCAGGCGATGTCGCGGCGGAAATCGAAACGGGCCTGGGCGGTGGTCATGGCTGGTCTCCTTCGGTCCCGGCCTCGGCCTCGAGGCGTTCGGCCAGGACCTGCAGCCGGTCGAGCCGGCCCTCCCACAGCCGGCGCTGGGCGGCGAGCCAGTCTTCGGCCGCCCTGAGCGGCGCGGCCTCGATATGGCAGGTGCGGATACGGCCCGCTTTCTCGGATCGGACGAGGCCGGATTTTTCGAGCACTTTCAGGTGTTTGAGGAAGGTGGGTAGGGCGATGTCATGGGGTTCGGCCAGTTCCGACACGCTGGCCGGGCCGCGGGTCAGCCGTTCGACCACGGCGCGGCGGGTGGCGTCGGACAGGACGTGATAGAGGGCGTCGAGCTTTTGGTTATCCATGTGGCTAAGTATTGGCCGAGTCGGGCTTCGGGTCAAGATGGTTTTCCGTTTGGGAAACTATTTGCCCAGGGATGTGGGCAAGGCGGGTAGGCGCTTTCCTGCGGCCGGGGAGCAGGCTAGGGTGCGGGCATGAGCAGCGATCCCCGATTCATCCATCTGCGTGTGCATACCGAGTATTCCCTGCTGGAGGGGGCGGTGCGGCTGAAGAAGCTGCCGGGGCTGTGCGACAAGCTGGCGATGCCGGCGGTGGCGGTGACCGACACCAACAACATGTTCGCGGCGCTGGAGTTTTCCGTCACGGCCAGCGGCGCCGGGGTGCAGCCGATCGTCGGCTGCCAGGTCGATGTCGATTACGTCGCGGTGGGGCCGGGCGAGCGGGTGAAGCCGCCGGCGCCGGTGGTTCTGCTGGCCCAGGACGAGGCCGGTTACGAAAACCTGATGAAGCTGAATTCGTGTCTGTACCTGCGCGGCGACGGGCAGCTGCCGCATGTCACGCTCGACGAGCTGGAACGGTATTCGCGCGGGGTGATCTGCCTGAGCGGCGGGCCGGACGGGCCGGTGGGGCGGCTGTTGCAGGCGGGCCAACGGCCGGCGGCCGAGGCGTTGATGACGCGGCTGGCGGGCCTCTATGGCGACCGGCTTTATGTCGAGCTGCAGCGCCACCCGCGCGAGGATGGCAGCCCGCCCGAGGTCGAACGGCTGAGCGAGCGCGGCTTTGTCGAGATGGCCTATGCCATGGGCCTGCCGCTGGTCGCCACCAACGATGTCTATTTCCCCGGCGAGGAGATGTACGAGGCGCATGACGCGCTCATTTGCATCGCCGAGGGTGCCTATGTCGACCAGCAGGAGCCGCGCCGGCGCCTGACGCCGCAGCATTACTTCAAGAGCCCGCAGGAGATGGCCGTGCTGTTCGCCGACCTGCCCGAGGCGCTGGAGAACACCGTCGAAATCGCGCGGCGCTGTGCCTTCAAGGCCTATAAGCGCAAGCCGATCCTGCCGAAATTCGCCGATGACGAGGTCGAGGAGCTGCGCCGTCAGGCCGTGGAGGGGCTGAAGGCGCGGCTGGCGGTGATCCCGCACGCAGTTTCGGTCGAGGAGTACGAGAAACGGCTGGAATTCGAGCTGGGCATCATCGAGGGCATGGGCTTTCCCGGCTATTTCCTGATCGTGGCCGATTTCATCAAATGGGCCAAGGATCATGACATCCCGGTCGGGCCCGGGCGGGGCTCGGGGGCCGGTTCGCTGGTCGCCTATGCGCTGACCATCACCGACCTCGACCCGCTGCGATATTCCCTGCTGTTCGAACGGTTCCTGAACCCCGAGCGGGTCTCGATGCCCGACTTCGACATCGACTTCTGCATGGATCGCCGGGAAGAGGTGATCCATTACGTGCAGGAGAAATACGGCCGCGACAAGGTGGCCCAGATCATCACCTTCGGCGCGCTGCTGTCGAAGGCCGCCGTGCGCGATGTCGGCCGGGTGTTGCAGATGCCTTACGGGCAGGTCGACCGGTTGTCGAAGATGATCCCGGTCGAGGGGGTGAAGCCGGTCAGCATCGAACAGGCGTTGGCGCAGGAGGAGCGGCTGCGGGCCGAGGCCAAGAGCGAAGAGGTGGTCGAGCGGCTGCTGAATTACGGGATGCAGGTCGAGGGGCTCTTGCGGAACGCCTCGACCCACGCCGCCGGCGTGGTGATCGGCGACCGGCCGCTGGACGCGCTGGTGCCGCTCTATCAGGACCCGCGCTCGGACATGCCGGCGACGCAGTTCAACATGAAATGGGTCGAGCAGGCCGGGCTGGTGAAGTTCGACTTCCTGGGCCTCAAGACGCTGACGGTGATCCAGAACGCCGTCGATCTGATCCATGGCGAGGGCCGCGATCTGCATGTCGCCGCCGACGGCACGCGGCTTTACGAGCCGGCCGAAGGGGCCGAGAACCAGATCAACGCGATCCCGCTCGACGACGCGAAATCCTATGACCTCTATGCCCGGGCCAGGACGGTGGCGGTGTTCCAGGTCGAAAGCTCGGGCATGATGGACGCGCTGAAGCGGATGAAGCCCACCTGCATCGAGGATATCGTCGCGCTGGTGGCGCTCTACCGCCCCGGCCCGATGGAGAACATCCCGACCTATTGCGAGGTGAAGAACGGGCTGAAGGACCGCGAAAGCGTGCATCCGCTGATCGACCATATCCTGGAGGAGACGCAGGGTATCATCGTCTATCAGGAGCAGGTGATGCAGATCGCTCAGGAAATGGCGGGATATTCCCTTGGCGGCGCCGACCTGCTGCGCCGCGCCATGGGCAAGAAGATCGCCGAGGAGATGGCCAAGGAACGGCCCAAGTTCGAGAAGGGCGCGGCGGAAAACGGCGTCGAGGCGAAGAAGGCCAGCGAGGTTTTCGACCTGTTGGAGAAATTCGCCAACTATGGCTTCAACAAGTCCCACGCGGCGGCCTATGCGGTTGTCAGCTATCAGACGGCATGGCTGAAGGCGAACCACCCGGTCGAGTTCATGGCGGGCGTGATGAACTGCGATATCCACCTGACCGACAAGCTGGGCGTCTATTTCGAGGAGGTCCGCAAGGGGCTGGGCCTGAACTGGGAGCCGCCCTGCGTGAACCGCTCCGAGGCGACCTTCACGGTCCGGAACCAGGTGCTGCACTATGCGCTGGGGGCGCTGAAGAATGTCGGCGTCGAGGCGATGCGGCTGGTGACCGAAGGACGGCGTGCAGACGGCGCGAACAAGCCCTTCGTCAGCCTGTTCGATTTCGCCCGGCGGGTCGATCTGAAGCGGGTCGGCAAGCGGCCGCTGGAGATGCTGGCGCGGGCCGGGGCGTTCGATCAGCTCGACGGCAACCGGCGGCGGGTGTTCGATTCGGTCGAGGCGCTGATGAACTATTCGGCCGCGATCCACGACCAGAAGAACTCGAACCAGGTGTCGCTGTTCGGAGAGGCAGGCGACGACCTGCCCGAGCCGCGGCTGGCACCGGTGACCGACTGGCTGCCGGCCGAGCGGCTGGCCGAGGAGTTCAAGGCGGTGGGCTTCTACCTGTCGGGCCATCCGCTGGACGATTACATGGCGGCGCTGAAGCGCAAGGATGTGCTGGTGCTGGACGATGTGCAGGCCAGGGCGCAGGGCGGCGCGTTCGTGGCCAAGATGGCGGGCGTGGTGGCCGGGCGGCAGGAGCGCAAATCGGCCCGGGGCAACCGCTTTGCCTTCGTGCAGCTCAGCGACCCGACGGGCGCCTATGAGGTGACGCTGTTCTCGGAAACCCTTGAGAAGTCGCGCGACTTCCTGGAGACCGGCGAGAAGGTGGTGGTCACGGTCGAGGCGACGATGGAGGCCGATCAGCTGAAGCTCTTGGGCCGGTCGGTGGTGCCGATCGACGGGGTGGTGGCCGATGCCGGCAGCACGGGGCTGAAGATCTTCATCGAGGAAGAGGCGGCGATCGCGGCGGTGGCGCAGGTGCTGGCCGAGGCCCAGGCGGCGGCGAAACAGACCGGGCGCGGGCCGGTCAGCTTCTGCCTGCTGAACCCGGACCTGCCGGGCGAGGTGACCATCGGCACCGGCCGGGACTTTCCCGTCAACCCGCAGATCAAGGGCGCGATCCGCAGCCTGCCCGGGGTGGCGCTGGTGGAAGACGCCTGAGGCCGGGCGCGGGCGCCTCCGATCCGGCGAAAAAGACGGGAAATGCGGTGTCTTTAACCCATATGCGGTATGCGCCGGACGGATTCGGACGTTAACCTTTGCGGATGTTGACGAAACCGGTCCGGGGCGCGGTCAGAGGGCGGCGCGCCGGGCGGACATCAATCCCGGAGGCCAACGCCCATGAAACGCAAGACATTTCCCGCCCTGATCTGCCCGCTCGCCCTTGCCCTGGCAATTGCCCTGGCGCCTGCCTGTGCGGTGCGGGCGCAACAGGTCTTCTCGAGCGGGGTCGAGATCAGCGACAGCAATGGCAGCACGGCCGATCTCTATGTCGAGGACAAGACCACGCTCGACGGCAATCTCTGTGTCGGGACGGGCTGTTCCGCGGCCGAGACCTATGGCAACGAGCTGATCCGGCTGAAACACGGCACCACCAACATCCTGTTCGACGACAGTTCGCCGTCGGAAGGCAGCTTTCCCTGGAACGACTGGCGGATCGTCGCCAACGAGAATGTCCAGAATGGCCTGAACCTGTTCGGGATCGAGGATGTCACCGGCGGCACCATGCCTTTCGCGATCGAGGCCGGGGCGCCGGACAGTTCGATCTGGGTCGACCATTTCGGCTCGCTCGGGATCGGCACGTCGATGCCGGAACAGGAACTGCATATCGCCGAGACGATCTTTCCGGGGATCGTGCTGGAGCAGACCGGCCAGCCGGGCTGGCTGGCGCGGAGCTGGCAGATGGTGGTCCTGAACCCGGGCCGGTTCGCGATCTACGAGACCGACGAGGGCAGCCCGACCTTCGTGATGGAATCCGGCGCGGATGCGGATCAGCGGCTGACGATGTGGCGCACCGGCATGACCAGCGTGGCCGCCAACACGGTGACGTCGAGCCCGGATGCGCGGTTCTATGTCGGCTTCGACGACGGTTCGACCCAGGTGAAGATCGAGGAGGCGTCGGCGCAAACCGGCCCCCGCACCCTTTTGAACCTGCAGAACAACGGCCGGCCGGAGATCGTCATGGGCAATACCGATACCGGTGACGAATGGTCGTTCGGCGCCGGCACCAACTTCATCCTCAAGCAGGGCGCGGTCGGCTCGGCCAGTTCGGCCAAGACCAAGCTCTTCGAGGTCGACCCCTCGGGCAATGCCACCCTCAGCGGTTCGTTGGTGACCGGCGGCACCGCCTGCGGCGGCGGTTGCGACCGGGTCTTCACCGAAGAGGCCATCATCCCGGCGCGCGACTATGCCGCCGCGATGTGGGCGCAGGGATATCTGCCGCATGTCGGGCCCACGCCCGAGGGCGCGCCGCTGAACGTGAGCGAGAAGCTGGGCGGGATGCTGAACGCGCTGGAACATGCGCATGTCTTCATCGACTGGCAGCAAGGCACGATTGCCCGGCTGGAGGCCGAGAACGCGCGCCAGGCCGAGATGCTGGCGGCGGTCATGGCACGGCTCGACCGGCTGGAGGCGGGGGCGGCCACGGCCGATTGACGCAGCGGCAGTGCTGTAAAGCCGCCGGAAGCGGGTAAGACTGGGCCCGAGGCCCGCCAGCGGCGGCCATGATGTCGAATTCTTCGGTGTTGAACAGGAGAGATTTCAGATGACCGCTTCCTCCGGCCCTGGCGCTCGGGCCGTGACCCTGGCGAGCGTGCTTTGCGGCGCGATTTCCGGGGGGCTTGCCGCGCCGCTGGGGGCACAGGATTATTTCGCGAACGGGATCATCGTCAACAACTCGGCGCTCTTCACGGGAACCTCGCAGTTCGTCTACGGGGCCACTTTCAACACTACGGCCACTTTCAACGGGCTGATCGCAGGAACGCAGGGCATCGCCCTGATCGGCCAGAGCAGCGTTGCCGGCGGGCTTTGCGTCGGGACGGGCTGCACGCAGGCCCGGGCGCCCGGCGGCGACGTGGTGCTGGACCTGCGCAACGATGGCGCGACCGAGATCGGGCTGCGGCTGCAAAGCAGCGCCACGCCGTTCGACTGGCTGCTGCAATCGAGCGGGTCCAACCTTTCGGGCGAGGTCGCGCTGGTGGACGAACAGGGGGACACCAGACCCTTCGTGGTGGCGACCGGGGCAAGCGATTATGCGCTCCATGTCGGCGAGGACGGGATCGGCTTCGGCACCATGCTGCCGCAACGCTCGCTGCATGTGGTCGACGATCTGGAGCCGACGCTGCGGCTGGAACAGAGCGGCGCCGGGGGCGGCACGCCGTCGGTCTGGGATCTGGCGGGCGACGTGGACCGGCTCCTGCTGATCGACGTCAACGCGGGCGATGTGCCGTTTCAGGTCCATGCCGGGGCGGGCAATGCGCTGTTGCAGCTGCGCGAGGGCAATGTCGGCATCGCGACCGGCATCGACACGACCGAGGCGCGGCTGCATATCCGCGGCGAGGCGCCGGGCGGGCGCAGCCTGCTGATCGAGAATATCGAGGGGCTGGCGGTCACGTCGGACCTGGCCGGGACGCTGGCGGTGCGGGGCGATGACGGCGCGACTTCGGTCCAGATCGAGGAATTGGCCTTCGATCCGGCGCCGCGCACGTTATTGAGCCTGCGCAATCGCGGCCGGTCCGAGATCGTGCTGGGCAACAGCGTGACGGGAAGCGAATGGAGCTTCGGGGCGGGCACGAATTTCGTCTTGAAGCGTGGGGCGCTGGGGAGCGCCAGCAACGCCAAGGAGAAGCTGTTCGAGATCCGCGGCAATGGCGATGCCCAGCTGGCAGGCACGCTGGTGACCGGCGGCACCGCCTGTGGCGGCGGTTGCGACCGGGTGTTTACCGATGCTGCGATCATCCCGGCCGAGGACTATGCGCGCGAGATGTGGGCCCAGGGATATCTGCCCCATGTCGGCCCGACGCCCGAGGGCGCGCCGCTGAACGTGAGCGAAAAGCTGGGCGGGATGCTGAACGCTCTGGAGCACGCGCATGTCTTCATCGACCGGCTGAGCGCCGAGAACCGTGCCCTGCGCGCGGAGCTGGCGCAGCTGCGCGCCAGTTCCGATGCCCGGCTGGCCCGGCTGGAAGCGGCGCTCGGGGCCGAGGAGCGTTAGGGCCGGGCGGTTCCGATGCCTTGGCGCGGGAACGGGCGCGGCGCAATCCGCCCTGGGGTCAGGGATTGCAGCCGTCGACCTCGACCGCGTGCTTGCGACCCAGGATGGTGAAGCGCAGCGCCGAACGGTCGATGGCGAAGGGGCCGCCGCTGGCATGCATCAGGTCGAATTCAGCGATGAGCTTGCCGCCCTTGCGGGTGAGGCGCGGCTCGGACGCCCAGATCATCGGATCGCCGGTTTCGACCACCGCCATTTCCTGACCGCCGGTCGAGGGCAGGGTGAACTCGGCCCGGAGCGACAGCCCGTCGCTGGCGGGCGCCACGCTGCAGGAGGCGTCCCTGAGCCCGGCCTCGCGGCCCGAGAACGGGCGGTCGGCGAGGGCGGCGGCGATCTGCGGGTCGGGGCGGGTGGCGGCGCCGGAGAGATCCTCGCTCAGCTCGATCCGGACGGGGACGCAGACCTCCTGGCAGATGCCGATGTCGATCGTGCCCTTCAGCCGCACCGGGGTGCCGGGTTTGCGCGGCGCGATGGTGAGCGGCAGCACCACGCGATCCTTGTAGCCGATGGTGCGCATCCCGTCCTGGTCGAAGACATGCGGGGTGGGCCAGCTGAGTTCGACCCCGCCCAGGTTGCGCGAGCCCGACCAGTCGAACAGCGGCGGGATGCCGGCATCGCCGGGGCTGCGCCAATAGGTCTTCCAGCCCGGGGCGAGGGTGATCTCGAGCCCGGCCATCAGGGTGCCGTCGGGCAGCCGCCAGCCGGGCAGCAGCCGGGTCTCGACCGCCTCGGCATAGGGGTTGGCGCGCAGCGGCGCGGCCAGCGCGAGCGCGGTGGCGAAGAGGGCGATAAGGGCGGTCGGGCGCAGGGTCATGACGCCCCAGATGCGCGTTCGCGGCTGAAATGCCAACTCACATTCCGGCGAGGCGTCCGCGATGTTGCGCAAATCCCGCGCTTGAATGTGGCGCCGGGGCGGCGCATCCTCGGAGCATGACCGAGCAGGCCCCGCCAGACGAGATCGACCTGACCGCCAAGCTGCTGATTGCCATGCCGGGCATGGGCGATCCGCGGTTCGAGCATTCCGTGGTGCTGATCTGCGCCCATTCGCCGGACGGGGCGATGGGGCTGATCGTGAACAAGCCGATGGTGGACCTGCGCTTTGCCGAACTGGCCGAGCAGCTGGAGATCGGCGACGGCGCGCCGGCCTGGGACGATGCGGTGCGCTATGGCGGGCCGGTCGAGCCGGGACGGGGCTTCGTGCTGCATACGGACGATTTCGCCTCGCCGCTGGCGACGCTGGAGGTGGGCGGCGGTTTCGCGATGACGGCGACGCTGGATATCCTGGAAGAGCTGGCGGCGGGGCGCGGGCCCGAGCGCGCGCTGCTGGCGCTGGGCTATGCCGGCTGGGGGCCGGGGCAGCTGGAATCCGAGATCCTGGCCAATGGCTGGCTGACCGCCGAGGCCGCGCCCGCGCTGGTTTTCGACGGGGCGGATGCCGGCAAATGGGCGGCGGCGCTGAAGACGCTGGGGGTCGATCCGCTGAGCCTTTCGGCCGCCGCCGGTCACGCCTGAGCCGCCCGCTCCGGCCGCGCTCCCCTTTTGAGGTGGTGCGGCGGTCGGGGTTGCGCTTTCCCACCCGCCCCGCGCGGCCGGAGCGGTCGGGGTGCGGCTGGGGGCGGATGGCGGCGGGAAACGGTCAGGCCGCCGCGTCGGTCCAGGTCATCGCCTCGAACCCTTCGCGAAAGGCGAAGCGGACGAGGTGTTTGTCGACGATCGACTTGGCGCGGTCCAATTCGTCGCGGCTTTGCGCCGTGACGTTGATCTCGAGCAGCCCGTCGCTTGCGGTCATGGCGCAGGGCCGGGCGGCAAGGCGACCTCGCCGGAGGTTTCGTCGAAGCGGACCTCGATCTTGTGGCCGAAATGCTTGCACAGCTGTTGCAGGTAGCGGCTGGCCTTGTCGGTGGCGAACCGGCCCTGGGATGTGAGGGGCTGTCATGGGGGCTCTCTTTATCTGACTGTTTTATCAGATACCGATATGCCATCCCGCGCCGCCGGGCGCAAGCCGGGGAAATCACGTTTCCGGTACAGCGCGCGGGGCGGCGGCGCGGCGGAGGCGGTCGTTGATGGCGCGGCCGAGGCCGGTCTCGGGGATCGGCGAGACGGCGATGGGGCCGTGGCCGTCATCGAGCGCGTGCAGCATGGCAAAGAGGTTCGCGGCCGCCTCGACCAGATCGCCCGCGGGCGAGAGGTTCAGGTCGGCGTCGGTCGCGGTGCCGAAGCCGAGCAGTTTCTCGCCTCTGCGCTTGTCGCTTGCGTTCAGCCGCACCGGCCCGCCGGGGGCATAATGCGACGTCAGCTGGCCCGGGGCGGTGATGCCGGCGGACGGTCGGCGAGGGGGCGCCCAGCGCCGCCTCGATCTCTTCCGACGCCAGACCGCCGGGGCGCAGGAGCGCGGGCGCCGGGCCGGTAAGGCCGACGATGGTGCTTTCCAGCCCGACGCCGCAGGCCCCGCCATCGACCACCGCCTCGATCCGGCCCGAGAGGCCAGCCAGCACATGCCGGGCCGCCGTCGGGCTGATCCGGCCCGAGGGTTGGCCGAGGGCGCGGCCACCGGGCCGTCGAATGCGTCCAGCAGGGCGCGGGCGACGGGGTGGGCGGGCACACGGATGGCGAGGCTGGGCAGGTCGGCCGTCACCAGCGGCGAGAGGCCGCTGTCGGGCAGGAGCGGCAGGACCAGGGTCAGCGGGCCGGGCCAGAACCGGGTGGACAGGGTTTCGGCCGCGCCGGACCAGGCGACATAGCGGCGCGCGCTGGCCGCATCCGCGACATGCACGATCAGCGGGTTGAAGCGGGGCCGGCCCTTGGCGTGGAAGATGCGCGCCACCGCCCGGTCGTTGCGGGCGTCCGCCCCGAGGCCATAGACCGTTTCGGTCGGGAAGGCGACCAGCCCGCCGGCGCGCAGAAGCCCGGCCGCCCGGGCCAGGCCGGGGGTGTCGGGCGACAGGAGGGCGGTGGACAGGGGCGGGGCCATGACGCGGCGTTTTGCTGGCTGGATGAGGAAATGATGCTTTACGCTGGGATGCGGAGTTGCATACAAGCGCAGCGCGGCAAAGCCAAGCCGCCTTCTGAAAGGACGTCTCTCATGCCCTATCGCGCCCCGGTTTCCGATTTTGCCTTCCTTCTCGATCATGTCGTGGGTTACGCGCAGGTGTCCGACACCGAGCGTTTCGCCGAAGCCAGCAGCGACATGGTCCAGGCCATCCTGGGCGAGGCGGGCCGAATGTGCGACGAGGTTCTGGCGCCGCTGCAGCGCGCCGGCGATCTGCACCCGGCGCGGCTGGAAAACGGCGTGGTGCGCACCAGCCCCGGTTTCGACAAGGGATACGAGGCGATCCGCGAGGGCGGCTGGGTGTCGATCTCGGGCGATCCCGAGCATGGCGGCATGGGCCTGCCGCTGACGGTGACGACGGCGGTGAACGACATGATGAGCGGCGCCTGCCTGGCGTTGCAACTGAACCCGCTGATGACCCAGGGCCAGATCGAGGCGCTGGAGCATCACGCCAGCGACGCGCTGAAGGCGCTTTACCTGCCGAAGCTGATGACCGGCGAATGGTGCGGCACGATGAACCTGACCGAGCCCGCCGCCGGGTCAGATGTGGGCGCGCTGCGCTCGAAGGCGGAACCCAATGGCGACGGGACCTTTGCCGTTTCGGGGCAGAAGATCTTCATCAGCTGGGGCGACAACGATTTCGCCGGCAATATCTGTCACCTGGTGCTGGCGCGGCTGCCCGACGGGGTGCCGGGGACCAAGGGGATCAGCCTGTTCCTGGTGCCGAAATACATCCCCGACGCCGAAGGCAATCCGGGCAAGGCCAACAGCCTGAAGGTGGTCAGCCTGGAGCACAAGATGGGCCTGCATGGCAGCCCGACCTGCGTGATGGAATACGATGGCGCCACCGGCTGGCTGGTGGGCGAGGCGCATGGCGGCATGGCGGCGATGTTCACCATGATGAACAACGCCCGGCTGGGCGTCGGCGTGCAGGGCATCGGCTGTGCCGAGGGTGCCTATCAGCACGCGCTGGCGTTCTCGCAGGAGCGCAAGCAGGGCCGCAGCCCGGTCGAGGGCGGGCTTGGCACGATCTTCGATCATGCCGATGTGCGCCGGATGCTGGCCACCATGAAGGCCGATCTTTTCGCCGCCCGCGCCATCGCGCTGAGCTGTGCCGTGGCGATCGACATGGGCCGCGCCACCGGCGAGAAGGAATGGGCCGCGCGCGCCGCCTTCCTGACCCCGATCGCCAAGGCCTTCGGCACCGAGACTGGCATCCGTGTCAGCGAACTGGGCGTGCAGGTGCATGGCGGCATGGGCTTCATCGAGGAAACCGGCGCCGCGCAATATTCGCGCGATGTGCGGGTGACGACGATCTACGAGGGCACCAACGGCATCCAGTCGATGGACCTGGTGGGCCGCAAGCTGATGGACGGGGGCGAGGCCGCCTGCGCCGTGCTGGACGAGGTCAGCCGCCAGGCCGAGGCGGCGCGCTGTGCCCATCCCAACATGGCCGAGGCCGTCTGGGACGCGACCGAAGGCCTGCGCGAGGCGACCGAGTGGATGGTGACCCAGGGCGACATGAACGACCGCTTTGCCGGCTCGGTGCCTTACCTGATGGCCTTCGGCCGGGTGCTGGGCGCGCATTTCCACCTCAAGGCCGCCTGTGCCGAAGAGGGCGACGGCCCGCGCACGCGGCTGGCGCGGTTCTATATCCGGCGGCTGTTGCCGGAACATGCGGGCCTGCTGACCCATGCCATGCAAGGCGCCGAGGGGCTTTATGCGCTGAGCCTCGACGATCTGGTCGCGTGATGGACGGCGGCGCCGGACAGTTGCGATACCCCTGGGAGGCCGCGCCCGGTGAGGCCGAGGCGGTCGAGGTGGCCGAGGGCGTGCTGTGGCTGCGCCTGCCGCTGCCGATGGCGCTGGACCATGTCAATGTCTATGCGCTGGACGAGGGCGATCACTGGACGGTGGTCGATACCGGCGTGCGCTCGCGCCGGTCGATCGAGATGTGGGAGGCGATCCAGGCCGGCCCGCTGGCGGGCAAGCCGGTGGGGCGGGTGCTGTTGACGCATCACCACCCCGATCATGTCGGCATGGCGGGCTGGCTGATGGAGCGCGGCGCGTCCCTCTGGACCTCGCGCACCGCCTATCTGATGGCGCGGATGCTGATCCTGGACGAGGAAGACCGGCCGACGCAGCAATCGATCGATTACTGGATCGCCGCCGGGATGGATGCGGGCCATCTGAAGAAGCGGCTGGAGGAGCGGCCGTTCAACTTCGCCGATCTCTGCGCGCCGCTGCCGGTGGGCTTCACCCGGGTGCAGGAGGGCGAGGTCATTCGCGCCGGCGGCCGCGACTGGGACGTGCGGATGGGCAACGGCCATGCGCCCGAGCATGTCACGCTGTGGTCGCGCGACGACAATCTGGTGATCGCGGGCGATCAGGTGATCAGCTCGATCAGCCCCAATATCGGGGTCTATCCGGCCGAGCCCGAGGCCGACCCCCTGGGCGAATGGCTGGACAGCTGCCGGCATCTGGCGCAATTCGCGCGGCAGGATCAACTGGTGCTGTCGGGGCACAAACTGCCCTTTACCGGGCTGCCCTTGCGGCTGAAGCAGATGGAAGAGAACCACATCCATGCGCTCGACCGGCTGGCCGAGCATCTGGCGACACCGCGGGTGGCGTCCGACTGCTTTGCGCCGCTCTTCAAGCGCCGGGTGGACGAGGGGATTTACGGCCTGGCGCTGGTCGAGACGGTGGCGCATCTCAACCACCTGCTGACCGAGGGCCGGGCGACGCGCGAGAGGCGCGATGACGGCGCATGGGTCTGGCAGGCGGTGTGACCCGCGCGGTTTTCAGGCGGTTTTTGATGATGTGAGCGGGATGGTGGGTTGATCACCCACCCTACGCGCGTTGCGCCAAGGCGGGGCGGCGGCGCATCCCCTGCGCCGCCGCTCCCGGTGCCGCCGGCTTTGACGAAGGTCCGTGAGTGACGGCGCCGGCGGCTGTTAGGTCGTTCAGCCCTCTTGGGCCGGCGCATCCGCGCCGCGATGGGCGACGCGGGGATAGAGCCGCTTGACGATGCTGCTGGCCGTGGTCTCGCAGACCGCCGGGATCAGGGCGTGGAGAAGCGCCGCGCCGGCGGCGAGCGCCAGCTGGCCGGAGAAGCCCAGCGCGAAGCGCATATGCTGGACATAGCTTTCATCGACCGAAGCCGGGTGGTCGAGGAAAAGGCGGGCAAAGGCGGTTTGGCCGGGTGTGTCGGTCTGCATGTCGCGTCTCCTGTCCTGATCCCGGGCAGATTAGTCGAACATGGCGGCGCGTTTGTCTCAATGATCCTTCCGATTCGAGTTGAATTGGGATAAAATCCCGACATGAGCCGGAAACTCGACGAAATGGACCGCAGGATCCTGGGCCTGCTGCAACGCGATGCCAGCCTGACGGTGGATGACATCTCGGACCGGGTGGCGCTGTCGCGCAATGCCTGCTGGCGGCGCATCCGGGCGATGGAGGAGAGCGGCGTGATCCGCGCCCGGGTGGTTCTGGCCGATCCCGATAAGGTGGGTTGCCCGCTGGAGGTGGTGGTGCAGTTGCGCGTGGCGACCCACGATCCCGGCTGGCTGGATCGGTTTGCCACGGCCATCCGGGCGATGCCCGAGGTGGTGGGGGCCTATCGCATGAGCGGGGATCTGGATTACCTTCTCAGGGTGCGGGTGGCCGATATGCCGGCCTATGACGCCTTCTATAAACGGATGATCGCGCGGGTTCCGCTCTCGGATATTTCGGCGAGTTTCGTTATGGAAGAGATCAAGGAAACCACGGCGCTGCCGCTGTGACGCGCGCCGGGACGGGGAGGACCGGAATGCAGGAGAAGATCGCCACCACCGCCGAGGCGCAGGAAGCCTCGGCCCTGCCGCGCCGCCGCGAGGTCCATGCCGACCCCGAGACGGTGCCCTGCACCGAGGTGCCCGAAGAGGTGACGCAACGGCCGCTGGAACAGAAGAGCCCGGCGGAATGGGCCTATGAGCGGCTGATCCTCTATATCCAGAACTTCGAGGAGCAGCTCGATGCCGAGCACGAGGTGGCGATGGGATTCGCCGGCGGCGAGGCGGGGGTGATCCGGATCGAAGGCATGGGGTTCTTCGATCCCGATATCGTGACCTTCTACGGCAGCGATGGCGACGGGATGAAGACCCAGCTGATCCAGCATGTCAGCCAGCTGTCGGTGGTGCTGCGGGCGCTGCCGAAAGAGGTGGAAGAGGACGCGCCCAAGCGGATCGGCTTCCGCCTGGCGCGGGCGCTGGAAGGCGAGGCCTAGGGCTTCCCGGGCCACGATCCTGGACCGAGAAATCCTGCCCGCCGACAGGCCGACGCGGACCGTCGCCGGGCGGATGCGGGCGGGACCGCGGGGGCGCGCGCTTTTCCGACGAAAATCGCGGCCCCTGCGGAGATTCGGTCAGTATCCGCCCTTGCGGCGGCTTTCCGGCAGGCCGGCGATGCGGCCGCCCTGCTTCGACGGATCGAGCGGGAACAGCGTATAGAGATCGCCCTGCTTGATCTTCTCGCCCCACTGGTCGCTCATCGCCTTGATGATGGTGCGGGTGTTGGGCTGGCTTTCGCGATTGTTGAAGAACTCGTCGCGCAGATAGTTGATCACGTCCCAGTGCCGCTCGGTCAGCTCGCCGATATTCTCGGCTTCGGCCATGGCGCGGGCCAGGTCCTCGGACCAGTCCTCCTGATTGACGAGATAGCCCTGCGGGTTGGTTTCGATCGGGGTGCCGTTGAATTCAAAGGCCATGTTGTGCGTTCCTCCCAGAAGGCCGCGGCGGCCGCCGCGACCATACATACATTCAGATTACCTAATTTGAATACAAAGCCGCGAGACGGTCAAGGTCCATCCCGTCGCAGGAGGAGCGATTTCCGGCGCGCCCCGGGTCGGATGGAAAATCGGGGCGGGTTCAGCCGATGTCCGGCCCGCTTGCAGCTTCGATGCCCCGCAGGCGCCGCCCGAGGAACAGGCGGCTGGCGGCGGTCGGCGCCAGGGCGATGGCCTGGCGATAGGCTGCCCCGGCCTCTTCCGCCCGGCCCAGCCTGGCAAGCAGGCTGGCCCTTGCGGCATACCATGGCTGGAAGCCGGCCAGATCGGCTCGAGCCGCGTCGAGCCGGTCCAGCGCCAGATCGACATGGCCCAATTCGGCCAGACCACGGCCCAGTTCCAGCGCCACGACCGGCGTCGGTTCGTGGGGCAGAGCGTCCTGGTAGAGAAACGACATCTGCCGCCAGTCGGGATCGGGATCGGCCATATGGCAATCCGCGATGGCCGCCTTGATCTGATAGGGGCCGGGGCGTTGCCGGGCCACCGCGGTCGCAAGCAGGGCGCGCGCCTCGGCCAGAAGGCCATGGTTCCACAGGGCGCGGTCCTGCTCTTCGAGAGGGACCGTTGCCCCGCTGGTGTCGATGCGAGCCGCCCGTCTGGCCTCGGTCAGCTGCATCAGGGCCCGGGCGCCTTCGATCTCGGGGTCGCCGGGGCGCAGGGTCTGCAGCACCCCGATCAGGAAGAGCGCCTCGCGGCAGAGATCGCGCGGCCCGGCTTCGTCCCGCACATAGCCGGTGGTGAAGATCAGGTAGATGGTCGAGAGCACGGTGCCGAGACGCGCATCCCACAGCTCGGGCTCGGGGATGGCGAAGGCGATGCCCTTGGCCCGGATCTTGGCCTTGGCGCGAGACAGGCGCTGGCCGATCGTCGCCTCGGCGTCCAGGAACGCCTCGGCGATTTCGCGCGTCGACAGGTTACAAACGGTGCGCAGGGTCAGCGCGACGCGGGATTTTTCCTCGAGCGCCGGGTGGCAGCAGGCGAAGATCAGGCGCAGGCGTTCGTCGGGAATGTCTTCGGGCGTTTCGACCGAGGCGTCCGGCAGGCCGACCTGTCCAAGCGCGTCGGCCTTGCGGCTTTCCCGGGTGGCCGCCCGCAGCCGGTCGATCCCCTTGTTCAGGCCCACCTTCATCAGCCAGGCCACCGGCGCGCGCGGCAGGCCGGAGCGCCCCCAATGGCCCAGAGCGGCGATGGCGGCCTCTTGCAGCGCATCCTCGGCGATCTGGAAATCTCCCAGCCGGACGATCAGCCCGGCCAGCAGCCGCCCCCTGTCGCGGCGCATGATCTCGTCCACGGCCTTGCCGACGGCGATGGCCTTGGGGGCGGCGTCTTGCATGGCTCAACCCGCCGGCTTGTAGTCCATCAGCGGGCGAAGCTCGATGGTGCCGAATTTGGCCGAGGGGATCAGCGCGGCATAAGTGAGCGCGGCGTCGAGATCGGGCACGTCGATGATATAGTAACCGCCGAGGTTTTCCCGGGTTTCGGCAAAGGGACCGTCGGTGGTTTCGACCTTGCCCGACTTGATCCGGAGCGAGGTTGCGGTTTCGATCCCCTGAAGCCCTTCGCCGTCGCACAGCACGCCATCGGCCTTCATCCGTTCGTTGGCGGCGAAGAAGCCCGCCATCATCTCGTCGAACTCGGGCGCGCCATAGGTGGGTTGCCGGTCGGGATCGTTATAGATCAGAAGCATGTATTTCATCGGGTCGTTCCTTTCGGGTTTGGGATATGAGTTGCAACGGGTTCAGGCATTTGCAAGCCTGATGCCGAGCGAGGCCATCGCGACGAGGGACGCCGCGATGTTGCTGCCATTGCCCAGATAGCGCAGGGCATGGCTGGCGGTGTCGATCTTCAGGCCGATGGGATGGACCATCCGCCCCAGCACGAGCAGGGCGCCGACGACATGGAGGGAAAGCGCCGGAGCGCCCATGCCCTCGGCCAGGATCATCAGGATCAGCACGAAGCCCGACCACTCGGCACAGTTTCCGTGCTGCCGAATCCGGAGCAGAAGCTGCGGGTCGGCACCGTCGCCGATGGAAACCGCCTTCCGGGCACGCAGGGCCGTCACCCGAAACCAGAGAACGAGATAGATGGCCGCCACGGCCAGGGCGTAGATCGGGGTCACAGAAAACACCATGGGAGAACCTTTCGTCTTGGTGGTTGCTACCCCAAGGACGTCCGCCAGCCCCGATTTTCGACATGCGGGACATTTTTTCGCAGATTTATGGCAAGTCGCGGCGCACCGACTTCGGCCGATCGGTGGGCAGGGGCGCGCCCGGGTGGAGGGCCCGTCCCGTCCCGGGGCGCGCGGGCCCCGGTCGGCGGCTCAGATGCGGCCCATGGCCCGCAGGCGCGCCTTCAGGGCGTCGGCGCGGGGATCGCCCGCTTCCAGCGCGAAGACGAAGGCATGGGTCAGGTAGAAGCCGGTCGCGACCTCGCTTGTCGCGGTGTCGGCGGCTTCCTCATAGAGCGCGATCAGGGCGCGGCGGTCGTCGCGGCCATGGGCCGCCAACAGCCGCGCGTCGAGATCGCTCATTCAGCGGCCAGTTTCTGGCGGTGGCCGGTCACCTTCTCGGCCACCCAGGCGTGGAACACATGCGTCGGCCCGTCCATGGCGGGCGAGAAGCGTCCGCCGTCGAAGCCGGGCGTGTGGCGGCCCTTCTGCATGCCTTCGACGACGAAGACGTCCTCGGCCAGGACCTCTTCCCACTGCGCCGTGTTGCGGGTGCGCATCTCGGACCTGGTTTCCGGGGTGGCATAGTAGAGGTGGACATGTTCCAGCGTTTCCTCGATGCCGCGCGGTTCGAGGATGATGGCGAAGCCGTGATCGCGCTGCGCGGCCAGAAGCACGTTGGGATAGAGCGAGACATATTCCGCGCCCTCGTCCCATTTCGCGCTGAGCCCGGGGAAATCGGGGAAGGCGGGCGCGTCGCCGTCCTTGAACTGGCGATAGACCAACGTGCCCTGGCCCGAATAGAGCCCCGGCTCCTCGATATGGTAGTGATCCTCCAGCCGGGAATAGCTGTTGAGCCCGGGATGGACCCAGGGCAGGTGATAGCTTTCGCAGTAATTCTCGACCGCCAGCTTCCAGTTGCCCTTGACCGAAAGCCGGAAAGTGCTGTCGGCCCCGCCGTGATACATCGGGCTGTCGAATTCCTTCCAGCGTTCGATCAGGCCGGCATAGATCTCCTCGAAGGGTGCGGCGGTGCCGCTGAGGTTGATGAAGACCACATCGCGCCAGACATGGCTGCGCACCTCGACCAGGCCCAGGGTCGCGCGGTCGAGGTCGTCATGGGTGTTCATGCCGGGGCCGCCGACATGCGGGGTGGCCACCAGCTTGCCGTCATGGCCATAGCACCAGGAATGATAGGGGCAGCGGATGGCGCCTTCGATCTTCTTCGGCTCGGAGACCAGGATCATGCCGCGGTGGCGGCAGATGTTGTGGAACACCCGCACCGCGCCGTCCTTGCCCCGCATCAGCAGGAGCGGCGCGCCGAGGAAGTCGATCGGCTTGGCATCGCCCGGTTCCGGCACCGACGAGGCCACGTCGAGCCCGGCCCATTGACCATGGAGCAGCGCCTCGCGTTCCTCGGCGAAGACGGCGGGGTCGATGTAATGCGCGTTGGGCAGGCCCTGGGCGCTGGAGATGGGGCGGATGACATTCGAGAGATCGGTGGTCATGGGCGGGGCTCCGAAAACCGGGGTGATGCAGCGATCCTAGGCCGGGAGGGCCCCGCGTCACTTGCCCGTTGGCGACATCGCTTGCGTGCAAGGCGACCTGCGGGTCAATGCGAATGGTCGCAATCGTCGTGGCTGCAGGCGTCGTGCTTGCGGCCCTTGCGCGGCTCGGGCACCGGGTCTTCGCCCATGCCGCCCCAGGGGTTGCAGCGGGCGATGCGCCAGGCGGCCAGCAGGCTGCCCTTCACCCCGCCGTGCTTTTCCAGCGCTTCCAGCGCATAGGCCGAGCAGGTCGGGTGATAGCGGCAGTTATGCCCGACCCAGGGGCTGAAGATCAGCCGATAGGCGCGCACCGGAAGGGCAAGGATATAGGCAAGCGGGGTCATTGCTCGGTCGGGCCGCCATGCAGTTTCGTCAGGGCATAGATAAGGTCGCGCATCAGCGCGTCAAAGGGGCGGGCGGCGGTGGCCTCGGCCCGGCCGATCAGGACATAATCCCATCCCGGGCGGCCGTGATCGGGCAGGACGGCGCGGGCGGCTTCGCGCAGGCGCCTTTTGGCGCGGTTGCGGGCGACGGCATTGCCGACCTTCTTCGAGCAGGTGAATCCGACGCGGGGTCCGCCCGGGGCTTCGTCCGGCCCGCGCCTGCGGCCCTGCACCAGCATCGAGGCGGTGCCCTGCCGCCGGGCCCGGGCGCAGGCCAGGAAATCGCCGCGGGTCTTCAGGACGCTCAGGGGCCGGGTCATGGCTGCGCCGCCTCCGGACAAGCGAAAACCGCCCGGGCATCGGCCCCGGCGGTCAGCGTGTCGTTCATCGCTTTCATCCTCGGCACCGGCCTGAACGGCGGTGCGGGCCGAACGCTTACGCGCTCAGGCTCTTGCGGCCGCGGGCGCGGCGGGCGTTGAGGATCTTGCGGCCGGCCTTGGTGGCCATGCGGGCGCGGAAACCGTGGCGGCGTTTGCGCACGAGGTTCGAGGGCTGATAGGTGCGTTTCATCGCTCCGTCTCCGATCATCGAGGGCAGGCGCGACAGGAATCGCGGATGCCCGGGTAAGGCTTGAAGCCCGGTCTATAGGCAGGCGCGGCGGTGCTGTCAAACCCGGATCGGGGGCCGAGGGCGCGATTTTGCAACATTTTCCGCCGGGCGGCGGGGCCGGGCCGGGCAAATGTTACCGAAATCGCCGGATGCGGCGCAAATCCTCACGAAATCGCGGGTGTCGCCTCAAGCGGGCGTGAGGGGGGCTGGATTAATCCCCCGCGGCCGGCGATTTCATGGCAGAACGGACCCCGACCGAAGGCATGACCATGAGCGATATGACCGATATGACCGACCCCCGCGCCAGCGCTGCGAAATCCCCCTGGCTGCGGCTGTTGCCGCTGGCGGCGATCGCGGCGGTGGCCGTGCTGGGCGCCTGGAGCCTGGGCGATACCCTGAGCTTCGAGGCGCTGCGCGACAACCGCTCGGCGCTGATCGCGTTTCGCGACGCCCATTACTGGTCCGCCGTGGTGGGCTTCATCGCGCTCTATGTCGTGATCGTCGCGTTTTCGCTGCCCGGCGCCACGGTGGCGACGCTGACCGGCGGGTTCCTCTTCGCCACCTTCCCAGGCGCGCTTTACAACGTCGCCGGCGCCACGGCGGGTGCGGTTCTGATCTTCCTGGCGGCGCGCTGGGGGCTGGGGGCGCGGCTGGCGGCGCGGATGGAGGAAAGCGACGGCGCGGTCGGGCGGCTGAAGGCCGGGCTGGACGCGAACCAGTGGTCGATGCTGTTCCTGATGCGGCTGGTGCCGGCGGTGCCGTTCTTCCTGGCCAATCTGGTGCCGGCCTTCCTGAACGTGCCGCTGCGCCGCTTCGCGGTGTCGACGGCGCTGGGCATCGTGCCGGGGGCGGTGGTCTATACCTCGGTCGGGGCCGGCCTGGGCGAGGTGTTCGAGCGCGGCGAGAGCCCCGATCTGGGGGTCATCTTCGAGCCGCATATCCTGTTGCCGCTGTTGGGGCTTTGCGTGCTGGCGGCGCTGCCGGTGGCGGTGAAGGCCTTGCGCGGCGGGAAAGGTCTTTGAAATTGGTCGATGTCGGGCGCGAAGGCCTTTCGAAAGGCCTCCTTTCTGCCGACGCGATTTCGAAATCGCGTGGCAAAGCGCCTTCGAAGGCGCTTGAAGCAAGCCGTTTCGAAACGGCTTGGGCCGCGCCGCAGGGAAAGGTGCTGCGATGACACGTGTGAAGACGGATATTCTGGTGATCGGTGCCGGCTCGGGCGGGCTTTCGGTGGCCGCCGGCGCGGCGCAGATGGGCGCCGACGTGACCTTGCTGGAAGGCCACCGGATGGGCGGCGACTGTCTGAACACCGGCTGCGTGCCGTCGAAGGCGCTGCTGGCCATGGCCAAGCGCGCCCATGCTGGTGCGGCGGTCGGGTTCGCCGCCGCCAAGGACCATGTCGCGCAGGTGATCGCCACCATCGCCCCGCATGACAGCGTCGAGCGGTTCGAGGGGCTGGGCGTGCGGGTGATTTCCGAATACGGCCAGTTCATTTCCCCGACCGAGGTGCAGGCGGGCGACACCACCATTACCGCCCGCCGTATCGTCATCGCCACCGGATCGTCGCCGCTGGTGCCGCCGATCCCGGGGCTCGACACCGTGCCCTATGACACCAACGAGACGATCTTCGAGCGCCGCGACAAGCCTGCCCATCTCTTGATCGTCGGCGGCGGGCCCATCGGCATGGAGATGGCCCAGGCGCATCGCCGGCTGGGCTGCGAGGTGACGGTGATCGAAGGCATGACGGCGCTGGGCCGCGACGACCCCGAGGCGGCGGCTGTGGTGCTGGCGGCGCTGCGCGGCGAGGGCATCGCCATCGAGGAGAACGCGCTGGCGGCCGAGGTGCGCGGCGAGGCGGGCGCCATCGAGGTCGAGGCCAAGGATGGCCGCGTCTTCAAGGGCTCGCATCTGCTGATCGCGGTGGGGCGCAGGCCCAATGTCGAGCGGCTGAACCTCGGCGCCGCCGGGATCGAGACCAGCCGCGCCGGGATCACGGTGGATGCCGCGCTGAAGACGACGAACCGGCGGGTCTATGCCATCGGCGACGTCAATGGCGGGGCGCAGTTCACCCATGTCGCGGGCTATCAGGCGGGGATCGTCATCCGCTCGGCGCTGTTCGGCCTGCCCGCCAAGGCGCGGACCGACCATATTCCCTGGGCTACCTATACCGACCCCGAACTGGCGCAGGTTGGCCTGACCGAGGCCGAGGCGCGCGCCCGCCATGGCGACAAGCTGGACATCGCGCGGTTCGACTTCTCGGGCAGCGACCGGGCGATCGCCGAAGGCCGCACCGCCGGTTTCGTCAAGGTGATGGTGCTCAAGGGCCGCCCCGTCGGCGTCACCATCGTCGGCCATCAGGCGGGCGAGCATATCAATCTCTGGGCGCTGGCCCTGGCCAATCGCCTGAAGATGGGGGCGGTGGCGGCGATGGTTTCGCCCTATCCCAGCCTGGGCGAGGTTAACAAGCGCGCCGCGGGTGCCTATTTCTCTCCCAGGCTTTTTGATAGTAAGGGCGTGAAACGGGTGGTCGGGCTGGTGCAGCGCTGGCTGCCCTGACGGCCGGGGGATAGGCAGCGGTGACAATGACGCCCGTGAGAGTTTGGCCTGGACGGAAGGCGGGGCCGCGCGGCCCCGCATGTCGCGGGCGTGCGCCCGCGAGCGCGCAACCGCGCCGTCGCGCCCAACCCGGGGGCCGGGGCCGATGCTGAATTCGCTCTCGGGCCGCTTCCTGATCCTGACCACGGTCTTCGTGATGCTGGCCGAAGTGCTGATCTTCGTGCCCTCGATCGCGCGGTTCCGGGCCGATTTCCTGCTCAGCCGGCTGGAGCGGGCGCAGATCGCCAGCCTGGCGCTTCTGGCCGACGACATGATCGACGCCAGCCTGGAAGAGGAACTGCTGCGCACCGCCGGCGTCTATAACGTGGTGCTGCGCCGCAACGAGGCGCGCCAGCTGATGCTGTCGGGGCCGGTGCCGGGGCCGGTTTCGGCCAGCTTCGATCTGCGCGCGCCGGGCGCGGTCGAGCTGATCCGCGACGCCATCGTCCGGCTTGCCGACCGCGAGCCGCGGATCATCCGGGTGATGGGCAACCCGGTGCGTCAGGCCGGTCTCTTGATCGAGGTCACGATGCCCACCGACGAATTGCGCGCGGCGATGATCGATTACGGCGTGCGCATCCTGATCCTGTCGGCGGTGATTTCGGTGATCACGGCGCTGCTGCTCTTCCTGGCGGTGCGGGCGATCCTGGTGAAGCCGATCAAGCGGGTGGTGGCGGATATGCAGACCTATGCCGCCGATCCCGAGGACGCGCGGCGCATCATCATGCCCCGTGCCGGCGTGACCGAGCTGCGCGAGGCGGAAGAGGCGCTGAAATCGCTGGAGACCCAGCTGACCGGATCGCTGAAACAGAAGGAGCGGCTGGCCCAGCTGGGCGCGGCGGTGGCCAAGATCAGCCACGATCTGCGCAACATCCTGACCTCGGCGCAGCTCTTCACCGACCGTATCGAGATGAGCGAGGACCCGGCGGTGCAGCGGATGGCGCCCAAGCTGGTGGGCTCGATCAGCCGCGCGGTCAGGCTGTGCGAGAACACCCTGGCCTTCGGCAAGGCCGAGGAGCCGGCGCCAAGGCTGGCCGAGGTCGACCTGGCCGAGATCGTGGGCGATGTGCTGGCGGCGGAACGCCTGGCCATCGGCGAGGCGGATGTCAGCCTCAGCGAAGACCTGCCCGACAGCCTGCGCCTGACGGCGGATGGCGAACAGCTCTATCGCGTGATTTCCAACCTGGTGCGCAATGCCCGCCAGGCCATCGTCGCCAGCCGTGCGCCCGGCGAGATTTCGGTGGCGGCGCGGGACGAGGCCGAGGCCTGCGTGATCACCGTCTCGGACACCGGCCCCGGCCTGCCGCAGAAGGCGCGCGACAACCTGTTCCGCCCGTTCCAGGGCGGCACCCGCAAGGAGGGCACCGGCCTGGGCCTGGCGATCGCGGCCGAGCTGATCCGCGGCCATGGCGGCACGCTGAACCTGGAGAAGAGCGATGCCGCGGGCACCGTCTTCGCGATCCGCCTGCCGAAGGGCAAGGCCGAGGTCGGCGGGGCCGGCAAGCCGGTGGCGCAGCCGCAAATCGAGGCGCCGGACGCGGCGGAAAAATCCTGATTTCCCTCTTGCATTGCCCGGACCATGCGTCTATCTGAGGCCTCCACGGACCGATAGCTCAGCTGGATAGAGTACTTGACTACGAATCAAGGGGTCGGGGGTTCGAATCCTCCTCGGTCCGCCACCTTGATCCCCCAAGACACTGATTCTTAGAAATTTTAGCGCTGGCGCCGCTTTGGGGCCACCATCCATGCCGCCAGAGATGGCGCCATGGAACGCAGTCGCCTGCAGCGGCGTGAGACGATCATCCCCCGAATGCGCTTGTCCCGGGAGGCCGAGAGCCCGATTTCGAGGTGTCGCCAGATGAACGCGGATTTCGTCGAACGCACCCCTGGCTGGGATCAACTGACCCGCCGGGAACAGGTGGAGGGGGTGAACCGCTCCGGCCCCCATGATCTCATCGGGGAAAGACGTGAGGACCGCCGCCCCTGGACGGAAAGCGGCATCCGTAAGCCTCTCGAGCGGGTCGAAGAAGAGTTGGCGATGCGCCGGGAGATCGGCAATGAACCGATCGTCCTTGCGCCGAACCGGGCCTGGGAACCGGGTCGGATAGGATGGGCCGGGGATAAGGCCGTGGCTGTGGCCGATGCTTTCACTCGGGCGGAAGACCTACCAATCGCAGACGCTTGCAAGGATCATCCGTGTTTCGGAAACTTCTGAAGCGAGATGGTTGATCGGGCGCTTGCGTCACGAGACACTGTCCGCATCGTCGGCAAGGCATCGGAACGGAGCTCATGATGTGCGCAGCCGTCATCTGGAACCGGGGACATCTCGGCTGGCCAGCCGTTTCCAGGCCCGCGTCCGACAGCGGTGCCGGAATGGTTGACACAGTCATCCGGGGCCCGACATGGTCGCACGATGACGCATAGGGCCATCCAATACGCGCATTCCGGGAAGGCGGTCGACCGGTCGGATTGGCAGCGGTTGGCGGATCATCTCGATGCCGTCGCGAAACTGGCTCGGACGCGGGGCGCATTCCTCGGGCTGGAGAAGGCCGCCGAAATCGCGGGGCGGTTTCACGACCTGGGAAAATACGACCCGGATTTCGACCGGGTGTTGCGCGGCGAACCTGATGCCAGGGTCGATCATTCGACGGCTGGCGGCCGGGAGCTCGTCGATCAGGCGCCGCCGGGGTCGAGGTCGGTTGCCGAAGTCCTGGCTTATGCCATTCTCGGTCACCATGCCGGACTGCCCGACAAGGACAATGCGACCGAGGCCTGCATGACCCGGCGGTTCGCGCGGCCGGCGGCCGTGCTCGCCCCCGGATGGCAGGACCACCTGCCGGTCGACTACCGGGCTGCCGGCGCAGAGTTGCAAGCCCGGATGCGGCGGGACCCGGGCAAGGCCGGGCATGATCTGTCGGTTGCGACCAGAATGATCTTCTCGTGCCTCGTCGATGCCGATTTCCGCGATACACAGGCGTTCTATGACCGACTGGAAGGGCGTCGACGCGACCGCGACTGGCCCGACCTTCAGGCGATCCTGCCGGACCTGCGCAGGCGGCTCGAGAGCCATGTCGCCGGGTTCGACACGGCGTCGCCGGTCAATCGTCAGCGCGCCGAGATCGCCCGGCACATCCGTGACCGGGCCGGGCTGGCGCCCGGGTTCTTCACCCTCTCGGTGCCGACCGGCGGCGGCAAGACGCTGGCGTCGCTGGGCTTCGCGCTCGACCATGCCGCGCGGCACGGGCATCGCCGGATCATCTATGCCATCCCCTATACCTCGATCATCGACCAGACGGTTCAGGTCTTCCAGGCGGCCCTGGGCGCGGACGTGGTGTTGGAGCATCACAGCGGCATCGAGACGAAGGTCGGTGGCGAGGAGGGGTCCGACAAGGCCCGGCTGGCGATGGAAGACTGGGCGGCGCCGGTGGTCGTGACAACCAATGTGCAGCTGTTCGAAAGCCTGTTCGCGGCGCGGCCGTCGCGTTGCCGCAAGCTGCACAACATCGCCGGTTCGGTGATCGTGCTGGACGAGGCGCAATGCCTGCCGCGCAAGCTGTTGCTGCCGACATTGGCCATGCTCGACAGCCTGGTGGCACATTATGGCTGCAGCGTGGTGATCTGCACCGCCACGCAACCGGCCTTCGACAGTTCGGAACTGAAACAAGGGGGCCTGCCGTTGACGGGGCGCGAACTGGCGCCCGATCCGGCCGGTCTGACCGAGGCGTTCCGGCGGGTGCGGATAGAAACCGGCGCCGAGATGGACGATCCCGCGCTGGTCGCGGCGTTGGCGGGCACGTCGCAGGGCTTCGTCATCGTCAACAGCCGCAAGCACGCGCTGGCGCTCTACCGCCGTGCGGCCGAAGCCGGGCTCGACGGGCTGGTCCATCTGACCACGCGGCAATATCCGGCCCACCGGCGCAGGATCATCGCAACGATCAAGGATCGGCTGGCCAAGGGTCAGCCCTGCCGCCTGATCGCCACCAGCCTGATCGAAGCGGGGGTGGATCTGGATTTTCCCGTCGGCTGGCGCGCCGAGGCGGGGCTGGACAGCGTGATCCAGGCCGCCGGGCGGGTGAACCGCGAGGGCAGGCGGCCCCTCGAGGCCTCGGTCCTGACCGTGTTCACGGCGCCGGACGATCCGCCCTTCGGCGAGATCGGCAAGCTGGCCGGGGCGATGCGGTCGACCGCGGGGCGGTTCGATGACCTGCTGCACCCGGACGCGATCCGCGACTGGTTCGAACAGGTCTATTGGCGCGACGGGGCGGGGCGGCTGGATGCCGGCGACGTGCTGGGCCAATTCGTCCTGGGGCGTGGGGAAACCAATTTTGCCTTCCGCAGCGTGGCAGAAACCTATCGCATGATCGACAGCCCGATGGTGCCGGTGATCGTCGCGCGGGACGATCGCGCGCGTAAGGAGGTCGCGCGGCTGGGGCTGGCCGATCCCTCCGGCGCGCTGGCGCGGGCGTTGCAGCTCTATGTCGTCCAGATCCCCGCCCGCGCCCGCGAAACCTTGCGGAGAATGGCAAGGGCAGCTTTCATGCCTGCGAGCAGCGCGGCGATCGTCTTTCGTGCCGGACGATGGTAGCTAGAACTTATTCACGAGGATTCGGCCTTTGGTGGGAGAACGCCGATTATCTGGAGTGGTGATCAGTCGCTCGCATGAGGCACGCCGCGGCGGGCTCAGCCGAAAGGCGTTGTGCAATCTCTGGTAATTTGCATTGCGGAATACTATTCAAGGTATAACTTCGCGGCCATTGGGGGGAGCTATGTCTTACGGAATCCGATTGCTGGTCGGTGGGCGCAATGCGCTTCACCCGGCCCGAGTTGAAGGTCGAGCGCGTCTCCTATGACGTGATGACGCCGCCGGCTGCGCGCGGCATCCTCGAGGCGATCCACTGGAAGCCGGCGATCCGCTGGGTGATCGACCGGACTCACGTGCTGGAGCCGATCCGCTTCCAGTCGATCCGCCGCAACGAGGTCGGCCACAAGGCGCCGGCCGGGGCGATCAAATCGGCGATGGAAGGGGCGGCGATCTGGGCGGCCGCGTCAACGCCACCATCAAGGACAAGTTCTATGGCGCCGGCCTCTGCCGCGCCGCAGAAGGTGTTCCGCACGCTCGATGCCGGTTCGCAGAACCATTTCTCGAAGTCGAAGAAGCAGAGCCCGGGGCGGGCGGTGAACCTGGAAAAGCTGCTGATGTCGATCACCGACCTGATGGAGCCCTCGGATGATCCGATCCTGCTGGCGCTCGCAGCCGCCGAACAGGAAGCGTGGACAGAGGCATTGTCGAGCCGCTCGAGGCCGAGCTGGCCGAGGTGTCGTTCACCCCATCGGCTATCGCGGACCGGATGACGCCACGCCGACGGGCACCCGGGCGGGTTCCTCGGGCGGGCGACGAGCCTGGTCCGATGCGCGCGCTGGGTCGCCGGCTTGCCCGCGTCGACCTGCAACGCTTGCCTGCGGCGCATAGCCATCCCTGCGCACGCGAAGCCGCCCCAGATGACGGCACCCGAAGGAGCTTACGCAAGGTCTTTTCGAAAGGCCTTCCCCGGCGGCCCGACCTCTGTAACCTGTTGAAGTGATTGGTGTGGAGTGGGCCGTTATCCGTGAAGACACACCGGTTCGACAGGCCGTGCGTCGCGCGCGGCCCGATGGGGCGCAGAAATTCATCGACACAAAATTTTTTTTGAAATACAGTTCCAAAAGTAGCTTTGGTTCCAGGCTGCTGGGGAGGGCGGGAACGGGCGCGTGGACGCCCCGGCTGCCTGCGATGAGGAAAAGCTGGAACAGGGAGGATTCAAATGAGAACACTTAAAGCATTCGCGCTGGGCCTGACCGTGGCGACCGGGCTTCTGGCCGGGGCCGTGTCGGCCGAACCGATCGTCATCAAGCTGGGCCACAGCTCGGAAGGGGATATCCGCCTTCCCGGTTCGGGGCGCACGGCCTGCGTGGCGGCGATGAAGAACTATCTGGAGGTCGCCTCGAACGGTGAAATCCTGCTCGAGGCGCATCCGGACGGGGCGCTGGGCAATCCCCGCACGATGATCGAATCGGCGCAGACCGGGGTGATCCAGATGGTCGGCGCCTATACCTCGATCATGGTGCCCTTCGCGCCCGAGATCAGCGTCACGCAGATCCCCTATCTGTTCCGCGACAACCTGACCGCCTGGAAGGTGATGGACGGACCACTGGGCGACGAGCTGGCCGAGAGCTTCCTCAAGAAGACCGGTCTCAGGGTTCTGGCCTGGCCGGAAGGGGCGGGTTTTCGCAACATCTATACCGAGAAGCCGATTCACAGCCCGGCCGATCTGAAGGGCATGAAGATGCGGGTGCCCGAGAACCCCGGCCTCTTGGCGATGTTCCGCGCCTGGGGCACCAACACCGTGACCATCACCTGGAGCGAGCTCTATACCTCGCTGCAATCGGGCATGGCCGAGGGCCACGATACCGAGCTCTATTCGATGTATTCGAAGAAGCTCTACGAGGTGAACCCCTATGTCACCGTGACCCGCCACAGCTATAACCTGCACCCGATCCTGATCAACGAAGAGTTCTTCCAGTCGCTTTCGCCGAAGAACCAGACGCTGATCCTTCAGGCGGGCGATCTTTGCAACCGGGTGGGCAATGCCCAGTCGCTTCTGAGTTCGCTGGTGGTGAAAGAGGCGATGGAGGCGGAAGGGGCCAAGTTCTATTACCCGAACGACGACGAGATCGAGCAGTTCCGCTCGCTGGGCCAGCAGCCCTATATCGACACGATCGTGCGCAAGATCGGCGATGACGGGCAGGCATGGGTCGATCGCGCCATGGCCGCGGCCAAGCAAGCGGAAATGAGCCAGTAAGCGCTCGCCCGTCCGCTGACGATCCGGGCCGCGAACCGTGCGCGGCGGCCGGGGAACATCCCCGGCCCCTTGCCTGGCCCGGATCGACGCGTCACCCTGAACCGAGATCGAAACGCCCCGGCCTTCGCGCCGGGCCGCGCACCAGCCGCCGGCGCGACGGACCGCGCGACGCGGCTGCCGTCGGAAGGAGAATACCAAGATGCAGAGGCTGATAAACGGGTACCAGTCCGTGCTCGACCTGCTTGAGAAGGTCTGCATGGGGGTGGCCGTCATCCTGGCAGGACTGCTGTTTCTGAATACCGCGAACGGTATCGTCGTCGATCAGGTGGTCGGCAATTCGCTGGTCTGGATCGAGGAGGTGAACAACCTGATCTTCGCCTGGATGATCTTCATCGGGGCGGGCGTGATCGCGCGCCAGGGCGGGCATATCGGGGTGCAGCTGGTCTACGATATCGTCGGCCCGAGGCTCCAGGCCGCGCTGCGGATCCTCTATGCGGTCCTGGCGCTGGTGATCGTCTGGGTGATGGTCTTCTACGGCATCAAGATGGCCAATTTCGTCGGCCGGTCGCAGACCTCGCTCTATCTCGATATCAGCCTGTTCTACTATTACCTTTCGGTTCCGGTCGGCGGCGCGCTGCTGGGGCTGTTCAGCATCGGCGCCGCGCTTCCCGATACCAGGACGCCCGCCGAAGCCGCGCATGACAGCGCGCAAACCCTTGGAGTTGACCTGTGATCGGCATTATTTTCGGCAGCTTCGTCCCGATGCTTCTGCTCGGGGTTCCGATCGCCTTCGTCTTGGTGTTGATGACGATCTTCGTCTATGTCGACATGGGCGATCCGCGCCTCTTCCTGCAAATTCCGCAACGGATGTTCACCAGCACCGAGAACCTGCTGCTGCTGGCGGTGCCGTTCTTCATCATGGCCGGCGAGATCATGAACCGCGCCGGCATCACCGACAAGCTGATGAACCTGGCCGGCGCGATGGTGGGCTGGATCCGGGGCGGGCTGGCGCATACCAATATCGTCGCCAGCATGTTCTTTGCCGGGATCACCGGATCGGCAGTGTCGGATACGGTGGCCGTGGGCGGGATCATGATCCCGGCGATGAAGGAGAACGGCTATAGCGAGGAATACAGCGCCGCCGTGACGGCTTCGAGTTCGGTCATCGGGCCGATCATCCCGCCCAGCATCCCGATGCTGGTCTATGCCTCGGTGATGAACGTGTCGATTGCCGGGCTGTTCCTGGGCGGGTTGCTGCCGGGGGTCCTGGTGGCGCTGGCGCTGATGGCGACGGCCTATCTCATCGCCGTGCGTCAGGGCTTTGGCGAACGCACCCCCTTCGTGGGCTTCGCGCGGCTGTTCCTGGCCCTGATCCACGGGCTGCCCGCGCTGGCGCTGCCGGCGCTGATCATGGGCGGCATCCTGGGCGGCTTCTTCAGCCCGACGCAGGCTTCGGCGGTGGCGGTGATGTATGGGCTGCTGATGGGCTTCATCTTCTATCGTAACCTCAAGCTGTCGGATATCGTGCCGATCCTGAGCCATACGGTGAAGGCCACGGCGATGATCATGTTCCTGATGGCCTGCGCCAAGAGCTTCAGCTGGCTGGTGAGCTATTACAACCTGGTCGAGCATGTGACGCTGGTGTTCGTCTCGCTGACCGAGAACAAGTATGTCTTCCTGCTGCTGGTGAACATCCTGTTCCTGATCATCGGGATGTTCCTGGACATGGGGTTCGCCATCATCGTTCTGGGCCCGCTGCTGGCGCCGATCGCCTATCAATACGGCGTCGATCCGATCCATTTCGGGCTGATCACCTGCGTCAACCTCACCATCGGGCTGGCCTCGCCACCCTTCGGGCTGGTGCTGTTCGCGGCCTGCGGGATCTCGAATGTCAGCCTGGCGCGGCTCAGCTGGGCGATCCTGCCGTTCATCGCGGCCGAGATCGTGGTGTTGCTGCTGATCACCTATGTGCCGTTCTTCACGATGTATTTCCCGCGGCTCTTCGGCTATGCCTGAGCCGGCCGACGGCAGCTGAAACGAAAACGGCCACCGCGCGAGGCGGTGGCCGTTGGCCTTTCCGGGGGGCGCGGTGCGCCTCAGGCTTTGGCGGCCAGCTCCAGCAGCAGCGCCGAGGGTGCCCAATGCGGGCCGATCCGCTCGTGATAGCGGCCGATCTCGGCGGCGACACGGGCCAGCCCGGTCTCCTGGGCAAAGAACATCGGCCCGCCGCGCGTCTTCGGAAAGCCATAGCCGTTGACGAAGATCACATCCAGATCGCCGGCCCGCTGGGCGATGCCCTCTTCCACGATCCGATAGCCGGTATTGACCAGCTGCCAGAGGCAGCGATGCAGGATCTCCTCGTCCGAGACGGGGCGGCGGGCAATGCCCTTCTCGCGCGAGACCTGCTCGATCAGCCGCTCGACCTCGGGGTCGGGCTGACCGCGGCGGGCGCCCTCGGGATAGCGATACCAGCCGCGCCCGGTCTTCTGGCCCAGATGCCCGGCCTCGGCCAGGCGGTCGGCCACGGTGAAGGGATAGGGGCTTTGCGGCCCGCGCGCCTGGCGGATGCGATAGCCGACATCGAGCCCGGCCAGGTCCATCACCGCCAGCGGCCCCATCGCGAGGCCCCAGTCGGTCAGCACGCCGTCGATCTGCCAGGGCAGGGCGCCTTCCTCGATCAGGATCTGGGCCTCGCGGTTGAAGTTGATGAACATGCGGTTGCCGGCGAAGCCGTCGCAGACGCCGACCAGCACCGGCACCTTGCCCAGACGCTGGCCCAGCGCCATCGAGGTGGCGATGACATCGGGCGCCGTGCGCTCGGCGCGGACCACTTCGAGCAGTTTCATGATATGGGCCGGGCTGAAGAAATGCAGCCCGATCACATCCTCGGGCCGCGAGGTGGCGGCGGCGATCCGGTTCACGTCGAGCGTCGAGGTGTTGGTGGCGAGGATCGCGCCCGGCTTGCAGATCCGGTCGAGCGCGGCGAAGACCTCCTGCTTCACCGCCATCGCCTCGAAAACCGCCTCGATCGCGATATCGGCCCGGGCCAGCGTTTCCATCTCGGTGCTGCCCTCGATCCGCGCGATCCGCGCCTCGGCCTCACCGGGGGCAAGACGGCCCTTGTCGCGCATCTCCTCATAGGTGGTGCGGATGCGGGCCAGCCCGGCATCGAGCCGCGCCCGATCCTGTTCGATCAGCGTCACCGCCAGTCCGGCATCGGCCAGGCACATGGCGATGCCCGCGCCCATGGTGCCGGCGCCGATCACACCCGCATGATCGAGCGGGCGGTGCGGCGTGTTGGCCGGCACATCGGCGATCTTGCGCGCCTCGCGCTCGGCGAAGAAGATGTGGCGCTGGGCGCGGGCCTGCGGCGTGGCGTTGAGCGCGGAGAAGGTCTCGCGCTCCCAGGCGAGGGCCTGCTCGATCGGAGTGTCATAGGCCATGCGCACCGCCTCGACCGCCTTGGCCGCCGCCGGGGCGCCCCGGGCCCGGCGAAGGTGCGGCGCGGCGACCTCGGCCAGATCGTCGGGCCGGCCGGCGACAGCCAGATCGCGCGGCAGGCGGCGGGGCAGCCCGGCGGGCAGGGCGTCGGCGATGCGGGCCAGGGCGTCGGCCTCGGTCGCGTCGATCCGCGGGGCGATGCCCAAGACCACCGCGCGTTCGGCCGAGACGGGCTTGCCGCTCAGGATCATGTCGAGCGCCGCCGGCCCGCCGATCAGCCGGGGCAGCTTTTGCGTGCCGCCGGCGCCGGGGATATTGCCCAGGTTGATCTCGGGGAAGGCAAAGCGCGCGCCGGGCAGCAGGGCGAGGGCGTGGCAGCCGAGCGCCAGCTCGAACCCGCCGCCGAAGGCGATGCCGTTGACCAGCGCGACGACCGGCTTGGCGCTGGCCTCCAGCTGCGCGATGAGGTCGGTCAGCAACGGCGCGCGGCGGCCGCTGTCGAATTCGGTGATGTCGGCGCCGGCGGAAAAGAACCGCCCGTCGCCGGTCAGCACGATGGCGGCAATGGCCGGGTCGCCCTCGAAGGCGCGATGCGCCGCGGCGATGGCCACGCGCAGCCCGTGGCCCAGCGCGTTGACCGGCCCGCTTGTCATGCGGATCAGGCCGAGCGGCCCGTGGGTTTCGGTTGCGATCGGATCGGTCATGTCAGGATACCTCTTGCCGTCAAAGCGTGTCTTCGGTGCCGAAGATGGCGGTGGCCTGGTGCGACAGGGTGATGCCGTTGCCGTGGCAGAGCACGGTATCGGCCTTGTCCACCTGGCGCGCGCCGGCGCCCTGGCGCAGCTGGCGGGCGGCCTCGATCAGGGTGAAGACGCCATACATGCCCGGGTGGCAGAATGAGAGCCCGCCGCCATTGGTATTGACCGGCAGCGCCCCGCCGGGGGCGATCCGCCCGCCCGAGACGAAGGCGCCGCCTTCGCCCTTGGCGCAGAAGCCGAGGTCTTCGAGGAACAGGATCACGTTGATGGTGAAGGCGTCGTAGAGCTGGAGAATGTCGATATCGTTCTGGCCCAACCCGGCCATGGCAAAGGCGCGGGCCCCTGAATCCCTGGCGGCGGTGCTGGTCAGGTCCGGCATTTCCGAGATCGCCCGGTTATACGACGCCACCCCGCCGCCGAGGAAATAGGCGGGTTTCTGCGCCAGGTCGCGGGCGCGGTCGGCGCGGGTCATCACCACGGCGCCGGCGCCGTCGGTCAGCAGGCAGCAATCGCGCAGGCTGAGCGGCTCCATCACCATGCGCGAGGCCAGCACCTCCTCGACGGTGAGCGGATCGCGCTCGAAGGCATCGGGATTGAGCCGCGCCCAGGCACGCGCCGCGACGGCGACTTCGGCCAGCTGCGCGCGGGTGGTGCCGAATTGCGCCATATGTCGCGCGGCGGCCAGCGCATAGGCCGTCATCGGATAGCGCGGGCGATGCGGAAGCTCGTAGACCGGCTGTTCCGCAGGCGGGACCATGCGCCCCGCGCCCGAACGCATGGTCGCGCCATAGCAGATCAGCGCCACGTCGCAGAGCCCCGCCTCGAGCGCCATGGTGGCCGACAACGCATGGGCGACGAAGCTGGACCCGCCGGTATTGGTGCCGTCGATCCAGCGCGGATCGAGCCCGAGATATTCGATGGTCGAGATCGCCGGGAAGGTGTGGCTCATGTTGGCGCAGAAGATCCCGTCGACATCCGCAAGCGACAGCCCGGCCTCGTCCAGCGCCGCCCGCACGGCCAGGGCCTGGATGTCCATGGCGGTGAAGCCGGGCGCTTCGTCCAGCCCGGCGGTGCCGGTGCCGACGATGGCGGCCTTGCCGCGCAGCTTGGCCGTCATGTCCGGTCCTCCCCGGGTTGGAAGGTGACGAGATGGCTGCCGGCCTCGCCCTCGATCCGGGCGCGCACGCGCATACCGATGCGGATGTCCTCGGGGGCGATGCCGGGCAGGTGGCTCATCATCCGCGGGCCCTCGTCGAGATCGACCAGCACGATGGAATGGGGCGGCCGCGGGGCCTCGCCGGGTTTGGCCCGGGGGCGAAGCGTGGTCCGCGAATAGACGGTGCCGAGGCCCGAGGCCGGCGCCCAGCTCAGCGCGGTCGAGGCGCAGTGCGGGCAGATCACGCGGGGCATGAAGATGGCCGCGCCACAATCGGCGCAGCGTTGCAGCCAGAGCCGTCCGTCTGCGACGCGGGCCTGGAATTCGCGGTCCGGCCCCGTTGTCGGGGCACTGTCCGGTCCGGTCTGGCTCATGCTGTCCTCCGTTTGGCATGTGCTTTTGTCTCGGTGGCTTTTTGCGGCGATTGCGTTCGCAATGCAAACGTATATTTTAATTATCTGGATTTTCCGCGCGGCCGCCACCGGCGAGGGCCTGGGGTCGCGGCGGTTGCGCGGCGCGGCGCGGCGCCCTATCAGGTGGGGGCGGATCTGACGGAGGCTGGCGAATGGCGAAGGGCGCATCCCGGAGTGGGGCGGATGGCGGGGCGGATCGGCAATTCGTGGCTTCGCTGGAAAAGGGGCTTTCGATTCTCACCGCTTTTCGCCCCGAGGATCGTGCCCTGACCAATCAGGAGCTGGCCGACCGCACCGGCCTGCCGCGGCCGACGGTGGCGCGGTTCACTCATACGCTGCGCAAGCTGCGATACCTCGCCTATCACCCCCGCACCGCGCGTTACAGCCTGACGGCGCGGGTGGTCGAACTGAGCCGGGCCGGATTTGCCAGCACCGGTTTGCGCGACGTGCTGCGCCCGGCGCTGCAGGCTCTTTCCGAACTCGGGCCTTTCTCGGTTGCACTGGGAATCCCTGTCGATGGCGGGATTCGCTATCTGGAACTGGTGCGGCGGCCCGAGGCCATCGTGCTCAACCTCGAGGTCGGCGCGCTGGTGCCGATCTTGCCCACGGCGATCGGCCGGGCCTATCTGGCCGAGATGTCCGAGACCCGGCGCGAGGCGATGCTGACCCGGCTGGGCGCCGGGATGGCCGATGCCCCGCCGGGCTGGCAGGACGCGGTGCGGGCCGAGGCCGCGCGCTTTGCCGCGCGCGGCTATGTGACCTCGTTCGGGGGCTGGTGGCCCGAACTGAGCGCAGTTGCGACGACGATCCGCCAGGCCGAGGATGGCGACCCTCTGCTGCTGTCGCTTTCGGGCCTGTCCTCGGTGATGACGCCCGAGCGGGTCGAGGCCGAATATGCCGCCGCCCTGCTGAGCACGGCGCAGATGGCGCAGAGCCGCCTGCGGCGCCTCTATCCCGACTAGGCCGTTCTTTATGTTCGCAATGCGAACAGATATTTTAATAATATTGACGCGCCGCCGCACATTTCCGATAACCCACCAAGGAGAGTCGGAAAGGGAGTGAGGCGATGGTATCGGCGGCATCAACCGCGCCGGACAGTGCGACGGGCGGGGCGACGGACGGGGCTTCGGCGGCGGGGATTTTCGAGCAGCTGTCGGGGCTGCTGAGCCCGCGCAGCGTGGCGGTGATCGGCGCCAGCGCCAATACCGAAGGCTGGAGCGGCGCCGCCCTGCCGGTGCTTCGGCGGCTGGGGTTCGCCGGCGAAATCTATCCGGTCAATCCGAAATACGAGGAACTCCATGGCATCCCCTGCTACCCGTCCGTGACCGCCATTCCGGGCGATGTCGACGCGGCGCTGATGTTCGTGCCGCAGCGGGCGTTGCCGCAGATCCTCGAGGAATGCGGCCAGAAGGGTGTGCGCGGCGCGGTCATCCTGGCCTCGGGCTTTTCCGAGACCGGCGCGGACGGCAAGGCGCTTGAAGAACAGCTGCGCGAGGTGGCGAACCGCAACCGCATAGCCATCTGCGGGCCGAACTGCCTGGGCCTCGCCAATCTCGACAGCGGTTTCATGGGGCTGACCTCGGCCACCTTCCCCGAAGACCTCTCGCCCGGGCGGACGGCGCTGATCTCGCAAAGCGGGCAATTGCTGATGGTGCTGCTGGCGCGGGCGCATGATCAGGGCGTCCATATGCGTTACCTGGTCTCGACCGGCAACGAACTCAACGTCGAGGCCGCCGACTATGCCCGCTGGGCCTTGCAGGACCCGCAGATCGCCTCGGTCTGCATGGTGCTGGAAGGGCTGCGCACGCCGGCGCGGTTTCTCGACCTGGCGGGGCGGGCGCAGGAGGCGGGCAAGCCGCTGATCGTGATGAAGCTGGGCCGCAGCCAGCGCGCGGCGCGCACCGCGCTGGCCCATACCGGCAAGCTGGCCGGCGCCTTTCGCACCTATGAGGCGGTGTTCCGGCAGGAAAACATCGTCTCGGTCGACGATCCGCTGGAGCTGGCCGATGTCGCCTCGCTGTTCGAGAAATGCCCGGCCCCGCGCGGCGGTCGCCTTTCGGTGGTGACCTTCTCGGGCGGCTGGAGCGGCGTGACGGCGGATCAGGCCGACGCGCTGGGGCTCGATCTGGCCGATTTCACCGAGACCACGGTCGAGCGGCTGAAACCGCTTCTCGAGTTCACCCCGCCGGTGAACCCGCTCGACCTGTCGGGCAACGTGATGAACCACCCCGAGCGGTGGGGCGCGGCCTTGGACGCTGCGCTGGAGGATGACAACACCGATATCCTGGTGGTCTTCATCCACCAGGTGCGCGAGGCCTGGCGTGGCCGGCTGACCGGGCCGCTGCTGGAGCTGGCCAAGCGCGCCGACAAGCCGGTGGTCGCGGTCTATGACGGCGGCAAGGTGGTCGAACCGGGATACGAGGCGCTGGCCGCCGATGGCTCGGTCCCGGTGTTCCGGGGCAGCCAGCCGATGCTGCGGGCGCTGAAGCGCTTCGTCGACTATCACGCGCGCAAGGCGCGCGGCCGGGCGGCGCCGGCCGAGCTGCCGCTCGACCCCGGTGCCGGTACGGCGCTGCGCAGCTTGCTGGCCGGGCAGGGGCGCAGCGTATCGGAACATGCGGCCAAGGCGGCGCTGGCGGCCTATGGCCTGCCGATGGTGGGCGAGGCGCTGGTCACGACCGAGGCCGAGGCGCTGAGCGCCGCCCAAGAGATCGGTTCTCCGGTGGTGATGAAGGGGCTGGCGGATGACTTTGCCCACAAGACCGAGGCCGGGCTGGTGCATCTGGGCCTTTCCGGGCCCGACGACATCCGCCGCGCCTTTGCCGATCTCGAGGCCAAGCTGAGCGGTCACAGCCTGAACGGCGCACCGGCGCCCTGCCTGGTGCAGCGGATGGTCAAGGGCGGGGTCGAGGCGATCCTGGGGATGCAGAACGATCCGGTTTTCGGCCCGATGATCCTGCTGGGCGTCGGCGGCATCATGACCGAGCTGATGAGCGACGTCGCCCTGCGCCGCGCGCCGCTGTCGCGCCGCGACGTGGCCGAGATGATCGACGAGACCCGGCTGGGCCAGTTGCTGGCCGGCTTCCGCGGCAGCCCCGCCGCCGACCGCGCGGCGCTGGAAGAGGCGGTTCTGCGGCTGTCGCAGCTGGCCGTCGCCCATGCCGGCGAAATCGAGAGCATCGACATCAACCCGCTGCTGGTTCTGCCCGAGGGGCAGGGCTGTGTCGCGGTCGACGGGTTGATCGTCAAGGCCGAGGACGAGGCATGAGCGATCTTCTGAACAGCCCCGAGGACATGCGCTTTCGCGCCATGATCCGTGACTTCGTCGCCGCCAACCTGCACCCGAGACGCGCGAGAGGTGTCGCGCGGCGCGCCACTTTTGACGCGCGAGGATTTCGCGCGCTGGCATCGCGGCCTTCATGCCAGGGGCTGGGTCGCCCCGCTTGGCCGGCTGAACATGGCGGCCCGGGAAGCAGGCGCGCGGCGGCGCCACAGTCGCGGATGAAGAGATGTTCCGCCTGCACACGCCGCCGTTGCCGGGCTTCGGGCTCAAAGTGATCGGGCCGATCCTGATGCGTTTCGGCACGCCCGCGCAGCTGGGACCGGTTCCTTGCCTAGGATTCTCTCGGGCGAGGACTGGTGGTGCCAGGGCTTCCAGCGAGCCCGGAGCCGGGTCCGACCTGGCCCCTCGCTCAGGACGCGGGCCACCGGGTCGCGGGCGGCTGGCAACTTTCCGGTTCAAAGACCTGGACATTCTATACGCAATACGCCAACTGGATCTTCTGCCTGGTGCGCACCGATCCGGAGGTGAAGAAGCAGGAAGGCATCCTCGATGATGCTGGTGGACGCACTTGGCCTCCGAGGAGGCTGTCCGCCGGCTGGCCGATCCGGCTGATGGACGGCACCGAGTGAGCAAAATCTTCCTCGACGATGTCTTCGTCCCCCGACGACATGGTGGTGGGCAAGGATCGACAAGGGCTGGACCTATGCCAAGGCGCTTCTGGAGCACGAGCGGTTGGGGATCGGCGGCATCAGGCCTCGAAGCACCTGCTGCAACGGGTGCGCGAGATGGCCCGGGCGGCCGGGCGGGGCGAAGAGCGAAATCGTGGCCGCGCTGGCCGGGTTCGAGATGACGTGATGGCGTCCGAGGCCTTCACCCTGCGTCTTCTCGCGGCGGCCGGGCAGGGCAGCGCACATCGGCGCCGAGACCTCGCTTCTGAAGGTGCAGGGCACGAGATCCGGCAGGGCCTGATGGGCTGATGCTGGACGTGGCCGGCCCCGCGCTGCTGCCCGACCGCGACAGCCCTGCGCCGAGGACCCGTTTCAGAACGTCGCCTGTCAGTTCCTCAACTGGCGCAAACTTTCGATCTATGGCGGTAGCAGCAGGGATTCAGCGCGGCATTCTGTGGCGGGCAGGTTCTGGGAGCTGTGAGGAGGACACGAAGATGATCCGGGCTGGATATCCCCACGGAAGAGGCCACGCTGCTGCGCGAGACGGCCGAGAGGTTCGTCGCCGACCACTATGCCCTGCCGCAGCGCGCGCGATGCTGGCCGCGCCGGCAGGGCGAATATCGGGGCGCCGAAGCATTGGGCAGCGATGGCCGAGCTGGGTTGGCTGGCGGCGCCGCTGCCCGAAGAGGTCGGCGGGCTGGGTCTGGCGCCGGTGCAGATCACCGGGCTGATGCAGGCGCTGGGCGCCGGGCTGGTTCTGGAACCGGTCGGCGCGGTGATACGCTCGGCCGCGACACTGGCACGGGCCTTGCCCGAAGCCGAGGCGGCGGCGGCGCTGGAGCCGGTTCTGTCCGGCGCGCGGATCGAGGTGATGGCCGAAGGCGCGGGGGGCGCTCCGATCACGGCGCGGGCCGAGGCGGGCAGGCTGGTTCTGTCCGGCGTGGCGCCGCTGGTCATGGGCGGCGCCCAGGCCGCGCGGTTCTGGGTGATCGCCGAGCGCGACGGGGCCGAATGTCTCTGCCCGGTCCCCGCCGAGGCGGCCAGGGTCGTGCCCTATCGCCTGCTCGACGGGCAATTGGCGGCGCGGGTCGGGTTCGACGGCGTCTCGGTGGCCGAGGACACGGCCCTTGCCGGCGACGGTGTCGGCGCCGCGCTGCGCCTTGGGGCCGATATCGGGCTGCTGGCTATCCTGGCGGAAAGCGCCGGGCTGATCGACGCGCTCTACCGCGCCACGCTGGACTACGTGAAGCTGCGCCAGCAGTTCGGCCGTCCGATCGGCAAGTTCCAGGCGGTGCAACACCGCATGGCCGACCTGTTCATCGCCGGCGAGGAGGCGCGTTCGATGCTGCAACTGGCCGCCGAGGCGCTGGAGAGCGAGGACGAGGCGTTCCGCCGCCGGCTGGTCTCGGCCGCGCGGGTCAAGATCGCCGACAATGCTCGCAAGGTGCAGCGCGACGCGGTTCAGCTGCATGGCGGCATGGGCGTGACCGATGAATTGCCGGTGGGCCATATGGTCAAGCGGCTGATGGTCCTGTCCCAGCTGGGCGGCGGCCGACAGCAACATCTGGCGCGATTCTGCGCCGCGGCCTGAGGCCCGTCACGCAGCGTCAGGCCTCAGGCCGCGGCTTCGCGCTTTGACAGGCGCCCGTGCGGCGGGAGAGGGTGTGACGCTGGAACCGAGGAGGAGGAACCCGATGACACTCGACGGCGATCTGACCCATGTGGCCACGGTCCAGTCGTGGGAATGCGATTCCAACGGCCATCTGAACGTGCAGTTCTTCCATCAGCGGTTCCGCGAGGCGGGGGCGCATTACCGGATGCGTCACGGGCTGTCGGGCACGCCGATGGTGTCGGCCCACACCCGGTTCCACCGAGAGCTCTATGCCGATGACATGGCCCGCGTCTTCACCCTGCCGGTGCGCGGCGCGGACGGCGCGGTCTATCTGATGCACCGGCTGACGGCGGACGGCCGCAGCCTGAGCTGCAGCACGCTCGACCGGTTGACGGGCGATGCCGCCGGACTGTCGCCTCGGCCGCTTTCCGAGTTCCCCGAGGTGGCGCCGCGCGGCCTGCCGGCGGGGCCGGGCACGCCCCTGGCGGCGACCGAGCCGCTGATCGCGTCGGGGCGGGCTCTGGTTTCGTGCATCACCCATGTGCTGCCGTCGGACCTGGATCATACCGGCGCCTGGCGCGCCGAGCGGCTGCTGTCGAGCTTCAGCAATGGCGGGCAATTGGCCTGGTCGCTGATCGGGGCCGAGCCGCACTGGCTGCGCGAGCGGGGGCTTGGGCGCGTGGTGCTCGAGATGAAGCTCGATTGCCTGCGTTCGCCCGCCGCGGGCGCGGTGCTGCGCCAGACCAGCCATGCGCTGGAACTGGGGACCAAGACCTATCGCTTCGCGCATCAGATCGAGGACGCGATCAGCGGCGAATGCCTGGCCGTGGGCGAGGTGGTTTCGATCCTGCTGGACCATGCCAGCCGCAAATCGGTGGCCTTCCCGCCGGACCTGGCGATTGCCGGAGGCTAGAGAATGCCGCGCGCGACCTGTTCCAGCTGGCGGGCGCAATCGACCAGTCGCGGTCCGAGGTCCCGCTCCAGCAGTTCGGTCGAGATGATCGAGCGCAGCCCGCCGACGTTGATGCCATAGAGCGGATAACCGTCGGCGCGGCGAATCACGGCGCCGGCGGAATTGGCCTCGGCGATCCAGTCGCCACCGCTGAGCGCGAAGCCGTTGGTATTGGCATAGTCGATGGCGCGGTGCAGATCGGCCTCGACCTTGGGCCAGTTGTCGCCATAGCCGGGCGCGATCCTTGCGATCAGCGCGTCGCGCTCCTTCGCCGGAAGGGCGGCCATGAAGGCGCGGCCCATGCCGGTGGTGAGAAGCGGAATGCGCGAGCCGACGCCCAGGCGGATCGCCATCGAGGCCGGCGTGCGGCAGGCCTCGACATAGATCAGCTCGGAGCCGCTGAGCGTGCCGAGATAGACCGAGGCATCGGCGTAATCGGCCAGCTCCTGCATGTAAGGCCGGGCGATATCGCGGATTTCCATCTGCGCCATCACGTCATAGCCCAGCGTCAGCACCGCCGGCCCGAGCGAATACCAGCCGGTTTCCTCGTCATGCTTGAGATAGCCCAGTTCGGTCAGGGTGAAGGTGAGCCGCGAGACGGTGGCCTTGGGCAGCTTGACGCGGGCGGAGATCTCGGCATTGCCGATCGGGCGGTTGTCGGGGCCGAAGGCCTTGAGCACGGCCAGCCCGCGCGCCAGGCCGGAATTGATCCTGTAATCCTTCTGGCCGCTGTCGGCGTCCGGGGCGTCTTTTCTCTTCACTGATACCGTTCCGTGGTGACGGTCCGCGCCCGGAGGGCCGAAGCGTCGGGGCGGACAGATGTGCAGTTTGACGAAAGCTCATAGCCATTGGCGGCGCGCAACGCAAATGTCCAAAGCGCCGCGCTGCGTCCGGGCCTGCGGGGAAGGGCGGAACGGGGACCGGGTGCGCCGCCTATCGTGCGGCGATGTCGCGGTAGAGGGCGACGGTTTCGCGCACGCCCTCTTGCAGCGAGCGCTCTTCGATATCGCCGATCACCTGGCGCAGGGCCGAGGTGTCGAAGCCCGCATTGGGCGAGATACGCACCGTTTCGGCACAGCTGATCCGGGCGTCCGACACCTCGGCGCGGATCGCGGCCAGAACGTCACCGGTGGACTGCACGGTGTCGGTCACATCCGAAAGCAGCGCCCCGTCCCAGGACGCGGTGGCGGCCTTGACGAAGACATCGGCCACGTCGCCGGCATATTGGAAGCAGCTTTCGGTGGTGAAGGGAATTTCATAGGCGCTCCCCAGGGCGGCGGCCTCGATGGCGCGGGTGATGGCCGAGGTCTCGCCGTCGTCGCGGCCGACGCCATAGACGACATAGGGGCGCAGCCCGAGGCTGGGCATCCGGTAGTCGTCCCAATAGATGCGGGCGATCTCCTCGGCGGTCTTCTTGAAGACGCCATAGAGGTTCGACGGCGCATTGGCCGGTCCGCGCGGCTTGGCGGCGATCGAACTGGTATAGATGATCCTCTCGATCCCGGCCTTGCGGGCGGCTTCGAACATGTTGATATGGCCGCCGATATTGACCGAAACCGCCAGACCCGGCATCGCCCGGCATTGCGGGATCTGAAGCGCCGCCAGATGGATGATGGCGGTGGGCCGGGTTTCGGCGATCAGGCCTTCGAACTGGGCGGCGTCGGTGACATCGCAGCGCCGGAAATCGACCAGCCCCTCGCCCAGATCGGGCCGGAGGTTGGCCAGCCGGGCGTGGTCGTCGCTGACGTCGGTGGCGACGACCTCGATGCCGTGGTCGACCATGCGCGCGATGATCCACGAGCCGAGAAAGCCGGTGGCGCCGGTGATGAAGATCCTCTCGTTCCTTGTCCCTGGCGCTGTCATCGGCTGTTTCCTTTCGACTGGACGGGGGCAGAGGCCCGGCTGGAACGCGGCGGCGCAAGGGCGCGGCGCAAACGCCGTTCAGCTGAATTGTCCAAGCTTTCCCTCCCCTTGGCCGCCCCCTGGCCGCAGGCGGAGCTGGTGCCGCCAGGCTGGCTTCACAAATTTAAAACACAATTTCAAAAATAATTGCAAGCCAATTTCGAAACCGCTAGCTTGGCTGCGGAGAGAAGCGCCGGCGCAGAGTTCGCGGCTGGCCGAGGGCAACGGGAGAGGACCGGACAGATGCCGAAGACGAATGAAATGGTGGTGCGCACGCTGATCGAAAGCGGCGTCGGGCGGGCCTTCACGCTGCCCGGGCTCGGGGTGACCTGGTCCTTGCCGGCCTTTTACGAAGCGCGTCACGATTTCGATGTCGTTCTGTGCCGCAACGAATGGATCGCCTCGATCATGGCGCAGGCGGCGGGCCGGATCGAGGGCAGGCCCTCGGTGCTGATGGGGCAGGGGCCCTGGATCACCACCATGGGGGGGCTGGGCATTCTCGAGGCGCATTTCGCCGGTTCGCCGATGGTGGTGCTGACCGAGACCTCGGATTATGACGGCTATGGCCAGATGGGCTGTTACCAGACCATGACCGGCGATTACGGCGGCGCCAACGCGCTGGCCTCGCTGAAGCCGATCACCAAGTATTCGACCTATGCCACCAGCCCGGAAGAGGCGGTGTTCGGCACCCAGATGGCGGTGAAACATGCCTCGCTACCGCGGATGGGGCCGGCGGCGGTGGTGATGAAGACCTCGATCATCCGCCGAGTTCCCCGAGACGGCGAAGCCCGTGATCTATCCCAGCCAGGGCTATCTGGCCTATACCCCGTCGCGGCCCGATCCGGCCGCCGTGGCGCAACTGGCCGAGCTGATCGACAAGGCCGAGCGTCCGGTCATCGTGGCCGGCAACGGCGTGGTGCAGGCCGAGGCCGGCGGCGCGCTTCAGGCCCTGGCCGAGGCGGCAGGCATCATGGTGACGACCAGCTATAACGCCAAGGGCATCATCCCCGAGACCTCGCCGGTCTGCGCCGGGATGCTGGGCACCTGGGGCCACCGCGCCGCCAACCGGGTGCTGGCACAGGCCGATCTGGTGGTGATGCTGGGCGCCTCGATGGGCCCGGATTATACCCGTTTCCGCGATCCCGGCCTGATCCGCCCCGGCGATCAGACGCTGGTGCAGGTCGATATCGACCCGCGCAACGCGGGCTGGGTCTATCCGGTCGATCTGGCGATCACCGGCGATGCCGGCGACGTGCTGGCGATGCTGGCCGAGCGCGGCCTGTCGGCGGCCCGCGCCGAGGCCCGGACCGCGGCGGGGATGGAGACCAAGACGAAGAACGGTTACTTCGACCTGCCCGACCTGCCGGCGGCGCAGGGCACGGTGCATCACACCGACGTGGTGCGCGGGCTGCAGGGCTTCCTGGGCGACAACGACATCCTGACGCTCGACGCCGGCGCTCAGCGGATCTGGGCCACCTTCGGGCTGCGGATGCCCCATGCCGGCCAGTTGCTGGTGCCCGGCGGCACCGGCGTGATGGGCTGGGGCGGCCCGGCGGCGGCGGCGGCCAAAATCGTGCGCCCCGGCAAGCGCGTCACCTGCCTGGCCGGCGACGGCGGCTTCATGATGACGGTGCAGGTGCTGCCGACGGCGGTGCAGCAGAACCTCGACGTGGTCTTCGTGGTCTCGAACAACTCGGGCCTCGGGATGGTGCGCGACAACCTCGGTGAAAGGCGTATCGCGGTCGATTTCAACGACAACGACTTCGCCAAGATCGCCGAGGGCATGGGCGCGCGCGGCATGACCGTCTATCACCGCGACCAGTTGCGCGATGCCATCGAAGAGGGTCACCGGATGGGCGGCCCCGTCGTCATCGACGTCAAGGTCGATCCCGAAGCCAGCCATCACGAGGCCTGTGACAATGCGCCGCTTTGAGGGGAGACGCGCGCTGATCAGCGCGGCGGCCAACGGGCTGGGGCTCGGCATGGCGTTTCGGCTCGCCCGCGAGGGCGCGGCGGTCACGATCTGGGACCGCGACGCCGCCGCGCTGGAGGCGGCGGCGCGGGATGCCAGAGCCGAGGGGCTCGGCCTCGACACCGTCTGCCTCGACATGTCCGCCCCGGGCGAGATCGAGAATGTGGTGGACGAGATGGCCGAGGCCGGTCCGATCGACATCCTGGTCAACAATATCGGCGGCTCGCTGCACACCCCGTTCCGCTTCCTCGAACAAAGCGCCGAGGATTGGGAGCGGGTCATGGATGTGAACGTCACCGCCTGCGTGCGCACCACCCGCGCGGTGCTGCCGCATATGGTGATTGCCGGCTATGGCCGGGTGATCAACATGGGGTCGAAGGCGGGCCGCTTCGGCAGCCTCTTCGCCGGCGCCAACTATGCCGCCGCCAAGGGCGCGATGCAGGCCTTCACCCTGCAGATCGCGCAGGAGTTCGGCCCGCATGGCATCACCTGCAACACGCTTTGCCCCGGCGCCATCCTGACGCCCCGGGTGCAACGCCTGCTGGCCGAGCGGCAATCCGAGGAAGAGCGCGAGAAGGTGCTGAACTCGATCCTGGTGCGGCGGCACGGCACGGTCGAGGACTGTCGCCGCCGCCGTGGCCTATTTCGCCTCGGAAGAGGCGGGGTTTCGTCAATGGCGCCTCGCTCGATATCAACGAAGAAGGATGGTGATCTGAGGCCATCCCTCGGGCCGGAAACGGACGCGGCGCCCGGGGATCGGGCGCCGCGTTTCTTTTGTACGGACGGCCCGTGTATCTCGGGCCGCCGGCGGTTCCCAGGCGACGGGTGCGCGGGTGGATGTCGGTGACCACATCCAGCAGGACCGGCTTTGCGGCGCGGCGATGGCGCGTCAGCGCCGGGGCCAGCTCGGCAGGGCCCCATCCGGATGCCCTCGACCCTGAAATCGCGCGCCACGGCGGCGAAATCGGTGGGGCCGAAGCGGTTGATCTCTTCCCGGGCCGCCGCCCTCGCGCCCGGCATAGAACGACGCCACCTTGGGCGCCCCTGACCGAAGCCCGAGTTGTTGTTGATCACGGTACCACCGGGATGTTCCAGCGCCGCTGGGTTTCCAGCTCGGTCAGGTGGTAATAGAAGGCGCCATCGCCCGAGAAGCAGACCACCGGGCGGTCCGGCGCGCCGCATTGCGCCCCCAGCGCCGCCGGGAAGGCCCAGCCGAGAGACCCCGCCGCGCGCAGATAGCTCTGCCCCGGATGCGGCAGGTCCAGCATCGTTGCCGTCCAGATCCCGGAATAGCCGGTATCGGCCACCAGCACGCCATTTTCCGGCAGCGCCTGCGAGATCTCGTGGCAGAGCCTTCGGACCGTGATCGGCGCGGTATCGGCGGCCAGCAGCGGCGCCATCTCGGCCCGCCATTCGGCGACGACACCGGCGCAATGGGCGGCCCAGTCCTCCCAGCCGGGGGCGCGGGTGCTGGCCTCGGTCAGGTCGGCGACGGCCTGGCGCGGGCAGCCCCAGACGGCGGTGGTGTCGGGATAGTTGCGCCCGATCTCCTGCCCGTCGAGGTCGAGCTGGGATGGATCGGCGTGCCGGGCGCGGGCACCGTAATTGTTGGTGGGCTGATCGCCGGCATGGCAGCCGACATAGATCACCAGATCGGCCCCGTGCACCAGCCGGTTGCCCGGAGGCGCCGAATAGGTGCCGACCGTGCCGATATGCAGCGGATGGGTGGTGGGCATGATGGTGCGCCCACCCAGCGAGGTGGCGACGGGGATCGAAAGCTTTTCGGCGAAGGCGCGGATCGCGTCATGCGCCTCGACCTGGATCGCGCCGGCGCCCCACCAGCACAGGCCGCCTGGCCCTGGCCAGCCGCGCGGCGGCGGCGGCGATCATCGCGGGCGCGGCCAGCGGGCGGTGTTGCGGCAGCCGGCCCAGCGCGGCATCGGGCAGGGTGGGGTTGTCGATCCGCCCTTTTCCAGCACCTCGCCGCCCAGCCTGTTCAGGTCCAGATGCACCGACGGGGCGAGCCGTCGGTGGCGGCGCGGAAGGCCTGGGCCGAAGATGCGGCAGCTCGCGCGCCTCGGCCACGTCCATCGAGCACTTGGTGGTCGAGGCGAAGAGCGGCGTATGCGGCACCTCCTGGATAGGCGTTGCGATAGCGCAGCATCGGTTCCTTGCGCCCGGTCATGGCGACCAGCGGCGCGCGATGCAGATAGGCGTCCTGCAACCCGGCCGCCAGGTTGGCCGCTCCCACCGATTGCGCCATGCAGACGCCGGGACGCGGTTGCTGACGCGGGCATGTTATCGGCCATATAGGCCGCAGATTTCTCGGAATGGGCCAGGGATGCGGCGGATCCGCGTGCTCTTCCATGCGGACCAGGGTGGGGCGCAGGATCGCATCCATGAAGAAGACGTGGCTGACGCCCAGCGTCTTGAGTGAGTTTGGCGAGGTACTGCATGCGCCGTCGGTGGATGGATGGTTTGCAGGATCCATGGGGATTTCCCGTTGCAGGTTGCGATTTTCGATTGCGAGAACAACTTTCAAAACAAGGTTCCACTTTTGACTTGCGACTTCAAGCGCTGAAGCATAATTTTTGGAAATTAAGTTTCAAAATTGATTGGACTGGGGGAATGGGGAGGTTCCGTAGGTGGCCGGCGTCCGTGACGCCGCGCGGTGGAAAACGGCGCGACGCCACACAAGGCCCGAACCGGGCGAGGGAGGGATGGTCTTGGCAATCGAGGGCGTTGCGGTCATCGGCGCGGGCACCATGGGCCACGCCCTGGCGCTGGTCCATGCGCTGGGCGGCTGCCGGGTCACGCTGCATGACAGCAACCCCGATGTCCTGGCGCGCGCGCCGGGCCTGATCGAGGCGGCGCTTGCGGACCTTGCAGGAGGCCGGCGCCGAAAGCCCCGAAGCGGCGCGCCGGGCGGCCGGCCGGATCGTCTGTGTCGATACGCTGGAGCGGGCCGTCGCGGCGGCCGACCTGGTGGTCGAGGCGGTGGTGGAAAAGCCTGAGGTCACAAGGGTACCTTCGCTCGGATCGACGCCCACGCCGGCCGGGGCGATCCCCGCCCCGAACACCTCACCTCGACGTCTTTCCGCTGATCCCGCCGGCCCGGCAGGCGTGGCCGCCATCGCGCATTGGTATACGCCGCCCTATATCATCGACCTGTCGATCTGGCAAGCCCGGCCTGGAACCGACCCCGGCGTGATCGCCGAACTGCGCGCCCTCTACGAAGCGCTTCGGCAAGGCGCCGGTGGTGTTCGAGCAGCTGCGCCCGGCTATGTCGCCAACCGGTTGCAGGCGGCGCTGAACCTGGAATGCTTGCGGATGATCGACCAGGGCTGGGCCACGGCCGAGACCATAGACCTGTCGATCCGCCACGGGCTGGCATCGCCTGGCGGGTGCTGGGATGCTAATGCGCAAGATGACAACGCGTCGGGTCGAGATGGTGCGCAACGGCATCGCCGGACGCAGTTGTACCAGTCGCCTGGAAAACACCGGCGAGGACGTCGGTTCCTCGACCGGCTGATCGACGCCGGACGTTCGGGGTGCGGGCCGGGGCGGGGTTCTTCGACTATGGCGATGCCTCCGCCGAGGCGCTGTTTCACGACCGCGACCTGAAGCTCTTAGATGAAGGCGCAGCTGGGGATTTCAGGGAGGACGAGACGATCAAGGCGGATCTCAAGGCAAATGCGCGCTGGTGACGGGCGCGTCGGGGTGATCGGGCCTGGCACTCCGTGACGATGCTGGCCGAGATGGGGGCCCGGGTGGCGATCAATCACCCGGAAACGATCCGGCCGGCCCGGCCAAGGTCGAGGAGCTGACGGCGCGCGGCTCGACGTGATCGCGGGCCGGGCAATGTCTCGACTTCGGCAATGCCGAGCGATGGTCGAGGCGGCCATCGCCGAGATGGGCGGGCTCGACTTCCTGATCAACAACGCCGGCACTTCGGGGACCGCCGACAAGATCCTGCCCGGCGATCTGGACAAGATGACCGAGGAGTTCTGGCAGCTTCTGCTCAACACCAACCTGATCGGCGCCTTCCGCTGTGCCCATGCTGCCGCACCGGCGCTGAAGGCAAGCGCCGCGGCGCCATCGTCAACATCACCTCGATCGCCGGGATCGGCCAGCAGGGCAGTCGATCGCTCTGGCGTGGCCTCGAAATCCGGCCTCGTCAGCCTGACCCGCAGCCTGGCGCGCGGCCTGGCCTCGAGGTGCGGGTGAATGCCGTGGGCCCCGGGCCAGACCAGCACCCCCTGGACCGAGAATCACCCGAGGAATGCAAGCAATGGGCGGTCGATCAATCCGTTCTCAAGCGCCGCTCGACCCCGAGGATATCGCCGAGGCGGTGCTCTATCTCTGTGCTGGCGCCGGCATGGTCACCGGCCATGTGCTGGTGGTGGATGGCGGCATGACGTTTGATCCCGCGCGCCGCCGGATTTCGAAATTCGACAGTTACTCAAAATCTCTGTGCGACCGCGTTTCATGCGACTGACGACCGAGGAAGCCTTCAGTTAAGGTTCTGCAACGCCATGGCATCGAGCATGCTGGCATCATCGGGTCGGCCTCTGCGCCGATTTCGGATCTGTTTCCCAAGGCCGATCATGTTCTGGGACTGTGCCCACGAGGGCTCGGGCGGGATGATGGCCGATGGCTATACCTGCGCCTGCGGCAAGATGAGCATGATGATCGCCTGAACGCCCCGGCATCACCAACTTCGTCACCGCCGTGAAGACCGCCTATTGGAACCACACGCCCTTGCTGCTGGTCACCCCCAGGCCGCCAACAAGACCATCGGCCAGGGCGGCTTCCAGGAGGTCGAGCAGATGGCGCTTTTCAAGGACATGGTCGCCTATCAGGAAGAGGTCCGCGACCCTCGCGCATCGCCGAGGTGTTGGGAACCGCGTGATCACCAACGCCCATCGCGCTCCGCCCCCGCGCAGATCAACGTGCCGCGCGACTTTTCAACCCAGGTGATCGACATCGACCTGCTCGAGATCGTGGACCTTCGAGCGCCCTCGGGCGGCGCCGAGGCGCTGGAGAAGGCCGCCGATCTGCTCTCTCGGCGCGCTTCCCGTCATCCTCAACGGCGCCGGCGTGGTGCTGGGCGGCGCCATCCTGGAACCGATGGCCCTGGCCGAGCGGCTCGATGCGCCGGTCTGCGTCGGCTATCAGCACAACGATGCTTCCTGCCCGCACCCACTTCTTGCGGGCCGCTGGCCATAACGGCTCAAGGCCGGGATGCAGCTGATCTCGAAGGCCGATGTCGTGCTCTGCCTCGGCACCCGGCTCAATCCGTTCTCGACCCTGCCGGCTATGGCATCGACTATTGGCCCCGGGAGGCCAAGATCATCCAGGTCGACATCAACCCCGACCGCATCGGCTCCGACCAAGACCGTCGGCGTCGGCATCGTCGGCGACGCCCGCCAGGGGTGGCCGAAGGCCTGCTTGCCCGCCTTCCGGCAGCGCCGGCGACGAGGGCCGGGCCGAGCGCAGCAGCGCCGATCGCGCAGACCAAATCGGCCTGGGCCCAGCAGCTGGGCATGGACCACGAGGATGACGATCCCGGCACCAGCTGGAACAGCCGCGCCCGCGCCGCCAAGCTCCGACTGGATGAGCCCGCGCATGGCCTGGCGCGATCCAGAGCGCCCTGCCGCGCGAGGCGATCATCTCCTCCGACATCGGCAACAACCGCGCCATCGGCAATGCCTATCCGCTCGGAGGAGGGCCGCAATACCTTGCCCCGGTCTCTTCGGCTCCCTGCGGCTATGGCCTGCCGGCGATCGTCGGCGCCAAGATCGCGCGGCCGGACGTGCCGGTGGTCGGCTTCTCGGGCGACGGCGTGCCTCCTTCGGCACCGGCGCGGTGACCGAGCTTGACCGCGATCGGCTGCAAGGAATGGCCGGCGATCACGCAGGTGGTGTCTCGCACCATCACCGGGGCGCCGAGAAGCGCAACTCGACGCTGTGGTATGACGACAACTTCGTCGGCACCGAGCTGGACGAGCAGGTCTCCTATGCCGGCATCGCCCGGGCCTGCGGGTTGCAGGGCGTCGTGGCGCGGACGATGGACGAGCTGAAGGCGGCGCTGGAGCCGCGCCATCGACGACCAGACTGACCCATGGCAAGACCAGCTGACTCGAGGCGATGATCAACCAGGAACTGGGCGAGCCTCTTCCGCCGCGACGCGATGAAGAAGCCGGTCCCGGTGGCCGGCATCGACCCCGCCGACATGGGCCAGGCCTGAGGGCCCGCACCATGTCCGGCCCCGGCGACACCATCCTCGTCCTCAACGCCGGTTCATCCTCCATCAAACTCGCAGCCTTCGGGCCCGATCTGGACGAACGGCTTTCCGGCCTCGCCGCCGAAATCGGCGGGGCCTCGTCGCTGCGCATCGGGGCCGAGGAAACCGGGGCCCGCTTCCCCGACCACCGCGCCGCGCTTCAGGCGATCCTGGCCGCGCTCGAGACGCGGGGCCTGCCGCTCACCAGCCTCCGCGCCGCCGCCCACCGCGTCGTCCATGGCGGCCGCAAGCTGACCGGGCCGGTGCGCATCACCCCGCAGGTCCGCGACGAGATCGCCGCCTGCTCGCCGCTGGCGCCGCTGCACAACCCGCATAACCTGGCCGCCATCGACACGCTTGCCGATCTGGCCCCCGACCTGCCGCAATTCGCCAGCTTCGATACCAGTTTCCACGCCACCAACCCCGAGGTCGCGACGCGATACGCCATCCCCCGGGTCGAAGAGACCAAGGGCATCCGCCGTTATGGCTTCCACGGCCTTTCCTATGCCTCGTTGGTGCATCACCTGCCGGCGATCTCGGCTGCGCCCCTGCCGAAGCGCCTGCTGGCCTTCCATCTCGGCAACGGCGCCTCGCTCTGCGCCATCGTGGACGGAAAATCCATCGCCACCACCATGGGCTATTCCCCGATCGACGGGCTGACCATGGGCACCCGCTCGGGCGGGATCGACGCCAATGCGGTGCTGCGCCTGGTCGAGGATCACGGCCTGGAACGGACCCGCGCCCTGCTCAATTTCGACAGCGGTCTGCGCGGGCTGGGCGGCAAGTCCGACATGCGCCGGCTTATGCTCGACCGCAGCGCCGAAAGCAGCTTCGCCATCGAGCATTTCTGCTATTGGTCGCTGCGCCACGCCGGTTCCCTCATTGCCGCCATGGAGGGGCTCGACGCCATCGCCTTCACCGGCGGCATCGGCGAGAACGCCACCGGCATCCGTGCCCGCATCCTCGGCGGCCTCGCCTGGCTGGGCGCGCAGATCGACGCCGAGGCCAATGCCCGAAGCGCCACGCGCCTGCACGCCGACAGCTCGAAAATCGCCATCTGGATCGTCCCCGCCCGCGAAGAGGAAAAAATCGCCCGCGACGCGCTGGCCCTGCTGGGCGCAGCTTGAGCGCCCGCCACGACCCGTTGACGGCCGCCGCCGACGGATGTCTGCCGCCCGGCGATCATCATGGGCGCGGGCGGGCGCCCTGCCGTCATTCGCGCCATCGCCGGCGCCTTTCAGCGCCGGCCTTTCCTGCGGTTCAGCCAGACCGGCGGCACGTCGCCCGCCATGATGCAGCCGTAAGGGTCGATATAGTCCTCGATCCCGGCCAGGTCGAAGGACCTGATCTGCGACACCACGCCAGCGGCATCCTTATAGCTGGACGGCAGTTCCGAGGCATCGACCCCGCCGGCGTGGAAGCGCACGTCGAGGCCCCTGGTCTCGGCCTTCAGCATCTGCTCGGGCGTGACCCCGCCCATCCGCCGGCGATGCTCGGAGCGCGAGAAGTTGCGCCCGGCGCCATGCGGACTGAAGCCCAGCCCCGAGGCGGCATCGCGGCCGCGCACCACCAGCACCGGCTGCGCCATGTTCAGCGGGATCAGCGTGAGCCCCGTCGCATCCGCCGCGTAATCCCCCCAGGCGGGCGTCGCGCCCTTGCCGTGGTAATAGAGATCGCCGCGCTTGAAGACGAAGTTGTGCTCGTTCCAGAACCTGTCGCCCACCTCGGCGCCGGCCGCCTCGACCGTGGCCTGGTGGAGGGCGTTGTGGTTGGCCTTGGTCCATTTGCGGATCAGCTGCAGCGCCTCCCAGTAATCGCGGCCTTCCTGGGTGTCGGCCGGAATCCAGGCATTCTGCCTGGGCGTCTCGGGCGACAGCCGTTTGCGGAACCGCTCTGCCATCTCCATGCCGGTCTTGTAGAGCACCGCCCCCGGCCCGCGCGAGCCGTGATGGGTGACGATCGCCGTCCGCCCCGTGGCGCGCGAACGGCCGACGAAGAGGAAATGGTTGCCGTCGCCCTGGGTGCCCATATGCTCCTGCGCCATGCGGATCGACTTGGGGTTGTTCAGGAACGGGTTTTCCCGGAACGCATCCAGCAGGTTCAGCGACACGGTGAAGCGCTTGCCCTGCGGCCGTCCGCCGGGGCCGAAATGCGTGACCGATTGCGCCGCGTCCAGCACCGCCCTGGGATCGGCATGGCCCAGATCGGTGATCATCACCGAACAGCAGATATCGGCCGAATGCATCCCGGGATGGATCGCGTTCCGCGCCGCCGCCACGCCGCCCACGGGGATGGTGCCCTCAGGGCCGGCGGGGCAGGCATCGGGCATGATCGCGCCGGCCTCGAGCGTCGGGGTGCGCATCAGTGCCGTCATCGTCGCGCGCACCTTGGCAAGGTTGTCCGCCTCGTCCGGGTGGGTCACTTCGATGTTTTCGTGAAACGCCACCTCGCCCGGGGCGCGCAGGGCCATGGTCACCGGCTCGGCCGGCTTCGCGGCCTCGAGCTCGGAGCGGATGCGCAGCAGGCCGAAGCCTTCGGCGCGCATCTCGTTGGCCTTCTGCAGCAGGGCAGGGAATTGCTTGCCGGGGCGGTGGCCCCAGTCCTTCAGGTGGTCGCCCGTCACGGGGTCGTATGTGTGTTCTTCGCTCATCGTCTTCACTTCATCGTTCCTGAGGGTGCGGGACAAGGGCGGGCAGGACGAATATTCCGCCACCGGGTTTCCCCGGGCCGGGCTTGAACCGGCACGGCCGGGGGCTTGCGGCCCCAGGCCACCCTCGAAAGGGCGCGTCTACCTGTAGTCCTGCGGGCATTCCCGCAGAGATGGCCCCGGCGACGAGGCGGCCGCGCGTAACGCGACCAGAAGAAACGACCCCGGGGGCCCGCGCCCCGCATCCGAATGGGCGGATGCGTTTGCCGTCTGGGCACCGCCATGGGGGGTGTGAACCCGACCGACCGTCCCGGAAGTTTTGTGGCGATGTAGTTCCTTCGGCATTCGCCGGGGTTTGTCCTTTCGTGTCCTGGGGCAGGGGGACAATGGGGCGCGAGACGGCGGAGTCGAACCGCGGGGCCGAAGCCCTCTTCCCAAAAGTGTAGTCCCGCAGGCATTCCCCTGCGTCTGGTTGGTGTGCCCGGTGGGGATCGAACCCACGACACCCCGATTAAAAGTCGGGTGCTCTGCCGGCTGAGCTACGGGCGCATTGGGTCCGGCGACAAAGAGGTCGCGTTTCAGGAAAACGCGGCCGGTGGCGAAAACGGCCTGCTCTACCATTTGAGCTACATCGCATCTGGCGATGGCGGGGCTCGAACCCGCAACACGGAGATTGGTCATCTGTAGTTCCGCCAGCATTCGCCGGGAGGGTTTCCTTTTCTGTTGGGGCAGGGTGCCCCGGTTTCGGTTCGGGCAGCGAGGACGGGCCGATGTCATCCCCGAAGGTTGGCTCGGCAGGCTGGGATCGAACCAGCGACATCCTGATTAACAGTCAGGCGCTCTCCCGCCGAGCTACTGCCGATCGTGTCGAACCCGGCGACAAAGGGAGGTGAAACTTCTACCTGCTCTATCCATCTGAGCTACGCGGCCAAACTTGGGTATGGCGGCCACGACGGGACTCGAACCCGCGACCTGGGCGTTAACAGCGCTGTAGTTCCACCGGCATTCGCCGGGCTTTTCCTTTCGTTTCGGGCCGGGCGGACAAGCGATGGCGACCCAAACTCACCAGACGCGCGGGCACTGGCCCCGCTTTTCCTGGTCCCTGTAGGTTCAACCGGCATTCCGCCCGGATGGGTTTTTTTCCTGCGCTCCGGGCGGCGCACCGCCCGGGGCCTTTGCTTACACCTCGATCTTGCCGATCTCGCCGACCCAGTGGTCCGGGCCGGTCCGGCCGGCGGCGAAGGCGGCGATCTGGCCGAAGACCGCGTCCGAGAACCCGCCGACGTTCAGCACGTCCTCGCGCGTCTGCGCCTGCGTCGTGCCGTAAGGCGCGATGTCGATGCAGACCAGCCGGGCCTTCGGGTTGCGCCGCTTCAGCACCTCCCATTCGGCCAGCATGGCGGTCGACCGGCCCCCGCCCCGGGCATCGACCCCGGAGTCGACCCAGGACTGGTTGTCCGACACGAAGACCACCAGGTCCGGCGCGCGGTGCCGCGCGTTCAGCCACCTGAGCGGCGCGGAACAGTTGGTCCCGCCACCGGCCAGCGCGGCCAGGCGCCCGGCATTGGTCAGGATCGTGTCGCGCGGTTCCAGACGCACATCGCGCACGTCGAAATCGAACGGCAGAACCTGGGCGCCGCGGTTCACCCGCAGGATCGAAGCCGCGACCAGCGCCGCCACATCGACGTGGCGGACCTTCGAGGTGGCCCCCTTGCGCTGCCCCGTCACGCCCCAGGTCATCGAGCCCGAAACGTCCGGGGCGACCACGACCTGGCCCGCGATCTTCGGCACGTTGCCCGCCGCGATCTCCATCGCGTCGTGCAGCGCATCGACGATCTCGCGCGGCATCGCCGGATCGACCGTCTGCGCCGCGACCATCAGCTGATACGGAAAGGCACGGGCCTTCGCGACAGCCTGCGGATCGCGCAGCAGGGCGGCGACGTGATGCACGTTCCCCGGCGCATCGAAGACGCCGTGACGCAGGAAGGTGTTCAGGTTCTGACGCACCATCTGCCACGCGCCATTGCGCGCGATACCGGCCCAGTGATCCGCCGTCAGCGGCAGCTGGGTCAGCATCTGGAACGGCACGTCCGGCAGCGTGCCCGTGCCGGTTTCCCGGAAGGCCAGCCAGTCCCTCAGCGCCCCGGGCAGCCGTGCCGTATCGCACGGCCGCCCAACGAACCAGGCATAGAGCGCCTCCCGCTCCGGGGTGTCCGGCTTCGGGTGCACCATCTTGATCACGTCGCCCAGCGACGGGTCGTTGCCGATCCCGGCCATCAGCAGCGCCCGGTCGGACGCGGCGTTCAGCCAGGCCTGCACCATCGCCTTCGGGGCCGAGCCCAGCGACTTGCGCCCGGTCCGACCCGAGCGGACGACCTGCACGAAGGTCCGCAGCATCCGGCCGTTGTCGACCACGCGGCCAAAGACCGCCCGGAAGAGCGCCGGGTCGCGCCGCGCCAGCACCGCCAGCAGCACCGCCGACATGTCCTTCATGTGGCCCATCTGCCGCGCATGGATCGCGGTCCGGGCCAGGAACTGCGGATCGACCGCCTCGGCCAGGGCGACGACCCTGGCCAGCTCGTCCCGAGCCGCGCCGTAATACATCTGCCCGAACGTGCCGGTCACGGCCATCTGCGCCAGGGCATGGGCATCGCAATAGGCATAGGCCGGCGCCGCGTGGGCGTTCTTGGCGTCTGCTTTCGGCAGCAGCCGGCCTTTCATCGATGCAAACACGGATTTGTTTGCCATTGCTCTCGTCCTTCACTGGTTGACGAGGCTGTTCTGGCATTGGCCGGGCGCGATTCCCAAGAAAATCGGAAATTTACATAATATATTGAAAATAAACGGATAAATGACAGTTTGCCTGAGTGTGTATTCCAATATACTATCGAAAACTATCGTAAATTATTCTTCTGGATATAGCCCCATGCGAAACGTGGTCATCGGTTTCCTCGGCACCCAGCTGGACATGGGCAAGAAACGCCGCTGGCGCCCGACGCTGTCGCTGACCCAGCACGCGGGTTTCCCGGTGGACCGGCTCGAGATCCTCTATGACCATCGCTTCAACCGCCTGGCCCATGGTGTGCAGAGCGAGATCGAGGCGGCCTCGCCCGACACCGAGGTGCTGCTCCGCCGGCTCGATCTGGACGATCCGTGGGATTTTCAGGAGGTCTATGGCAAGCTCTTCGATTTCGCCCGCGCCTATGGCTTCGACGAGGACCGCGAGCGGTATCATGTCCACCTGACCACCGGCACCCATGTGGCGCAGATCTGCTGGTTCCTGCTGACCGAGGCGCGGCATGTGCCGGCGCGGCTGATCCAGACCGGCCCGCCGCGCGGCGACGACGACCCGCCGACGATGGACGTCATCGACCTCGATCTCAGCCGCTACAACCTGCTGCAACAGCGCTTCGACCAGCTGTCGCGCGCATATGGCGACCAGCTGAAGGGCGGGATCGAGACCCGCAACCCGGCCTATAACGCGCTGATCGACCGGATCGAGCTGGTGGCGGGACGCTCCGACGGGCCGATCCTGCTGTTGGGCGAAACCGGCACCGGCAAGACCGAACTGGCCGAGAGGATCCATAACCTCAAGCTGGACCGGCGGCGGATCAAGGGGCGGCTGGTGCATGTCAACTGCGCCACGCTGTCGGGGCCCGATGCGCAGGCGATGCTGTTCGGCCAGCGGCGCGGCTATACCGGGCAGGCCGGGTCGGAACGCAGCGGCCTTCTGCGCGAGGCCGATGGCGGGGTGCTGTTCCTCGACGAGGTCGACGAGCTGGGCTGGAACGAGCAATCCATCCTGCTCCATGCCATCGAAACCGGGCGGTTCTATCCGCTGGGCTCGGATCACGAGATTTCGAGCCGGTTCCAGATCATCGCCGGGGCCAATCGCGACCTGCGCGCGCTGGCCGCCGAGGGGCGGTTCCGCCCCGACCTTCTGGCGCGGCTGACGATGTGGAGCTTCCGCCTGCCGCCGCTGCGCGACCGGCGCGAGGATGTCGAGGCGAACCTGCTTTACGAGCTTGGCCGGGCCGAGCGGGCCCTGGGCGTTCAGGTCGGGTTCAACGGCGACGCGCTGGACCGCTATCTGCGCTTCGCCACCGATCCGGGCACGGCCTGGCCGGGGAATTTCCGCGATTTCGGCGGGTCGGTCCAGCGGCTCTGCACCCTGGCGCCGCGCGGCCGCATCACCCGCGCCATGGTCGAGGCCGAGATCGAGACGCTGCAGGCCGACTGGGCCAGCGCCCGCCCGGACGGCGATTTCCGCCTGGTCGAGGAGGTGCTGGGCGAGGCCGTGCACGAGATCGACCCGTTCGATCTGGTGCAGCTGGCGCATGTCGTCCGGCAGTGCCGCGCCGCCTCCAGCCTCAGCGCCGCGGGGCGGGCCCTGTTTGCCGCCTCGCGCGCCCGCAAGGCCAGCCGCAACGATGCCGACCGGCTGCGGAAATACCTGCAGAAATTCGGCCTCGACTGGGAAACGCTGGCCGCCGGCCGGCCCGGACAGTGACTCTGGAAAGCCACCATCACCCGCAGACTGTCGCGGCTCGCTTGCGTGGCTCTACCGGCACTTGTAGACAGGCTGCCAAAGCGTTTTCGAAACAGGCGCAATGAGAGAGCAGGACATCATCCAGTCGGTCGCCCCGTTCTTCGAGGAAATCGAACGGATGGGTTACGAGGTCGAGGCGACGTCGGATTTCGACAGGATCGCGGGCATCGTGCCGCAGACCGGCCGCAAGAAACAGACGCCGATGATGTCGATCGACCGGCTGGATTTCGCGCGGTCGGACGCGTTCTGGCTGATCCTCTACAAGGATGGCGTGCCGGTGGGCGCGGCGGGGGCGAAATATGTCGACCTGGAAGACGAAAGCTTCGCCGATTACCTGCAACGCACCTCGCGGGCGCAATACAGCCGCGAGTCCGATCCCATTGCCCGCGTCTCGGCCCCGATCCGCGACCTGTTCCGCGGCCGGATGATCTATCTCGGCGAGCTGGAATTCCTGCGCGAGCATCGCGGCAACCTGCGGCTGCTCGAGGCTTTCGTGAAGGTGCTTCAGGGGCTGGCGGCGGTGAAGTGGCGCGGCTTCGACTGGATCTATGCCATCATCCCCGAGGAACACCTGAAATTCGCCTATCTCTACGGCTTCCTGATCACCGTCCCCGATGGCATCTCCTGGGCCGAACCGGTGCCCGACGGGCGGCTCGACAGCCATGCCTTCCTGGCCACCGAGGGCCGCCATATCGGCCATATGTTCAAAACAGCGAAGGAACGTCTTCTGCGTAAGCGCTTTCGAGAATCTTTGCGAAGACAAGGGTAAGCTTCTTGCCGTCCAGCGTTTCCACCGGCGCCATGATGCGGCGGTATTTCTCGTGGATCTCGCGGCCGTCGATCTGGCCGGTGATCGAGACGTCCTCGATCTGATAGCGCTGGGTCTCCTGCACCTTGAGATGCGAGGCCAGCGCGGTATCGACGATCGAACGGTCGAGCTGGCCGACCTTGGCCAGGTATTCCGAGGTATCGGAAATGTTGAAATAGCGCGCGGCGAGCGATCCGCGGCCGATCCGGCTGGCCTGCATGATCCTGTCGTTGGGGCGGGCGGCCTCGAACAGGTCGACGCGCTCGCGCAGCGTGTCGAAATCGGTCAGCCGGCCGCCGTGGCGGTGCAGCCAGTTCAGCACGTCGTCGACCAGGATATCGGTGCCGAAGCGGCGCATGTCGTCGCGCACGTCGCGCAGCGCCTGGGTATAGGCGGCGGCGGCGCGGCGGTGCAGGACGTCCGACGTATTGACCGGCGCCACGCCGATGGCCGCCCGGTCGCCCCGGAACATGTCGAGCGACACGCCGGCCGTGCTGCACAGCCGTTCGATGGTCGAGAACGGAATCTCGCGTTCATGCGAAATCTGGGCGTGGAGCGTGGTGTATTTCAGGCCCGCCGCCGAGCAGGCCTTCTTCAGCCCGCCGAAATACTGATCGCAAAAGCCGGAAACGGTGCGGCCCAGATCGTTCATGCGCGAATCTCCCGTCGATATATGTAGACTAGCAATCTTCATCTGTGGATCAACCGTGCGACTCGGGCCTTGCCGCCCGGGCGCGGCCCTGCTTCTCTGGCGGCGACGAGAGGAGGGCCCGACATGACCGCAGAACCGCCGAAGGTGCTTTACGAAAAGGATGGCCGCATCGCGCGGATCACGCTGAACCGCCCCGAGGTGATGAACGCCATCGACGACGAGGTCCCGCGCGAGCTGGCCGCCGCCGTCGCCCGGGCCGAGGCCGATGACGGGGTGCATGTGATGCTGCTTTCGGGCAACGGGCCGGCCTTCTGTGCCGGCTACGACCTGAAATACTATGCCGAGGCCAACGGTTCGGGGCAGGCGACGCAGGAGATGCCCTGGGACCCGATCCGCGATTACCGCTTCATGTGGGCCAATACCCAGGCCTTCATGTCGCTCTTCCGGGCGCTGAAGCCGGTGCTGGCCAAGGTGCACGGGTTCGCGGTGGCCGGCGGCAGCGACATCGCGCTTTGCTGCGACATGGTGGTGATGGGGGAAGAGGCGCAGATCGGATACATGCCGGCGCGGGTCTGGGGCTGCCCGACCACGGCGATGTGGGTCTATCGGCTGGGCCCCGAGCGGGCCAAGCGGATGCTCTTCACCGGCGACAAGGTGACGGGGCGCGAGGCGGCCGAGATGGGGCTGGTGCTGGAAGCGGTGCCCGAGGCGCGGCTCGACGACCGGGTCGAGGAGCTGGCGGCGCGGATGGCCAGCGTGCCGATCAACCAGCTGGCGATGCAGAAGATGATGATCAACCAGCCGATGGAGGCCAGCATGATGGCGACCCAGCGGCTGGCCACGGTGTTCGACGGCATCACCCGGCATTCGCCCGAGGGGCTGAACTTCAAGGCCCGGGCCGAGGCGGCGGGCTGGAAGCAGGCCGTCACCGACCGCGACGAGGGCACCTGGGACTGGACCGCGAACGAGGCCCTGCCGAAGCCGAACCGGTAAGGGGCCGCGCCGCGGTCTCACCCGGCTTGCGGGCGACGATGAAGCGGCGCGGCGGCCGGGCCGGATAATCGCCGGTCTCGATGATCTCGAACCCGGCGCGGATCACGGCCGCTTCCAGCTCGGCCACGGTGAACCGATGCACCACCGAAGGCGCCTTGCCGACCGCCTTCATCAGCGGCAGGCCCCAAAGCAGCGCCCGCATCCAGACCGGGCTGCCCGGCCCGGCCAGGCAGATGGTCTTCGACAGGAACAGCCCGCCCGGCTTCACCCGTGTGGCGATCTGCGCCAGGACGGTCTCGAGGTCGTCCACCAGATGCAGAAGATTGAAGCTCAGCACCGCGTCGAAGCTGCCCTCGGGCGGGGTTTCGGCCGGGGCGGTGGCGAAGCCGAGGTTGCGAACGCCCTCGGCGGCGGCCTTGTCGCGGCCGATGCCGATCATCGCGGTCGAGATGTCGCTGGCCAGATAGCGCCCGGCAAAGGGCGCCAGTTTCAGCGCGGTGGTGCCGGTGCCGCAGCCGATTTCCAGCACCGCGTCGGTGGGGCGCAGATAGGACCGCACCCGCGTCAGCGTCGCCTCGTAGGCGTCCATGTCGCCGATCGGGGATTTGGCGTATTTCTCGGCCACGCCGTCCCAGAATTTCGCGTCGGTCATCGGTTCGATCCTTGTGCCAGGCAGTGCCGGGATCCTAGTCCATGCGGATATGCCGGGGAATTGCCGAAAGCTGCAGGTCTGCTATACGTATTCGCATGAATTGGCAGGCATTGCGTTTCGACTGGACCCAGCTTCGGGCCTTCCTGGCGACGGCCGAGGAGGGCTCGCTCTCGGCGGCGGCGCGGGCGCTGGGGCTGACCCAGCCGACGCTGGGCCGGCAGGTCGGCGCGCTGGAAGAGGCGCTGGGCGTGGCGCTGTTCGAGCGGGTCGGGCGTGGGCTGGAACTGACGCCCTCGGGGCGCGAGCTGTTGCCGCACGCCCGCGCCATGGGCGAGGCGGCGGCGCGGGTGGCGCTGGCGGCGGCCGGCCAGGCGCAGGCGATCGAGGGCAAGATCCGCATCACCGCCTCGGACGTGTTCTCGGCCTATCACCTGCCGCCGGTGCTGGCCCGGCTGCGCGCCACCGCGCCGCGTCTCGAGATCGAGGTGGTGGCGGTGAACGACATCCGCGACATCCTGCGCCGCGAGGCCGATATCGCCATCCGCCATGTCCGCCCGACCGAGCCCGACCTGATCGCCCGCAAGGTGGCCGAGGGGACGGCGCATTTCTATGCCTCGGCCGGCTATGCCGCCCGCAACGGACGCCCCGAGACGCTGGCCGATCTCAAACGGCACGAGTTCATCCATTTCGGCAGCGCGGCACAGCTTCTCGATCACCTTCGGCCGATGGGGATCGTGCTGGACGAGGCGCAGTTCCGGCTGGGCTCGGCCAACGGGCTGGTGGCGTGGGAGATGGCGCGCAAGGGGTTGGGCATCGTGATCATGTCCGACGATGTGGCGGCGCAGACCCCCGAGATGGAGCGGCTGCTGCCGGCGATGGAGGCGGCGCGCTTTCCGGTCTGGCTGGTCACCCATCGCGAGTTGCACAGCGCGGCGCGGATCCGGCTGGTCTTCGACATGCTGGCCGAGGCGCTGAGCGACATCTGAGGCGCAAAGGCCGTTCGAAGGCGCTTGCCACGCGCTCAGCGGCGTTTCGCCAGGGCCTCGGCGGTGCTGCGGGTCAGCCGCGACAGCCAGTCGGCCTCGTCCCAGCGTTCGGCTGGAACCACCAGGCTGGGCTTGGCGCCGGGATAGGCCGGCGCCATGTCCAGCTCGGGCGCCAGGGCGCGCCCGGGGCCGGTGGGCTTGTGGTGGAAACGGTCGTCGCAGACCACGCCGATGAAGGTGTCGTCGAGGTAAATCCCGTATTCCCCGAACATCTTGCGGGCGCGGGCCGCGCCCGCCGGCGACAGGCGCTCGAGCAACAGCGCGACGGTGCGCGGATCGCTTGCCACCGGCGCCTCAGGCGCCGACCCGGTCGCGCAGCAGGCGGCGCAGGATCTTGCCGCTGGCCGATTTCGGGATCTCGTCCACCACCTCCAGCACCCGCACCTGCTTGTAATGCGCCAGGCGGGTTTCGAGATAGGTCTTCACCTCGTCCAGCGTCGGCGCCTGCGCCCCCGGCGCGGCGACGATGAAGGCCATCGGCAATTCGCCGGCCTCGGCATCGGGCACGCCGATCACCGCCGCGTCGACGATCGCCGGATGGGTCAGCAGCTCGGCCTCCAATTCGGCCGGGGCCACCTGGAAGCCCTTGTATTTCACCAGCTCCTTCAACCGGTCGGTGAGATAGAGGTAACCGTCCGCGTCGAAATGGCCGATATCGCCGGTCCTGAGCCAGCCATCGGCGGTGATCGTCTCTTCGGTGGCCTTGTGGTTGTTCAGGTATCCCTTCATCACCTGCGGCCCGCGTACCCACAATTCGCCATCCGCGCCCGGCGCCACGTCGTCCAGCGTCTCGGGGTTCACGATGCGGCTTTCGGTGTTGGAAATCGTCACCCCCGAGGCGCCGGGCTTGCCGCGCCCGAAGGGCGTGATATGGCTCACGGGGCTCAGCTCCGTCATGCCATAGCCCTGCGTCGCGTTGGTGCCCAGCCGCTTGCCCATCGCCTCGGCCACATCGGCGCCCAGCGGGGCGGCGGCCGAGTTCACCTGGGTGACGCAGGTCAGGTCATAGCTGTCGACCAGCGGATGCTTGGCCAGCGCCAGCGCCACCGGCGGCACGATCCACAGCCGCGGCGTGCGGTGCTCGGCGATCAGCTTCAGATACATCTCGAGATCGAAGCGCGGCATCGTCACCAGCCCGCCACCGGCGGCCAGATAGATGTTCATCAGCACCTGAAGCCCGTAGATATGGAAGAAGGGCAGGAAGGCGATGGTCAGCTCGCCCGTCGCCACATCCGCCGGGACCAGCGCCTGGTCGATATTCACCACCAGGTTCCGATGGGTCAGCATCACGCCCTTGGGCAGGCCGGTGGTGCCGCTGGAATAGGGCAGGGCAACGACATGATCCTCGACCGGGACGGGGGATTGCTCCTCCAGCGGCGGTCCCATCAGCTCGGCCAGCGGCACCATGCCTTCGGGCGCGTCGCCGATGATGACGATCTCGCGCACCCTGGTGCCCTTGATCGCCTCGCGCGCGGTGTCGGCGAACATTGCGATGGTGACCAGCACGTCGGCCTCGGCATCCAGCAGCTGGTGGTTCACCTCATGCGCGGTATAGGTGGGGTTGATCGTGGTCACCGTGCCGCCAGCCCAGGCGCTGGCATGGAAGACGATGCAATATTCCGGGATGTTGGGCGCCATCAGCGCCAGCACCTTGCCCGCCCCCCAGTTGCGCGCCGTCAGCCCGCCGGCCAGCGACTTGACCCCGCCGATGAACTGCGCCCCGGTCACCTTGCGCCCCGAGGGGCCGTCGATCAGCACGGTCATGTCCGGGTCGATGCCCTCGAACACCCGCTGGGTCACGGTCTTGTCGTTCAGCGCGACATCCGGAAATGTGCTTTTGATGATGCTCATGCGTGAAATCCTCCCTGTCGGGCCGAGATTACACGCTCGCGGCGGAAGGCCAACAGGTTTCCTGAGGGTCCGCCCCGCCATCGCCGGCCGGTCCGGGCCCCAGGCGCGCTTTCGCAGGCTGAAACGCCGCCGAGAAGAGCGGAGGCGCGAAAACCACGCGCCAAATCCTCATATCGCGCGTAAATATTGCATAAACCGATCCGCAGCCCGGAAGATTGCGTACTCTGTGCATCGCGGGTCCGATATGACTTGGATCACCAGATCAGACAGCCGGTGAGACGCGCCATGTATGTATACCAATCCATCGCCCAATCCCTTTCCGACCACGGTTGCGACACGATGTTCGGACTGATGGGCGATGCCAATCTCTTCATGGTCGACCATTTCGTGCGCGCAAGCCGCGCGAATTTCGTGCCCGTGGCCTTCGAGGGCAGTGCGGTCCTGATGGCGCTGGCCCATGGCCGCGTCGCGGGCCGGGTCGGCATCGCCACCGTCACCCATGGCCCGGCGCTGACCAACTGCGTCACCGCCCTGACCGAGGGCGCGCGCGGCCATGTGCCGATGGTGCTGCTGGCCGGCGACACGGCGGTGTCGAACCCGCATAACCTGCAGAACATCGACCAGCGCGAGACCGTCAAGATCACCGGGGCGGGCTTCGAACAGATGCGCGCGCCGGAAACCGCCTCCTATGACGTCGCCCATGCCATCTATCGCGCGCAGGTGGAAAAGCGGCCCATCGTGCTGAACATGCCCGCCGATTTCATGTGGCAGGAGGTCGAGCACAGGGCCCATGTCTTCCCCGCCTTCACCGCGCCCGCCTTCGTGCCCGCGGGCGACGATCTGGACGAGGCTATCGGCATGATCGCCAGCGCCAAGCGTCCGATCATCCTGGCCGGCATCGGCGCCAAGGACGCGGTTGCGCAGATCAAGCGGCTCACCGACCGGCTCGAGGCGCCGCTGGCCACCACGCTCAAGGCCAAGGGGATGTTCAACGGTCATCCCTACAACATCGACATCTTCGGCACGCTCAGCACGCCCGCCGCCTATGATGCCATCGCCAAGGCCGATTGCGTCGTCGCCTTCGGCACCTCGCTGCACCATTTCACCACCGACAAGGGCGCGCTGATGAAGGGCAAGCGGGTGGTCCAGATCAACGATACCGTGACCGAGGTCGCCAAGAACTTTCACCCCGACGCCGCGCTGGTGGCCGATGCGGGGCTGACGGCGGACAACATCCTGTGGTGGCTGGACGAGGCCGAAATCCCCGGCAGCGGCTTCACCGCCGAGCTGGACATGGCGGTGCTGACGGCCCATCCCAAGGGCAATCCCGACAAGGCCAAGCCCGGCTTCGTGAACTTCGAATATGCGCTCGACCGGCTGGAACAGGCCCTGCCCAGGGACCGGTTCCTGACCACCGATGGCGGGCGCTTCATGACCGAGGTCTGGTGCCGCGTGTCCTGTCCCGACGCCGAAAGCTTCATCGCCACGACCAATTTCGGCTCGATCGGTCTCGGGCTTCAGGTCGCCATCGGCGCGGGCTTTGCGGTGCCGAACCGGCCGGTGGTGCTGTTCACCGGCGATGTCGGTTTCATGATGGGCGGCATCAACGAATTCAACACCGCCGTGCGGATGAAGCAGGACCTGATCGTGATCGTCGCGAACGACTCGGCCTATGGCGCCGAACATATCCAGTTCCTCGACCGCAAGATGGACCCGGGCCTGTCGATGTTCGACTGGCCGTCCTTCGCCCAGATCGGGACCGCGCTGGGCGGGCAGGGCGTTCTGGTGGACTCGGCCGCAAGCCTCGAAACCGCCATCGCGGCCATCGAAACCCGCGACAAGCCGCTTCTGATCGAGCTGCGCCTCGATCCGAACGACGTGCCGCGGATGCGGATCTAGCCCTCCGGCCGGGCGCGGCCCTGCCGGCAAGGCGGAATCTGGCAAGGCGGAATCCCGCGTCGCCGCCGGCCCCGCGCGCTTCTCGCTTGCCAGCGCGGCGCAAACCCCCTATACGGCCCCCGTCGACAAGGCGGAACCGCCATAGAACAGAGAAGACGAGCAGGGTCGGGCATCTACCGGCCCTCTTTGTTTTATGACCCGTCTGACCAATGCAATCTGAAAGACCGGCGGACACAACCGCGCGGCCCGAAAATCCCAGCCGGTCAAGCCCGGTGTGAAAAGGAACCGAACGCCACATGGCAAACACGATGGAAGAGTTTGAAGCACTCTTGAACGAAAGCTTCGAGATGGACACCCCCGAAGAGGGTTCGGTCGTCAAAGGCAAGGTCATCGCGATCGAAGCGGGACAAGCCATCATCGACGTCGGCTACAAGATGGAAGGCCGTGTCGATCTGAAAGAATTCGCAGAACCCGGTGAATCGCCCAAGGTTGCCGTCGGCGACGAGGTCGAGGTTTACCTGCGCGCCGCCGAGAACGCCCGCGGCGAAGCCGTGATCAGCCGCGAGATGGCCCGCCGCGAAGAGGCCTGGGACCGTCTGGAAAAAGCCTATGCCGACGACCAGCGCGTCGACGGTGCGATCTTCGGCCGCGTCAAGGGCGGCTTCACCGTCGATCTGGGCGGTGCCGTGGCCTTCCTGCCCGGTTCGCAGGTTGACGTGCGCCCGGTGCGCGATGCCGGCCCGCTGATGGGTCTGAAGCAGCCGTTCCAGATCCTCAAGATGGACCGCCGCCGTGGCAACATCGTCGTGTCGCGCCGCGCCATCCTGGAAGAAAGCCGTGCCGAACAGCGCGCCGAGGTCATCGGCAACCTGACCGAAGGTCAGGCCGTCGACGGCGTGGTCAAGAACATCACCGAATACGGCGCCTTCGTCGATCTCGGCGGTGTCGACGGCCTCCTGCACGTCACCGACATGGCCTGGCGCCGTGTGAACCACCCGTCCGAGATCCTGACCATCGGCGAAACCGTCAAGGTTCAGGTGATCAAGATCAACAAGGACACCCACCGCATCAGCCTGGGCATGAAGCAGCTGCAGGAAGATCCGTGGGATCTGGTCGCCGCCCGGTATCCGCTGGGCACCGTCCACAAGGGCCGCGTCACCAACATCACCGATTACGGCGCCTTCGTCGAGCTGGAGCCGGGTGTCGAAGGCCTGGTCCACGTTTCGGAAATGTCCTGGACCAAGAAGAACGTCCATCCCGGCAAGATCGTCTCGACCTCGCAAGAGGTGGACGTCATGGTGCTGGAAATCGACGCCGCCAAGCGCCGCGTGTCGCTGGGTCTCAAGCAGACCATGCGCAACCCGTGGGAAGTGTTCTCGGAAACCCATCCCGAGGGCACCGAGGTCGAGGGCGAGGTCAAGAACATCACCGAATTCGGTCTGTTCATCGGTCTCGACGGCGACATCGACGGCATGGTCCACCTTTCGGACCTCAGCTGGGACGAGCGTGGCGAGGATGCGATCCAGAACTACCGCAAGGGCGACATCGTCAAGGCCGTGGTTTCGGAAGTCGACACCGAGAAAGAGCGTATCTCGCTCTCGATCAAGGCCCTGGGCGGCGACAAGTTCGCCGAGGCCGTCGGCGGCGTGAAGCGTGGCTCGGTCATCACCGTGACCGTGACCTCGATCGAGGATGGCGGCATCGAGGTGGAATACGAAGGCATGAAGTCCTTCATCCGCCGCTCCGATCTGTCGCGTGACCGCGCCGAACAGCGCCCCGAGCGGTTCTCGGTCGGCGATCACGTCGATGTCCGCGTCACCAACGTCGACAGCAAGACCCGCCGTCTGGGCCTGTCGATCAAGGCGCGCGAGATCGCGGAAGAGAAGGAAGCCGTGGAACAGTATGGCAGCTCGGATTCGGGCGCCTCGCTGGGCGACATCCTTGGCGCCGCGCTGAAGAACGACAACTGAGCCCGAGCCTCTCGGCAACGAATTGGAAAGGCCCCCGCGATGACGGGGGCCTTTTCGTTTGACCGGCAGGCGGCGGCGGTGAAAGGTGTGAGCCATGGATCTGAGCGGCGACTGGACCGGTGTTTACGATTATGGCGGCGACGGCCCGGATGCGGTGCCGTTCACGGCGACGCTGATCGACGTGGGCGGGGTGATCTGGGGCGACACTCAGGAGCCCAACAGCTTCGCGCCCTCTGCCGGCCCCGAGCTGATCGCCGAGATCAGCGGCACCCGCAGCGGTGCCGAGCTGCGCTTCCGCAAGGCCTATCTGGGCAATCCCGAAGGCGGCGACGATCCGATCCACTATGCCGGCCACGTCTCGGCCGGCGGCAAGCGGATCGAGGGCCGCTGGCGGATCAACGCGCCCGGCGGGGCCATCGGCGGGCCCTTCGTGATGACGCGGATCGGCGGGGTGGCGGTGTCGCGCGGGCTCTCGAGGAAGGCCGCAGTTACGGTTTCCTAGGGCCGGGTCGGACGATCGTGGCAAGACCGGGGCCCGACGCCGCGCCGAGGTCTTTCCTTTCGAAAATACCAAGCGGAAAATTTATTGTCTGGTAAGAGGATTCGCGCTACCTTACCAGACATGAAATAATCTGGTTGGTATCCATGGCCGTCACCTATCACAGTCCGAACGCCCATTCCGCCTATATCGACCTGCGGCGGCTGCTTCTCGATGAACAGGTCTCGGACCTGCGCGGTGCGCCGCGGCTGAAGACGGTCGGTGGCCGGGCCTATTGGTATGACAATTACCGTCTCGGCAGCGATCAGGTCTGGACCTATATCGGCGAGGATACCCCCGAACTGCGCCGGCGGCTCGACCGTCAGGCGGAAATCGCCTCGGACAATGCCCGGCGACGCGCCGAACAGGCGCGCCTGGTTCGTATCCTGCGGGCCGAAGGTGTCATGGGCATGGACGCCCGCACCGGCAGTCTGCTGTCGGCCTTTGCCCGGACCGGCGTGTTCCGGCTCGGCGGAACCCTGGTCGGCACCGTCGCCTTCCGCACTTACGAGGCCGAGCTGGGGGTGCGCATCCAGGCCAGTGTGCTGACCCGGACCGACGACATAGATGTCGCCAGTTTCGAACGCCTCTCGGTTGCGCTGGGCGATCAGGTGACGGAACCGGTGCAGCAGATTCTGAGCGATCTGAAATTCGAACCTCAACCCAGCCTCGATGGCCATCGCGTCTGGCGCTGGAAGCAGGCCGGACGCGAGACGTTGGTCGAATTCCTCACGCCCGCATTCGGCGAGGAGGGGCTGCGCGATCTGCCCGCGCTCGGGGTCAGTGCGCAGGCGCTGCACTATCTCAACTTTCTGCTCAAGGCCCCGATCCGGGCGGTGGCGATCTATCGTTCGGGCGTTCTGATCCAGGTGCCGTCGCCCGAGCGCTATGCCATTCACAAACTGATCGTCGCGGACCGGCGCCGTGGCGGGACGGCCAGCCTGAAAGCGCACAAGGACCGCGCCCAGGCCGCCTTCCTGATCGAGGTGTTGGCCGAGGATCGCCCCGACGAGCTGGCCGAGGCCTGGGAAGACGCGCGCGCCCGCGGCCCGCGCTGGCGGGTCCGGCTCGACGCCAGCCTGGCGCGGATGCCCGAGACCCGCGCCCGCCTGGCCGCCGTGCCGGGGGTCACGGGCCTGGCCGGCTGACGCCCGCCGCCCCGGATTTTATCCACGCCGAATCAAGGGTTTCGCCGCAGTGCGGCGGGGCCGCCCGATGCCGCGTTTCGCGCGGGGCGGATTTCCGATGTTGCGAATTCTTGCTGATTTTGTCCGATTCACCCCCTGAATCGCAACACAACGGACAAGCTTGATGTTTCTACGTCGCGCAAATCTTTCTATAGTCGAACAAAAGCCTGTTTGAAAAAACAAACCCTGGGGAGAGTTATCCGATGATCCGATCGGAATTGATTCAAATTATCGCGGATGAGAATCCGCATCTCTATCAACGCGATGTCGAGCGGATCGTGAATACGATTTTCGAAGAGATCACCGGCGCCATGGCGCGCGGAGATCGGGTCGAGCTGCGCGGCTTCGGCGCCTTCTCGGTGAAGAAGCGCGACGCCCGCACCGGCCGCAACCCGCGCACCGGCGATGCGGTCAAGGTCGAGGAAAAGCATGTGCCCTTCTTCAAGACCGGCAAGCTTCTGCGCGACAGGCTGAACGGGAAAGACTGAGCGATGCGCTATCTCCGCTACGGGTTCCTCGGTGTTCTGGCCGTGGTGCTGGTCTCCGTCGCCATGGCCAATCGCGGCGTGGTCGAGCTGCGGCTGCTGCCCGATCAGCTGGCGGCGCCGCTGGGCCTCGACTGGTCGGTGCAATTGCCGCTCTTCCTGGTGATCCTCGGCGGGGTGATCGCGGGGCTGCTGATCGGCTTCGTCTGGGAATGGCTGCGCGAACACAAGCACCGCAAGGAGGCCGTCCGCAAGCAGGGCGAGGTGCGCCAGCTGAAGCGCGAGATGAGCCGCATGAAGGGCACCACCGAAAAGGGCGAGCCGGACGAGGTTCTGGCGATCCTCGACGGGGCCGGCTGACACCGCCCGATTGCATGGGCACGGGCGAAGGGGTGGTTTCCAAGCCGCCCCTTTTCCGCGTATAGGGCTGACATGGACATCCGGGTGAAGATCTGCGGCCTGACACGGGCCTCCGACGTGGCGGCGGTGGCGGCCAGCGGGGCGGCCTATTGCGGCCTCAATTTCTTTCCGAAATCGCCGCGCTATGTCTCGCCGGCCGTGGCCCGCGATCTGGCGCTGGCCGCCCCCGTGGGCCTGGCCAAGGTGGCGCTGGTGGTCGATGCCGGTGATGCGCTGCTGGACGAGATCGTGGACAGCGTGCCGCTCGACATGCTGCAGCTTCATGGCCGCGAAAGCCCCGAACGGGTGGCCGAGATCCGGGCGCGCTATGGCCTGCCGGTGATGAAGGCCGTGGGCGTGGCGGGGGAAGAGGACCTGGCCGCGCTCGAGGAACACGCCCGCGCCGCCGACCAGCTTCTGGTCGACGCCAAGCCGCCGAAGGACGCGGTGCTGCCCGGCGGCAACGGGCTGACCTTCGACTGGCGGCTGATCGCCGGCCGGCGCTGGCCGGTGCCCTGGATGCTGGCGGGCGGGCTGACGCCCGACAACGTGGCCGAGGCGATCCGCCTCACCGGCGCGCGCCAGGTCGATGTCGCCTCGGGCGTCGAGCGCGCGCCCGGCGTGAAGGACGCGGGCCTGATCGAGGCCTTCGTGCGGGCCGCGTCATGCGCCTGAGCTTCCGCGAAGCAACCGCCGATGACGTTCCCGCCGTGGTGGCGCTTCTGGCCGACGACCCGCTGGGCGCCACGCGCGAAAGGCAGGACATGACGGCCTATCTGGCCGCGTTCGAGGCGATGCAGGCCGAGGGCGCGAACCGGCTCTATGTCGGCGAGGACACGGCCGGCCGGGTGGTGGCGACCTATCAGCTGACGCTCATTTCCGGCCTGTCGCTGGCCGCCAGCCGCCGCGCACAGGTGGAATCGGTGCGCGTGGCCTCGGACCTGCGCGGCCGAGGGCTGGGCCAACGGATGTTCGCCGATATCGAGGCCCGCGCCCGCGCCGAGGGCTGCCGCCTGATCCAGCTGACGATGAATGCCAGCCGCACGGACAGCCGCCGGTTCTATGAAGCCCTGGGGTTCGAGCCCAGCCATGTCGGCTTCAAGCGCTATCTGGATTAACCCTGCGTTAACCACGGTGGGGCAGGATCGGGGCATGACCAGCATACCCGCCGCCATCGTTCCCGAGCTTTGGATGAACGACGTGTTCTCGTCGCGCGATGCCATGCGCGGTGGGGTGTTCAAACGGCAGGTACGCGATGTCGAGCGGATCGTCGGTCGCGATGTCTTCCTGGCCGAGGTCGAGCGCCGCGGCTGGCAGGCGTTGGAGAATGGCCGTCACTTCATCGTCTGCTGCAACGCCGAACCCATTCGCCGCGTTCGGGCCGGTGCCGCGCCCGCGCGCGCGCGGCGCCTGACGCGGGCGCGCGCCCGCGTTCCCGCCTCGACCCTCGGGACCCGGATCGCAGCCTCAGCGCCTCCCTTGCCCCGTGCCGCCGTTGCGATTACACCACCTTCATGCAACGGGGAGGCGCCAGCATGGCCGACGATCTTTTCAACAGCTTCATGAACGGGCCCGACGAACGCGGCCGCTTCGGCAATTACGGCGGCCGCTTCGTCAGCGAGACGCTGATGCCGCTGATCCTCGATCTCGAGGCCGAATACGACCGCGCCAAGGACGACCCCACCTTCTGGGCCGAGATGGACGATCTCTGGAAGCACTATGTCGGCCGGCCCAGCCCGCTCTATCACGCCTCGCGCCTCAGCGAACATCTGGGCGGTGCCAAGATCTATATGAAGCGCGACGAGCTGAACCATACCGGCGCGCACAAGATCAACAACGTGCTGGGCCAGATCATCCTCGCCCGCCGCATGGGCAAGACCCGCATCATCGCTGAAACCGGCGCCGGACAGCATGGCGTCGCCACCGCCACCGTCTGCGCCAAGTTCGGCCTGAAATGCGTGGTCTACATGGGCAAGCACGATGTCGAGCGTCAGGCCCCGAACGTCTTCCGGATGCGTCTCCTGGGCGCCGAGGTGATCCCCGTCACCTCGGGCCGCGGCACGCTGAAGGATGCGATGAACGACGCCCTGCGCGACTGGGTGACCAATGTGCGCGATACCTTCTACTGCATCGGCACCGTCGCCGGCCCGCACCCCTATCCGGCGATGGTCCGCGACTTCCAGTCGATCATTGGGAAAGAGGTCCGCTGGCAGCTGGCCGAGTAGGAGGGCGAGGGCCGTCTGCCCGACACCGTCATCGCCGCCATCGGCGGCGGCTCGAACGCGAGGGGCCTGTTCTTCCCCTTCCTCGACGACCCGTCGGTCAACATCATCGGGGTCGAGGCCGGTGGCAAGGGCGTCGACGAGAACATGCAGCACTGCGCCTCGCTCACCGGCGGCCGGCCCGGCGTGCTGCACGGCAACCGCACCTATCTTCTGCAGGACGAGGACGGCCAGATCCTCGAGGGCTTCTCGATCTCGGCCGGGCTCGACTATCCCGGCATCGGCCCGGAACATGCCTGGCTGCACGAGACGGGGCGCGCGCAATATGTCTCGATCACCGACAAGGAGGCGCTCGAGGCGTTCCAGCTCTCCTGCTCGACCGAAGGCATCATCCCGGCGCTCGAACCCAGCCACGCGCTGGCCCATGTCATGAAGATCGCGCCGACCCTGCCCAGCGACCACATCATCGTGATGAACATGTGCGGCCGCGGCGACAAGGACATCTTCACCGTCGCCCGCTTCCTGGGCTTCGACATGTCCGATACCGAAGGCCGCGAGCTGTCGTGACCCCGGCCGAGGGGGGCCGCGTCAGGCGCCTCCCTCCATAACGGGCAAGGGCCAAGCCGGCCGCCGGTCGCCTCAGGCGGCGGCACCCTGCGTCTCGGCCGCCGCAGCCTCGGCCTCGGCCGGGGCGGTGGCGGCCATATGCGCCGGCAATTCGTCCTGGATCAGGTCGTCGATGAACAGGCTCAACAGCTGCGGCCGGCCGCCGACCCCGGCCTTGCGATAGATCGCGTTGGTCTGGGCCTTGACCGTCCCTGGCGAGGTGCCGCGCAGCTCGGCGATCTCGTTCACCGTCATGCCCTTGAGCGAAAACAGCGCCACGTCGCGTTCGGCCGGGGTCAGGCCCCAATCGCTGAAATGCGCCTCGACCAGCTCCATGAAGGCGTTCGAGGCGGCCTGCAGCTTGCGTTCGGACGAGAGGGTGCGGCGGATGCTGTGGCGCAGCGCGCTCCAGCCCAGCACTGTGCCCAGCACCAGGCCGATGGCGGCGAGAAACCGCACCACGACGCGAATTTCGGGGCTTTGCCAATGCGGCTGCAGGCCAAGCAGGTCGAACAGGCTGGAAAACAGGAACAGCGCGACGCAGAGCAGCTGAAGGGCGAAGACGACTCGCAATGATCTCACTTTCAACCTGTCCACTCCGAACCCTCCTGTCGACCCGCGCCACGGTCCGGGCAGCTGGCCCGGCCATGAAGGCCTGACCTAAGCCTTCGGGCGCGATTTTCAACCGGAAGAATGCAGCGGCCGTGCGATTGGCGGCCCTTGGCCCGTCCCGCGCCAAGGGCGGGACGGGCGAGGATCGGCGGCTCAGCGGCCCGACTGGCCTTCGCTGGCGGCACGGGCGTCGGCGGCGAAGACCGTCACCAGGACCTCGCGCGGCCCGTTGCGATCGACCTTGGTCTCGACCCGGGTGGTGGCATTGTCATTCAGCGCCGCCGCCTGGGTGAGCGCCGGGGCATCGGCATTGATGAAGCCCTGTTCGTCGACATAGCCCCCTTCCGCGAAAGCGGCCGAACCGGCCAGGAGCGAGGCGATGACGGTGCTGGTTGCGATCAGACGTTTCATTGGATTTTCCTTTCCTTACAGTCTGTTGATCCTTGCGCCGGGTCCGGTATGGACCGTGGCGTGGTGCTGCAGGAGAAAGGCCCGTTTTCGCCTCGCCGCCATCGCCGGATGGTTTATTTCCGTCGGCGCAAACGATCGGTCGAGGCGTCTAAACCATAGGGATACGCAGACCCCTGGCGGATCGCGGAGGGGCGGCGGGGCCGCGCCCGGGCGCTTTAAACCATTGGGATAGGCGACGGGCTCAGCCGCGCGGCGCGGCGTGGGCCTCGAGCACGTCCAGCGGCACGATCTCGAGCGCCCGGCCATGGGTCGCCTCGAGCCGCACCCGGGGCGCGCAGCCCTCATCCGCCGCCTGCAGGAAGCGCGAGGCGCAGACGCACCAGCCGTCGCCGGGCTTCAACCCGGCAAAGCCGAATTCGGGGCGCGGCGTGGTCAGGTCGTTGCCGACATATTTCTCGAAGGCCAGGAACTCGGCAGTGACGATGCAGCAGACGGTATGGCTGCCGAAATCGGTGTCGCAGGTGTTGCAGAACCCGTCGCGGAAATAGCCGGTCAGCGGGTCGCGCGAACAGGGCGCCAGCACGCCGCCCAGCACGTTCACGGGTTGGTCCGGTCTGGCTTCCATCTTGTCGCGTCCTTTCAGCTCGGCCCAGTCAACCACGCGGCGCGCGGTCCTGTCCATCCCTCGTCCTGTCGGCTCACATCCCCGCCCAGCGCATCCAGCGGCCGTGGAAATCGACCCGGGCCAGAGCGTGGCGCTCGTCCCCGGGCCACAGCCGCAGGCTCAGCCCCGCGCCCAGGTCGTCGCCGTCGTTCTCCATGCCCAGCCAGGCCAGCGGCGCGTCCGCGCCGGCCCGCGCGCCGGCGGCCTCGATCAGGGCGGTGCCGCGGGCCTGCGCCGCGGGCGGGAAATACTGCCAGGCGACGGTGTGATAGATCAGATGCAGCGCGCCGGGGCGCGGCCTCGCCAGACGTGCCTCCAGCCAGTCGATGGCATCGCCCTTGTCGACGGGCGTGTCCTGCACCGCGATGGCGGCCCGGCTGCGCGCCAGCCGCTCGGGCTGATCGGCCCAGAGATAGGCCAGCAGCCGCAGCGCGTCGTCGGGGTCCTTCGGGTCGAGCGGGTTCAGGTCGACACCCGCCCGCTCGATCACCCGGGGCAGGGCCTGCGGCGGCAGCGGCCCGTCCCAGTCGGGGCTCAGGGTCAGGACCGGGCGGTCGGGGCCCCAGACCTGCCCGTCGATGTCCAGCGCATAGCGGTCCCAGATCAGGTTCAACCCGCCGCTGGCGCCCAGCTCCGACAGCACGATCGGCAGGCCGAAGCGCCGGGTAAGGGCATGGCCGGCCGCGATCAGCGCGATCGAGCGGCGCAGTTCGTTGGTCTGGGGCGGGCTGTCGCACCAGCGGTCGAGGAAATCGGCATGGGTCGTCATCGCGGCCTCGACAGCCTGCCACAGCGCGGCATCGTCGGCCCGCTGCGGCGGATAGACGGCGGCCAGGGCGGCATCGCGCCCCGACAGCACCAGCGCGTGCAGCCCGCCGGCCAGACGCAGCGGCAGCGAGGCCCCGGAGGGGCCGATATCGCCGCTGAACCCGGCGAATTTCGCCGCCAGGGGCAGGCCGTCATGCCAATGCGCGGCCAGCAGGTGCAACAGCTGCGCCATGAAGGGCGATCCCAGGCCGTCACAGGCCCGGGCCTGGCGCAGGAAGGCGTCTTGCAGGGTCATCGAAAGCGATCCTTCAGTTTTTGCAGGGGCGACCGGTTGTCCGGTTCCGGCGCCGGCGGCTCGTCCGCCCCGCCGGGCGGCCTCGCCTCGGGGCGGGCGGGTTTCGGCGGCGCCAGGCGCAGCGCCACGGCGTTCATGAACCGCCCGGCATCGCCCGCCGCCAGATCGGCCGCCCCGTCCGAGATGCCGCGCAGAAGATCGTCCAGCCAGCCCTGATCGGCCTTGGCGAAATCGCTCAGTACATAGCCCGAAACCCGGTCCTTGTGGCCGGGATGGCCGATGCCCAGCCGCACCCTAGCATAAGCCTCGCCGATATGCGCGTGAATGGATCGCAATCCGTTAGTGCCCGGCATGGCCGCCGCCCTGCTTCACCCGGACCTTTCCGGGGGCAAGGTCCAACTCGTCATGGAACACGGTCACATCCGCGGGGTCAGCTTGTAGAATCGCATCGTCTCGCCCACCGACTGGCCCGAGAGGTTCATGAAGGTCTCGGGCTTCAACAGCAGCACCTTTTCGCTGCCCAGCCGGCCTTCGCTGATCTGGCCCTGGAACTTGGCGCGCCAGGGGGCAAAGCCGTGATCCTCGGCGATCCGGTCCAGCGCCATGAAGCCGATATTGTGGCGGTTGCCCGCATATTTCGCCCCGGGATTGCCGAGGCCGACGAAAAGCTGCATCGGGCCGCTCGCATGGGTTTCGTTGCGCCTCCGGGTCTACGCGCCGGGGCCGGACAAATCAACGCGCAACGAAAAACGCGGCCCCCGGAACAGAGGCCGCGTCTCTCGATGACTTGCAAGGATGCGAGGGCCGGGATCAGGCCTCTTCGCTCTCCGCGGCCTCTCCGGCCTCTTCGTTATCCGCCGACCGCAGGCCCGACGGGGCCGAGATGTTGGCGATGACGAAGTCGCGTTCGATGGTCGGGCGCACGCCCTCGGGCAGGGTCACGTCCGAGATATGGACGATATCGCCCACGTTCAGCCCGGCCAGATCGACGGTGATCTTCTCGGGGATGTCGCCGGCGATGACGCTCAGTTCGACCTCGGGGCGGACGATGGTCAGAACGCCGCCCTTCTTGATGCCGGGGGCGGTATCCTCGTTGATGAACTCGACATGGATGAACAGGCTGATCCGCGTGGTGCGGTGCAGACGCATCAGGTCGATATGGGTGGGCAGATCCTTCACCACGTCGCGCTGGACGCCGCGGCAGATGACGCGCACGTCGTCATGGCCATCGACCTTCAGGTTGAACAGCGTCGACAGGAAGCGGCCGTCCTTCAGCTTCTTGAGCAGCTTGTTGAACGGGATGTTGATGGGAAGCGGGTCGTTTTCGCCACCATAGACGATTCCGGGGACCATGCCATCGCGGCGTGCTTGACGAGCGGCGCCCTTGCCTGTCCCCGTCCGGACCTCGGCGTGAAGATCAGGGATCTGTCCAGCCATTTGATTTCTCCTAGGTTAGGGCGGGCATCCTCCAAGGCTGTATGCCCGCGTGAAGCCGCGCGCATAGCCGGATTCCCGCCGCTTGGCAAGGGGGAAGGGGGCGCGAACGCAAGGCGCCGGCCCGCCCGGACCGGCGCCCCGCTTGCCTGTCGGCTTGGCTTACTGCCGCGACGCCCTTGGCCGCGTCGGTCAGGTAGGCCAGCACGGTTTCCGGCGAGGACACGCCATAGGGGTCCTCGGGGTGGTTGTCGGCCAGGCCCGGCTCTTCGAACCAGGCTTCGACCACGCCATCGTCGACCACGGCGGCATAGCGCCACGAGCGCAGCCCGAAGCCCAGATTGTCCTTGCGCACCAGCATCCCCATGCGGCGGGTGAACTCGCCCGAGCCATCGGGGATCACGCCGACATTCTCCAGCTTCTGGTCGGCGGCCCATTTGTTCATCACGAAGCTGTCGTTCACCGACATGCAATAGATCGCGTCGATGCCCAGGGCGGCGAAATCGCCAAAGCCCTTCTCGAAGCCGGGCAACTGATAGGTCGAGCAGGTCGGCGTGAAGGCACCGGGCAGCGAAAACAGCACGACGCGCTTGCCGGCAAAGTAATCGGCGGTGGTCATGTCCTGCCAGCGGAACGGGTTCGACCCGCCGACGCTTTCGTCGCGCACGCGGGTGTGGAAGGTGACCTCGGGCAGTTTGTAACCGGCTTTCATCGGACTCTCCTGACTGTGAAAATGACGATCTGCCGGGGGGTTAGAGCGATTCGACCGGGGGCTTCAACCGCATTCATGCTGCAGGTGCAGCATGGTCCGGCCGACACCGGCCCGATGCCTATTGCTTTGGCAGCGGGGGTCATTTCCGGGCAGTCGCGGCACCTTCGCGGGCGCTTTGGGGCGGCTAGGGCTCGACCATCTGATGCAGGTGCCCGCCGGCTTGCACGACACGGTCGTAAAGCTCGAACTCGCGGGCGCGGCCGGCGCGGAACTTCGCCTCGACCTCGGCGCTCAGCGGCGCCTCGACCCGGGGCGAGACATTGTATTCCTTCAGCTTCAGCTTGCGCTTGAAGCGCTCCTCCAGAAAGGCGCGGATCAGCGGCTGGCTTTCATAGGCGAACAGGTGATGCACCGGCACCTGGCCCTTGGCCAGGATCAGGAACCCCTCCTGACTGCCGACCTTGGCCACCTCGGGCGGGCGTTTCTGCAGCGCCGCCAGGACGAAATCGTCGAACGACATCTCGGCGGTCGAGGTCGGCTTGCCGCGCAGCTCCGGGCGCGCGCGATAGCGATACCAGCTGCGCATATGGTCGATCGGATCGCGCATCACCGCCATCCGCTCGGGCGTCAGGTCATAGGCCGCCTTCAGGAACGGCCCCAGCCGGCGGTGAAAGAACGAGGCATTGGTATGCTTGCGCCGGCCGGCGAAGATGATATCGGCCTGTGTCTTCAAGGCGCGTTCATAGGATGTGGTCCCGGTCTTCGGAACCGCCAGCATGGCCAGATTTTCCTTGAAGAAAATCAGCATGTCACTGCCAGCGACCCTCGAACCCCTCGGGCACCAGCAGGATGTCGCGATTGATCTGGTCGACGGTCTTGATGCCGCAGAAGGCCATGCTCAGGTCCATCTCGCGCTGCATCACCTCCAGCGCGCGGGTCACGCCCGCCTGGCCCATCGCGCCCAGACCATAGATGAAGGCGCGGCCGACGAAGGTGCCCTTGGCCCCCAGCGCCAGCGCCTTCATGATGTCCTGCCCGGACCGGATGCCGCTGTCGAGATGCACCTCGACCTGGTCGCCCACCGCATCCATGATCGCGGGCAGGGCGCGAATGGACGACAGCGCCCCGTCCAGCTGCCGGCCGCCGTGATTGCTGACGATGATTGCATCGGCGCCGACCTTCAGCGCCATCTTTGCATCCTCGGGGTCGATGATCCCCTTCAGGATCACCGGACCGCCCCATTGCTCCTTCAGCTTCGCGACCTTGGCCCAGTCGAGCGTCGGGTCGAACTGCTCGGCCGTCCAGGCGCCCAGGTCGGCCAGATCGGAAATCCCCTGCACATGGCCCACGATATTGCCGAAATGCCGCCGCTTGGCGCCCGCCATCCCCAGGCTCCAGCGCCACCGCGTCGCCAGATCGTAGAGCAGCCGCGGCGAGATCTTGGGCGGCGCGCTCAGCCCGTTCTTCAGGTCCTTGTGCCGCTGGCCCAGGATCTGAAGGTCGAGCGTGATCACCAGTGCCGAACACTTCGCCGCCTTGGCCCGCTCGATCAGCCGCGCGGTGAAATCGGTGTCGCGCATGGTGTAGAGCTGGAACCAGAACGGCTTGGTGGTGGCCTCGGCCACATCCTCGATCGAGTTGATCGACATGGTCGAAAGCGTGAAGGGCACCCCGAAGGCCTCGGCGGCACGGGCGGCCTTGATCTCGCCATCGGCATGCATCATCCCGGTCGAGCCCACCGGAGCCAGCGCCACCGGCATCGCCACATCCTGGCCGATCATCCTGCCGGCGGTCGAGCGGCCGGTCATGTCCACCGCCACCCGCTGACGGAAATAGAGCTTGTCGAAATCGCTGCTGTTCTCGCGGAAGGTCTGTTCCGTCCAGCTGCCGCTTTCGCAATAGTCATAGAACATCTTCGGCACGCGCCGCTTGTAGATGCGTTTCAGGTCCTCGATTTCCGTGATGACGGGCATGGCGCGGGCTCCCATATGCGTTGAAATTCGGTAACAAACGCGCCCTTGTGACGCAACGGCGAAATGGCAATGCCGGCGGCGACGGGGCAGGGTGGGGCGACGAGGAAGGGGGAGCTCATGTATTTCGACGACCTGCCGGTGGGCTTCACCCATGAAACCGGCGCGACCACGCTCAGCGAAGACGAGATCATCGAGTTTGCCCGCAAATACGATCCGCAGCCGTTTCACATCGACCCCGCCGCGGCGGCGCGGTCGATCTATGGCGGCATCATCGCCAGCGGCTTCCAGACCCTGATCGTGGCCTTCGACCTGATCCTCGCATCGCAGGTCTGGACCGAGGCCTCGATGGGCTCGCCCGGCCTGGACGAGGTCCGCTGGAAGCTGCCCGTCCGCCCCGGCGACACGATCCGCGTGCGCATGACGGTGACGGCCTCCGAGCCGTCGAACTCGCGCCCCGACCGCGGCCGCACCACGATCTTCTACGAGATCCTGAACCAGAAGGACGAACGGGTCTCGTAACCCCCCGACCCGTGCGCAACCCGTTTTCCGCGTCGGAAAACGGATCGAATTCCGCGTCGGAATTCGCCCCGTCACCGTGGCCAGATCACCGGGAACCAGTCCTCGCGCAGCCTCTGCCCGGCGGCCATGCCGTGATCGGGAAACGGCGGCGAGGTCCGCCCGGGCCGCTCGACGTAAGTTGCATCGTCCCCCACCAGCCGCAGCGAAAACGCCCGCCGCGGCGTGGTCGAGGTATTGCCGCGCGCGCCGTGCAGGATGTCATAGTTGAAGGCCACCGCATCGCCCGGCTGCATCGCCCATTCGGCGATCGGCATCCCCTCGGCCTCGGGGTCGGGGACGGGCATGTAATCCTCGACCTTGGGGAAATAGGCCTCTTCCTTGACCCAGCGCATCGGCAGCACCGGCTTCTCCCATTTGTGCGACCCCGGCACCATCCGCAGCGTCGCCTCGGTCACCGGATCGAGCGGCGACCAGAAGCTGATCGTCTGCTTGCCCGCCACGAAGTAATAGGGCCCGTCGGTATGCCAGGGCGTCGCCAGCGAGGTGCCCGGCTCCTTCACCAGCACATGGTCGTGGAACAGCTGCACGGTCTCCGATCCCATCAGCTCGGCCGCCACCTCGGCCGCCGGGCTCATGCGGATCACCTGTTCGAATTCGGGGATTCGCTGCCAGTTGCAATAGTCGTCGAAGAACCGACCCGTCTCGCCCGCCTTCTCGTTCTCCGAGGCATAGGGGCCGGGCTCGGCCATGTTGCGGGCCACGCCGGCGCGCAGGGTTTCGACATGATCCTTGAAGAGGCCGCGGATGACGGTGACGCCGTCGCGCTGATACTCGTCGATCTGGGCCTGGGTCAGAAGCGGATGCATGGGGCTGCCTTTCGGGTGCGACTGTCTTGTGCCGCGACCCTGCCGTGCCGGCGCCGGACTGTCCATATCCGCCATGGCACGGGCGGCGGAACGGGCTGTGGATAACCGCTGTGGACAACCCGGTTCCTGGCGCTGTTTCAACAGGTTGACAAGGGATATTGAGGCCACCCCTCCGGCGGTTCGACCATGGGGCCGGCCCGCTGGCGGCCGCAGCCTCGGAAACCGGGACCCGGCGTTGCATCCGCCCGGGCGCGCCGCGTCGCGTGGACGGTTTTCCACAGGATTATGCACAGTCTGGACTGTGGGTTTCGTTGGAAAACCCGGTCCGGAGCCTTCAGGAATATTATCTTTATTGCCGTATCCGGCGCGACTCTTGGGCGGAAAACACCATATTCGTTGCGGTTTTACAACTTTCCCTCCGATCCCACCCGAAGCGCCGCGATTCACAGCCGAAACGATCTGTGGATAACTCCGGCGCGCAGCCGCTCGACCCTCTGGAAGAGGCTCCGGACCGGCGCCACCCCAAGACCTGCTCCAACCCCATCCGCGCATCTCCGGCGCGGCCACAGCGCCTGCGATTTTCGCCGAAATCGGCGATTTCCGCTTTCGGGGCAAAGGGTTGATCGCTGCCGGCCGGGATCGAACCAAGCCCTGTCGGCGTCCGGGGGTAAACGGCTGTATCGTTTGAAATCAAGGCCTTGGCCTGCGGGCGCACAGCGCCGCATGCGGCCGACAGCGGCCGGGACATGCCTGAATGTTTGGGATCTACGGCGATCCGGTGGTACCCCGTAGGGGAATCGAACCCCTCTTTCCAGGTTGAAAACCTGGCGTCCTAACCGATAGACGAACGGGGCATGACCCAGCCGTGAGGCGTCTTCTAGAAAAACCCGTCCCCCCGCGCAAGCGGAAAAAACGCCGGGGCGAAAGAATTTTCCAGCCGTTTCTATGCGCCCGCCGGCGCGGCATCTTCCAGCCGCAATTGCGCGCTGGTGCGGCCGCGCCAATGGTTCAGTTCCAGCCGTCCGGCGATGTGAAACCGCTTGCCGCCATGGCCCTCAAGTGCCGGGCCCAGGGCGGTGTCGTAAGCGCCGAAGGCGATGCCTTCCAGCCGCGCGCCCAACCCGTCGCCCAGGGTCACTTTCAGATGGCTTTCGCCCACCCGCCGCGTGAACAGCACCTGACAGTCGGGGAAGGCAAACCGCGGGGCAGGGGCGCCGGCGCCATAGGGCCCGGCCGCCTCCAGCGCCTCGATCATCTCGACCTGCGCCGCGCCGGGCATCAGCACACCGTCGAGCCGCAGGCTGCGCGGCCCCAGATCGCCCGCGCCCTGCTTTGCCAGTAACTCGCTGAGCCGGTCCATCGCCGCCTCCAGCCGGTCGCGCGCCACCGTCAGCCCCGCCGCCATCTTGTGGCCGCCGCCCTTCAGCAGAAGCCCCTCGCGCGCCAGCCGCTGCACCGCCGCGCCCAGGTCGACGCCCGAGACCGACCGGCCCGAGCCCTTGCCCTCATCGCCCTCGAGCCCGATCACCACCGCCGGCCGGCCCGTCGCCTCTTTCAGCCGCGCCGCGACGATGCCCACCACGCCCGGATGCCAGCCCTCGCCCGCCGCCCAGACCAGCGGCGCGTCGAGCCCGCGCGCCTCGGCCTGGGCCAGGGCGGCGGCGCGCACCGCCTCCTCGATCTCGCGGCGTTCGGTGTTCAGCTGGTCCAGCCGCTCGGCCATCGCCTGCGCCTCGCGCGGGTCGCGGGCCGCCAGCAGCCGCGCGCCCAGATCGGCCTGGCCGATCCGCCCGCCGGCATTGATCCGCGGCCCCAGCAGGAAGCCCAGGTGATAGGGCGCCGGCGCCGTGTCCATCCGCGCCACATCGGCCAGCGCGCGCAGGCCCACCCGTTCGCGCCCCGCCATCACCTTCAGCCCCTGCATGACGAAGGCGCGGTTCACCCCGACCAGCGGCGCGACATCCGCCACCGTCGCCAGCGCCACCAGATCGAGCATCGCCATCAGGTCCGGCCCGGAAAGCCCCGCCGCGCGGCGCTGCCGGTTGACTTCGACCAGCATCAGGAACACCACGCCGGCGGCGCAGAGATGCGCCAGATCGCCGCTTTCGTCCTGCCGGTTGGGGTTCACCACCGCCAGGCAGTCGGGCAGGGTCTCGCCGCCCAGATGGTGATCGAGCACGATCACATCGGCGCCCTTGGCGGCCGCGATCGGCTCGTGGCTCAGCGTGCCGCAATCGACGCAGACGATCAGGTCATGGCCCTGGGCCAGCATCCGCATCGCCGGCACGTTGGGGCCGTAGCCTTCGCGGGTCCGGTCGGGGACATAGAGCGTGGCCCCCAGCCCGACCTGCGCCAGCCAGTCCAGCAGCAGCGCCGCCGAGGTCCCGCCGTCGACATCGTAATCGGCGAAGATGGCGATCTTGTCGCCCCGCGTCACGGCGGCCAGGAACCGCTCGGCCGCCGGCGCCATGTCCTTCAGGCTGCGCGGGTCGGGCAGCAGGTCGCGCAGCTTCGGCTCGAGGAAGGCCGCCGCCTCGTCGGCCGCCACGCCACGCCGGGCCAGCACCTGCGCCACGGCGCGGGGCAGGCCGGTCTGCTGCGCCATCGCCTCGGCGGCGCGGTCCAGTTCGACCGCCGGGCCCAGCCAGTGCCGCCCGGTCAGCGATGCGTCGACGCCGAGAAAACTCACCTTGCTTGCCCCCTTCGCCCGAAACTGTGCCTCAGCCGGGCCGGGCCGTCCAGCGGCTCAGACCTGTTCGATCCTCAGGGCCACCGGCTGGCCCTCCAGCACGTCGAGCCGCGCCATCGCCGCCAGCGCCTCGTCCAGCGCCGTGCGCGCGGTGCGATGGGTGACGATCAGCACCGGGGCCGAGGTATCCTGATGGCCATACTGCCGCATCCGGTCGATCGAGACGCCGGCCTCGCCCAGCACCGTCGCCACCTTGGCCAGCGCGCCGGGCTTGTCGGTCAGCAACATGCGCAGGTAATAGGGCGCGGGCACGGCGCCCTTGGCGGGCTTGGCCTGCTCCAGCTCGACCGCCGGCTTGCCGAAGGTGGCCAGACGGAAGCCGCGGGCGATGTCGATCACGTCGCCCATCACCGCGCTGGCGGTGGGGCCTTCGCCGGCGCCGGCGCCGCGCAGCACGATCTGGCCCACCTGATCGCCCTCGATCACCACCATGTTGGTGCCGCCCTCCAGCTGCCCCAGGGGCGAGTTGTCGGGCACCAGGCAGGGGCTCATCCGCTGCTCCAGCCCGCGGCCGGTCATCTGCGCCACGCCCAGAAGCTTGATGCGGTATCCCATGTCGGCGGCCTGGCGGATATCCTCGATGGTGATGGCGCCGATGCCCTCCAGCTCGACCCCGTCGAAATCGACCCGCGTGCCGAAGGCGATGGCGGAAAGCAGGCTCAGCTTGTGACCGGCGTCGATGCCGCCCACGTCCAGTTCCGGGTCGGCCTCGAGGTAGCCCAGCCCGTCGGCCTCGGCGAAGGCCTGCTCATAGGTCAGGCCCGCGCCCTGCATCCGGGTCAGGATATAGTTGCAGGTGCCGTTCATCACGCCCATGACGCGGGTGATCTCGTTGCCGGCCAGACCTTCGGTCAGGGCCTTGATGACCGGGATGCCGCCGGCGACGGCGGCCTCGAAGCGGATCACGCGGCCGGCGGCCTCGGCCGCCTCGGCCAGGGCCTGACCGTGATGCGCCAGCATCGCCTTGTTGGCGGTGACGACATGCTTGCCGGCGGCGATGGCGGCCTCGGTCGCGGCCTTGGCGGGGCCGTCGCTGCCGCCCATCAGCTCGACGAAGACATCGACATCGTCGCGGGTGGCCAGCTTCACCGGGTCGTCCTCCCAGGCGTAATCCTTCAGGGTCACGCCGCGATCCTTATCGCGGGTGCGGGCCGACACGGCGGTGATGACGATCGGCCGGCCCGAGCGGGCAGCCAGGATATTGGCCTTCTGGCGGACGATCTTGACCACGCCGGTGCCGACGGTGCCCAGTCCGGCGATGCCAAGGCGCAAGGGTTCAGACATGTCGGGCCTCCGGGATCAGGATCGGGTCTGGCGCCGGTTTAGCCCGCGTCCGGGCCAGTTGCAACGCGCCTCGGGCGGGGCCGGGCAAGGCATTTCGAAATGCCTTGCTGCAAGCGGCTTCGAAGCCGCTTTTTCACGCGCTTTGCAAAGCGCGTCGGAACGGCGTTTCGAAACGCCGATCCAGCCCCCGCGTCACTCTTCGACGATGCCGGTCACGCCGGCCCGCATCCGCGCCCGCGTGCCGCCGTCGACGATGGGCCCCCGCAGCCGCGCCGCCCGCGCCTTCAGCCGCGCCACCCGGGCCCGGATGCCGGCCTCGGTCTCGGGCTGGATCTGCACCTCGCCCGCGGCGGCCAGAATCGGCTCGACCGGCACCAGCATCGGGTAATCGGCCCGCTCCAGCGCCGGCGGCACCGTGCCGTCCAGCGCCGGCACTTCGGCGCAGGCGGTGGCGGTCAAGGCGGCAAGGATCGGCAGAACGGCCCGTTTCATGCGCTCTTCCTGCCGCAGCGCGGGGCCGGGTGCAAGCTCGGGGTTTGAACTGAACGCATGTTCAGATAAAACCCGCCCATGGCCCGCACCCAAGGTTCGCATTCCGACATCACCGGCCCGCGCATCCGCCGCGCGGCGCTGCGCCTGTTCGCCCGCCAGGGCTTCGCCGCCGTCTCGATGCGCCAGATCGCTTCCGAGGTCGGGGTGCAGGCCGGCGCGCTCTATAACTACATCCCCGACAAGCAGACCCTGCTCTACGAACTGATGCGCGAGCATCTTGAGGCGCTTCTCGCCGCCCGCGCCGCCGCCACCTCGGCCGGTCCCGCCGCCCGGCTCGAGGATTTCACCCGCCATCACATCCGCTTCCATATCGAACGCCCCGACGAGGTGTTCATCGCCTATATGGAGCTGCGCAACCTCGAGCCCACCAATTTCGCCGAGATCGAGCGCCTGCGCCGTGCCTATGAGGACGAGCTGGAACGGATCCTGCGCGATGGCGTGGCCGCGGGCGTCTTTGCCGTCGCCGACCCGCGCATCGCCACCTATGCGCTGATCGCCATGCTGACCGGGGTGAACACCTGGTATCGCCCCGGCGGCCGGCTGTCTCTGGCCGAGGTCGAAACGCTCTATTGGGACATGGTGCGCAAGGCGGTCGCCGTCTGACCCGCCCGACCCAGCCTAGCGGGCGGTGCGCAGCCAGAGATAGAGCGGCAGCGCCAACGAAAGGCCGACGCAGAAACTCGCCGGCAGCACCAGCCACCAGCGCCGCACGTTGCGCTCGCGCGCGTCGACATAGGACCACACCCAGAACACCGCGATCGAGATCATCACATCGGCCGAAAACCCGCCTGCCGCGCCGTTGGCGAAAAGCCCTGCAATGAAGGTCAGCGGATCGGGCCCGTGCGCGGCAAAGAAATTGGCGAAGAACAGCCAGGGAATGACCGCGCCCAGAACGGCCGCCGCAAGATAGAACTGTCGCAATGTCATCCGGCGCACTCCGGCTTGGTCCGCATCGGCCTGGCCTCGGGCGGCCCGCCGCGCATAACGTGCCGCAACCGGGCGCCGATGTCACCCTCGCCAGTACGCGTGCGGCGGGGGCGGCTGACCCGCTCTACTTGTCGCGCGGGGTCCAGTCCTCGGCGCCCGGCGCGCCGCGCCGGCCCAGCCGCAGCGCAAGGCCCAGCGCCACGCCGGTGCCCACCGCGACCGTCAGGTCGACCAGCACGGTCAGCACCAGCGTCAGGATCAGCAGGAACACGTCCGAGTGCCGCTCGCGCAGATAGGCGCCCCAGCGATGCGGCTCGCTCATGTTCCAGGCGGTCAGGATCAGCAGGCCCGCCAGCGCCGGCATCGCGATCATCCCGGCCAGCGGCGCCGCCGCCCACATGATGAGCAAAAGCACCAGCGCATGGACCATGCCGGCGACCGGGGTCCGCCCGCCGGCGCGCACATTGGTGGCGGTCCGCGCGATGGCGCCGGTCGCCGGCAACCCGCCGAACAGGGCCGAGGCGATATTGGCCACGCCCTGCGCCCTCAGTTCCGCGTTGGGCCGGTGCGCGCCGCCGCACATCCGGTCGGCCACGACCGCCGAAAGGAGCGATTCAACCCCCGCCAGAAAGGCGATGACCAGCGCCGAGGGGAACAGCGCCGCCATGCGCTCGAAGCTCAGCTCGGGCAGGGCGGGCATCGGCAGGGCGCGCGGCAGATCGCCGAACCGCGACTGGATCGTCTCGACCGGCAGCCCGGCCCAGGCCACCAGCGCCGAGCTGGCGGCGATGGCGACGATCAGCCCGGGAAAGCGCGGAAAGGCGCGGCGCAGCGCCATGATCAACCCCATGGTCAGCAGCCCGATCCCCAGGCTGGGCAGCGACAGGCTGGCGCGGGCGGCCCACAGCGCCTCGAGCTTGGCGATGAACTCGGCCGGGACATGCGCCATGCTCAGCCCGCCCAGATCCTTCAGCTGGCTGGTGCCGATGATGATGCCGATGCCGATGGTGAAGCCGTTGATCACCGGTTCCGGCACCAGGGCGATCAGCCGGCCGGCGCGCAGGCTGCCGGCGACGATCAGGATGACACCGGCCATCAGCGTGGCCAGGATCAGCCCCTCCATGCCATGCGTGGCGATGACGCCGTAAACCACCACGATGAAGGCGCCGGTCGGCCCGCCGATCTGCACCCGGCTGCCGCCCAGCGCCGAGATCAGGAAGCCCGCGACGATGGCGGTGACGAAACCGGTGGCGGGCGGCGCCCCCGAGGCGATGGCGATGGCCAGGCTCAGCGGCAGCGCCACCAGCGCCACGGTGATCCCGGCCAGCAGGTCGGCGACGAAATCGTCCCGGGTGTAACCGGGCAGGGTGGACAGGATCTTGGGCTTCATGGGGCCGAGTTAACGCCCGCGCGAAACCCCCTTCAAGCCGGAACATCGCGGAACACGGCGTCCCCCCGGCCCGGTTCGGGGCCAGGGGGACGCCGATCGGAAACCCGGGGCGCGCGCGCACGCGCGCCCCGCGCCCTGCCGTCAATGCGCCGGTTTGATGAAGCTGCCGTTGCGCAGCTCTCGGAAGGCCTGTTCCAGCTCGGCCCGCGTGTTCATCACGATCGGCCCGTGCCAGGCCACCGGCTCCTCGATCGGCGCGCCCGAGATCAGCAGGAACCGCACGCCCTCCTCGCCGGCCTGCACCGTCACCTCGTCGCCGCTGCCGAAGCGGATCAGGGTGCGGTTGCCCGACAGGTCGCGGATGTTCACCTCTTCGCCCATGACCTCCTTTTCCAGCAGCACGCCGGTGGGCTGGCTGGCATCGGCAAAGGCGCCCTCGCCGGCGAAGACATAAGCGAAGGCGCGGCGATAGGTGTCGACCTTGAAGCTTTTCCTCACCCCCGGCGGGACCGAGATATCCAGGTATTGCGGATCGGCGGCGATGCCGTCGACCGGGCCGCGCTTGCCCCAGAAATCGCCGGTGATCACCCGCACGCGGGTGCCGTCATCGTCGATCACCTCGGGGATGTCGGCGGCCTTCACGTCCTGATAGCGCGGCGCGCACATCTTCTGCGCCGCCGGCAGGTTGGCCCAGAGCTGGAAGCCGTGCATCTGCCCCGTGGCATTGCCCTGCGGCATCTCCTGATGCAGGATCCCCGACCCGGCGGTCATCCATTGCACATCGCCCGCGCCCAGCCGGCCGCTATTGCCCAGGCTGTCGCCATGCTCGACCGTCCCGGCCAGCACATAGGTGATGGTCTCGATGCCGCGATGCGGATGCCAGGGGAACCCCTTCAGGTAATCCTCGGGGCGCTCGTTGCGGAAATCGTCGAACAGCAGGAACGGGTCCAGCTCGCTCGGGTCGTGGAAGCCGAAGGCGCGGTGCAGATGCACGCCGGCCCCTTCCATCGTCGGCATGGCCTTGCGGGTTTCAATCGTCGGTCTGATCGACATGGCATATCCTCCTGTCGCGTTGCTGGGCCGAATATAGAGGCTTCCCCGTCGCCGCAAAGCGGCAGCGGCGAACCGCGATTGTGCGCGAACGCACGGAGGAGCGGGCGGCGGCCCGCGCCGGCGAAAACGGTTGCCAGATACACGCCCGAGAGTATCATGGGTGCATAGATTCAAGTCTTTGGAGAAAACCGATGATTACGAAAACCGCCGCCGGTTTGCGCCTGGCCGTTACGCTCGCGCTCGGGCTTCCGGCATGTGCCGCCACTGCCCAGTACAAACAGGATCACCTCTGCGTCGACGGCTCGGACCGGCTCTGCCCGACGATCCCGGCCGATCTGGACGGGCTCGAGGTCAGGGTGCAGGGCTATACCCCCTCGACCGACCGCAACCCGGACCCCGACACCGCCCAGCAGATCAATTTCGATTATTTCGGCTGGCAAAGCTTCGTCGCGCTGAACTGGCCGGCCGATGGCGAAGGCCGGCCCTCGGGCGACATCCTCGGCGATGACAAAAGCCCGCGCGTCTGGCAATCCTATCCCGGGGTCGAACAGGTCTTTCCCGGCGCCCGGCTCGCGTCGCCGATCTGCCCCGACAATGGCCGCCTGACCCTGTCGCAGACCTCGAAGATCACCACCTCCAGCTATGTCCAGCCCTTTACCCCCTGGCCGCTGATCGACGCGGCGGGCAATTTCGTGCTCTACGACATGCGGGTGAACCCGCGCTGGGCCGCCTATGTGCGCGACAACGGGCTCGATACCCGCAAGGGCCAGGCCGCCTTCGCGGCGAAGGGCGGCGAATGGGACCTGCCGCGCGGCGCCGGCGACACGCCCGGCGCGATCGAACTGAAGACATCCTGGCGGCTGCTGCCCGAAGACGAAAGCGGGGCCGACTACTTCACCCAGCCGGTCAACGTGATCGTCGAAGCCAGGAACAGCGCCTCGGGCCAGGCGATGTGCATCGACGGCCGGGCCGCGCTGATCGGGATGCACATCATGCAGAAGGTGACGACACCCGACGAATTCGCGCCGTTCTGGATCTGGGCCTCGTTCGAGCATGACCGCAACGCGCCGCTGGCCAGGCCGCGCCGGTGTCGCAGGAGAACGAGGCGTCGCCGCTGCAAGACCGCGAGCCGGCGAAAAGCTGTCCGGTGCCGGGCGATGCCGGCGACGGTTGGGCGCTGTTCGATCCGGCCTGCACCGATGACGGCAAGGCCTGCGCGCCGAACGCGCCGCCGAAGGGAAAACAGTTCCTCTGGGCCGCGACGATGCCCTATGCGGGGCAATACCTGCATGACGGGCGCTTCGGCACCCAGGTCACCCGGTGCTGGGCGCTCTACGACACCGGCGCCGAGGTGAACGCGGCGTTCCAGGCGGCGCTGGCGGGCAGCGTCTGGTCGCATTACGGGCTGATCGGGGTGCAATGGGCCAACGATCACGGCGACTACTATGCCGAGAAGATGCGCCCCTTCGCGGCGCCGATCTATCTGGTCAATTCCACGATGGAGACCTATCTGCAGATCAACCCGGTGCTCGATCCGCATGGCGATCCGTCGACGCAGAAGCCCAGTTCCTGCATCATGTGCCACAACCTGGGGCGGGATACCGCCGGGACGAAATCGGATTTCAGCTTCCTCGGCGGCTACGCGCATTGAGGCGGCTTCGCCCTCGGCTCAGGGCCGGTCGCGGCCGGCCCACCAGTCGGCCGGTTTCACCCGGCCGCCCCGCTTGCGATCCAGCCACAGCGCCAGGCGGCGGAAGCGCGACAGCGCCAGCCGCCGCCACAGCCGGTGGCGCGCCTTGGTGAAATCGCGGTTGAACGGGCAGACCCTCATGCAGATGGCGCAATCCGATGCCATCGAGGCCCAGAAGCCGAAGCATTTCTCGGCGTTCGAGGTCCATTTCCGCACCCCTGTCAGGGCCGAGCGGTTCGGCGCCTCGAAGCTGGGCGCGCCGAAGGGCAGGGCCTTCACCGGGCAGGCATCGGCGCATTTGGTGCAGATATCGCAGAACTTCGCCACACCCGGCCGGCGCGGCCCGTCATGCGCCAAGGGCAGCGAGGTGAAGATCTTCGAAAACCGCAGCCTCGGCCCGAATTCGGGCGTGATCACCATCTGGTTGCGCCCGTATTCCCCCAGCCCCGCCTGCACCGCATAGGGAATGACCAGCGCGCTGTCGTTCATCGACGCCACCGCCTGATAGCCGAGATTGCGGATATAGGCGGCCAGCTGGATCACCACCGCCGCCTCGTGGCTGTATTCCCGCCCCGTCGCCGCGCCCGCCAGGGCCGAAGGATAGGTCGCGACCAGGCTTTCCTCCATCTGATGCCCCAGCACGATGACCGAGGTGACGCCCTCGGGCAGATCGTTCGGCGCCTCCGAGAAATCGCGGGTGTCGACCCCGCTCTCGTAATGCCAGCGCTCGTCCACCGGCGCGATGCCGCACAGATCGGCCCCGAAGAACCGCGCGATGCGCTTGATCTCACCCGCCATCGCCGCCGGGTCCTCGACCGCGACCGGCTCCGGCGCCACCGGCCGGTCGGCGCGGATCGGCGCCTGGAAGCCCTCGCGCACACCCTCCGCGGCCGAGCGTTCGGAAATGATGTCCGATACCAGCCAGGCGGCGTTCCTCAGCGCGAAATCGCGCGGCGTGAACCCGTCGCCCCGGCGTGGCGCCGCCTCCATCCGATACGAGGCGAAGAAGGCATCGGTCTTCTTCGTGCGCACCGTGTCGTCCCAGAAGGCACGGGTGAAGATGTCGTCGCGCTGGGCGAAGCGGGTGAAATCGTCGCTCACCTCGATGCCGGCGGCACCGTCGCCGTCGCGCTGCGGCGGAATGTTCGAAGGCCAGGCCATGGCATCACGCTAGCGCGGCGCGAAGCGGCAGACAACAGGTCGCAATCAGGCGGTCGGCGCCGGGCGGGGCCGCCATGATGGGCGGACAGACAGGAGGGATATCCATGACAATCGGCTTCATCGGGCTGGGCAATGTCGGGGCCAAGCTGGCCGGCAGCCTGCTGCGCAACGGCATCGAACTTGCGGTGCACGACCTGAACCCCGATCTGGTGGCCGGCTTCACCGCCCGCGGCGCGCAGGCGGGCGGCAGCCCGGCGGCGATGATGCAGGCCTGCGACACCGTCATCACCTGCCTGCCGTCGCCCGCCGCCTCGGCCGCCGTGATGGACGAGATGCTGCCCGCTATGGGCCCGGGCAAGACCTGGATGGAGATGTCCACCACCGACGAGGCCGAGGTGAAACGCCTGGGCGCGCTGGTCGCGGCCACCGGCGCGGCGGCGGTCGATTGCCCGGTCTCGGGCGGCTGCCACCGCGCCGCCACCGGCAATATCTCGATCTTCGCCGGCTGCGACCGGGCGACGTTCGAGCGCATCCTGCCGCTCCTCACCATCCTCGGCCGCCGGGTGCTGCATACCGGGCCGCTGGGCTCGGCCTCGGTGCTGAAGGTGATGACCAACTATCTCGCGACCGGCCATCTCCTGATGCTGAACGAAGCGCTGACCACCATGGCCGCCGCCGGCATGGATCTGGCCACCACCTATCAGGCGATCGCCATCAGCTCCGGGAATTCATTCGTGCACGAAACAGAAAGCCAACTGATCCTCTCGGGCTCGCGCTGTGTCGATTTCACCATGGATCTGGTGCTGAAGGATATCGGCCTCTTCCAGCAGATCGCCGACCGCAACGGCGTCCCGCTCGAGATTTCGCCGCTCTTGATCGAGCTGATGCGCGACGGCCAGGCGCGCTATGGCGCGCGGGCACAGTCCGACCGGATGATCGAGCGGCTGGAAGAGGCGACAGGCCTCAGCATCCTGGCGCCGGGCTTCCCGACCGAGCTGGTCGACGACGAACCGGAAGAACCGGGATACGAGGTCGGGCGCGGCTGAACCGGGCCAAAAAAGAGCCCGGCCGAAACGTGCGGCCGGGCGCAGGACTGGAAAGGGTCCGCCTTACGAACAGGTGTCGCAGAAGCGCAGCTGCGGCGCGAAACGCAGGCGGGTGAAGACGAAGGAATGCATTTCGACATCGTCCATGCCGATGTTGAACAGCGGCTCGTAGGTGCTCCAGGTCTCGACCAGCACGATCCGCTCCTGATTCGGCAGCGTCGGCAGGCTGTCCGCCATCGAAAGCAGGTCCGCGGTGGTCAGGCTGACGATGTTCGAACCGCGCACCATCGACCAGTCGACCTGGTATTCGTTGCGCCGGCTGACCCAGCGCACCACCGAAATGCGGATCTTGGTGTCGCCATTGGCCTCGGCCAGCAGGTCGAACAACTCCTTGGTGTTGTTGACATAGGTCGGCGTGATGCTTTCGGTTTCGCGCGAATACATGTCGGCGATGGTATTGGCCGCCTTGTGGTTGATCGCCGACTGGCGATAGCCCTCGAAGAACACGAAGGTTGCCAGCAGCGACCACATCACCATCGGAAAGATCAGCGCCGCTTCCACCGACACGCTGCCGCGGGTGTCGTCGCCGAACGACCGCAGGCGGGCATTCAATCTGCTAATGATGTTGGACATATCAGTCGGGCTCCTGAACGAAGGCGGCCGTGGCGAGAAGGGCGGTCTGGCCGGCGCCGTCCTTGACCAGCTGCTTGCCCAGGCCGGTGGTCGGGAAGATCGGGTCGATCTTCACGCAGGCCCTGAGCAGCATCAGTTCGTTTTCCTGGCCATTGACGAAGTTGCGCACCGGCTGCACGTCCTCGGAGGTGTCGACGCAGTCGGCGGTGGTGTCCAGCGTGACCTCGTGGCGCAGATCGACCTGCACCATTTCCAGCCTGAGCGTGCTTTCGCAATTGCGCAGCACACCGGCATATTCGCAGATCTGGCTCTTGATCTCGTCATGCTGGGGGGCTTCGCCGGTGCCCAGGCGGATGTTGCGCACCGCCAGGTCCAGACCGCGCTCCAGCATCGCGTGCTGCAGGGTGATCATGCCCAGCTCGACACCGCTGAGAAGGATCATGATGAAGGCCGGGAACAGGATCGCGAACTCGACGGTCGCGGTGCCCTCGTCGCGGCGGCCGAACCGCCGCAGACGCTGGTAGACACGGGATGCAGCGGTCATTGGATCAGCCTCAGTTTCGAGATCGACGATGCGATCGAGGTGAAGGCGTCCGAGATCTCGATCCCGTCCACATCGAAGTAATGCGCATCCGAGCTGGCACAGTCCTCGAGCACGACCTGGCCGGCATAGGGCGCTTCGAAGCCGATGGTGAAGACGATCACACCCGAGGCCTTTGCGGCGTCGCAGATATTGTTCATGCGGCTGTTCTTGGTCGACGTCCCGACCGAGTCGTAGGCCTGCGAGTTCCAATAGCTGTTGGCGTAGGACGAACTCCAGATGTCCTCATAGAGCCTGTCCGCGATCCAGTCGTTCGAGGCCTGGTGGAACAGTTCGGGGAAGGTCAGGCGCACCGATTGCGAACCGTTGAAGGGCTGGCTGCCCTGAGCCTGCGACTTGTAGTTGGTGTTGCTGCCATCGGGCTTCACCCAGCGCGCGTCGGTATAGGCACCATAGGAGCTGCTCCAGCCCGACGGCGTCTTGTAGTAATAGGTGCTGCCGTATTTCACCGAATAGACCTTGGTCGAGCCGCTCTGGTAGAGCCAGACATCGGTATTGCCGCCCTTGAAGGCCGAGTTCAGATAGTATTGCGAGGTGTTCTGACCGTCGGACATGACCACCAGCACCTTGAGCGAGTCGTCGTCATAGGCCATCGGCAGGCCGGTGAAGGCGGCGTCGACATCGCCATCGGCGATCATGTCGGTGACCACCGACTGCATCGACGGATCGAGCAGCGCCGCACCCCATTTCACGCCGACATCGGTCGAGGTGTTGCCGCCGGCGGTGAAGCCGTTGATATAGCTGTGCAGCTGGGTCTCGTTCATCGAATAGGCCATGATTTCCGAGCTTTGGCGCTCGGGGCAGACCGGCAGATACAGCTCGCCCTCGACGCGATACCAGGGGTCGAACGGGCCGGTGCGCTGCATCGACGCGGTGGTCGAGATCGCGGTCGAGTTGAAGTCGCTCGACTGGAAGTCGACGCAATGCGAGAAGTCGTGTTCCTGGGTCAGGTTGAAATGCTGGGCAAGGGTTTCGCCGGCGTTCACCTGGGTGGCGTAGGGCACGATCGAGATCGCCACGTCGCCCGGAGGGCTGGAGTTCAGCATCGTGGTGACGAACTCGTTGGCGGCGTCCTTCAGGTTGACCAGGCGGTTGTTCGACGCCATCGAGCCCGACATGTCGAGCACCAGCGAGATTTCAACGCCGTCGACGCTTTCGGCCGCGGTGCCCTGGGCCCGGGCGTTCAGCGTCTCGATCCCCATCATGTGGATCAGCTGGGTCGGCATGGCGATGTTGGCGGTGGCCGACACCTCCTTATAGTTCAGCCCCTCGTCGACGGTGATCGAGGTCAGATAGCCGGCCATGTCCGATTTGGCGAAATAGTCTTCGACGACGAATTGCGCATCCAGCGTCTGGTCGAGGTCGGCCGCGGCCAGAACGGCGCGGTCCAGCGTCGACTGCAGCGAGGTGCGGGTATATTCGAACCGCATCAGGTCGATCCCGATGCCCCCGACGGCCAGGATCATGAGAATAAGGAACACACCAAATCCGACAAGAACGCCGCTTTCATCGTTGCGGAAACGGCGCAGACGGGTGCTCAGGTCATCGATCCTGACGCGAAGCTTGCCCGGAAGATCGGCGGGGTGGCAGGCACCGCTGATATTTTTTCCACGTTTCGACATCGTCCCACTCTTTTCTATTTGGACTGGTCGCGACGGTCCTGTCGCGGCACCTAGGGGCTATTAACCTAAGTTGTCTGACAGCAATGGGTCGCCTTAC
>JAWKXE010000006.1:85000-415738 GCA_041397165.1 Paracoccaceae bacterium | reverse complement strand
GCGACGCCGAGCTGATGACGGCCCTCGCCCACCAGATCGACCGCGCCGAAGAGGGCAGCCTGACCTTCGCCAACTTCGTCGAATTCGACAGCGAATACGGCCACCGCCGCGACGTCTCGGGCTATGCAAACGCGCTGGAATGGTTCGACCGCGAACTGGGCAAACTGCTGCCAAAGCTGCGCGACGGCGACCTGCTGGTCCTCACCGCCGATCATGGCAACGATCCCATCTGGCTGGGCGGCGATCACACCCGCGAACGCGTCCCGGTGCTGATCGCCGGCCTCGGCCCGGGGCAAATCGGCCTCATCGACTTCGCCGATATCGGCGCCTCGGTGGCCGCCCATCTGGGCCTCACGCAACGCGGCGCCGGAAGGAACGTCCTGTGACCTGGCGCGCCTTCCCCAAGATCGAATTGCACCTGCATCTCGAAGGCGCCGCCCCGCCGCGCCTGATCCGCGACCTGTCGAAGGAGAAATCCATCGACATCTCCAAGATCTTCGACCCCCGCGGCGGCTATGCCTTCCGCGACTTCGCGCATTTCCTCAAGGTCTACGAGGCCGCCACCAGCACCCTGACCACCCCGCGCGACTATCACCGCCTGACCAAGGCGGTGCTGGACGAGCTGGCCGAAAACGGCGTCGTCTATGCCGAAACCTTCCTCAGCCCCGATTTCTGCGGCGGCGGCGATCTTTTCGCCTGGCGCGATTACCTGGCCGAGATCGAGGACGCCGCCATCGCGGCCGAAAAGACCCATGGCGTGATCCTCAAGGGCATCGTCACCTGCATCCGCCATTTCGGCCCCGACGCAGCGAAACCCGTCGCCCTTTGCGCGGCCGAGACCGCCGGCAGCTTCATCCGCGGCTTCGGCATGGCCGGCAATGAAAGCGTCGGCCGCGCCGGCGACTATACCTGGGCCTTCGACTGCGCCCGCGAGGCAGGTCTGCACATCACCAGCCACGCCGGCGAATGGGGCGGGCCCGACAGCATCCGCGAAACCCTGCGCGATCTGAACCCCGAACGCCTCGGCCACGGCGTCGGCGCCATCCACGACCCCGCCCTGATCGACATCCTGGCCGAACGCGAGATCGTGCTCGAAACCTGCCCCGGCTCGAACGTGGCGCTGGGCATTTTCCCCTCCTTTTCCGCCCACCCTCTGGCAAAACTGCGCGATGCCGGGGTAAAGGTGACGGTAAGCACCGACGATCCGCCCTTCTTCCACACCTCGATGACGCGCGAATACGAGGAACTGGCCCGCGCCTTCCGCTGGACCGAAGAGGATTTCGCCGAGCTGAACCGAACCGCGCTCGCCGCCGCCTTCTGCGACGAGCCCACCCGCGACACGATCAGGACAAGGCTGGAGGCCCCATGAAAGACCATCTCACCGTCGTCACCCACCCGCTGGTGCAGCACAAGCTGACCCTGATGCGCGAGAAGGAAACCTCGACCGCCGGCTTCCGTCAGCTGCTGCGCGAAATCAGCCTGCTCTTGGCCTACGAGGTGACGCGCGAACTGCCGATGACCACCAAGGCGATCGAAACCCCGCTCTGCGAGATGGACGCGCCGGTCATTGCCGGGCGCAAGCTGGCGCTGGTGTCGATCCTGCGGGCCGGCAACGGGCTTCTCGATGGGATGCTGGAACTGATCCCCTCGGCCCGGGTCGGCTTCGTCGGGCTCTACCGCGACGAGGCGACGCTGGAGCCGGTCGAATACTATTTCAAGGTCCCCGAACAGCTCGACAAGCGGCTGGTCATCGCGGTCGACCCGATGCTGGCCACCGGCAACAGCTCGGCCGCCGCGGTCACCCGGCTGAAAGAGGCGGGCGCCACGAATATCCGCTTCCTCTGCCTGCTGGCCGCGCCCGAAGGCGTGGCGCGGATGAAAGAGGCGCACCCGGACGTGCCCATCGTCACCGCCGCGCTCGATGAGCGGCTGAACGACAAGGGCTATATCGTGCCCGGCCTCGGCGATGCCGGCGACCGGATGTTCGGCACCAAATAGGCCCGCCGGGCCCGGCACCGCGCCGGAACCCCGCCGGTATTGTTGCGTTAACGGAAACCCGCTTTACTCGGCCTGTCAGATCGTGCATTTTGCCCCCATATCTTGTGGGGGCAAGACATGAAGCTGACCAGAACTATTGCCATCGCCGTGATCGCAAGTGCCGCAACCTGGGGCCTTTCGGGGCTTTCCATTTCGGCCAAGACCTTGAGAGAGGCCGAATTTCCGGCAGAATTCCCGCCGGCGTCCTTCAACGGGAAACAATATGTCGACAGCCGCGGCTGCGTCTATATCCGCGCCGGCATCGACGGGGTGACCAACTGGGTGCCGCGCGTGACCCGCTCGCGCGAGGTGCTCTGCGGCTTCCAGCCGACCTTCGCCAAGGCCACGACGGCGCCGGCGGTCTCGGCCCCGGCCAACGTGCCGGTGATCGCGCCCGCGCCCGCCGCCAAACCCGCCGTCGCCCCCGTGACAGCGCCGCCGGCAAAACCCGCCGAGCCGGTCAAGATCGCCCCCAAGCCCGCGCCGCGCAAGGTGGTTCAGGCCGCGCCGAAACCGGCCCCCGCCGCCGCGCCCCAACCGCGCCGGGTGGTCACGGCCGCGCCGCAACCGGTGACGAAACCGGTGGTCATCGGCTCGACCGCGACGGTCGCCCAGCCGGTCGCCACCGCCCCCCGCCCGTCCGTTTCGGGCGCCAAGCCCGGACCGCGCCCCACCGAACTGACCAGCTGCGCCAACGTGACCGGCATCAGCCGCTATTATGCCGGGGTCAGCAAACCCGGCCTGCCGGTGCGCTGCGGCCCGCAAGGCAGCCTCGATGTCTCGCGCGAGACGGTGACCGTGATGCGCGCCGGCAAGCCGGTCCAGGTGCAACGCCGCGTGATCGCCCCGCAGGCGCCGGTTCAGGTGCAGACGGTAACGGCGGCTCCCGCCGGCCAGGTCCGCGTGGTGCCGCGCCATGTCTGGGAACAGCAGCAGGCGGCCAAGCTGAACGCGCCCATTCCCGAAGGCTATCGCCCGGTCTGGAAGGATGACCGCCTGAACCGGAAACGCGCCCATCAGACCCCGGCCGGCATCGCCGCCACCGATCTGCAATGGACCCGCACCGTGCCGCGCCAGCTCTTCATCCGCTCGACGGGCGAGGTCGTGACCCAGCTTTATCCCGGGCTGATCTATCCCTATTACAGCTATGACGAGATGCAGGCGGCCGGCTATACCGTCCCCGATACCGGCGTGCTGACAGACCCCAGCCCGCGCACCGTGCGCACGGTCCAGGCCCAGGCCAAAAAGAAGCGCGCCGCGCTGGTCTCGACCAAATCGGTCGCCGCCGCGCCGGTCGCACCGGTCAAGGTGCAGCGTCAGGTGCAGGCCAAGGCTCAGCCCAAGGTTCAGGCCTCGGGCAAGGGCCGCTATGTCCAGGTCGGGCTCTACGGGGTCGAGGCCAACGCCCGCAACACCGCCGCGCGTCTCGGGTCGCTGGGCCTGCCGGCGCGGCTGGCGACGCTGACGAAGGGCGGCAAGTCCTATCGCATCGTGCTGGCCGGCCCCTTCGCGCCCGACCAGATCGGCGCGGCTCTGTCCAGGGCGCGCGGCGCCGGGTTCCACGACGCCTTCGTGCGCTGACCCGCGACGGTCCGGACGGACATCACAGGGGCGGGGGTCAACCCCGCCCTTCTTCGTTCAGATCAGCCCGCGCCACTTCAGCACCGCCACCGTCAGCAGCGCCAGCAGGATCAGGTTGGCGACCAGCCCGGCCAGCAGCCCCAGCAGGAGGTTCATCCGCCGCTCGCCCCGGTCGATCCCGTCGAGATGCTCGGCCACCCGGCGATGCGCCGCCGCGACGGCGGGGGCATCGACCCGCTTGCGCAGCTTGGGATGCGCGGCCAGAAGCCCGGCCTGACCGATCAGTTCGGCATCGCGGCGCACCGCCCGCGGCAGGCGCCGCCCGGCCTTGCGCGCCCGGGCCGACAGCGACCCGCGCCGCAGCCCCAGCTTGTCGCCCAGCCGCTGCTCCAGATCGGCGCTCAGCGCGGTTATGTCTCCCGACTCGGTCATGGCGGCCAGATTATCGCCTTCCGCCCCGGCCCGCTTCCCCGAATGCACCGATTGCCCCCGCCGCCCGGCGGCACTAGGAAGGGCATGTTGAACACCATCCTCCATGGCACCGCCACCGGCCAGCCGCCGCTGATCATCGTCCACGGGCTGTTCGGCTCGGGGCGCAACTGGGGCGTCATCGCCAAACGCCTGTCGGACGAACGCCAGGTGATCGCCGTCGACCTGCGCAACCACGGCCAGTCGCCCTGGTTCGACAGCCATTCCTATGACGATCTCGCCGCCGACCTGGCCGAGGTGGCCAGCGCCCAGGGCCAGCCGGTCGACCTGCTGGGCCATTCCATGGGCGGCAAGGCGGTGATGCGGCTGGCGCTGACCCGGCCCGATCTGGTCAATCGCCTGATCGTCGCCGATATCGCGCCGGTGGCCTATGGCCATACCCAGGCCCATAACATCGCCGCCATGCGCGCCGTCGATCTGTCGCGCGTCGAAAAGCGCAGCGATGCCGCCGAACAGCTGGCCCCGCTGCTGGAAGACCAAGGCCTGGTGCCCTTCCTGCTGCAATCGCTGGATGTCGCCGGCCGGCGCTGGCGGCTCAACCTCGACACGCTCGACCGCGAGATGGCCGGCATCCTGTCCTTCCCCGATCCCGCGCCGGGTCAGGGCTTCGACGGGCCCACGCTCTTCCTGTCAGGGGGAAATTCGCCCTATGTCACGCCCGAGCATCGGGCGCGCATCCACGCGCTCTTCCCCAAGGCCCGGTTCATGAAGATCCCCGGCGCCGGCCATTGGCTCCACGCCGAGAAACCGCGCGAATTCGAAGCCGCCGTTCGCGGCTGGCTCGCCCTGACCGACGGCTGACCTGACAGACAGGCGGCCCGACCGGCGTCAGAGGCTGCGGATCGCCCGCGCCACATACCAAGTTGCCGGGATCGACGCGACCCAGCCGGCCAGCGCCGCCCAGAGCAGCGGCTGCAGGGTGTCCCACCCCATGGTCAGCGCCGCCACCATGGCGATCCCGGCCATGGTCGACCCCAGGAAAACGTGAACGATGAAAACCAGGAACATGGCTGTCCCCTCCGCTTCTTGATTTACCAGTTTTCCAAGCGGATTAGAGGGAAAATCCGCCCGCGTCCTTGATCTGCGTCAGAAAAAGATACCCGCCAGAACCATCTTTGCCGGCGTCAGGCCGACCCGCCCGGCCGCTTCATCCGCGCCATCACATCGGTCTTCAGCACGAACTGCTGATACAGCGCCCCGGCGACATGCAGCCCGACCAGCACCAGCAACAGGCCCTTCATCACCTCATGCGCCTCGCCGGCCGCTTCGATCTTCAGGAACCAGGCCACCGCGCCGCTGACCGGCACCGCGACCATCAGCACGTAAAGCCCCAGATGGGTCAGCTGCGCCACCAGCCGCAGGGCCGGCGGTTCGTCCTCGGGCAGGGCCGGCGCGCCGTGGCGCAGCCGCTGGGCGATCCGCATCAGCACCAACAGGCCGATCAGCCCGCCCAGCGCCACATGTGCCAGGATCATCGGATCGAACACCACGGTCTCGCCCTTCGTCACCTGACGCCAGGCGCCGGAAATCGCATCGTTGTTCAGATATTGCAGCGCGATCAGCAGAAAGATCAGCCAGTGCAGGCGAATCTGGGTCTTGGTATAGGGTATGGCCATGGCACGCCTCCAATGTCGGTTGCAGCGAGTATAAGGCTTTCACGCCGCGATGCCCGTTCTCCGTCGCACGGCGCGACGGATTTTTCGCAGCTGTCGCCACGCCGCCTCATCCCGCGGCCGGCCGCGCCGTCAGAACTGCCCGCTGCCGGTGCCGGCGGCCGGATCGCTTGCCGTCGCCGTGGCCGTCGACGGATCGCCGGCCACCGGATCGGTCCCCTCATTACCATCGCCGTATCCCGCCTCGCCGCTGCCGTCGCCGCCGCCTTCGCCCTGGCCCAGGCCGCGGCCAATCGCCGTCGCGACCAGCCCGTCGGCAAAACTCTCGATCTCGGGCAGCGGCGGGTTCGTGGTCTCGATCAGGCCGATGGTCTGGCGCAGGATGCTGCGCAGCTGCCCCGGCGGAAGCGACGAAGGCGCCCCCGTCCCGGCAAGCCGCGCCGCCCCTGCCCCGCCCGCCCCGACACCGGCGGCCCCGGCCCCAGCAGCACCGGCCCCGGCGGCGGACGCGCCGGATGCCGGCCCGTTCTCACGCACCACCCCCCAGCGCGGCCCGCCGAGATAGACGGCGGCATACATCACCTTGGCCTTCACCTCGGGCGTGCCCCCGACCCGCAGCGCGTCATAGAACATCCGGTGCACCGACCGCCAATCGGCGCTGTGGAACCGAGGGCCCTTTTCGTTTCCGACCCCGCAATAGGCATCGTGGATCGCCGCAGCATTGGCAAACTCCCGGCTGGTCGGATCGCCGATCACCGAAATGAACACCTCGGGGATCGAGGCCCCATCGGTTAGCGTCTTCTTGGGCGCCACCCAGCGCCGCTCGACCGCGTCGACGAAATCCAGCTCCTGCGCGGTGGGATAGAACGGCAACGGCCGCTTCGGCAGGCGCACCGGCGTCGGTTCCAGCTTGACCGGGCTGTTCAGAAACCGGCAGGACGGCGCCGACGAGCCCGCACAGGTGCTCAGCGTGCCGCCCGGCACCGGATTCTTGCGCGCCACGGCCTCGGGCTGCTGCTCGCAGGCGGAAAAAAGCGTCAGGGCCGCGAAAGCGGCGAAAACGGCATTCGGATTCATTCACGTCCCCAAGAAAAATGCACCCGGCCCTTCGGGCACGATCGAAAAACTGGGCCCCAGTATACGCTGCCCCCCGACCGAAGTGGAGGTAAGGAAAACCGTAAACCGCTCAGCCCAGCCTGCGCAACAGCCGCAGCAGCGCCTCGCGCTCGTCCGGGGTCAGCGGCGCCAGCGTCTCCTCGCTGATCCGGTGGCCCACCGCCTGCATCCGCGCCAGCAGCGCCGCGCCTTCGTCGCTCAGCGAAATCAGCGTCCGCCGCCGGTCGTCGGGGTCGGGCTCCACCCGGGTCAGCCCCTTCTGCCGCAGCCGGTCGGCCACGCCCTTGATGGTGGCCACATCCATCGCCGCCAGCCGCCCCAGCCGGTTCTGCGACACCCTTCCCTCTTCGCCCACCCGCACCAGCGCCGCAAATTGCTGCGCCGTCAGCCCCTCCAGCGCCTGCGCCTGGAAGATCGCCGCATGGCGCTGGCTGGCCAGCCGCAGCAGATATCCGACCTGATCGTCCAGGATATAGCGCCCGCCGGCCATGCTCACACCGCCAGATATTGCTGGCTGATCTCGGGCCGCGCGTCCAGCTCGTCGAACCGGCCCTCGAAGCGCAGCGTGCCCTTCTCGATGATGATCGCCCGGTCGGCCACGGCACGGGCGAAATGCAGGTTCTGCTCGGAAATCAGCACCGACAGCCCCTGCCCCTTCAACTCGGCGATCACCCGCGCCATCTGCTCCACGATCACCGGCGCGATGCCCTCGCTCGGCTCGTCCAGCAGCACGGCGCGCGGATTGCCCATCAGGGTGCGCGCGATGGTCAGCATCTGCTGCTCGCCGCCCGACAGCTGCTTGCCCAGGTTGCGCCGCCGCTCGGCCAGGTTGGGGAACAGCTCAAAAAGATGCTCCTCGCTCCACACCGGCGCCCCCTCGCGGGCCGGCCGCCGCCCGACCTCCAGGTTCTCCTCGACCGTCAGTTCGGGAAAGATCCGCCGCTCCTCTGGCACATATCCGATCCCGGCGCGGCAGATCATATGCGGCGCCAGCTTCATCAGCGATTGCCCGTCGTAACGGATCTCGCCGCGCTTCTTGTCAACCAGCCCCATGATGCATTTCATCGTCGTGGTCTTGCCGGCGCCATTGCGCCCCAACAGGGCCACAACCTCATGCTGCGCCAGCGTCAGCGAGACGTCGTTCAGGATCTGCGCCCGGCCATAGCGCGCCGACAGGTTCACCACCTCAAGCATCGCCCGCCTCCTTCTCGGCCTCATAGAGCGTGCCGCCGCCCAGATAGACCTCCTGCACCAGGGCGTTGGCCCTGATCTCGGCCCCCGTCCCCTCGGCGATCAGCCGGCCCCGGTTCAGCACCAGGATACGGTGGGCATGGGCAAAGACCACATCCATGTCATGCTCGGTGAACAGCACGCTCACCCCGCGCTCGGCCACGATATCCGCCGTCAACTGCATCAGCGCCACCCGCTCGCTCGGGGCCATCCCGGCGGTCGGCTCGTCCATCAGCAGCAGCGCCGGATCGTGGGCCAGCGCAATCGCCAGCTCCAGCCGCTTCAGATCGCCATAGGCCAGTTCGCTGCAGGCCCGCCCGGCCTGATCGCGCATCGACACCAGATCCAGCAGCGCCTCGGCCTCGGCCACATGCAGCCGCGTCGCCCGGCGCCACAGGTCGTACATGCCGCGATGATGCGCGATCAGCGCCATCTGCACGTTCTCGCGCACCGTCATCGACAGGAAGGTCCGGGTGATCTGGAAGGTCCGCCCCACCCCCAGCCGCACGATCCGCCGCGGCCTCAGCCCCACCAGCTCGCGCCCCGCCAGCTTCACCGATCCCCGGTCGGGCCTCAGATAGCCGTTCAGCATGTTGAAACAGGTGGTCTTGCCCGCCCCGTTGGGCCCGATCAGCGCCAGGAACTCGCCCTTGCCCAGATCGAACGACACATCGCCCACCGCCTCGACCCCGCCAAAGCTCTTCGACAGCCCGCGCACCTCGAGAACGCTCATGCCCGGCCCCCCTGTTCATCTGACCCCAAATATCCCGGGGGTGTGGGGGCAGCGCCCCCGTCCGGCCGCGCGTGAACGCCGTCCCGCCAGAGGCGCCCCCACCTGCCCCTTGCGGCGGCGGGGCGGGTGGGTGGGCGCCGTCGCAAGGGGCAGGTTTCGCCACCGCGCCCTCATGCCGCCCGCTCCGCTTCAGCCCGACCAGCCGCAACAGCCGCTCGATACCGCCGGCCACCCCGTCGGGCGCCAGCAGCACCACCACGGATGATCGCCCCGAAGATGAAGCGCCAATAGTCCAGCCGGCTGACCCAATCCTCGATCAGCACGAAGACCCCGGCGCCCAGGATCGGCCCGGCCAGCGCGTGGATGCCGCCCAAGAGCACCATGATCAGCCCGTCCACCGATTGCCCGATCCCCAGCACATCGGGAAAGACCGAGCCCTTGGAAAAGGCGAACACCGCCCCCGCCAGCCCGGCAAAGCCGCCGGCCAGCGCGAACCCCATCCACTGGTGGAACTTCACGTCCATCCCCAGCGCCTCGGCCCGGATATCGCTGTCGCGGATGCCGCGCAGCCCGTATCCGAACGGCGCGTGCGCGATCCGCCGCATCAGGACGATCCCGCCCAGACAGGCCACCAGCGCGACATAGAAATAGACCAGGTCGCTTGCCGCCCACTTGTCCGGCCAGACCCCCAGGATGCCGTCGTCGCCGCCCGTGACCTCCTGCCACTGGAACACCACGCCCCAGACGATCTGCGCCGCCGCCATGGTCAGCATCGCCAGATAGACGCCGCTCAGCCGGACGCAGAACCAGCCGAAGACCAGCGCCGCCGCCACCGCCGCCAGCGGCCCCAGCGCCATCGCCGGCAGCATCGGCAGGCCCAGCCATTTCGCCGCCATCGCCGCGGCATAGGCCCCGACCCCGAAATAGGCGGCATGGCCAAAGCTCACCATCCCGCCCAGCCCCATCATGAAATGCAAGCTGACCGCGAACAGCACCGCCACCATCACATCGACCAGCAGGATGGTGGTGAAGCCGCTCACCACCGCCGGGCTCGCCGCCAGCGCCAGCATCAGCGCCGCCGCCATCAGCGCGCCCTGCCCCGACATCAGCCTCAGCGGCTGCTCGGGCTCCTCGGTGCCGCCATGCTCGCTGCCCGGACGCCCGAACAGCCCGTGCGGCCGCAGGATCAGCACCACCGCCATCACGATGAAGGGCAGCACGATGGAAATCTGCGGAAAGATCAGGACGGCGAAGGCGTTCAACACCGAAATGAGGATCGCCGCCACGAAGGCCCCCGAAACGCTGCCCATGCCGCCGATCACCACCACCACGAAGGCCTCGCCGATGACGCTCAGGTCCATCTGCAAATTCACCGCCTCGCGCGGGATCTGCAGCGCCCCGCCCAGCCCCGCCAGGGCCGAGCCCAGAACGAAGACGCCCGAGAACAGCCAGGCCTGATTGACCCCCAGCGCATCGACCATTTCCCGGTCCTGGGTCGCCGCGCGCACCAGCACGCCCCAGCGGGTGCGGTGAAACAGCAGCCAGATCGCCGCCAGCACCACCGGCCCGATCACGATCAGCGCCAGGTCGTATTCCGGGATCCGCTCGCCCATGATCTTCACCGCCTTCGACAGGCCCGGCGCGCGTGGGCCCAGCAGGTCCTCGGCGCCCCAGATCGCCAGCGCCGCATCCTGCACGATCAACACCACCCCGAAGGTGGCAACCAGCTGGAACAGCTCGGGCGCGTGATAGATCCGCCGCAGGATCAGCACCTCGACCACCAGCCCCAGAAGGCCCACGACCACCGCCGCCAGCACCACCGCGCCCCAGAAACCGAAGATCCCGTGCGGCAGCGTCGTCACCAGCGTATAGGCGACATAGGCGCCGACCATATAGAAACTGCCATGGGCGAAATTCACGATCCGCGTGACGCCAAAGATGATCGACAACCCGCAGGCGATCAGAAACAGGGACGAGGCATTCGCCAGCCCGGTCAGTAGTTGCGCAAAATAGAAACCCATCGCCCGGTCCCGCCCCCTTCGCGTCCCGCCCCGTCTCAAAGGGTGGGCAATCTGCCCACCCCGCTCGCTTTCAGCTCAGATCACTCGGCCCTGATCATTCTGCCGGCCGCATCTTGGCCGCCTCTTCCTCGCTCGGCAGGTAGTCGGCGCCATCGGCATAGAACCAGTCCACCATCTTGGGCTTGCCATCCACCACGGCGGTGCGACCGACATAGGCGCCCATGGTCGACTGGTGATCGGCGGCGCGATACTTGAACGGCCCGGTCGGGCTCGACGCCACTTCCAGCCCTTCCATCGCCGCCAGCATCGCCTCGGTCTCGGTCGATCCGGCCTTCTCGATCGCCGCCTTGATCGACAGGATCGAGTTATAGCCGACGATCGAGCCGGTCTTCGGCGCCTCGCCCCACTTGTCCATATAGGCCTTGGCAAAGGCCTCGTGCTCGGGCGTCTTGATCTCGGTCGAGGGGTAGCCGGTCACGATCCAGCCCTCCGGCGCCTCGGCGCCCAGCGGGTCCAGATATTCCGGCTCGCCGCTCAGCAGCGAAACCACCGGCCGGTCCTCGAACAGCCCGCGGATCGAGCCCTCGCGCACCAGCTTGGCCAGGTCGCCGCCGAAGGTGACGTTATAGATCGCCTCGGGCTTCGACGCCTCCAGCGCCCGCACCACCGGGCCGGCGTCGATCTTGAAGACGGGCGGCCATTGCTGCTCGACCCATTCGACCCCGGGCTGCGCCTTCTCCAGCGCCGCCACGAAACCACCGACCCCGTCCTTGCCATAGGCATAGTTCGGCGCCACCGTGGCCCATTTGGTCAGCCCCAGCTTGGCCGCCTGCTCGGCCAGCATCGCGGTCTGCATATAGGTCGAGGGCCGCAGCCGATAGGTATACTTGTTGCCCTTCGACCAGACGATCGCGTCGGTCAGCGGCTCGGACGCCAGGAAGAACACCTGCTTCTGGTTGGCGAAATCCGCCACCGCCAGGCCGATATTCGACAGGAACGTCCCGAACAGCAGCACCGCGCCGTCCTTCGACACCAGTTCCTCGGCGATGCGGATCGCGGTGGCGGGATCGCCGGTATCGTCGCGGCTGATCACCTCCAGCATCTTGCCGTTCACCCCGCCGGCGGCGTTGATCTCTTCCACCGCCAGTTCCCAGCCCTTCTTGTAGGGCTCGGTAAAGGCCGGCAGGCGGGTGTACGAGTTGATCTCGCCGATCACGATCTTGTCCTGCGCCACCGCCGCGCCGGGCAGAAGCCCCAGCATCGGCAGGGCGGCCAGCGCCCCCAGCAGTTTCCGTCTCATCGTCTGCATCGCAACATCTCCCTGTTTCTCTGTGCAGTCCTGTTGAATTATCTCTTTGTTATTCCCGGAATTTCGAGGGGGAAAAACCGCCCCCGCCGCCCCGTAGGGTGGGTGCCAACCCACCGTCCCGTCCCGATATCCCTACTGCAACCCGTCCTCGCCCTTGGCCTCGGCGGCGGTCAGCCCGCCGACCCTCGGCAAGGGCCGGCCTGTCCGTCACCGCCACCGCGACCATGATCTCGCCGGCCCGCGGCGCCTTCGTTCAGGCTCACTTCGATGCCGTCGAAATGGCTGCCTATAGGCAGCCGCGTCCTTGTGGCCCAGCTGGCACGTCCAGAACCTGCCCCGGGCTGCCCATCTTCTTCGAGGACGGCACCGGCGCCGCCTTTCTCGATACGCCACCCGCAGCGCGCCCAGCTTCAGGTGGGATGGCGGCGGCGTGCTCCAGCTCTCCGGCCTCGCCCACCATGGCGCTCTTGCCACGCTCTCGGCCTCGCCCGGCGCGATCCCCAGAGCCTTGACGCAGCGCGCTCGCCCGGCAGGCCGCCCAGTTCCACGCGCCGATCTCCATCAGCAGGCTCAGGTCTTCCTCGTAGCGCCCGGCAAGGGTTGACGATCACCGCCACCGCCACCGCCTTGCGGGTCGGCGGCGAAATCTCGCGCCCATCTCGCGATGGGTTTCCTCGACCGTCACGGCCAGCTTCCTGATCTCCGCCTTCATCGCAACCCGTCCTCTCCCTTGATGTCCCAGGCCTCCAGCCCGCCCGAGCGCGAATGCCGCGCCCCGTTCGTCATCACCAGCGCCAGCGCGATCTCATGCGCGCGCGGCGCGTCGTTGCAACCGACCTCGATACTGTCAAAATGGCTGCGCACATGAAGAGCCATCACATGCGTCACCGGCACGTCCAGCCGCGCGCACCGACGCCGCCCACGCTTCTTGGTGCTCGGCACGATCGCCTTGCTTGGCCTCGGCCTTCCGGCTGGTTCGCATCGCGCGTAACCGCCCGGCGCGTGCCGCAGCGCGCCATGCTCGACTTTCTCGCCCGCCTCGCCGACGATGGCGCCCTTGCCTAGCCTTCGACGTTTTCCATGCCGCCCAGCATCCCGATCGGCCCGTCGCGCCATGTCCAGCCCCAAGCGGCCGCAGATCGTCGATGAAGCCCTGGATATCGGGCTCATAGCGGCCCGCGAGGTTCGTCACCGCCAGGGATACCTGACGTATGGCTTCTCCGCCCTCGGCCCACGCCCTCGTGCCAAATCTCCTCCAGGCTCTCGAGCCGCTTGCGCAGTTTCACCTCCAGGCATCCACGCCCTCCTTCTGCAATTTCGGGTGGGTCTCGCCCACCATACGCACCCGTCCACGCAGCGTCAGGAACGCCGCCGCAATCAGCCCTTCGGCCCGCATCTCCTCGGCCCGGCCCGCGCCGCTGCTCGGCCGCCGCGTCGACCTCGGCCCGGCTCAGCCCGACCTCCACAACCGCAGCCGCCTCCAGGTCGCTGTCCGGGGCGCAGTTCGCAGGCCGGCACACGCCGGATCGCCGCATGACCCGGCAGGTCGACCGCATTGGCGATCAGCGTCGCCGCCACGTAATCCGCCGCCGCGCCGTCGCGCCCAGACCGTCACGCTGTCGGCAATGCCCATGGTCAGGGATCGCCCGCCCCGCCCGCTGGTCGCCACGCCGCAGGTGCCATCCCCGGCCGCGATCTCGATGGCCCCCAGCCCGGCCCCGTCATCCGGCCATGCCCAGCCGGAACCGCGCGCCCGGCGCCAGCCACAGGCGCGGTGCCTGTGCCATCGCCGCCATTGGTGACGTAGGCCCGGCGCAGCGGCGCGCCCGCCCCGACCATACCGTCCCAGGGCAGCTGATCCGCCACCCGCCCCGCCACCGCCGCCATCGGCGCCAACGAAGCCGCGATGCCGCGCCACCATCGCCCGCGCCATGCGTCGCGCCACCGGCCCGTGGGGTCGCGCAATCGCGCGCCATCGCCCGCAACGGCTCAGCTCGTCGACCAGCCCTTCCAGCACGCCCTCGAACGCCGCCCGCCCGCACCATGCGCCATGTCCGGTCACCCTCGGCCCCGATCACCCAGGTCGATGGGCCCATGCTGCAGACAACCTGCCGCCCGGCAATATCGCGCTGGCAAGGCTCACCCCCTTGTCCCTCCAGCGGTAATGGCCCTTGTCCATCGGATCGTGCCCCGCCGCGCCGCGCCCGACCTTGCGCGCCTTGTCCGAAAGCACGCTGTCGACCGGCCTTATCTCTTCCACATGGCCGCCCAGATCGGCATAATCGCTCACCCGCATGGTGAACTCGATCGGCGCCACGATCGCCGGCGTCGGCACGTAACCGAATGAATTCGAAGGCATTTCCATGACATCCGCCATCACCGTGATGCCGCCCCCGGGCCAGACATAGGCCTCGGCCCCGCCACAGCTCACCTTGGCCAGCGCCGCGCGGACCGAGCGGGTCAACCGCACCGGATTCTCCGTCACCCCGGCCCGCAACGATCCGCCCGCGCCCCCCATGAACAGCACCGACGCAACCGAGGGCTCGCAATTCTCGGCGATCCGCGCGGCGCTCGCCCGCACCGCCTCGGGCGCCTCCGCCAGACGCGGCACCAGCGCCTCGTCCAGCTCGTAATAGGCCCATTGCTCGCCCGTGGTGGACACCATGAACAGCCGCAATCCCGGCCAGGCGACGTCCGGCTTCCAGTCGCCCAGGATGGTCAGCGGGTCCTCGATATCGGTGCCGCCCCAGCCGCGCCCCGGCTCGGCCACCTGGAAATACCGCCCCGGAGTCGAACGGCGGCCCTTGATGCGGATCCCCGTGGGCTTCACCCCCAGAACCTGCCCCGCCTGATGCTCGCTCAGCACGCCGGTGATATGGTCGTCGACCACCACCACCTCGTCCACGATCTCGTGCCATTGCTTGGCGAACATCCCGATCGCGGCCGAACCGCAGCCGACCCGCATCAGCGTCTCGCGCTCGCCATTGATCACCGGCGCCTCGCCGGCCTGCACCACGACCGTGACCGCATGATCGCCCTCGCCCACCACCATCTCGACCGGCTCGCGGTTGCAGAGCCGCATCAAGGCGTCGCAGGTCACCCGGCCTTCCTTCTTCGACCCGCCGGTCAGATGCTCGACCCCGCCGAGGCTCAGCATCTTCGAGCCGTATTCGCTGGTCATCACATGGCCGATAGGTTCGCCCTCCACCCGCACCACATCGCGCTCCTCGCCGATATGGCGGTCGGTGTCGATCTTCACCTTGGCCCCGCAATAGGAAAAGATCCCCTCGGTCACCACCGTGACCATATCGACCCCCTCGACCTCCTGGCTGACGATGAAGGGGGCGGGCTTGTAATCGGGATAGGTGGTGCCGGCGCCCACGGCCGTGACGAACCGCCGATGCCCCTGCACGATATCGCCGTCCCAGCCCTCGCCGGTCCAGTCGCCGCCCTCGTCGGTCTTCAGGAACGGCACCAGACGCTCCTGCGAATGCTCGATCACCGTCAGCGGGTCCAGCCGCACCAACTCACCGCCCTGGTTGGCATATCGGTCGCAGGCCCCCGGCTTGCCCTCGGCGATATAGCACATCACCGGACAGGCATCGCAGCGGATCTTCTCTTCCCTCTCACGCGCCATCGCAGCCCTCCCCGCGGCCGAATTCTCGTCGAAAATTCGCGCCCGCCTCAGCCATTGCCCTGGTCCTTCAACGCCGCGCGCAGCCGTGACGGCGTCACCGGCAGGCGCCGCATCGCCACGCCGCAGGCGTCGCGGATCGCGTTCAGCAACGCCGGCGCGGTGGGGATCAGCACATGCTCGCCCAACCCCTTGGCGCCATAGGGCCCATGCGCATCCGGCGCCTCGACGATCAGCGTCTCGACCGGCGGCATGTCGCCCACCGTCGGGATCAGGTAATCGTGCAGGTTTTCCGTCCGCCCCGGCAGGTATTCCTCCATCAGCGCCATGCCCATGCCCTGGGCGATGCCGCCCTCGACCTGGCCCTCGACCAGCAGAGGGTTGATCGCCTTGCCCAGATCGTGCGCGGCGACGAATTTCACCGGCCGCACCTTGCCCAGCGCGGTATCGACCTCGACCACCGCCAGATGCGCGGCATAGCCGAACTGGGCATAGGGCACCCCCTGCCCGTTGGCGTCCAGCGGCCTGGTCGGCGGGTCATAGCTTTCCTCGGCGCGCAGCACATAGCCCTCTGCGTCCGCCGCCAGCTCGGCCAGCGTCAGCACCTGCGCGCGCTCGCCCTCGCACAGCGCGATCACGCCGGCGCCCATCTCGATCACCGCGTCCGGCCCGGCATTGGCGCGCTGCAGGATTTCCGCCCTCAGCGCCTCGCCCGCCAGCTTCGCGGCATTGCCGGTCACGAAGGTCTGGCGCGAGGCCGAGGTCTTGCCGGCATCGGGCGTCACATCCGTATCGCCCCCCACCAGCGCCAGCGCCGAAACCGGCACGCCCAGCGCGGTCGCAAAGATCTGCGCGATCACGGTGTTGGCCCCCTGGCCGATATCTGCCGCGCCCTGGTGCAGCACGATCTGCCCGTCGGCCCGAATACCCGCCTTGATGGTCGACGGGTTCGGAAGCGAGGTATTGCCGCAGCCATACCAGCCCGCCGCCACGCCCACGCCCCGCCGAAGCACCCCGCCGCCGGCATTGAACGCCGCCGCCTCGGCGCGTTCCGCCTCCCAGGCGGGTTTCAGCGCCTCGAGGCAGGCGCCAATGCCGACGCCCTGGTCGAAGACCTGACCGCAGACCGTGGGCTGGCCGTTGGTCAATGCGTTGCGAATGCGGAAGTCCAGCCGGTCGATGCCCAGCCTGTCGGCCAGTTCGTCGAACAGGCTTTCCTGCGCCACCGCCGCCTGCGGCACGCCAAAGCCCCGGAACGCGCCCGAGGGCGGGCAATGGGTGTGGATGCCCTTGGCCTCGGCCCGGTAATCGCGCACCCGGTAGGGCCCCGAAGCGTGCACCGGCACCCGGTTCGCCACCGTCGGGCCCCAGCTTGCATACGCACCCGTATTGAACAGCCCGTCGAAATGAAAGCCGCAAATGGCGCCGTCCCGCGTCGCCCCTATACGCAGGCGTATGTCGGACGGATGGCGCTTGGTGGTCGACTGCATCGATCCACCCGCTCATAGGTCAGCCGCACGGGCCGCCCCGTCTTCAACGCCGCAATCGCCAGATAGGGCTGTACCGACACGTCCAGTTTCGATCCGAACCCGCCGCCCGTCGCCGTCGGCACCACGCGGATGCGGTCCCGCGGCATCCCCAGAACATCCTCCAGCGTATCGAGATCCATCACCGGCGCCTGGGTGCAGGCATAGACCTCGACCCGGCCGTCGATCACCTGGGCAAACCCGGCCTCGGGCTCGATATAGGCATGTTCCACGAAACCGGTCTCGAACCGGCCCTCGACCACCAGATCCGCCCGCGCCAGCGCCGCCTCGGCATCGCCATGGGCGACGAAGCCGCCGCACATCACGTTGTTGCCCCGGCCCGCGTGCAGCTGCGGCGCGCCCTCGGCCATGGCTTCGGCCATGCCCTGCACATCCGGCAGCGGCGTCCATGCGACCGGGAATTCCGCCGGATCGAACCGCGCCATCGCCTCGACCTCGCCCACTACGGCGGCCACCGCCTCGCCACGGAAGCGCACCTCGGCCTCGGCAAAGACCGGCTGGTCGATGAAGCCGGGGATGGTGCCGAACAGGTTGCGCCCCGGCACGTCGGCCGCGCTCAGCACCGCCACGATGCCGGGCCGCGCGGCGAACCCGTCGAGATCGCCCAGCACGAACCCTGCGCGCGCGTATGGAGAACGCACGACCTTCATCACCAGCGCCCCCGCCGGCGCCACGTCGTCGCCGAAACCTTCGGTGCCGCGCACCTTCGGCCCACCGTCGAGCCGCGCAATCGCCGCGCCGGCATGGCCCGCGCCGCCCGTCTCGGCCCGGGCTTCCCGGCCCATCACCGCATCGACGATCTTGGCATAGCCGGTGCAGCGGCACAGCACCCCGCCCAGCGCGTCCTTGACCTGATCCTCGCTCGGGTGCGGCACCTCGCGCAGCAGGGCCACGGCCGAAACCATCATCCCCGGCGTGCAGATGCCGCATTGCGCCGCGCCCTGCGCCTCGAACCGCGCGCCCAGCTCCCGGGCCAGCGGCTCATGCGCCACCAGCCCGGCCAAAGTGTCGACCGCGCAGCCCTCGGCCTGCTGCGCCGCCATCAGGCAGGAACAGACCGGCGCGCCGTCGACCAGCACGGTGCAGGCGCCGCAATCGCCGGCATTGCAGCCGATCTTCACGTCGCGCGCGCCCAGCCTTTCGCGCAGCACCTCGGACAGGCGCTCGCCCGGGCGCGGCGTCACCTCGACCTCGGCGCCGTTCAGCCGGAACCGCGTGCCCGCGCCCATCGCGCTATCCATGCCCCACCTCCCGGATCAGCCGCCCGGTCAGCTCGGCCACGGCCTCCAGCCGATAGCCCGCGCTGCCGCGCACATCGTCGATCGGCGCCAGCCCGGCCAGATGCTCGGGCCGCACCATCACCTCGCCGGGCCGCAGCCCCAACATCCCGGCCTCCAACGCGTCCAACCGCTTCGCCACCGGCGAACAGGCCCCCACGGCGACCCGCGCATGGTCGATCCGCCCGGCGCCATCCAACCGCAACACCGCCGCCACCATGGCGATCGAGATCACCAGGTAACGCCGCGCCCCCAGCTTCGAGAACCCGGCCACCGCGCCCTCGGGCGGGTCCGGCAGATGCAGCGCCACCACCATCTCGCCGGGCTGCAAGGCCACCTGCCGCACCCCGGTGATGAAATCGCCCAGCGCGACCCGCCGGGTGCCGCCCAGCGCGGCGATCTCGACCTCGGCCTCCAACGTCAGCAGCGGCGGCACGCCGTCTGCGGCGGGCGAGGCGTTGCAGATATTGCCCGCCACCGTGCCCGCGTTCTGGATCTGCAGCGATCCCACCTCGCGCGCGGCGGCCTTCAGCCCGTCGAAGGCCGGCGGCAGATCGGCGCGCACCAGATCGCTCCACCGCGTCGCCGCCCCGATCCGCCAGCCGCCGTCCGACCGCGCGACGCCGCGCAACCCCTCGACCCGGGTGATGTCCAGAAGCGCCGCCTTCGGCCCGCCCGGCGCCATCGCCGGATAGACATCGGTCCCCCCCGCGATCAGACTCACCCCGCCGCCGGCCAGAATCTCCAATGCGTCGCTCAGACGGTTCGGCGCGTGATAGGTCACGCCAGGTCTCCCTTTCTGTCGCTGCCCGTCCGGTGCCGTGCCGGCCCGCGGGCTTATCGTTCGTATACAAATGATAGGAACGGCAGCCGAGTCGTGTCAAAGCCTTTGTCGCGGCCCCGGCCCGGCAGCCCGCGCCAAGGCGTTTTGCCGCTTTCCCTCGCGCCCGCCGCCGCCTATATTTCGGGCAATGAAACGCACCCTGCGGACATATCTGGGCCTTCTGCTGGCCGTCCTGCTGGCCTTCACCGGGCAAAGCATGGCGGTCGCGCGCGGAATGCCCATGGCCGCGGGCGAGGTCGTGCTCTGCACCGGCCAGGGCCCCGTGACGGTCGAGGTCGACGAAAACGGCCAGCCCACCGGCAAGACCCATATCTGCCCCGATTGCGCGCTATCGCTCTTCGCCTATGCGGCGGACCGTCCGGTCCAGCCGCCGCGCCCCTCGGGCCGGGCCGAGGCGCTGCGCCTGCCCGAACGGCCCCTCGCGGCCTCGGCCCCCGCGCTCGATCCCGCCGCGCGCGGCCCGCCCCGCCGCGCCTGAGACCTCCACGGCCTTTCCGGGCGGCCTTGGGCCCGGCTTTCCCAATTCCAGACCCGCGCCTCCCGTCCGCCCGGACGGGGCGCGCGTCATGACACCGAACAACAGCAGGAGACTTCCCATGTCCTTCATGTCCTTCAAAACCCGCCTTCTCGCCGCCTCGGCCGCCCTCTTCCTCGCCGCTCCGGCCTTCGCCGACGGCATCATGGTGCACGATGCCTATGCCCGCGCCAGCGCGATGATGTCGACCTCGGGCGCCGCCTTCATGATGATCCACAACGCCACCGGCGAGGACGACCGCCTGATCGACGCCAAATCCGACATCGCCGACCGGGTCGAGCTTCACACCCATCAGGAAGACGCCAACGGCGTGATGAAGATGATCCATGTCGAAGAGGGCTTCCCCCTGCCCAAGGACGGCATGATCGCGATGCAGCGCGGCGGCAATCACGTCATGTTCCTCGGCCTGAAACACCCGCTGGAACAGGGCGAGATCGTGCCCATCACCCTGGTCTTCGAAAAGGCGGGCGAGGTCACGGTCGAAGTGCCGGTCGACCTGAACCGCAAGCCGATGGGCGGGATGGAGATGGACCATTCCAAGATGAAGATGGGCACCGACTGAGCCCGCTCCACATCCCTGAAAGGGCGCCCCGCACCGGGCGCCCTTTTTCGTGGCCGTAGGGTGGGTGGCAACCCACCACACCTCGCCTCACATGCGGCTCCGCTACCCGCGCAACAGCCCCGCAACCCATTCGGGCACCACGTCCGAGGCCTTGCCGAACCGCGTCTCGTCGAACCGCGACACCACCGAGGACGGCTCGAGGTTCAGCTCGACGGTATGCGCCCCGGCCCGCCCCGCCAGATCGACGAAGCCCGCCGCCGGATAGACCTCGCCGCTGGTGCCGATGGCGGCGAAGGTCTCGGCCGTGGCCAGATGCGCCAGGATGTCGTCCATCGCGTAAGGCACCTCGCCGAACCAGACCACGTCGGGCCGCGTGGCCGGCACGCCGCAGCGCGGGCAGGGATCGTCCGGCGCCATCTCGTCCGGCGCCGGCCAGCGCTGGCCGCAGGCGGCGCAAAGCGCCTGGTCCAGCTGGCCATGCATATGGATGACGCCCGTCGCCCCGCCGCGCTCGTGCAGATCGTCCACGTTCTGCGTCACGATCACCACCTCGCCCGGCCAGTCGCGCTGCAGCTGCGCCACCGCCTCATGCGCCGCATTGGGCGCCGCGCCCTTCGCATTGGCCCGGCGCGCGTTATAGAAGTCCTGTACCAGCGCCGGGTTGCGGGCAAAGCCCTCGGGCGTGGCGACCTCGCTCAGGTCGTATTGCGTCCACAGCCCGCCCACGTCGCGAAACGTGCCCAGCCCGCTTTCCGCCGATATCCCCGCGCCGCTCAGGATGACGATCTTGCCGCTCATGCCGTGCCCCTCGTTTCGCACCTCGGACAGGCCTCACCCTAACCCGCCCCGGCGCGGGGGCAAGCGCCGGCAGGCGCGGGCATTTGTCGCTTGTCTCCCCGCACGGCTTTGACCAAGGTGGCGCCATGTTGCAGACCGGTCCGATCATCTTCCGTTTCCGTGGCCTCCTCGGCGTGCCGGTCGAGATCGGCCAGACGCTGGCCTTCCTGATCCTGCTCTTCGTCGGACTGTCGCTCAGCGCCGGCGGCGATCTCGTCTGGCTGACGGCTGTCATCGCCATGATCCTTTCGGCGATCTACCTGCACGAGCTGGGCCATGCCTGGGCCAGCCTGGTGCAGGGCGTGCCGGTCCGCCGCATCGTGCTGCATGGCGGCGGTGGCTTCTGCGAACACGCGCGCTCGGCCAGCGCCCCCCAGCAGGAGTTCATCACCGCCATGGGGCCCCTGGTGAACCTCGCGCTCTGGGCCGTCAGTTCGCTTCTCGCCGACTGGACCTGGTCCACCGGCCTGGGCAGCGGCATGTTGGGGCATTACTTCTGGCTGTTCGCCCGGATCAACATCATGTTCTTCGCCTTCAACCTGATCCCGGTTCAGCCGCTCGACGGCGGCAAGCTGCTGCAGCTTGTGCTGCTGCGCTTCGTCGCCCCGAAGCTGGCCATGCAGATCGCCGGCGCGGTCGGGTTGGTCTTCGCCATCCTGTGGTGGCCGGCGCTGTTCTATCTCTGGTATACCTCCGGCTGGCTCCTGCTCTTCATCCCGTCGATCTGGCTGCACTATCAGATGATGAAGGGCGAGATCCGGTTCTAAGGTTCTGAAAGGCCCGCCTGGCTGAAAGGTCTTCGATGCGCGTTCTCTTCGTCTGCCTCGGCAATATCTGCCGCTCGCCCGCGGCCGAAGGCGTGTTCCGCGCCCGCACCGGTGACGCGCATCGCATCGACAGCGCCGGCACCGCCGGCTGGCATCTGGGCGAACCGCCCTACGGGCCGATGCGCCAGGCCGCCTCGGCCCGCGGTATCGACCTTTCCGGCCTGCGCGCCCGGCAATTCACCCGCGCCGATTTCGACCGGTTCGACCTCATCCTCGGCATGGACGGCCAGAACCTCGCCGATATCGAACGCCTCCGCCCCGCCGGCACTGCCACGCCGGTGCGGCGCTTCACCGATTACGCCCCCGAGACCGGCATGACCGAGGTGCCCGACCCCTATTACACCCGCGATTTCGACGCCGCGCTCGACCTGATCGAGGCCTGCGCCACCGGCCTCGCCCAGGCGATCCAGGGGCAATGAGACCCGTCGGCATCCTGGGCGGCATGGGCCCCGAGGCGACGATCCTCCTGATGCAAAAGGTGCTGGCCGCCGTGCCCGGGGCCCGCGACGACGCCGATCACATTCCCCTGATCGTGCACCAGAACCCCGCCGTGCCCAGCCGCATCGCCCATCTGATCGACGGCACCGGCGAAAGCCCCGCCGCCACGCTCGGCGCCATGGCCCAGGGGCTGAAGGCCGCCGGCGCCCGGGCGCTCGCCATGCCCTGCAACACAGCCCATGCCTACAAATCCGCCTTCGACGGTATCGGCCTGCCCTTCCTCGACATGATCGAACTGACCGCCGACCACCTTGCCGGCCTCGGCGCCCGCCGCATCGGGATGCTCGCCTCGCCCGCGACCCGCCGCGTCCGGGTCTTCGACGCCGCCTTCGCCGCCCGCGGCCTCACCCCGGTCTGGGCCGAGGGCGAAGCGCTGCTCGACGTGATCCGCGCCGTGAAGGCCGGCCGGCCCGATGCGAAACCGCTGGCCCGCATCGCCCGCGGCCTGGCCCGCGACAGCGAGCGCCTGCTGGTCGCCTGCACCGAGCTTTCGCTGCTGACCGACGCGCTTTCGGGCCTCGACTGGAGCGACAGCCTCGACTGCCTCACCTCGGCCATCGTCGCGTTCTCGAAGGGGGCGGCGGGCTGAACCCCGCCCTACGTCGCCGCGCGCGTCCGGCCCGTAGGCCGGGGTTCACCCCGGCCCCCGCCCGGCCTCAGCCGCAGCTCGCCTCGGCCTCGGCGGCATAGGCCTTATAGCTCTGCCAGAACCGCTCGTGCCCGGTATTGTCCGACTGGCGGATCTCCTGCGCCTTGTGCGGATCGCCATAGAAGGTCACCGCCAGCCGCTGATCCGCCGCCGACAGCGTATCGTTCGCCACCGCCTGGATACAGCCGCACAGCTCGGGCGAGCGCGCCTTGCGATCCGACGCCATGCAGGCGCGCGAGATCGGCCCGGTCGCCATCCGCCGCACCTTCGGCACCGACGGCGCCGCCACCGCGTGCGGCCCCAGATCGCGCGCCGCCTTGCGATAGCCGCCACCGCCGCAGGCCGCCAGCGACAGGCAGGCTGTCAGAAGAATGAAAATGCGTGTCATGCCCGAACCTCTCTCCGACGTTACCCCGGATGTCTTTTGCCCGATCATGCCGGAAACGCGCGGCAACTGCAATTGCCGCCCCGAGGGGTGGCTTGACTCGAATCGCCTTCCGGCCCGAAACTGACTGGGCGATCAGTCAGGATTCGACCGAAGGGAGGGGGCGACCGTGACGCAACGCGCTCAGACCCAGGCCGAGGCCGATCCGGGCATTGCCCGCTCGGACGCCATTCTCGACGCCGCCGAACTGGTCTTCGCCGGTTCCGGCTATGACGGTGCCGCCCTGCGCGAGATCGCCCAGCGCGCCGGCGTCGCCCAGGGGCTGATCCACTATCATTTCGGCAACAAGGCTCGGCTGTTCGAGAAGATGGTCGAACGCCGCTCGGGCCAGATCAACCGCGCCCGGGCCCGGCGGCTCGAGGCGCTGCGCGCCCAGGGCCCGCTGCGGCTGGAAGACATCGCCGAGGCGCTGTTTCGTCCGACCATCGAAACCGGGCTGGAACTGGCCCAGGACGGCGGCGGCTTCGCCCGCATCCTGGTCTCGATGGCCAATTCCTCGGATCCGCTGGCCCGCGACATGACCGCGAAATATTACGATCCGATCGCCCATGATTACATCGCCGCCCTGCAACAGGCCGAACCGGGCCTGTCGCGGTCCGATGCGGTCTGGGCCTATATGTTCGCCATCGGCGTCGGCATGACCATGATGGCCAAGACCGGCCGCCCGGCGCGGCTGTCCGGACGGGCTCTGCGACGACGGCGATGCCGACGCCATGCTGGCCCGCATCGTGCCCTTCATCTGCGGCGGCATCCGTGCCCTGACACAGGACTGAGAACGACCAGAAACGCTCTTTGGGAGGAGAGACATGAGACACTTCATCACCACCGCCGTGGCCGGTGCCACGCTGGCCCTGACGGCGCTGACCACGGCGCCGGCCCGGGCCGACGACATTTCCGTCACCCTCGTCGCCGGCCACCCGCCGGTCTTCCGCTGGGTGAAACACGCCAGCCAGACCTTCATTCCCGCCGTCGACGCGGCGCTGGAAGGCACCGGCCACCACATCACCTGGTCCGAGCAATATGGCGGCTCGCTGGCCAAGGTGGGGGACGAGCTGGAAGCGGTCGAGGAAGGCCTGGCCGAGATCGGCCTGGTCTCGTCGCTGTTCGACCCGGCCAAGCTGAGCCCGCAGAACGTGACCTATTTCACCCCCTTCGTGTCCAGCGATTCGACCCTGGTCAGCGGCTGGATGGACCAGTTGCAGGCCACCAATGCCGACATGAAGGCCGCGTGGGAGGAGAACGGCCTGGAATATCTCGGCGGCGGCATCGGCATCGACGATTACCTGCTGATGACCACGTTCCCGGTTTCCAGCATCGACGACCTCGCCGGCCACAAGATCGCCGCCCCCGGCCCGGCGGTGAACTGGCTCAAGGGCACCGGCGCGGTCGGCGTCTCGGGCAACCTCACCACCTATTACAACGAGATCAAGACCGGCGTGTATGACGGCGTCATCGTCTTCGCCTCGGCCGCCCTGCCCGGCAAGCTGCACGAGGTCGCGCCCTATATCACCCGCGTCGGCTTCGGCGCCCAATATGCCGGCGGGATCGCCGCTAACAAGGACTGGTTCGACGGGCTCCCGGCCGAGGTTCAGGCGGCGCTCAAGGCTGCCGCCAAGGCCGATGCCGTGGCCTATCAGCAGGACCTCGACGCCTCGGTCGCCAAGTTCCTCGGGCTGATGCAGGAACAGGGCGCGACGGTGACCGAGGTCGATCAGGCCTTCCGCGAACGCTGGGCCGGCGGCATGGACAACGTCGCCAGGCTCTGGGCCGAACAGCTCGACGCCGAAGGCAAGAACGGCACCGCCGTGCTCAAGGCCTATATGGACACGATGCGCGCCGCCGGCGCCACGCCGGTGCGCAACTGGGATCAGGAATGACCTGACGCGCCCCCACCTTCCCCGGGCCTCCTCGCCCGGGGAAGGTGCCGCCGTGCCCCGTCCCTCAAGCCCGACGAAAGACCGCCCCCATGACCGCCCCCACCGCCCCCCAGCCCGACCCCGGCCTGCCCGGCTGGTTCCTTGCGATCCGCAAGGCGGTCGATGCCGTCACCCAGGGGCTCAACATCGCCGGAACCCTGCTGATCGTCGCCGTCATGGTGCTGGTCAACGCCGATGTCATCGGCCGCGGCGCCTTCGACGCGCCGATCTCGGGCGTACCGGAAATGGTCTCGATGTCGATCGTCGCCATCGTCTTCCTGCAGATCGCACAGACCTTCCGCATGGGCCGCCTGACCCGGACCGAGCTGCTTCTGAACGGCCTCGCCCGCCGCAGCCCCCGCGCCCGCCACGGGCTGGAACTGATCTTCTCGCTCGCCGCGCTGGCGCTGGTCTGGCAGATCATCGCCGCCTCCTGGCCGCTACTGGTCAAGGCCTGGACCCGCGGCACCTATGAGGGCACCCTCGGCGATTTCATCGCCCCCGTCTGGCCGGTGAAGGCGATCATCGTCCTGGGCTGCGCGGCGCTTCTGGTCCAGCTTGGCCTGCACGCCGTCGCGGCGGCGCTGAAACTCGTGAAGGGGGCGCCGGCATGACCCCGTTCGAGATCGGCCTGATCAGCTTCGGCGCCATGGTCACGATGATCTATCTCGGCTTCTGGGTGCCCTTCGCGCTGATGCTGTCCTCCTATGTCGGCGTCTGGGCAATCAAGGGCTCGCCGCTGCTCGCCGGCAAGCTTCTGGCCCTGGCCGCGTCCGAGACGATCTCCAGCTATTTCTTCGGCGTCGTGCCGCTCTTCGTGCTGATGGGATACCTCGTCTCGGTCACCGGCATGGGCCGCGATGCCTTCGACGTCGCCAACCACCTCTTCCGCCGCCTGCGCGGCGGCCTCGGCATCGGCACCGTCGGCGCCAACGCGATCTTCGCCGCCATCACCGGCATTTCCATCGCCTCGGCCGCCGTCTTCACCCGCATCGCGGTGCCCGAGATGATCCGCCACGGCTATGGCAAGCGCTTCGCCGTCGGCGTGGTGGCGGGCTCGTCCGTGCTGGGGATGCTGATCCCGCCCTCGCTGCTCCTCATCCTCTACGGCCCCTTGACCGAGCAATCCGTGGGCGATCTCTTCATCGCCGGCATCCTGCCCGGCCTCCTGCTGGCGCTGACCTTCGGCGCCGCCATCTGGCTCGCGGCGCTGTTGCGGCCGGCGCTGCTCGGCCCTGGCATCGCGACGGGTACCGACACGCCCGCCCTCACCCCGGCCGAGGCCGCGGCCAAGGGCCTGCCCATCGCCGCCCTCATCGCCCTGGTGCTGGGCGGCATCTATGGCGGGCTCTTCACCCCGATCGAGGCCGGCGCGGTCGGCTGCCTCGGCGCCATCCTCCTCGGCCTCGCGCGCCGGACCCTCGGCTGGCGCGACTTCTGGCAGGTGCTGCAGGATACCGGGCTGGTCACGGCCGCGATTTCCTTCCTGATCATCGCCGCGCAGATGTACAGCCGGATGCTGGCGCTCTCCGGCGTGCCCGCCGGCTTCGGTGCCTATGTCGCGGGGGCCGAGATCGGATATTGGGGCGTGATCCTCGCCTATGTCGGGCTGGTGATCCTGATGGGCGCGGTGCTCGATTCCTCCTCGATCATGCTGATCCTGGTGCCGCTGATGCTGCCGGTGATCACCGATATGGGGGTCGACCTCGTCTGGTTCGGCATCGTCACCGTCATCGCGGTCGAAGTCGGGCTCCTCACGCCGCCCTTCGGCATCTCGGTCTTCGTCATCAAATCGGCGCTCGACGATCCCTCGATCTCGCTCAGCGACATCTTCCTCGGCGCGGCCCCCTTCGCCTTGCTGATGCTCTTCGTCCTCGCCCTCGTCCTGGCCTTCCCGCCGCTCGCCACGGGGCTGATATGACGGCACACCGCCTGGTCCCCGCGCCACCCGCGCCGGCGCACCACGCGAGCGCGCGCTCGCGTCCCCGCCTCACCCGTTTCCCCGACCCGAAAGGACCTGCCATGCCCAGACGCTTCGTCGACATCTCCGTGCCGCTTGAAACCGGCATCGTCTCGGACCCGCCCATCATGCTGCCCGAGATCGAATACATGACCCATGCCCAGACCGCCGAACAGGTCATGGCCTTCTTTCCGGGGCTCAAGCGCGAGGACCTGCCCGGCGGCGAAGGCTGGGCGGTCGAGCGGCTGACCATCGCCACCCATAACGGCACCCACCTCGACGCCCCCTATCACCACCATTCCACGATGAACAACGGCGAACGCGCCATCACCATCGACGAGGTGCCGCTCGACTGGTGCTTCAACCCCGGCGTCAAGCTCGACTTCCGCCATTTCGCCGACGGCTATATCGTCCAGCCCGCGGATGTCGAAGCCGAACTGGCCCGCATCGGCCACGACCTCCAGCCGCTCGACATCGTCGTCGTCAACACCTCGGCCGGCAGCCACTATGGCCAGCCCGACTATCTGATGAAGGGCTGCGGCATGGGGCGAGATGCCACGCTCTATCTTCTGGAAAAAGGCGTCAGGGTCACCGGCACCGATGCCTGGAGCTGGGACGCCCCCTTCGCGCTGACCGCGCAGCAATACGCCAGGTCCCACGACCCCGCCATCATCTGGGAAGGACACAGGGCCAGCATGGAGATCGGCTATTGCCACATGGAGAAACTGTCGAACCTCGACACGCTCCCCGGCAACGGCTTCCTGATCTCCTGCTTCCCCTACAAGATCAAGGGCGCCAGCGCCGGCTTCACCCGCGCCGTCGCGATATTCGAGGAGTAAGACCATGAGACTTGGATCGGTATTCTACGGCGGCAAGGTCCGCGTCGTCTCGCCGCTCGATGACGAGACCTTCCTCGATCTCGACCGCGCCGCCCATTTCGCGCGCTACGAGACCGATACCTTCACCAACATGCTCTCGGTGATCCACGAAGGCGACTATGGCATCGAACAGGCCGACAACCTCATCCGCCGCGCCAACAAGCGCGCCTTCGTCCCGGCGGCCGACGTGATCTTCCTGCCGCCGCTGATGCCGGTGCAATATCGTGACTGCCTGGTGTTCGAGGAACATCTCTTCAACTGCCTCAAGGCCTTCGGCCAGCCCGAGCCGCAGCTGCCCCCGGTCTGGTACGACCAGCCGATCTATTACAAGGGCAACCGGATGAGCTTCATCGGCCACGAGACCGACGTGATCTGGCCCGGCTATGCCGAACATCTCGACGTCGAACTGGAACTGGCCATCGTCATCGGCAAGGAGGGCAAGAACATCAAGCCGGAAGAGGCGCATGAGCATATCTTCGGCTACACCATCCTCAACGACGTCTCGGCCCGCGACGCCCAGATGCGCGAGATGCCCGGCCAACTCGGCCCGGCCAAGGGCAAGGATTTCGACACCGGCAACATCCTCGGCCCCTGGATCCTGACCCCGGACGAAGTCCAGCATCCGATCGCCCTCGACATGGAACTCAGGGTCAACGGGGAACGCTGGGGCGGCGGCAATTCCCGCGACATGCAGCACGATTTCGGCAAGATCCTCGCCCATATCTCGGCCTCGGAAACGCTCTACCCCGGCGAGGTGATCGGCTCCGGCACCGTCGGCACCGGCTGCGGGCTCGAACTGGGCAAACGCCTGGCCCCGGGCGATGTGTTCGAGCTGGAAATCGAAAAGATCGGCACGCTCCGCAACCGCATCGTCAAGCCCTGATCCGCTTGCGAAGCTGGGGCCGGCACCCACTTTTCCCTGTAAAGCTGAGGGCCAGCCCCCAGACCGCAGAAAGCTGGGGGCCAGCCCCAGACCCCTGGATATTTCCGGTCAGATGAAGGGCGGACCGATCCCCTGCTTCATCTGACCCCAAATATCCCCGCCGGAGGCTCCCGCACTCTCCCCGCCCCGACACCGGAAGGGCGCGCATCATTGCCGCCCGAGCGCGTCGGGGTGGGCGCGCGCAACGCGGACACGCCGGCACCCGGTCGAAGGGGCGGGAGACGCGTGAGGGCGGCAATTCCCGGCACCGGGCCAAAGCGTCCTTGCCATTCCCCCGTCCGATGGAGGACACTTGGCCTGACAAAGCATTTCCGATCACCCGACGACAGGCCGATGGCAGCCCCGCATCCCGATACCCCTCTCCCGCCGACGCCCGCAGGCAAGCCTGCCCGCCTGCCCTTCGCGCTGGCGCGCGATGCCCAGGTCATCCTCGATGGCGCCAGCATCATCGCCGGGCCCGCCGCCACCTCGCTCGGCCTGCGCGAGGCCCAGCGCCGCGCCCCCGCCGGGCCGCTGACCCTGATCCGGGAAACCGCCGCCGGGTTCGAGACCGCCCTCACCCGGGTCTATCAATCCTCCGACGCCGCCTCCGACGAGCTGAGCTTCGATCTCGAGAACCTGCCCGCCTCGGCCCGCGGCCGCGACCTGCTGGAAGAGGCCGGCGACGCCCCGGTGATCCAGCTGGTGAACGGCCTGCTGAAACGCGCCGTCACCGCCGGCGCCTCGGACCTGCATGTCGAACCCTACGAGGGCGGCCTCCGGGTGCGCCTGCGCGTCGACGGCTTCCTGCAGACCGTGATGGACCGCTCGGACGTGCCGGTGAAGCGCGTGGTCAGCCGGCTCAAGGTCATGGCCGGACTCGACATCGCCGAGACCCGCCTGCCGCAGGACGGTCGCATCCCGCTCAGCCTGGGCGGCCGCTCGATCGACACCCGAGTGTCCTCCCTTCCGGGCAATTACGGCGAACGGATCGTGCTCCGGATCCTCGACCGCTCCTCGGGGCTGATGCCGCTCGACGCGCTCGGCCTTAGCCCGGCGCAAGAGGCCCTGCTCGAGCGTCTCTCGGCCTTCCCGAACGGCATCATCCTCGCCACCGGCCCCACCGGCGCCGGCAAGACGACGACGCTCTATTCCCTCTTGCAGCTGGCCAACCGCGACGAGCGCAACATCGTCACCGTCGAGGACCCGATCGAATACGACCTGCCCGGCATCAGCCAATCCCAGATCAACGCCGAGATCGGCATGACCTTCGCCGCCGGCCTGCGCGCCACCCTGCGCCAGGACCCCGACGTCATCCTGGTGGGCGAGATCCGCGACGGCGAAACCGCCACCACCGCCGCCCAGGCCGCCCTCACCGGCCACCTGGTGTTCTCCTCGCTCCACGCCAACGGCTCGGTCGGTGCCGTGGTTCGCCTGCGCGACCTCGGGCTCGACAACTTCCTCATCGCCGCCACGCTCAGGGGCGTCATCGCCCAGCGCCTGCTGCGCCGCCTCTGCCCCGCCTGCAAGGCGCCGCACGCGCCCTCCACCACCGAGGCCGCCTATTTCGACCATCACCACGTCCCCCTGCCGCTGCAGATCCACGATCCCACCGGATGCGAGGCCTGCAACGGCTCGGGCTATGCCGGCCGGCTGGGCATCTTCGAGATGGTCGAGGTCGGCGAAGCCCTGCGCGAGGCCATCGACCGCGGCGCGCCGGAATCCGAGCTGAAATCCATCGCCCTCTCCGCCGGCGAAACCCTGATCGGCCAGGGGCTGAAACAGGTGGCGAAGGGCGAAACCAGCCTGGCCGAGACCCTGCGCGTGGTGGGCGACGTGGCATGAAGGCCTATCGCTTTACCGCCTATACCGATGCCGGCCGGCGCAAGACCGGCACCGTCCTGGCCGAGACCGAGGCCCAGGCCACCGCCGATCTGAAGGCGCGCGGGCTCTATGTATCGGAGCTCGATGCCCAGGCCCGCAAACCGGGCGCCGCGCTCAACCTGACCGCCCGCCGCACCCGGCTCAGCCCCGATCTGCAATCGGTCTTCACCCGCCAGATGGCCACGCTTCTGGCCGCCGAAATGCCGGCCGAGGCGGCGCTCGAAGCGGTGCGCCAGGGCGGCCATCCGGCGCTCGATGCCGTCGCCGCCAGGGCCCGGGCCGAACTGATGGAAGGCGCCTCGCTCTCCGAGGCGCTCGAACGCTCGGGCGCCGGCTGGCCGGCCTATTACATCGCCTCGGTGCGGGCCGGCGAAAACGCCGGCGACACCGCCACCGTGCTGGGCGAACTGGCCGACCACCTGGAAACGCTCGGCACCGACAAGGCGCAGATCTCCACCGCGCTGATCTATCCGGCCTTCGTCGCCGCCGTGTCGCTTCTGGTCTGCGGCATCCTGATGACCACGGTCGCGCCCGAAATCGTCTCGATGTTCGAACTCTCCGGCCGCCCCCTGCCCGAGCTGACCCAGATCATGCTGGGCATCACCAACTGGATTTCGGCGCAGAAATACCTGCTCGCCGCCGCGGCGCTGGGGCTGGTGGCGCTGTGGATCGCCTCGTCCACCATCCCCGCCTGGCGCCAGGCGCGGGCACGGGCCTTCCTGCGCCTGCCGCTGGTGGGCGGGCTGATGCGGCGCGGCGCGGCGGTGCAGTATCTGCGCACCCTGGCCCTGGTGCTGGCCAGCCGCCAGCCGGTGGTCGGCGCCACCGAAAGCGCCGCCCAGGTCCTGTCCATCGACCGCTTCACCGACGAGGCCGCCCGCGTCACCGAAGCGGTGCGCGAAGGCGAAACCCTCTCGACCGCGCTGGAACGGCTTTCGATCGTGCCGCCCGTGGCGCGGCAGCTGATTTCGGCGGGCGAGGCCTCGGTGCGGCTGGCGCGGATGACCGAACGCGCCGCGATGATGGTCGAAAACGCGCTCTCGACCGAACGCAAGCGCATCGCCGCGCTGCTCGAACCGATGCTGATGATGCTGGTCGGGGCCTTCGTGCTGACCATCGTCCTGTCGGTGCTGCTGCCGATCTTCGATCTGCAAGCCGTCGTCGCGGGCTAAGGCGCCAGGGCGCTGGCCCGGCCGCCCCACCGCGCGCCGGGTCAACCCTTTCGCGTCGCAATCCTTACCCTACCCGGTGCCAGACGGATCGCAGCCGCGCGGCAGCCGGCGGGCAGACAGCGCGCAACCGCGCCGATTAACCCATTAACCCGCCGGGACGGTGGCTTTACCGCCGCTCAACCCGCCGCCCGCAGCACCAGCGATGCCTTCACCATTGCCGGCTGCTGTCGCGGCTCAATCCGCAGCGTGTCGAAATCATAGCCCCAGCGCGGGCTGACCGCTTCCAGCCAGTTCATCAGATCGACGAACTCGACCTCCTCGAAATCCAGCGCCACACCGCCCTGGCTGCGCGCCTCCAACCGGCTGACATAGGGCCACAGCCGGGCCTTTTTCAGCCCCTGTTCCATCGCGGAAAGGCCAATCGGATCAAAGACTTGCTTTTCGCCCTCGGTGACAGGCGCCAGCGCCGCCGCCTCGGCCGCGCGGCCCGCGACCCAGGAATTCAGCATCCGCGCCTCGTCCAGCGCCCGCTCGGCCCCGGCGCGGCGTTCGGACAAGGGCATCAGCACCCCCAGGATCAGCGCGGCGGGCAGGGCCAGCCCGGCCAGCAGCGCGATCAGCACCCGCTCGCGCGGCGACCGGGCCGATAACCAGTCGATCAGGTTCATTGGCTACCCTCCCCCTTGCCGGCACTCAGCTTCAGCCGCGCCTCGGCCCCGCCGCCCTCGACCGTGCGCGACTGCACCACCTCGATCCGCAACCCGGCCGAATCGAGCGCCGCCACCAGCGCGTCCAGCGCCGCGAAATCTTCGGTTCTTGCCGTGATTTCAAGGCCTTGACTGGCGCCGTAATTGACCAGCTCGATGCCCGCCTTCCGCGCGGTCATCACCTCGGCCGCGACCCCGAACAGGTCCAGCGGCCCGGCTTCTCCGGCACCCGCGCCGGCGCCGGCCTGCCGCGCCGCCAGGGCGCGGGCCACCTGGGTGCGGATGTCCAGGATCGGGCCGTCGGGGACGAAATGCTCGCGCACCAGCGCGGTCGAGGCCGCCGCCAGCTCGCGCCGCTCCTCGTCCAGCCGCAGGGTCGCCAGGTATTGCCCGCTGGCCCACAGCGCCGCCGCCGCCAGCCCGGCCAGCACCGGCCAGCGCCACGGCATCACCCGCGCGCGCAGCTTCGCCCGCGCCGCCTGGCTGTCGCGCCGCAGGTCGAACCCGGCCTCGCCATGGGCCAGCGGCTTCGGGGCCGCAAGGCCCAGCCTGCCCAGCGCATCGGCCTCGCGGACCAGCGTCAGCCCCTGCCCCTCGGCCCAGCGATCGAGACCGCTAACATCCTCTCCCATAAGGAAAATCGCCTTCGGGCGGGCGGCCTCTCCAGCCTCGGCCAGGGCCTGTTCCAACAATGCCGAGGCCAGATCCAGAGGCGCCGTGAAGCCGTCGGTCAGGCCCAGCCGCACCATCGCCCGCTCGCCCTCGACCGCCAGCACCCACAGGCCTTCCCCGGCCGGCAAGGCCAGATAGTCGGGCAGCACCGCGCGCGCCGCCGCCCCGGCCTGCGCCCGCCACTCGGCCACCGCCGCGGCATCGGCCACCAGCACCCGGTCCCAGACCTTGGCGCCACCGGGGCCATGGAACGGCCGCACGTCCAGCGCCTCGGCCGGCTGGCCGGTCAGGTCGGCCACCTGCCGCCGCGCCACCCTTTCCCGCGCCGCGCCCTGCACGCCCCCCGGCAGCGCCAGCGCCATCACCGCCACCCGCGCCCCGTCGACCAGCCCGACCTGTCGTGACGAAGGCTTGGGCCCGCCCGGCGACAGGCGCAGAAAACCCTTTTCGTCAAAGGGCTTGACCAGGGGCTTTGCCTCGGCCGCGATCTTGTCCTGCTTCACCACCGGTCCCGGTCCGCCTCGTTCCGTTCGCTCAGTTCCAATTGTCGATACGATAGGTCACCAGGGGCGCCTGGGGAAGCGGCAAACGCCGGATCACCGCCCGCCGGGTCACCACCCGCCCGTCCAGCTCGGCCGCCGCCTCGAAGGCGAACCACTCGGATCCGGTGGTGAAGATCTGCTCGGGCACGGTGGCGAAATCCTCTTCCCGCATCACCCGCGACAGCTCGGTCAGGAAGGCGCCCGGCGCGGCGAAGGGCTGCCGCCGGGCGCTCGCCACCAGCGCCGCGACCGCCGCCGCGTTGACGTTCTGCAGGACGCTGGCCAGCACCTCGGCCGACACCGTGTTGACGTTCAGCTTCAGCCCCCCCGGCACCGCTGCCACGAAGGGTTCCAGCCGGCGATAGTCGCGCTCAGACAGGGTCGGGATCTGGCGCAGCTGTTCGCGCATCAGGATGGCGCCGCCGACCGGCCGGACCGGCGGATCGGCGCGGGCATAGGCGCGGGCATCCTCGGGGCCGCCGGGCGACAGGAACTCGACGATATCCTCGACCACCTGCGGCGACAGGCCCAGCCGCAGCGCCAGCCGGTCGAAGCTGGCGCGGGCCAGCTCGTCGCCCGGATTGGCCAGCGCGTTGATGTTGAACCGCCCCTGCAGATCGACGATCTCGCCGCTGACCTGGCCGCGATCCAGCGGCACCGGCGGCAGCGGCCTGGCCCAGCTCTCGCTCAGGGAATCGATCGGCACCCCGCCAGCGCCGTCCTCCTCGAGAACCTGCAGCGCCTGGGCCTCGAACGCATCGAGGTAAAGCCCCAGCTGCGCCGCCTCGACCGCCGCACCGGCCCGCAGCCGCGCCTCCTCGGCCCGCGCCAGCATGAACACCGCCACCGCCGCCAGCGCCGCCACCAGCACCAGCGCATTGACCAGGACGAAACCCCGCGGCGCGCTCATGACGGGCTCTCGATCAGGGTAATGGTGCCGAAGGCCGTGGTGGTCAGCGTGATCTCGACCGCCAGCGGCAACTGGTCGGAATAGCTTTCCGGGCCGCTGCCCTCGGCATCCTGGGTGCTGGCGCCCTGTTCGGCCCGCAGCTGGTCGAGCGCGGCAAAGCGCAGCCCGTCGATCCAGCCCAGGCCGGTCCAATAGCTGCGCAGGCCCAGCGCCTGCACCCCGTCGAGCACCAGAACCTCGGGGCCGCGCTCGGCCGCGGTGGCGGGCCAGGCGCTGCGCCATTCGCGGCGGTAAAGCCCGCCGGTCTCGGCGTCGAAGCGGTATTCGACCCGGGTCATCAGCCCGGTCGCGCCCAGGGGGGCATAGGGCCGGGTGTTGGCGACGGTCAGCGCGAAACCGCTCTGGCCGCGCAGATCGGTCAGGGCCGATTGGGCGCGGCCCTCGGGCGGATAGAACAGCACCGGCATCACCGCGCCCAGATCGTGGCGGATCAGCCCGGCGGCCTGGCCCAGCGCGGCGCTGGCGCCGGCATGATCGGCGGCGCGGTCGCGCTGGCGCAGCATCCCGCTCAGCGCCTGAAGGCCCATGACGGCGACCAGCGCGAAGACCGCCATCGCGACCACCAGCTCGATCAGGGTCAGGCCCCGGGTGGTGTCGCGCCGGCTCATCCCGCCGCCCCCGCACGCCGCACGAAGGCCACCAGCCGCGCGCCGGGGCCAAGCTCGGATCGCACCACGATCACCGCGCGCTCCAGCCCGCCCTCGGTGGCGGTCCGCTCGACGCTGACACGGAAGCTCTGCCCGCCCATCGCCACCGTCTCGGGCAGCGGCGCGCGGGCGCCGAAGGCCCGCAATTCCTGGGCGCGGTTCTCGGCCACGATGCGGGCCAGCACCCGCGCCTGCATCCCGCCCAGCGCCTCCTGCGCGCCGCCGCCGGCGCGGATCGCGGCGATGGCGGCGATCGACAGGATCAGGATTGCAACCGCCAGCTCGACCAAGGTGAAGCCGCGCGTATCGCCCCGCCTCAGCCGCATGTCAGCCCTGCCCAGCCGTCGCTTTCGCAGCTGCCGCTGTCGTCGCCGTCGAACCGGACCGAGAAGCCGGTCGAGCGGCCATTGGGCAGGAAGACCAGGTCGGGCTCGCCCGCCCGGCCCGGCTGGCGCGGGGCAAAGGCCACCCGGCCGCGCCAGGGCTGCGGCCCGCCCAGCTCGGTCCAGACGCCGCCCTCCGCGCCCAGCCGCCAGACCAGCGCCTGCATCCCCTTCGGGCCCAGCGTCAGGCCGCGCATCTCGTTTCCCTCGATGGCCAGCGCCCGGGCCAGATCGAAGCCGGCGCGAAACCGCGCCAGATCGCTCTCTCCACGCGATCCGCCGCGACCGGCCGACAGCGCCACGCCCAGCGCCAGGGTGGACAGGATCGCCACCACCACCATCAGTTCGATCAGGGTGAAACCGGCCTCGCGGCCCCGTCGGTCAGCCAGGCTCAGTTCGCGTCCCACGAGCCGATATCCGCGTCCGCGCCGCTGCCGCCCGCCACGCCATCGGCGCCATAGGTGAAGATGTCGAAATCGCCATGCACCCCGGGCTGCAGATACTGATAGGGCGTGCCCCAGGGATCGACCGGCACCCGGTCGAGCTGCTTGGTCCAGTTCTCGGGCACCGGCGCGGTGCTGGGTTTGCTGACCAGCGCCTGCAGGCCCTGCTCGGTGGTGGGATAGCGGAAATTGTCCAGCCGATAGAGGTTCACCGCATTGGCGATGCTGGAGATATCGGTGCGCGCCCGCGCCACCCGGGCCTGATCCGGGCGGTCGATGACCCGCGGCACGATGACCAGCGCCAGGATCGACAGGATCACCACCACGACCATCAGTTCGAGCAGCGAAAACCCGGCATCGCCGGCGCGGGCCCGGGCCGGCGCGGTATCGGCGGCCTCGATGGGGCCATGGGCCATCCCATTGCGGTTCATAATGAATTTCCTTCTCTCAATTCCGCTCTCAATCCTGCCTGACCGGGGAATGATCCGGGCCGTCGCCGCACCTTAGACCCCGCAAGGCGGGCTGACAACGGGGCTTGCCTGCCCTATCAAGCGGCATGGAGCTTTCCGATCCGACCACGCTTGGCATCCTGCTGGCGGGCCCCATCGCGGGCTCGTTCCTGGCGCTGGCGGCCGACCGGCTGCCGCGTGGCGAAAGCATCCTGCGCCCGCGCTCGCATTGCCGCGGCTGCGGCCGCACCCTGGGGCCGCGCGATCTGGTGCCGATCGCCTCCTTCGCCCTGTCGCGCGGGCGCTGCCGCAGCTGCGGCGCGGCGATCCCGGCCTGGTTTCTCTATCTCGAGATCGCCTGCGCCGGGCTGGGCCTGATCGCGGCGCTGCTGGCGCCGACGCCGGCGCTGGCCTGGGCCGGGGCCGCGTTCCTGTGGCTGTTGCCGGCGCTGGCGGCGGCCGACCTGACCCGCTTCCGCCTGCCCGACCCAATGACCCTCGGGCTGCTGCTGGCGGCGCTGGCGCTCTCGCTGCTCGGCGGCGGCCCGCCCCTGTCGCTGGCGCTCTGGGGCGCGGTGGCGGGCGTTGGCAGCTTCCTTCTGGTGCGCATCGGCTATCGCTGGCTGCGCGGCCGCGAGGGGCTGGGGCTGGGCGATGTCAAGCTGATGGCGGGCCTCGGCGCCGCGCTCGGCCCCGAATTGCTGCCGACGATGGTGCTTCTGGCGACGCTCGCCGCGCTGGCCACGGCGCTGCTCCATGCGCTGCGCAGCGGCGGCGGCCAGCTGGGCCCGACCCGCGCCCTGCCCTTCGGCGCGGCTCTGGCGGCGGCCACCGCCGCGATCTGGATCGCACAGCGATTGCCGGTTTGACCCCGCCTCGTCCCGCGCATAGTCTCGCGCCGGTAAAAACCTTTTCCCGCCGGTCGCTTCCCCGGCCCCCACTTGAAGAGATTGCCAAGACGATGCCCAAGACATCCCGCATTTCCACGCTCCTGCTTTCCTCCGCGCTCGGCCTGAGTCTGGCCGCCGGGCGCAGCACCGGCCCAGACCTCGGACAGCGATGCCGCCGCGACCCAGGCCAGTCCGGCGCCGCAACCCGCCCCCACCATGGCCGAGGTCGAAGAGGCCTGGCGCGCCGGCGATTTCGTCACCGTCCGCCAGAAGCTGACCCTGCTGGCCGAAACCGAAACCGAAGGCTCGGCACTGGCGCAATACCGGCTGGGCCAGGTCCTGGCCGAAGGCCGTGGCGGCCCGCGCGATCTGCAGGGCGCCGCCGACTGGCTGCAGAAATCCGTCGAACAGGGCAATGTCGAGGCCGCCGTCTTCCTCGCCCGGCTCTATCTCTCGACCAAGCAGGAAGACGCCGCCAAGGCCGCCGTCGGGCTGCTGCAACAGGCCGCCGGCGCCGGCAACGCCGAGGGGCAGTATTACCTCGGGCTGCTGCTGCGCGCCGGCACCGGCACCGAAAAGCGCCCCGAACAATCCTTCACCCTGTTCCAGGCCGCCGCCAATCAGGGTTACGTCGAGGCGCAATACGAACTGGCCCGCGCCTATTCGATGGGCGAAGGCGTGCCGCAGAACAACGAAGCGGCGGTGAGCTGGCTGACGGCCGCCGCCGGCAGCGGCCACCAGACGGCCCAGATGAACCTGGCCGCCGCGCTCGATCAGGGCCGTGGCGTGGCCCAGGACCAGACCGCCGCGCTGGGCTGGTATCTGCGCGCCGCCGAGGCCGGCAACCCGGTGGCCCAGCGCGAGGCCGGAATGCATTACCTGCAAGGCCTCGGGACCGAGGCCAACCCGGGCGAGGCGCTGCGCTGGCTGACCACCGCCGCCCAGGCCGGCGAGGCGGGGGCGCAGGTCAACCTCGGGCTGGTCTTTTCCGAGGGCGAGAAATGGGGCATCCCGCAGGACGATGCCCAGGCGGTGAACTGGTACAGCCAGGCGGCGGCGCAGACCTCGCCCCAGGGCATGGTGGCCCTGGCCGGCATGATGGAGGCCGGCCGCGGCACCGAGACCGATCTGCCCGGCGCGGTGGACCTGCTGCGCCGCGCGCTGCGCGACACCGGCTTTCCGCTGGCGGCGCTGAAGCTGGGGCAGATGGCCGGCGCGGGCAAGCTCGACGGGCTGGTCGCGCCGCAGAACGCCGTGCCCTGGGCGCTGCTGGCCGCCGAACAGGGCGATGCCGCCGCCGTCGGCTGGCTCGACGCCCAGGCCGGCGCCGACAACCGCCCGGCAATGACCGCTATGGGCCTCTATCTGCAGACCCAGCAAGGCCAGGAGGCCCGCGCGGCCGAACTGTTCGCCCGCGCCGCCGAGGAGGGCGACGTGGTGGCGCAGCTGAAGCTGGGCGAGGCGCTGACCGCCGGCACCGGGGTCGCGGCCGATCCCGTGACCGCGCATAAATGGCTGAACATCGCCGCCGCGCAGGGCAATTCCCAGGCCGCCCAGCAGCGCGACGCGCTGGCCCAGTCGATGACGCCCGAACAGATCACCCAGGCGCAAAGCGATGCCCGGATCTGGTTCGAGACCGAATCGAGCCGCGTCCCCCAGACCGACCAGACCGAGCGCAGCGAAACCATCCAGCCGCGCAGCAGCGACTGAGGCACCCGGGCCGGCGCCGCCGCCATCGACCGCACCATAAGCCGGGCCGGATGCCGGACGAGCCGGAGCACGCCCGTCTCGACATCGCCCGGCGGCGCGCGCAGCTCGATCATCGGGCACCGGCCCGGTCGGCCGTCGCATGCCTCGCCCATGGGTTGATCGGAAAAACCGCTTTGCAGGTCAGAGGGACTCGGCTATCCTCCTGGTGCATTTTGTCGCAGTCCGGTGCTTGCGGCGCTGGTGGTTTTCCGTACTAGTTTATCCCGAGCGCCTGGCGCAGTTTACGGGAACAGTCATTACAGGACCGAAAAGATGAAGTTTATCAAACCCACGATCATCAGCCTCGCCCTTGCCTTCGCCGCCCCCGCCGCCATCGCGGCCGAGCCGGTCGAGCAGCACAATTCCAACGCTTTCTGGTTCGTGAACTGGGTCGGCCTGTCGAACGCCACGCTGACCGTTGCCGAACCGAACGGCCATATCGTCAAGATCTATGCCAAGGAAGGCACCCCGGTCTACCAGCTGAAGGGCGAGGTGCAGGACGGCGTCTATCGCTACGAGATGTCGGCGGCGACCGACAAGCGGGTCAAGATCGTCAACCCGATCGACACCGGCCGCGAGGGCGAACAGCCGACCGACCGCGCCGTGCCCTACTATACCACCGGTCATTTCGTCGTCGAACGCGGCGTGATCATCACCCCCGAGGAGGTCAAGGAGGAAAGCTGAGTCCGGCGCGCCGACGCGCGCCTCGGGTCTCGGGACCACCTCACCAACAAACTGGCCCCGCATTTCGTGTTTCCGTGGGCCGATATTTCAAACCAAGGAGATGAATTATGAACAAGGGATTGGTTAAGCTTCTTTCGACCGCGGCGGCCTTCGGCCTGAGCGCGGGCATCGCCCAGGCCGATCAGGTCTTCAACGACGATCTGATCGTCGATGGCTCGGCCTGCGTCGGCTTCGACTGCGTCAACGGCGAAAGCTTCGGCTTCGACACGCTGCGCCTGAAGGAAAACAACCTGCGGATCAAGTTCGACGACACCTCGTCCACGGGCAGTTTCCCCAATGTCGACTGGCAGCTGACGGCGAACGACACCGCCAGTGGCGGCAAGAACAAGTTCTCGGTCGAAGACACCACCAACAACCGCACCATCCTCACGCTCGAAGCGCTCGCGCCCAGCAACTCGCTCTATGTCGACGATGGCGGCCGGGTCGCCTTCGGCAACGCCAACCCGGCGGTCGGCATTCACCGGACCGAGGGCAACACGCCGACGCTGCGGCTCGAGCAGAACGGCTCGCAGGGCTGGCAACCCCAGACCTGGGACCTGGCCGGCAACGAGACCAGCTTCTTCATCCGCGATGCCACCCATGGCAGCACCCTGCCCTTCCGCATCCGTCCCGGCGCCGCTTCGAACGCGCTGGTGATCGACAACGACAGCGATGTCGGCATCGGCACCCTGAGCTGCGGACGCGCCGCTGCATGTCAAGCAGTCCGACGGCTCCGCGCGTGTCTTCGTGGAAGAGACCAGCACCAGCTCGTCGGTGCGCACCATGCTCGAACTGAAGAACCTGGGCCGGCCGGAAATCGTCCTGTCCAATACCGATGTGAATGGCGAATGGTCGATCGGCGCGGGCTCGAACCTCATCCTGAAACAGGGCACGGTGGGCAGCACCTCGGGCGCCAAGAACAAGCTGCTCGACATCGACAGCCTGGGGAATGCCGTCTTCACCGGCACGGTGACGTCGAGCGGCCCGACCTGTTCCACCGGCTGCGACGCGGTGTTCGATCCCGACTATGCCCTGCCGTCGATCTCCGACCACGCGGCGCAGATGTTCGCCCTGGGCCACCTGCCCAATGTCGGCCCGACCCGGCCGAACGAGCCGGTCAACATGTCCGAACAATATGGCCGGATGCTGAACGAGCTGGAACATGCCCATATCTACATCTCGCAGCAGGAAGACCGGCTGACCCGTCAGGACGCGCAGATCGCCGCGCTGACGGCGGCCGTGCAGGCCCTGCAAGAGCGGGTTGACGCCGAATAACGCGCGACCGCGCGCAACATCGTCGGAAAGCTTCCTCCCTGCCCGGGTCCCCCGGGCAGGGTTTTCCGTTCCCCGACGGCGCCGCGCCGTCACGCCGCCCGCTAGGGTTGAGAAACCTTACATCTCGGGCAGAATCGCAAGAAATCCTGTCAAATTCGCGATTTTCGGCTATCTTGCCCCAAAAAAGACAAATGCCGCGCCGAGAAATGCGCGGAACTCAAGCAGTAACACCGTCCGACCGCCGCGCAAACGTCCTCGCAGAAAGGCGCCGCTCCGGTAGGAACCAATTGAAAAAGGGATGGATAATGACTTACCGCACGACCGGGCTTCTCGCCTCTGCCGCAGCCCTTGCACTGACCGCCGGCGCGTCGCTGGCCACGACCATTCTGACCAATGGCACCGATGGCACGATTACCAACAGCCTTTGCGTCGGCCAGGACTGCACCGGCTCCGAAAACTTCGGCTTCGACACGCTGCGGCTGAAGGAAAACAACACGCGCATCAAGTTCGACGATACCTCGGCCTCGGGCAGCTTCCCCTATGTCGACTGGCAAATTCGGGCAAATGGCTCGAACAATGGCGACGCGAACGAATTGGGCTTCGACGACATCACCAACAACAAGACGCCCTTCCTGATCGGCGCCGGCGCCCCCACCAATTCGCTGGTCGTCAAAGGCAGCAGCGGCGATATCGGCATCGGAACGGCGAACCCGTCCCTGGAACTGCATGTGGTCGATGGCGACAGCCCCGCCCTGCGTCTGCAACAGGACAGCTCGAACGGCTGGTCTCCGCATACCTGGGACATCGCCGGGAACGAAACCAACTTCTTCATCCGCGATGTCAACAACAGTTCGCATCTGCCGTTCCGGATCCTGCCCGGTTCCGGCACGGATGACGCGCTGGTCATCAAGGGCAACGGCTATGTCGGCCTGGGCACCGACAATCCCTCGGCCGCGCTGCATGTCCGCCACACCGACGGCAACGCGATGGTGCTGGTCGAGGAACTCAACGGAACCTCCGGCCCGCGCACCCTGATCAACCTCAAGAACAACGGCCGCCCCGAAGTGGTGATGGCCAATACCAGCGAGAACGGCGAATGGTCCTTTGGGGCAGGGACCAAGTTCATCCTGAAACAGGGTGCGGTCGGCACCACCAGCGGCGCCAAGACCAAGATGCTGGAAATCGACGAGCTTGGAAACGCCACCTTCACCGGCACGGTGACGTCGAGCGGCCCGACCTGTTCCACCGGCTGCGACGCGGTGTTCGACGCCGACTATCCCCTGCCCTCGATCGCCGACCACGCGGCGCAGATGTTCGCCCTGGGCCACCTGCCCAATGTCGGCCCGACCCGGCCGAACGAGCCGGTCAACATGTCCGAACAATATGGCCGGATGCTGAACGAGCTGGAAAAGGCGCATATCTACATCAGCGAGCTTGCACCACGAAAACACCGACCAGAAGGCCGCCATCGCAGAAGCTGACCGCGCGGCTCGACGCTCTGGAAAGCCGCAGCGAATAAGCCGCCGCAGCGCTCGCTGTCCCGACCGGCCTGGCACCCTGCCCGGGGCCGGTTTCTGTTGCGGCAGGCGCGCACCGGGCGGGCGATCTCCCGGCGCTCCGCTCCGCCCGGCTTGACCGGCCCCGACCGGAGCGCGACAAATGCCGTAAACACCCCCAGATCCCAGATCCCGGAGGAGAGCACCCAATGACCCCGAAAGCCCCGTCCGCCCTTTCCCTTGCCGCCACTCCTCGCCTGCCCGCCGCGACCGCCGCGCCGACCGGCGCCCAGACGGTCCTCTCGGGCGATCACAGCATCACCGGCAATCTCTGCCGGGGCCGACTGCACCGGCGCGGAAAGCTCGGCTCCTACCCGCTGCGGCTCAAGGGCGGCATTCTGGGCATCGAGTCTGCGGACACCTCGACCGGCCCGTTCCAGCCCACCCACGACTGGGCGCTGATGATCAATGACCGCATCTCTATGGCCAGGCTTCGATTTCCATCCATGACGGCCAGACCGTTCCAGGTGTTCAAGATCGAAGGCTATGCCCCGGCCAATTCGGTCTATGTCGACGACGAGCTACGTCGGCTTCCGCACCACGCTGCCGCAGGCCGATCTGCACGTCTACAGCAACGACACCCCGACGCTGCGGCTGGAACAGTCCGGGTCGATTACGGCCCCCAGGCTGGGACCTGTCCGGCAACGAGAACGCCTTCCAGCTGACCGACGTCACCCATTCGGTCACACCGATCCTGATCCGGCCGGGCACCGGCAACGCCGGGGCCCTGGTGATCGCCGATAACGGCAATATCGGCCTGCGCACCATCACCCCCGATGCGTCGCTGCATATCAGCCGCAGCGACGGCTCGGCCAAGCTTCTGGTCGAAGAGGCCGGCACCACGGTCAGCCCGCGCACCCTGCTCGAACTGCGCAACAGCGGCCGCCCCGAGATCGTCATGGCCAATACCGACACGGGGCGAATGGTCCTTCGGCGCGGGCACCAATTTCATCCTGAAACAGGGCGCCGTCGGCTCGGCCTCGAACGCCAAGACCAAGCTCTTCGAGGTCACCGATACCGGCAACGCCATCCTCACCGGCACGCTGACCACCGGCGGCACCACCTGTGGTGGCGGCTGCGATGCGGTCTTCGAACCCGACTATCCCCTGCCCTCGATCGCCGATCATGCCGCGCAGATGCGGGCGCTGGGATACCTGCCGAACGTGGGCCCCACACCGGAAGGCGCGCCCTTCGACCTGACCGACAAGCTGGGCCGGATGCTGAACGAGCTCGAGCACGCGCACCTCTACATCGCCCAGCAGGACGCGCGCATCGCCCGTCTGGAAGCGCAGCTTGCCACGGTTCTGGCCGGTAAGGACTGACACGCCGCCCGCCTTCCCTCGGTTGCTTTGACAGCGCCCTCGCTGTCCCGCAAGGTTATGGCATCACATGGCGCCGCCCTCGCCGGGGCGGCCGATGCGACGGGAAGGGGATGACCAGATGAAACCGATATCGGGGGCCGCCGCCGTTGCGCTGGCCTGCCTTGCACAGCCGCCGGCCGCTCAGAACGCCTTCGGGAACTATTCCATCGCCGGCAATCTCTGCGTCGGCTTCGGCTGCACCGGCTCCGAAAGCTTCGGCTATAACGATACGCTCAAGCTGAAATACGAAACCAACGCCATCCTGTTCGACGATACCCGCGCGCCCGCCTCGGGCTTTCCCGCCGGCGACTGGCGGCTGAAGGCGAACGATACCTTCAGCGGCGGCGCCAGCTATTTCGCGCTCGTGGATGCCGATGGCGCCGGCGCGGTGCTGACCGTCGCCGACGGCACCCGCGCCAACGCGCTCTATATCGACAGCGCCGGCAAGGCCGGCTTCGGCACCGCGCTGCCCGCCGCGACCCTGCATCTGGTGGCCGGCAACACCCCCGCGATCCGGGTCGAGCAGGACGGCTCGGGCGGCGGCACGCCCTATGCCTGGCAGCTGACCGGCGACGATGCCGGGCTGCGCCTGTCGGATCTGACGGCGGCCACCGTGCCCGTCACGCTCCTGCCCGGCGCGCCCGGCGATGCGCTGGTGCTCGGCGGCAATGGCTGGCTGGGGCTCGGCACCGCCGCACCCGCCGCCGGCCTGCACATGCTCAGGGCCGACGGCGCCGCCCGGCTTCGGATCGACGAAACCGCCGCGACCACCGCACCCCGCACGCTTCTCAGCCTGGCCAATAACGGCCGCCCCGAGATCGTCATGGCCAACACCGACACGGGCGGCGAATGGTCGTTCGGCGCCGGCACCAACTTCATCCTCAAGCAGGGCGCTGTCGGAACCACCTCGGCGGCCAAGACCAAGCTCTTCGAGATCGACGACAGCGGCAACGCCACCCTCACCGGCACACTTGTGACCGGCGGCACCACCTGCGGCACCGGCTGCGACCGGGTCTTCGCGAGGCCGCGGTGATCCCGCAATCCCTCTATGCCACGCAGATGGACCCAGGGCTTTCCTGCCCAACGTCGGCCCGACGCCCGAAGGCGCCCCCATCGACGTGACGCAGAAGCTGGGTGGGATGCTGAACGCGCTGGAACATGTGCATATCTTCACGACCGGCAAGAGTCGAAATCGCCCGCCTCCGGGCCGACAGGGATGCGCTGGAACAGCGGGTCGGCGCGCTCGAACGGCTGCTCGGCCGCGCGAAGTAAGGCCGGCCTTCTGCCCGGCTCCGCGCGCGCCTGTGGCAAATGCCGATAAATGCTAAGATGGTTAATTAGTTGCCTCCAACCCCGGGGCCAGCGCCGTATCTGCCGAACGCCGCGCGCTTTCAGGCCGGGCAAATGAAGCGCAGTCGCGCCTCGACGGTTCCGCCGCTGCCCTGCAGGGGCCAAGGCCAGTCATTTTGCTGCAATCCCCGGCTCGATCCGATCCGCGCCGGCTTTTTCCGGAAAGATACTGAAAGGGATCCTGACCATGACACGTCCCTGTCCCGCCTTCTGACCACCTCCGCCCTTGTCGGCCTTGCCGCCGTGGCGGCCCGGGCCGATACCGTGCTGACCAACAACAACGGCATCGTCTACAGCAGCCTTTGCGTCGGCTTCGACTGCGTGAACCCCGAACTTGGTGGCGCGGACACGATCCGCCTGAAGGAAAACAACCTGCGGATCCATCGACGACACCTCGTCCATTAGGCAGTTTCAATCAGGACTGGCGGCCGAGGCCAACTCGAACGTCAACGGCGGCGGGGAATATTTCCGCATCGTCGATGCCACCGTCAACCGCGCCGTCGCCACCTTCGAGGCCAACGCGCCGTCGAATGCCCTGGTGCTGGACAATGGCGGCCGGCTGGGCCTCGGCACCGCCAACCCGGCGGTCGAGATTCAATCGGCCAATGGCGACACCCCGACCCTGCGGCTGGAACAGACCTCGGCCTCGGGCTGGCAACCCCAGACCTGGGACCTGGCCGGCAACGAGACCAGCTTCTTCATCCGTGACGCCACCAACGGCAGCACCCTGCCCTTCCGCATCCGTCCCGGCGCCGCGTCGAACGCGCTGGTGATCGACATCGACAGCGATGTCGGCATCGGCACCCTGACCGCGGACGCGCCGCTGCATGTCAAGCAGTCCGACGGCAGCGCGCGCATCCTGGTGGAGGAGGCCAGCGCCAGCTCGTCGGTGCGCACCATGCTCGAACTGAAGAACCTGGGCCGGCCGGAAATCGTCCTGTCCAATACCGATGTGAATGGCGAATGGAGCTTCGGCGCCGGCACCAACTTCATCCTCAAGCAGGGCGCCGTGGGCACCACCTCGGGCGCCAAGACCAAGCTCTTCGAGATCGACGACAGCGGCAACGCCACGCTGGCCGGCACGCTCACCACCGGCGGCACCACCTGCGGCGGCGGCTGCGACCGGGTCTTCACCGAGGCCGCGGTGATCCCGCAATCCAGCTATGCCACGCAGATGTGGGCCCAGGGCTTCCTGCCCAATGTGGGCCCCACGCCCGAAGGCGCCCCCATCGACGTGACGCAAAAGCTGGGCGGGATGCTGAACGCGCTGGAACATGCGCATATCTTCATCGACCGGCAAGAGGCCAAGATCGGCCGGCAAGAGGCCGAGATTGCCCAGCTTCGCGCCGATCGCGACATGCTGACCGGCCGGGTCGAGGCGCTGGAACGGCTGCTGCAACGGGACTGAGCCGCGACCCGGCGGTCGCAGGCCTTGCGCCAGCCGGAACAGGACCGGCCCGGGACAGTCCGGGCCGGTCCTTTCATGTTGGCGCGCCCTGCCGACCGCCGCGGCCGCCGCTGGCCGATATCCGCGCAAACCCTGGCCGTTGCGCCCGATCAAGGCCGTTTCGCCAGAGATGTATAATACCGGCATTCAAACAATAAGCCGGAAGACGCCGGTTTCGATTCATTCCGATACGCCGCGCGGGGTGCGCGTGGCGCTATCCATTTGGAGAAGGTCATCGACATGAAACTCAGTTCAACCCAATTCTGACATCGACGGCACTGGCAGCATCGATGCTGGCGGCACCGCCCGTGGCGGCGGATCAGGTCATCTCGGACGATCTGATCGTCTTCGGCGGTCTCTGCGTCGGCTATAACTGCGCCGATGGCGAAACCTTCGGCTTCGACTGGATTCGCCTGAAGCACACCAACAACCGCATCCATTTCGACGACACCAGCACCGGGAACTTCCCGGCCAACGACTGGCGGCTGGCGGCCAATGACAATGCGGAATTCGGCGGCGATTACTTTGCCATCCAGAACGCCACGGCGGATACCGTTCCCTTCGTCATCTGGGCCAGCGCGCCCGAGAACCAGTTCTCGGTCGACGATACCGGCGTCGGCATCGGCACTGTCTTTCCCGCGCTGGACCTGCATATCAAATCGCCCAACACGCCGGGCATCCGGCTGGAACAGGACACCTCGGGCGCCTGGCCGGCACAAATCTGGGACATGCGCGGCAATGACGGGTCGTTCTTTCTCTATAACGTCACCCATCTGACCACGCCCATCCGGGTCGAATCCGGTGCCGTCTCCAGCGCGCTCTATATCGACGACGACAGCAATATCGGGATGCGCACCGCCTTCCCCGAGGCCTCGCTGCATATCGTGCGCGGCGATGGCACCGGCCGGATCCTGCTCGAGGAATCCGCCTATCCCGCCTCGCCCCGCACCCTCCTGCACCTATCCAACCGGGGCCGCGCCGAAATCGTGATGGCCAATATCGACACCGGCGGAGAATGGAGCTTCGGCGCCGGCACCAACTTCGTTCTCAAGCAGGGCGTGGTGGACTCGGCCTCTTCGGCCAAGACCAAGCTGTTCGAGATCACCGCGGCCGGCAATGCCACGCTGGCCGGCACGCTGACCACCGGCGGGCCCAGCTGCGGCGGCGGCTGCGACGCGGTGTTCGATCCCGATTACGACCTGCCGTCGATCTCGGCCCATGCCGAACGGATGTTCGCCCTGGGCCACCTGCCCAATGTCGGCCCCACCCTGCCGGGCGCGCCGGTCAACATGTCCGAGCAATATGGCCGCCTGCTGAACGAGCTCGAGCACGCCCATATCTACATCGCCCGGCTGGAAGACCGCCTGGCGCGGGTCGAGGCCCGGCTCGACCGCTGATCCCGGGGCCCCGCCCCTGCCCGATCCACGGCGGGGGCGGGTCTTTCCGGCCCCGCCAAGACCCGCTAGAACAGATCGAGGGCGGCAAGGGACGGCGACAATGACGGCAATCGAGGAACGGCACGATCCCCGCCCGCGGATGCTGTTCCTGCGCGATTATCAGCGCTTCTCGGGCGGCCATCTGAAATATCTCCACTATCTCGGCCATGCCCTGGCGCATGGCCGGTTTCGCCCGCTTCTGCATGTCACCGGCCAAAGCCTGCCCGAACTTGACCGCATGATCCCCGATGGCGTCGCCCGGGTGAGCCTGCCCCACCCTTGCGAGGCGATCTTCGTCGCCGGGCGCGACTGGGCCCTGCTCGACGCCGCCGGACAGCAAACCGACCGGGTCCCGGTCATCAACCTGGTGCAGGGCGTCCGCCACGGCGACCCCGATTTCCCGCAATACAAGTTCCTCACCCGGCCGGCCCTGCGCCTCTGCGTCAGCCAGCAGGTCGCCGATGCCATCACCGCCACCGGCCGCGTCAATGGCCCGGTCGAGGTGATCGAGAACGGCATCGAACTGACCTACCTGGCCCGGCTGCGCGACGCCTCGGCGCCATCCGGCATCGTGATCGCTGCCCAGAAAGCCCCCGCTCTGGGCCGGCAGATCTCTGAAGCGCTGGCTGCGCAAGGGGTAAGGGCAACGCTGCTCGACAGCCACATCCCGCGCGAAACCTTCCTGACCTGGCTGGCCGAGGCGGAAATCGCCATATTGCTGCCCGAACCCAGCGAAGGCTTCTTCCTGCCCGCGCTCGAAGCGATGGCTCTGGGCTGCGCAGTCGTCACGGTCGATTGCATCGGCGCCCGCGGCTTTGCCATAGACGGCGAAACCTGCCTCTATGCCCCTCGCGATCCGCAGGCCCTGGCCGAGGCCGCGCTGGGGCTGCTTGCACGGCCCGCCCGCACCGCCCAACTGCGCGCGGCGGGCCTGCGCATGGCCGCCCGCCACAGCCTCGCCGCCGAACGCCGCGCCGCCTTCGCCCTTCTCGACCGCTTCGCCGACAGGTTCGCCCTATGACCGATCCCCGCCCCACCCTGATCACCGGCCTGCCGCGCTCGGGCACCACCCTGACCGTGGCGCTGCTGAACCGGCAGGCCGACGCCATCGCGCTCGCCGAACCGCTGCCGCTGGCCGCGATGTCACAAGATGTCGACCGCTTCGGCGACGAGATCGAAGCCTTCGCCCGCGACATGCGCCGCCGCGCGCTGGACGACGGCGAGATCGTGACCAAGGCCGTCGCCGGCCAGGTCTCGGGCAATTTCGTCACCGACCGCGACAGCGGCGACGGCCTGCGCGCGTCCCGGGCCAAGACCCAGGCCGTGGCGGTCGACAAGCCCCTGTCGCCCGATTTCCGGCTCTATATCAAGCACCCGGCGGCCTTCTCGGCGCTGACGCGGCCGCTGTCGCGGCGCTTCGCCTTCTATGCCTGCATCCGCAGCCCGCTATCCGTTCTGGCCTCGTGGCAGACGGTGGCGATGCCGGTGAACCGCGGCCGCGTGCCGATGGCGGAACGCTTCCAGCCGCTGCTGAAATACGCGCTCGACGTGATCCCGACCGCGCTGGAGCGGCAGGTCTATCTGATGGGCTGGTTTCTCGAACAATATGCCCAGCTGCCGCCCGACCATATCCTGCGCTTCGAAGACCTGTCGCGCGATGCCTCGGCGGCGCTTTCGCATATCTGCCCCGGCGCCCGGGTCGACGGGCTGACGCTGGAAAGCCAGGACCTCGCCACGCGCTACCCTTCCGTCGATATCGACCGCCTGCGTGCCGCGCTCGCCCCGATCGAGCCGATCATCCTGCACCACTATCCCGAAGGCCTGCCTTATTGACGATCCCGCCCGGCACCTTCGCCCGTCACCCGCGCGCGGTCGCGCCCAGCCCCCGCCGCGTCTCGCGCAGGAACCCCGCGATCCGGCGGAACACCTCGGCCCTGGCCGAGGTCTTGCGCCAGGCCAGCACCACCTGACGCGGGCAGGCATCGGGCAGCGGCGTCAGCGCCACCTCGCCCCGCGCCACCACCCCGGCATCGACCGCCAGGTCGGGCAACAGCGTGATCCCCAGCCCCTCGGACACCATGGCGATCAGCGTCGCCAGGCTGGTCGCGGCAAAACTCTCGTCCTGCCGCAGATCGCGGTCGGGAAAGGCCGACAGGGCATGGCGCTGCAGGCAATGCCCCCGTTCCAGCAGCATCAGCTGCCCGGAATCGGCGAAATGCGTCCCGGCCCCGGCGCCCCAGCCATGCGGCACCGCCAGGTGATAGCCGTCTTCGAACAGCGCCTCATACTCCAGCGCCCCGATCTCGAAGGGCAGCGCGATCAGGATCAGGTCCAGCCGCCCCTCGTTCAGCCCGGCAATCAACCCCTCGGTCATCTCCTCGCGCAGATAGAAGCGCAGGTTCGGAAACGCCCCGTGCAGCAAGGGCAGCGCCGGCGGGATCAGGAACGGCCCGATGGTCGGGATCGCCCCCAGCCGCAGGTCGCCCTCGTCCGGGCGCAGATGTGCCGCCGCCGCCTCGCCGATCTCCTTCGCCGCCAGCAGAAGCGCGGTCGCCCGCCCGGCGATCTCCTCGCCCACCGGGGTCAGCATCACATGCCGCTTGGTCCGCTCGATCAGCCGCACCCCCAGCCGCTCTTCCAGCTCCTTGATCCCGGCGCTCAGCGTCGGCTGGGTGACGAAACAGATCTCGGCCGCGCGCGAGAAGTTCAGCGTCTCGGCCACGGCGGTCAGGAACCGCAGCTGGCGCAGGGTGAAATTCATATAGAAATCCTCTATCAGTATCACTTTTATTATTGATTTCACTACATGTCAGCAACCCCCTATCTCTGGCTCATCGAAACACCACACCACTCAAGGAGACATACGATGACCGATCAGATCCAACCCGCCGGCCCGCGCCTCAACGAACGCGCCCCCGCCTTCGACGCCCCGACCACCGACGGCCGCAAGACGCTGGACGACTACCGCGGCAAGTGGCTGGTCCTGTTCTCGCACCCGGCCGATTTCACGCCCGTCTGCACCACCGAATTCATCGCCTTCGCCAACCGCCACGACGATTTCGCTGCGATGAACACCGAATTGCTGGGCCTCTCGATCGACAGCCATTACAGCCACATCGCCTGGATGCTGAACATCAAGGAGAAGTGGGGCGTCGACATCCGCTTCCCGATCATCGCCGATCTGAACATGGCCGTGGCCCAGGCCTATGGCATGATCCAGCCCGGCGCCTCGGACACCGCCGCCGTGCGGGCGACCTTCATCATCGACCCCGAAGGCGTGCTGCGCGCCATGGTCTATTACCCGATGAACGCCGGCCGCTCGGTCGACGAGATCCACCGCCTGCTGGTGGCCCTGCAGACCGCGGACGAAAACAAATGCGCCATGCCCGAGAACTGGAAGCCCGGCGCGCCGGTGATCGTGCCGCCGCCCGCCACCGCCGAGGCCGCCCAGGCCCGCGCCGGCGAAGGCTATGACACGGTCGACTGGTATTTCTCGACCCGCACGCTCTGACCACCCGACAGCCCACGGCGGCCCGGCTTCGGCCGGGCCACCCCACCCCCCAAGAATCCCCAAGGAGGACCCGAAATGACCATCGCAACCCAAAACAATATCGACAGCCTCAAGTCCATCCTGGGCAAGACCTTCCGGCTCTATGTCCAGACCCATGGCTATCACTGGAATGTCGAAGGCCCCGAATTCCGCCAGCTGCACGCGCTGTTCGAAGAGCAGTACACCAACCTCTGGGCCGCGCTGGACGAGATCGCCGAGCGTATCCGCATCCTCGGCGCCCATGCCCCGGGCAGCGTGGCCGAGCTGATGGCCCTGGCCGGCGACGAAGCCGCCCCGGCGCAATCGGCCGATGCGATGATGGCCGCCCTGATCGCCGCGCACGAAGCCCTGGCCGCCGACCTGCGCGCCGCCATCGCCGTGGCGCAAGAGGCCGAGGACGAGGTCAGCGCCGGCTTCCTCACCGACCGGCTGGAATGGCACGAAAAGGAACTGTGGATGATGAAGGCCAGCCGCGCCTGACCCATCGCCGCGCCATGCAAGACACCCGCCTATCCCGGCGGGTGTTCCGCGTTCGGGCCGGTCGTGCCGGCCCGGGCCAGCATTCCGCGTTCGGCCTGCTCCAGCCGCCGCAACGCCTCCTCCGCATCCGCCGCGCGGTTCCAGATCGTCAGGCAGGAAGCCGGCGACCACGGCAGCGCCGCCGCCGCCATCCAGCGCCGCAGGGCCGGCGGCAAGGCATCATAGGCCCGCATCGGATCGCCCCGGCGGCGCCGGCGCGGCAAGGCGAGCGCGCCCCGGTTGCCGCCCCTCATGCGACCTCGCGCGCGTCGCGCCACATCGGGAACGGGTCGGGCCGGTTGCCATACCCCTCCAGCTCCCGCAGCGAGGTGACGGGCTCCAGGCACGCCTCCAGCCGCGCCCGCAGCTCGGGCCAGTCGATCCCGGCACCGATGAAGACCAGCTCCTGCCGCCGGTCGCCGAACGGTTCGGCCCAATGCTCGCGGATATAGGCCTGCGTCTGCGGATGCTCCGGCCAGCGCTCGCGCGGCAGGCTGGCCCACCATTTGCCCAGCGGCTTGACCGAAGACAGCGCCCCGGCCAGCGAATACTCGGCCACCCAGTCGGGCCGCGTCGCCAGCCAGAAATGCCCTTGGCCCGGATCACCCCCGGCAGGGGCCCGTTCAAAAGCGCATGGATCCGCTCGGGATCGAACGGCGCCCTGGCGCGGAACACATGCGAAGCGATGCCGTATTCCTCGGTCTCGGGGACATGATCGGCGAACCCATAGAGCTCCTTCGCCCAGGCCGCATGTTCATGGGCGCGCTCGAAATCGAACAACCCGGTGTCCAGGATGCGCGCCGCCGGCACCGCGCCGAAATCGGCCTCGACGATCTCGGCATCGCAGTTCAGGCTGCGGATGATCTTGCGCGCCGCGTCCACCTTGACCGCGCCCGCCTCGCCGACCTTGTTCAACACCACCACATCGGCAAACTCGATCTGTTCGGTCAGCAGGTCGACCAGCGTGCGCTCGTCCGCCTCGCCCAGGCTTTCGCCCCTGTCGCCCAGGAAGTCGTGGCTCGAGAAATCCTGCAGCAGGTTGCAGGCATCGACCACCGTCACCATCGTGTCCAGCCGCGCCACGTCGCTCAGACTGGCGCCCTGTTCGTCGCGAAACTCGAACGTCGCCGCCACCGGCAGCGGCTCGGAGATCCCGGTCGATTCGATCAGCAAGGTGTCGAACCGCCCGGCCTCGGCCAGCCGCCGCACCTCGACCAGCAGGTCGTCGCGCAGCGTGCAGCAGATGCAGCCGTTGGTCATCTCGACCAGGGTCTCGTCGGTCTGGCTCAACTCGGCGCCGCCGGCGCGCACCAGATCGGCGTCGATATTCACCTCGGACATGTCGTTCACGATCACGGCCACCCGCCGCCCCTCGCGGTTGTTCAGCACGCGGTTCAGAAGCGTGGTCTTTCCCGCGCCCAGGAACCCGGACAGGACGGTGACAGGCAAACGGGGATCGGCGGCGGGCGATGGCATGGGGGGCTCCTGGGTGAAACGAATCTACGTTATGTTATTACATTACACCTTTCGGCAACACCACCCGCTTCTCGACCCGCAAAACGGAAAACCGCGCCCCCGTTTCCGGAGGCGCGGCCGGAATTCCGTCTTTGCCCGTTTGGCTTAGCGGCGCAGGCCCAGGCGCTGGATCAGGTCGGCATAGCGCGCCTCGTCCTTGCCTTTCAGGTAATCCAGCAGCTTGCGGCGCTGGGCCACCATCTTCAGAAGGCCACGGCGGCCGTGGTTGTCCTTCTTGTGGGTCTTGAAATGCTCGGTCAGCGTCGCGATGCGCGAGCTGAGGATCGCCACCTGAACCTCGGGCGAACCGGTGTCGCCGTCCTTGGTGGCATATTCCTTCATCACACGGGCTTTTTCTTCGGTCGTGATCGACATCGGGATCTCCTTTGTCTCTAAAGGGTGAAGGGCTCAAGCCGGGATGTCGTCCAGCAGGGTCCTGTGGGAGATCGACCGGGGAAAACCCCGGCCGGATGCGCGCGTATAGACGGGATTCCGCCGCAAGGAAAGCGAAAATCCGCGGCTCAGCCCTCGATCGGCGCCGGCCCGTCCACCGGGCCCAGCGCCCCGGCGGCCGATTGCGGCACCAGCTGGATATCGCTCAGGCTCAGCCCGGCGGCATCGTGCAGCGACATCACCACCTCGCCGTTCAGCAGGACATGGGTCAGGTCGGCGATGATCGGATCGGCCTCCAGGCTCAGCTCGACGCTGCCGCCATCCTCGGCCGCGTCGTCATAAAGCACGACCAGCGTGTCCTCCTCGCGGTCGAAATCCATGATTTCGGCGACGGCGTCGGGGGCCCAGTCGCTGATCGTGACGGTATCGGCGCCTTCGCCGGCGGTCACGATGTCACCGGCCCCGGCGACGATCTGGTCGGCGCCGCCGCCGCCGTTCAGGTAATCGCCCATGCCGTCGCCGGCGCCCTGGATCAGGTCGTCGCCCCAGCCGCCGAACAGCGTATCCGCCCCGTCGCCGCCGTCGAGCGTATCGTCGCCCAGATAGCCATGCAGCGCATCGTCGCCCGCCCCGCCCCGCAACAGGTCCTGCCCGTCGCCGGCTTCCAGCGTGTCGTCGCCCGCCTCGCCCAGCAGCGTGTCGTCGCCGACATGGCCGTAAAGGGCGTCATCGCCGTCGCCGCCGGCCAGCAGGTCGTCACCCTCGCCGCCATGCAGCACATCGTCGTCCTCGCCGCCCTCCAGCGTGTCGTCGCCGTCCTGGCCATAGACCCAGTCGTCGCCGATGCCGCCGCTCAGCGCGTCGTCGCCACCGCCGCCGCCCATCGAATCGGACCCCTCTCCGCCGTCCAGAACATCGTCCTCGTCGCCGCCGGCAATGATCTCGTCGCCGCTTTCCTCCGGATCGGCGGTATCGCCGCCGCCGCCGCCCGAAAGGAATTGATCCAATGTCATGAAATCCGGGCCCTCGGCCCCGTCCGCGCCATCCTCGACGGGCAGGCCCTCGGCGGCCTCCGCCCCGTCATCGCCTTCGGTGCCAATGAACACCGTGGCCCCGACCAGGACCATACCCATCAAACCGGCAAGAAACAGCATCGCTTCACGCTCCACGAAAAGCCGCGGCCATACTGCCCGCCACGCCGGCGCGGGTCAAAAGCTTTCGGGGCAAATGGTTAACGCCGCCTGACCGCGCCCGGCCCCTACTTGACCTTCTCGATCTCGTCCACGATCTGCGCCGCCCAGTCGCCCAGGATCGGCACGAATTCGAACTGCGACAGCCACCAGGCCAGCAGCGACACCAGGATCGTCGCGCCCAGCGCGGTGCCCAGCCCGAAGGCCAGCCCACGTAAGAACTGGAACAGCACCAGCCGCAGGGGCGAATTGTGCAGCGTCACGAAACGGTGGGTGTTCAGCCGCTCGACCTCTTGCGTCAGCTTGGTCAGCGCCTTCAGCTGGGCGTCCTCGACGCTGTTGTCCTGATCCGTCAAAACCACCGCTCCGGCTGTTGGCTGTAGGCAATATAGAGCGGATGGCGCGGCTGGCCATCCCTTGTCCGACCCAGATGGAACACCGGCCATCCCCCGGCCCTCAGCACCGCCTCGGCGGCGGCGCCCCGGTCCAGATGCGCCCCGTGCGCGCCCCAGCCCGCGACGATCCGGTCGGCACCCGTCCGGCTGGCCCAGGCGCAGGCCTCGGCAATCGCCGCGTCGTTGTCCGCGCCCACCGGATCGCCGGCCGCCCGCATCGCCCTGGGGTCGGTGTCGCGCCAGGCGAAGATGTTGACCACCCGCATCGCGCCGAACCCCAGCGCCCGCGCCCGCCGCTCACAGCGCTCGATGGTGGGGTCGTTCTGCATCTCGGTCGCGGTCGACGGGTTCAGCAGGATGAAGGCCACCCGCGCGCCGCCTTCGTCCCAGACCCGCGTCAGGGCATAGCGATAGCGCTCGCAATCGCTGTAGACCGCGGACGAGGGCGCATCGCCCTTGATATGGCGCCGGGTGATCATCCGCCCCTTCTGCCCCGCCCAGGCCGGCGACGCAACCGCCGGCCCCGGATCGGCAATTGTCTTCAACGGGAAACAATCCGACGACATTGTTTCCGGAACACCGCCTCCGGGGCTTGACCCGCGGCGCCCGACCCCAAACAACTGAAGGGTGGTTAAGGATAGTCTTGGGGGACTGTTATGCTTTGGGGTGCTGCCGCTTTGAGCGCCATGGTCAGCCTTTGGCTGCTGGGCGATCTGTTCGATCTTTGGGAAGACGACGACGATGACGGAGGCGGCGGCGAAGAACCCGATCCCGGCCAGGAGCTCGAGGGCCGGCCCGACATCGACGACGACATCGTCGGCGGCAGCGGCGACGACACCATCACCGGCGACTGGGGCGACGCCGACAGCCTGACCGGCGGGGCGGGCGACGATCTGCTTCAGCTCGGCACCGGCAATACCGGCCAGGGCGATGCCGGGGCCGACACCTTCTCGGTCTACCTGGACGCCACCGTCACCGATTTCACCCCGGGCGAGGATCACCTCGACATCGTGAACTATACCGACCGCCTCTACGAGGACGCGCCCGACGCCTATCGCTGGGACGTGGCCGAGGATGGCGTCAGCCTGATCCGCATCGGCGGCGAAACCGGCACGGAAAGCACCGTCGTCACGCTCGACGGGCTGACCACCCCGCCCGACCCGGCGGATTTCTCGGAAACCCGGATCGACGACCGCCTGGAGGAAACGATCAGCGTGGCGGGCGATCAGATGAACTTCGTGCAGGACATCGCCGGCACCGACGGCGCCGACGACCTGACGCTCGACCATGGCTTCACCCATTGGACGCTGGATGCCGGCGCCGGCGACGACACCGTCTTCGACGAGGCGCTGAACACCCGGATCGACCTGGGCGATGGCGACGATCTCTATCAATCCTCGACCGACTATGCCGCCATCGACACCGCGCATCACACCGTGCTGGGCGGCGCCGGCAACGACACGATCGAAGGCGCGGTCATGATGCTGACCGCCGATGGCGGCGCCGGCGACGATGTCTTCAACCTGACGGACTATGTCGATTACGGCAGTGCCACGGTCACCGGCGGCGACGGAGACGACAGTTTCGTGCTGGGCATGAACGGCTATTTCACCGGCGGCGCGGGGGCCGACAGCTTTACCGTCGAAACCCCCTATGCCGCGATCCGGATCATGGATTTCGACCCGGTCGAGGACGCGCTGATCCTGGCCGTGCCGCCCGACTATGCCGGCGCGGGCGAGGTGACCTTGCGCGACAATGGTGACGGCACCACCACCGTCCAGCTCGACGGGCTAAGCTATGTCGAACTGGAAACCGTGCTGGCCGATCTCTCGGGCATCGCCGTCGTGACCTCGGCCAGCGCCGTGGCCTGACCGGCGAATCGCCCGCCCGCCCCCCGCGCGCCCCGGATCACCTCCGCCGGCGGGGGCCCGGCCCTATCCGCGCCAGTCGAAGAAGCCCGGCCCGGCGCGGCCCAGCAACCGTTCGGCCATCGCCCGGCCCATCTCGGCGCCCTCGGCGATGGCGCCCACCGCCTCGTCCGCCAGGCGCTCGCTGCCATCGGGGCGCAGGATCTCGCCCCGCAGCCGCAATTGCCCGCCGTCCAGCTCGGCCAGCCCGGCAATCGGCGTCTCGCAGGACCCGTCCAGCGCCGCCAGGAAGGCCCGTTCGGCCGCCAGCCGCTGGCCGGTCTCGCGATCGTGGATCGCCGCCAGCATCGCCGCCACCCGGGCATCGCTTTCGCGCCGCTCGATCCCGATGGCGCCCTGCGCCACCGCCGGCAGCATATCCTCGGGGGCGATCGCCGTCGCCGGCACCTGCCCCAGCATCCCCAGCCGGGTCAGCCCGGCCATCGCCAGGAAGCTCGCCTGCGCCACCCCGTCCTCAAGCTTCTTCAGCCGGGTCTGCACGTTGCCGCGAAACTCGACCACCTCCAGATCGGGCCGCGCCGCCTTCAGCTGTGCCCGCCGCCGCAAGCTGGACGAGCCCACCACCGCGCCCCGGGGCAGATCGGCAATCCCGCCGAAGCCGGGCGAAATGAACGCATCGCGCACATCCTCGCGCGGCAGGTAACAGTCCAGCAGCAACCCCTCGGGCTGCGCGACCGGCATGTCCTTCATCGAATGCACCGCGATGTCGATCCCGCCCGAGGCCAGCTGCTCCTCGATCTCCTTGGTGAACAGCCCCTTGCCGCCCAGCTCCTTCAGCGGCTTGTCGCGCGCGATCAGCGCCGCGTCGTCGCCGGTGGTCTTGATCACCACCACCTCGAACGCCGCCTCGGGCAGGTCGAAGGCGGCCATCAGCCGCGCGCGGGTCTCATAGGCCTGCGCCAGCGCCAGCGGCGATCCGCGGGTGCCGATCTTCAGGGGTCTCTCGGGGGTGGGCAGGTCATGTGTCATGCTCCCCTGTTAGTCCCGCTCCCCGTCCCTTTCAACCTCCCGCGATGCGCCATCTGGCCGCTCCGTGCCCACACCCTGCCGCGCCCGCCTGCCGCCCGGCTGCCCGTCGTCGCCCCCCGGGCGCGGCTTTCCCGGCCTCTCGGGCGCCCATCGCCCCAGCCCCAGCCGCAGCATCGTGATCTCGTCGTAATAGGCCATGACCGCTCCTGTTCCGCCGCGGCCGATCCTGGCAAAACCCTCCTGACACGATGCTGTCAGCAGCGCGTGGTAATCTGTCAGCAGACACCCATCCGCAAAGGCCCCGCCATGCCCCGTTCCGACCGGCTCTTCGAACTCATCCAGCTCCTGCGCGCAGCACCTGGGCCGCAGACCGCCGACCGCCTCGCCGACACGCTCGAGGTCTCGACCCGCACCGTCTATCGCGACATCGCGGCGCTTCAGGCCATGCGCGTCCCGGTCGAGGGCGCGGCGGGGCTGGGCTATGTCCTGCGCCGCGGCTATGACCTGCCGCCGCTCAACTTCGATCAGGACGAGACCGAGGCGCTGCGCGTCGGCCTCGCCATGCTGGCCCGCACCGGCGACAGCGCCCTGCAGCGCGCCGCCCGCCGGGTCTGCGCCAAGGTCGACGCGCTGCACGGGCCGGCCGACTGGCTGCATGTCGCGCCCTGGGGCGCCCCCGCCGACACCCCGCATGACTGCGTCTCGATCGCGCTCCTGCGCCAGGCGATCCACGACGAGGAGAAGCTCGACCTGACCTACAAGTCCGAACCGGGCGAAATGACCCACCGCCGGGTCCGCCCGCTGGTGGTGATCTATCACCTCAACTGCACCATGCTCGCCGCCTGGTGCGAGATGCGCGGCGATTTCCGCCATTTCCGCACCGACCGCATCCATGGCTGCACCCGCACCGGCGAGGCCTTCACCGGCCAGGGCGCCATCCTGCGCGATCTCTGGCACCAGCGCGAGGCGGTTGCGGCGGAAACGCCCATCGCCCCTGCTTGAGCCTTGACATCCCGCCCCGGGAAAGGGACGAACCCGGGGACAGGAAAGGAACAACCATGGCCGAGCAGAAGACCCTCTTGCGCGCATTGGCGGGCGAAACCCTGCCCACCCCGCCGATCTGGATGATGCGTCAGGCCGGCCGCTATCTGCCGGAATACCGCGCCACGCGGGCCCAGGCCGGCGATTTCCTGTCGCTGTGCTATAACCCCGAGCTCGCGGCCGAGGTCACCCTGCAGCCGATCCGCCGCTATGGCTTCGACGCGGCGATCCTCTTTGCCGACATCCTGCTGGTGCCCCAGGCGCTGGGCGCCGATCTGTGGTTCGTCACCGGCGAAGGCCCGCGGCTTTCCACCATCACCGATCAGGCCGGCTTCGACGCGCTGAAACCCGCCGCGGAGATCCACGACACGCTCGCCCCGGTCTATGAAACCGTCCGCATCCTCAGCCGCGAACTGCCCTCCGAAACCACGCTGATCGGCTTCGCCGGCGCGCCCTGGACCGTCGCCACCTACATGATCGCCGGCCGAGGCACGCCCGATCAGGGCCCCGCCCATGCGCTCAAGGCCGAAAACCGCCCCCTGTTCGAGGCGCTTCTGGACCGCATCACCGAAGCCACCATCGACTATCTCTCGATGCAGATCGACGCCGGCGCCGAATGCGTCAAGCTGTTCGACAGCTGGGCCGGTTCCCTCCAGGCCGAGGATTTCGACGCCTACGCCACCGCCCCCGCGCGCCGCATCATCTCGGACCTCAAGGCGCGCCACCCCGGCATCCCGGTCATCGCCTTCCCGCGCGAGGCGGGCGAGAAATACGTCGGCTTCCACGCCGCCACCGGCGCCGACTGCGTCGCCCTCGACGACAGCGTCACCCCGGAATGGGCCGCCGCCAACGTCCAGACCCGCGGCTGCGTCCAGGGCAACCTCAAATCCTCGCACATGGTCACCGGCGGCCAGGCCCTGATCGACGAAACCCGCCGCATCGTCCAGGCCTTCGGCCACGGCCCGCACATCTTCAACCTCGGCCACGGCATCACCCCGGACGCGGACCCCGAGAACGTGCAGCTGATGATCGACACGGTGCGCGGCGGCTGAACTGCCACACCGGCCGCCCGCGCGCCGCGCGGCGAAGGCCGGCTTGGAACCACTCTGCCGGATCGTGGTAGGATCGTCAGGAGGCGTTGAACACGCGCCACGCACGAGTGCTTGTCTCAGTGCAAGGTTTGACCGAGCCACGACGGTACGATAATTTTCCGCGAAACAATCGCCCCAGGCAAAGGATCCCCAGATGACTGGCAGCGCAGAGAACAACCCTTTCGACGGGGCGCAGATGACAGGTGCCCATTATCAGCGGGCCAACATGGCCGGAGCCAATTTCGATGGCGTAAACCTTTCCGGTGCAAGATTTTTTGCGGTCCTCACCGATGCAAGATTTACCAATACCAACCTCGGCAAAGCCTCATTCGACGACGTGAACCTTTCCGGTTCTCGCTTCGACAACGTGAACCTGTCCGAGACCGAGATTACCGATGCAAACCTGTCCAGGTTGAAAATCAGTGGCGTCACATTGGCAGATACGGAGATAGATGATGCCGATCTGGCGGGTATGAGAATCAACGGAATCCTCGTGACCGATCTGCTCGAAGCCTATGAAAAGCAGAACCCCTGAGCGCCCGCTCCCTCCCGCAAAACAGCCCCCTGCCACGAAAAAGGCGCGCCCCGAAGGACGCGCCAGTGAAAACGAAGGGAACTCCCGGGGCCGCCACCGGCCCCGGGAAAAGTCTTACTTGACCTCGCCCGTCGGGCGCGGCGTCGCGGCGGTCTCGGCCGGCAGCACCGGATAGGTCACGGCCGGCACCTTGCCGGTCAGCGAGCCCAGGAAAGCCACGATCTGATCGGCTTCCTCGTCGCTCAGCTCCTCGCCCAGCTGGCTTTCGCCCATGATCTGCACGGCAACCTTCAGATCCCACACCAGCCCCGAGTGGAAGTAAGGCGCGGTCTCGCCGATATTGCGCAGCGGCGCGGCGCGGAAGACATATTCGTCATCGGCCGTATCCGTCACGGCGAACCGGCCCTTGTCGCCGGCGGGCAGGATGTCGGCACCCGGCTTCTCGATCAGGCCGAACGGATAGTATCCGTTGCCGCCCAGGTTCACGCCGTTGTGGCAAGAGGCACAGCCCTTGTCCATGAACAGCTTCAGCCCGGCCTTCTGCGCATCGTTCAGCGCGTTGTCGTCGCCATTCAGCCAGGCGTCGAACGGTGCCGGCGTGGTCAGCGTGGCCTCATAGGCCTCGATCGCCTTGGCGAAGTTGTCGAAGCTCACCGGATCGGCCTCGCCCGGGAAGGACGCGGTGAACCACTCCACGTATTGCGGCATCGAGGTCAGCGTCGCGACCACGTTGTCGGGGGTGTTGGCCATCTCGACGCCGGCCTGCACCGGCCCCTTGGCCTGGGCCTTCAGGTCGTCGGCGCGGCCGTCCCAGAACTGGGCGATGTTGAACACCGCGTTCAGAACGGTGGGCGAATTGCGCGGCCCCTTCTGCCAGCCATGGCCGATCGAGGTCGGCATGTTGTCGTCGCCGCCGGTGGCCAGGTTGTGGCACGAGTTGCACGAGAAAACACCCGAGGCGCTCATCCGCGGATCGAAGAACAGCGCCTTGCCAAGCTCGATCTTCTCGTCGGTGACCGGGTTGTCGGCCTGCATCGGAATGGTCGAGGGGATCGGCTCGAACATCTCTTTCGCCTCGTCGCGCAAGGCATCGGCGGATGCCGCGCCAGCGACGCAGAACGTCAGGGCGGTTGTGGTGATCAGGTGGAAACGTGTCATCTGTTGCAGGCCTCCCTCAGCCTTCGGGTTCGGAAATTTCGCGCATCTCTTCACACCGCTCAGATTACATGACTCCTTGAAACAGCAATATGACTTAGATCAATTCTAAACTGGATCGCTGCCCGGCTTTTTCCCTGAAAAACAAGACTTTGTCGCGCCACGCCCGGGTGAAATCAGCCGATCACACCCGCAGCGCCGGCAAACCGACACCGGTGCTTTCGAATCCCCCATCGGCCGCGATGACCTGCCCGGTGACATAGGATGCCTTGCCGGAACACAGGAAGACGATCACCTCGGCGATCTCGCCCTCGCTGCCGTAACGGTTCAGCGGAATGGCGTCGTGATAGGCGTCGATGATCTCCTGGCTGTGCACCGCCATCGCCAGCTTGGTCCTGACCGGCCCGGGGCAGACGCAATTCGCGCGCACGCCCCATTCGCCCCATTCCGCCGCCTGCTGCTTGGTCAGCTGGATCACGGCGGCCTTCGAGGTGCCATAGGCCACCCGCAGGGTCGAGGCCCGCAAGCCGCTGATCGACGCGATGTTGACGATGGCGCCGCGCACTGCCTTCAGCGCCGGCGCGCAGGCCTGGCTGACCAGGAACACCCCGTCCAGATTGGTCTCCATCACCGTCCGCCAGCGCTTGAAATCGGTCTCGTCGATCGGCCCGAAATCGGCCACGCCGGCATTGTTGACCAAGGCGTCGATCCCGCCCGCCGCGCCCGCGACCTCGGCCACCATCGCCTCGACCTGCTCGGGCACCGACACGTCGCAGACCACCGGCACGACATTCTCCAGCCCCTCGGCGGCGCGCGCCAGCTCGGGCGCGTCGCGGTCGATCATCGCCACCCGCCAGCCGTCCTCCAGGAACAGCTTCACCGTCGCCAGCCCGATCCCCGTGCCGCGCCCGTCACCAATGCCAGTTTCATCGCACTCTCCCTGCTTCATCTGACCCTAAATATCCCGGGGGGTGGGGGCTGGCCCCCACTCCTGCCCCGCAACCCGCGCGACGCCGGCGTCTCACACCCACTTCGCCATCGGCGGCAGGCTCATCAGCACCGCGTTGGCGTCATGCCCGGTTTCCAGCCCGAACCTGGTGCCCCGGTCATAGACCAGGTTGTATTCGGCATAGAGCCCGCGATGGATCAGCTGCACATCCTTCTCGGCCGCGTCCCAGGGCGTGCCCATCCGGCGTTCGGTGATCGGCACGAAGGCCGGCAGGAAGGCCCGGCCGACATCCCCGATGAAGGCGAAATCCGCCTCCCAGCGGCCCGAGTTGTGATCGTCCAGGAAAATCCCCCCCACGCCCCGCGCCCGGCCGCGATGCGGCACGAAGAAATACTCGTCCGCCCAGGCCTTGAAGCGCGGATAGAAACCGGGGTCGTGGCGGTCGCAATGCTCTTTCTGCACGGCGTGGAAATGCGCCGTGTCGGCCTCGTATTCGATGCAGGGATTCAGGTCCGACCCGCCGCCGAACCACCAGCCATGCGGCGTCCAGAACATCCGCGTGTTCATGTGCACCGCCGGGCAATGCGGGTTCTGCATATGCGCCACCAGGCTGATGCCGCTGGCCCAGAACCGCGGGTCGTCCTTCATCCCGGGCATGTCCTTGCGCGCCATCATCGCCGCCTGCGCCCGCTCGCCCAGCCGGCCATGCACGGTCGAGACGTTCACACCGACCTTCTCGAACACCCGGCCGCCGCGCATCACGCTCATCAAGCCCCCGCCGGCATCCTCGCCCGCCTCGCCCGCGCGCTTCGTCTCGGTCACCTCGAACCGGCCCGCCGGGGCATCGGCGAAGGGGCCCTCGGCCTGCCTGTCCTCCAGCCCCTCGAACGCGTCGACGATCCGGTCGCGCAGCTCGCGGAACCAGGCGCTGGCACGGGCCTTCTCTTCCTGCATCTCGTCGGTCATCCCGGCCTCCCCTGCGCCATCTTCGATATGTGGCAGTCCTGATGCGCCCGTCTCAATGCGCCGGCGCCGTCACCGGGTCCAGCAGGGTCCGGCCGCCATCCACCGTCAGAACCTGCCCGGTCATGAAGCCCGATCCGTCGCTGGCCAGGAACTGCATCGTCTCGGCCAGTTCCGAGGCCGAGGCGATCCGGCCCAGCGGCGTGCCCTTCTCGATCACGCTGCGGAAATCGGGATGCTCCTTCAGATGCTCCTGCATGCTGGCGCTCATCACCGACCCCATCGCCACCGCGTTGACCCGGATGCGCTTGCCCGCCAGCGCCACCGCCAGCGACCGCGTCATCTGCTCCAGCGCCGCGTTCGAGATCGACAGCGCCATCAGGTCGGGATGCGCCCGGCTGCCCAGGATCGAGCTGAGATTGATGATCGACCCGGCCGAGGCCGACCCCTCGCCGCTCTCGTCCTCGGCCTGCTTGATCATCCGCTTGGCCACCACCTGCGAAAGCCTGAGCGAGGTCATCAGGTTCTGCCCGATCAGCGCCTCGACCGCATCGTCATCGGGATTGAGCGGGTCCGAGCGCACCACCTGCCGCGAGGCATTGACCAGAATGTCGACCCGGTCGAAGGCGTCGATGGTCGCCGACAAGAGGTTGGCCAGCGTCAGCTTTTCGCGCAGATCGCCGGCGAAATGGCGGATATTGCCACCTTCCTCGACCTCGCCCACTTCCCGCGCAAGGCCCGCGTCGTCCATATCCACGAACATCACATTGGCGCCCTTGTCGGCGAAATGGCGGGCGATGGCCCGTCCCACCCCGTTGGCGGCACCGGTGACAATCGCGGTCTTGCCGGAAATCGAAAGCGTCATGGGCAGGCCTTTTTCCTGATTCTCGGGTGACGTTAAGGGAAATCACCCGACAGGGCGAGACCGCAGCCGCCGCCGCGTCACCGTACGCCCGCCGGCCCTCACCGGATGCGCGGCGGCAAACAGCTTGAACCGGGTGTCGCCGCCCAGCTCCTCGACCTCGCGGAAGCTGTCGCGCAGCGCCGCCTCGTAAGGCAGATGCCGGTTCGCCACCAGATAAAGCCGCCCCCCCGGCGCCAGGCCGGCGGCGGCATTGCGGATGAAGCCCTGGCCCAGCTCCGGCACGCCCTTGCGGCCCTCGTGAAACGGCGGGTTCATCACCACCGCATCCAGCGGCGCCTCGGCCCGCCAGGTGCAGGCGTCGGCCCAGTGGAACGCGGCGCGCGGATCGGTCACATTCGCCCGCGCGCAGTCCAGCGCGGCATGATCGGCCTCGACCAGGTCCAGCACCTCGACCCCCTCGCGTTTCAGGATCTCGCCGGCCAGAAACCCCCAGCCGGCGCCGAAATCCGCCACATGCCGGCCCAGCACCGGCGGCAGCGCGTCGGCCAGCAGGGCAGAGGCCGGGTCGATGGCATCCGCCGAAAACACCCCTGGTTGGGTGACGAACCCGTCGCGATTCGCCGCCCTCTCGCCCGCCCGCGCCCAGTCGGCGAAGGCGCCCTTCTCGGCCCGCGCCGTGAAGGCCTTGCCATGGGCCTTGGAAAAGGCCGGGCCGCACTCGGCCCGCCCGCGCATCTCGCGATAGAGGCTGTCGACCCCGTCATGCTTCTGCCCGTCGATCACCGCCACACCGGCCAGATCGAGCGCCCGGGCCACCACCGCCCGCGCCTGCGCCTTGGCGCGCGGCAGGATCACCACCGCCAGCGCCGCCGCCTCGGGCGGCGCGACCGACACCGCGAACCCGGCCGCTTCCAGCGCCTCGACATCGGGCTTCATCCCGCAGACCAGCCGCAGCCGGTCCTTCGGAAACATCGAAAGATCGGTCGCCGCGCCGGCGCCGAACAGGACGATCTCGCCCTCCAGCTGCAAGAGTCCGGGCTGGTCGACACCGCCATCCCCGACAAAGATCCCCAGCCGCGATGCGTTCATGCCGATCCGAAGGGCCTGCCGCCCCTCATTCCTTTTCCATCGTGCATTGCAGCGGGTGCTGGTGCCGCCGGGCGAAATCCATCACCTGCGCCACCTTGGTCTCGGCGATCTCGTGGCTGAAGACGCCGACCACGGCCAGCCCCTTCTTGTGCACCGTCAGCATGATCTCGAAGGCCTGGGCGTGGTTCATCCCGAAGAACCGCTCCAGCACGTGCACGACGAATTCCATCGGCGTATAGTCGTCGTTCAGCAGCATGACCTTGTAGAGCGGCGGCCGCTTGCTCTTGGGGCGCACCTGAACGGCGACCGAGCCTTCGCCCTCGCCTTCCTTGTCCGCGGACAGAATATGCGCCAAACCCGTCATCGGCCTTTCCGACTCTGCTGTGTCGATATCTGGAAGGTCCTATATAACCTCTGTTACGATTCAGAAAAGAGGGCGCATCGGCGCGGCTCGGATTGTGAACGCGCCCGGAGGGGCTGAGGACGGGGGGAACAGGGCGGCAATGGCACGAAATCTCACCACCATCGGCTTCGATGCCGACGACACGCTGTGGCATAACGAACGCTTCTTCCAGATCACGCAAGAGCGATTCGCCTCGCTCCTGGCCGATTACGCCGATCCGGGCCACCTGGCCGACCGGCTCTTGGAGGCCGAGCGCCGCAACCTCGGCCATTACGGCTTCGGCATCAAGGGCTTCATGCTGTCGATGATCGAAACCGCCCTCGAAGTGACCTCGGACCGCGTGCCCGGCTCGGTGATTCACGAGATCATCTCGGCCGGCCAGGACATGCTGCGCCACCCGATCGAGCTTCTGCCCCATGCCCGCGACACCGTGGCGGCGCTGGCGGGCGGCTATACGCTGGTGCTGATCACCAAGGGCGACCTGCTGGACCAGGAACGCAAGCTGGCGCAATCGGGGCTGGGCGATCTGTTCGACGCGGTCGAGATCGTCTCGGACAAGACGCCCGAGACCTATCGCGCCGCCTTCTCGCGCCACGGCAACGGCCCGGCCCGGGCGATGATGGTCGGCAATTCGCTGCGCTCGGACGTGCTGCCGGCGCTCGAGGCCGGCGGCTGGGGCGTGCATGTGCCGCACGGGCTGGAATGGGCGCTGGAGCGGGCCGACCCGCCGGTCGGCCGCTCGCGTTTTGCCGAGTTGATGGACCTGGGCGAATTGCTGCCGCTGATCGAGGCCATCGGCTGACGCCGTTTCGCCGCCTTCGGCGTCGACCGGCCAGGGCTGGGCCCTCGCTCCGCTCGGGCCGGACGGGAGGGGGGCCTCGCTGCGCTCGGCGGGATGGAAGCAGGGCCTCGCTGCGCTCGGCGGGGCGTAGGGTGGGTTTTCAACCCACCACCCCGGTTGCACAGCCGCGCCGCCGCCTTTACCTTCGCCGCAACCCGCAAGGCAGGACGCATCCCATGACCCAAAGCTTCGATATCGGCCCCTACACCGTCGGCGGCGACCTGCCCTTCTTCCTGATCGCCGGCCCCTGCCAGCTCGAATCGCTCGACCACGCAAGGATGCTGGCCGAACGCCTGCTCGAGGCCTGCGCCGCCACCGGCACGCCGCTGATCTTCAAGGCCTCCTACGACAAGGCCAACCGCTCGTCGCTGGGCTCGCAACGCGGCCTCGGGATCGACGAGGGCCTCTCGATCCTGTCGAAGATCGGCGCCGAGTTTTCCATCCCCACCCTGACCGACGTGCATCTGCCCGACCACTGCGCCCCCGCCGCCCAGGCCGTCGACGTGCTGCAGATCCCCGCCTTCCTCTGCCGCCAGACCGACCTTCTCGTTGCCGCCGGCGAAACCGACGCGGCGATCAACGTGAAGAAAGGCCAGTTCCTGGCGCCCTGGGACATGGTGAACGTCGCCGACAAGATCGCCTCGACCGGCAACGACCGCATCCTGCTCTGCGACCGCGGCACGTCCTTCGGCTATAACACCCTGGTCAGCGATTTCCGCGGCTTGCCGATCATGGCGCGCACCGGCTGGCCGGTGGTGTTCGACGCCACCCATTCGGTGCAGCAGCCCGGCGGCCAGGGCGCCACCACGGGCGGGCAGCGCGAATTCGCCCCGGTGCTGGCCCGCGCCGCCGTCGCCGTCGGCGTCTCGGGGCTTTTCATCGAAAGCCACGAAGACCCCGACAACGCGCCCTCGGACGGGCCCAACATGATTCCGATCGACGACATGGCCCCGCTTCTGGCAACCCTTGTCCGGCTCGACGCCGTCGCCAAGGGCAGATAACGGGCAATCCCGCGCCGACTGCGTCTTTCCGCACCGCCTTGCGTTGTTTTGCCGGGTGACATCCCCCGACCCGCTTGTTAAAGCCAGCGGGGAAATTTCTTTGACGGAGCTTCGTTTTGGAGATCACGCAAACCGGCCTGCCGGGGGTGCTTTTGCTCAAGCCCGCCCGCTTTGGCGACAGCCGCGGCTTCTTTTCCGAAAGCTGGAACCGCAAGACCCTGGCAAGTCACGGAATCGACATGGATTTCGTCCAGGACAACCACTCGCTTTCCGCCCAGGTCGGCACCGTGCGCGGGTTGCATTTCCAGGCCCCGCCGCACGCCCAGGACAAGCTGGTGCGCTGCGGCAAGGGCCGGCTGTTCGACGTCGCCGTCGACATCCGCAAGGGCAGCCCGACCTATGGCAAATGGGTGGGGTACGAGCTGAGCTTCGACAACGGCTTGCAGCTCCTGATCCCGGCCGGCTTCCTGCACGGGTTCATCACCCGCGAACCCGATACCGAGATCGTCTACAAGTGCACCGATTACTATTCCCCCGAATGCGATGGCGCGGTGCGCTGGGACGATCCCGATATCGCCATCGACTGGGATTTTGCGGGCGCGCCGCTGCTTTCGGCCAAGGATCAGGCCGCGCCGCTGCTCAAGGATTTCGACAGCCCGTTCGAGTGGAAGGACTGAACCCATGAAACTCCTCGTCACCGGCGGCGCCGGCTTCATCGGATCGGCCGTCGTGCGCCTTGCCGTCGCGCGCGGCCACGAGGTGGTGAACCTCGACGCGCTCACCTATGCCGGCCGGCTGGAAAACGTGGCCTCGGTGGCCGCCTCGAACCTCTACAGCTTCGAGCAGGTCGATATCCGCGACCGCGCCGCGCTGACCCGCGTCTTCGACACCCACCAGCCCGATGCCGTCATGCACCTGGCCGCCGAGAGCCATGTCGACCGCTCGATCGACGGGCCCGGCGATTTCATCGAAACCAACATCACCGGCACCTACAACATGCTGGAGGCCGCCCGCGCCTATTGGGCGGCCAGGGGCAAGCCGGCCGCGTTCCGCTTCCATCACATCTCGACCGACGAGGTCTATGGCTCGCTCGGGCCGACCGGGCTCTTCACCGAGGAAACCCCCTACGACCCGCGCTCGCCCTATTCCGCCTCGAAGGCCAGCTCGGACCATCTGGTGCGCGCTTGGCACGAAACCTATGGCCTGCCGGTGGTGCTGACCAACTGCTCGAACAATTACGGGCCGTTCCATTTCCCGGAAAAGCTGATCCCCAAGGTCATCCTGAACGCGCTTCAGGGCAAGGAAATCCCGGTCTACGGCCAGGGCCTCAACGTCCGCGACTGGCTCTATGTCGAGGATCACGCCGACGCGCTCCTGCTGGCGGTGATGACCGGCACGCCGGGGCGCTCGTACAATGTCGGCGGCCATAACGAACGCCGCAACATCGACCTGGTGCAGACGATCTGCGCCATCCTCGACGCCAAGCGCCCGCGCGCGGCCGGGTCCTACGCCGACCTGATCGCCTATGTCACCGACCGCCCCGGCCACGACGCCCGCTATGCCATCGACCCGACCCGGATCATGGACGAACTGGGCTGGAAACCCTCGGTGACGGTCGAGACCGGGCTGGAAAAGACGGTCCAGTGGTATCTCGACAACGAAGACTGGTGGCGCCCGCTGCTGGCCCTGGAAGGCGTCGGCACCCGCGTCGGAAAGGGCTGATCCCATGCTCGTGATCTTCGGCAAGACCGGCCAGGTCGCCACCGAGCTTGCCCGCCTCGCGCCCCAGGCGCGCTTTCTCGGCCGGGACGAGGCCGACCTGTCGGACCCCGCCGCCTGCGCCGCGCTGATCCGCGCGCTGAAACCCTCGGCCGTGATCAACGCCGCCGCCTATACCGCGGTCGACCGCGCCGAAGAGGACGAGGCGCTGGCCACGGCGGTGAACGGCACCGCCCCCGCCGAAATGGCCCGCGCCTGCGCCGAACTGGGCAGTCCCCTCGTCCATATCTCGACCGATTACGTCTTCGCCGGCGACGGCACCGCCGCCTGGCGGCCCGGCGATCCGACCGGGCCTCTGGGCGCCTATGGCCGCTCGAAACTGCTGGGCGAAGAGGGCATCCGCGCCGCCGGCGGGATATATGCCATCCTGCGCACCTCCTGGGTGTTCTCGGCCCATGGCAACAATTTCGTCAAGACCATGCTGCGGCTTTCGGAAACCCGCGACGCGCTCACCGTGGTCGAGGACCAGATCGGCGGCCCGACCCCGGCGGCCGACATCGCCGCCGCCTGCCTGTCGATCGCCGGGCAACTGACGGCCGAGCCGTCGAAATCGGGCACCTACCACTTCTCCGGGGCCCCGGACACAAGCTGGGCCGACTTCGCCCGCGCGATCTTCGAGCTGTCCGGCCGCGCCGTCGCCGTCACCGGCATCCCCGCGCGCGACTATCCCACCCCGGCCGCGCGGCCCGCCAATTCGCGCATGGATTGCTCCAGCCTGACCGCCGCATTCGGCATTCCCCGCCCCAGCTGGCGGGACGGGCTGCTTGCCGTCCTGCAAGACCTCAACGCATTGAAAGGCTGCTGAAAAATGACCCAACGCAAAGGCATCATCCTCGCCGGCGGTTCCGGCACCCGGCTTTATCCCATCACCATGGGGCTCTCGAAACAGCTGCTGCCGATCTATGACAAGCCGATGATCTATTACCCGATCTCGGTGCTGATGCTGGCCGGAATCCGCGAGATCGCCATGATCACCACGCCGCAGGACCAGGAGCAGTTCAAGCGGATGCTGGGCGACGGCTCGCAATGGGGCCTCTCGCTCACCTATATCGCGCAACCCTCGCCCGACGGGCTGGCCCAGGCCTATATCCTGGCCGAGGATTTCCTCGACGGCGCGCCCTCGGCCATGGTGCTGGGCGACAACATCTTCTTCGGCCATGGCCTGTCGGCGCTGCTGGCCGAGGCCGATGCGCAGGACAAGGGCGGCACCGTCTTCGGCTATCACGTCGCCGATCCCGAGCGTTACGGCGTGGTCAGCTTCGATGCCGAGGGCAACGCCCGCGAGATCATCGAGAAGCCCGCCAACCCGCCCTCGAACTATGCCGTCACCGGGCTCTATTTCCTCGACGCCCGCGCGCCCGAACTGGCGCGCCAGGTCGAACCGTCGCCGCGCGGCGAGCTCGAGATCACCACGCTGCTGGAGATGTATCTCCATGCCGGCGAACTGACGGTGAAGCGCATGGGCCGCGGCTATGCCTGGCTCGACACCGGCACCCATGGCTCGCTGCTCGACGCCGGCAATTTCGTGCGCACGCTGGAGCGCCGGCAAGGACTGCAGACCGGCTGTCTCGACGAGATCGCCCATGACCTCGGCTGGATCGACAACGCAGCGCTCGAGGCCCGGGCCGAGATGTTCGCCAAGAACGAATACGGCCGCTATCTCCGCCGCCTGCTCGACTGAGCCGGCGGTTTCGCCGCGGCCTGCGGCCGCGTCGACCCGAAGGGGCCTTGCGGGCCCCACGTAGAGGGGGGCGCCGCGCTGATGCGCGGCGGGCGTGCGGCACGGACGCGCCTCGCTTCGAGCGGCCGGCCGACATCACGGCAGGGATCTGGCGGCGTCGCGCCCGTGCCACGGCCCGGACCCGGCCTTGCGGAACACAACCAACGCCCGCTCTGCCCCCCTCTCGACATCCGAGCCCTGCCTCCGAGCCGCCTTCGGCCGCGCGGGGCGGGTGGGAAGGCGCCACCCCGACAGCGGCACCGCATCGAAGGGGAGCGTGGCCGAAGGCGGCGGGCGCGGACGAAGCACAGGCCCCGAGGGCCCGCCTAACGCTGAATGCTCTCGAGATAGACCATCAGCGCCGCCAACGGGCGCGGCACCGGGCTCAGCACCCCGTCGCCGGTATCGACCGGCACTGTCGGGCCCTCCAGCAACAGGCCGAATTCCGGCATGTTCTGGCCGGCGGGAAGGCGCCCGCGGGTATAGCCGTCGATATAGGACAAGACCCGCGCCCGCGGAAACACGCCTTTCTCGCGCTGCGCGATCCGCGTCAGGTCGGCCGGGCGATGGCCGGTCTCGGCCCGGATCTCGCGTGCCAGCTCGCCATCGCCGCGTCCGCCCGCACCGTGGCACATGGCGCAGTTCTCGGCGAAAAGCCGCGCGCCCTCGGCCGGCTCGGGCATTTCCTGGGCGACACAGGCCATCAGCACCAGGGCCAGCCCCGCCCCTGCCGCGCCCCAGGCCAGCGTTGTCTTGCGCATCACCGCCCCCTTACTCCTGTTGCAGGGTTTTCAGATAGGCCACCAGATCGGCGATCGCCCGGCTGGTCATCATCGGCTGGCCCGATTCCGTCTTCAGCGCGGTGTCGTCGCCCTCGAAGAAATCGCCATAGACCGGCATGGGCGAGCCGTGGCTGACCAGCGGGTCGCGCCCGTCGATCCGCCGCACCACCCTGAGGCTGGGGAAGACCCCGCCATTACCCTTCGCCAGCGCCGTCAGGTCGACCGGCTGGACCACCAGCACCCCCGCCATCGGCCCGGCGCCGGTGGCGTCGATCCCGTGGCAGGTCGCGCAATGGCGCTCGTAAAGCCGCGCGCCCTCGGCCTCGTCCTGCGCCATCGCCGGTGCCGCCATCGCGACCGCCAGCCCCGCCAGAAGAAACATCTTTCTCATCGTCTTACCCTTTCGCTCGCTTGCGCCCCGACCCGGGCCACCGCTCAATCGCATCTTCACAGTATAGCCGATCTTCCCCGCCCGGCCCATGATCCGCGTCAGCCCGGCCGAAACCGGCCTGCCGCGCCTCAGCACCTCAGCGTTGCAGCGTCTCCAGATAGGAGGCCAGCTCCAGCAAGGCCACCGGCGTCATCACCTCTTCGCCCTTGGGCGAGACCCAGATCTGCTTGGGCCCTTCCAGCAGCGGCCCGAATTCCGGCATCACCTGGAAATCGTGCTTGCCGGGATAGCCATAGACCGTCGCCATCACATGTTCGGTCGGGAACACCCCGCCATTCGACAGCTTCAGCGCCGTCAGATCGGCCGGCGGCACCGGCAGATGCGCCGCCGCCGGGCCATCGCCCTCGGCGCCCTTGCCATGGCAGCCGGCACAATACTGCAGATAGGTCTCGCGCCCCGGCGGCGCCGGCGTCTCGGTGCAGGCGCCGACCAGAATCACCCCGGCCAATCCCGCCAGCCCCGCCGCAACGGTTCCTGCCCATCTCCTCATCGCCACCGCCTTTTTCTTGATCGCAAGCGTCTGTTGCCCGCAGCATGGCGCGTTCCGCGTGGAAAATCAACGACCTGGATTGCCCGGTCCCGGCGTGCCACACTCCCGGCAACGCGCCCGAACAGGAAAGACCCGACCATGGCCCTCACCCCGACCGAAGCCCAGCGTTTTCTCGAAGACAATTTCGCCGATTGGGTGCGCGCGCTCGACCTGACCGTCACCGCCATCGGCCCCGAAGGCGCCACGCTCACCATGCCGATCACGCCGGCGCTGGCGCGGGTCGGCGGCATCCTGTCGGGCCAGGCGCTGGCCGCGATGGCCGACACCGCCATGGTCTTCGCCTGCGCCGGCCACCTGGGCGCCTTCGAGCCCGTCGCCACCACCAATCTCGACACCCAGTTCCTGCGCCCCGGCACCGGCGACAGCGTGCGCTGCGCGGCCGAGGTGGTGCGCGCCGGCAAGGCGCTGATCTTCGCCCGCGCCACGCTCGTGGCCGAACCCTCGGGCAAGGCCTGCGCCACCGCCAACGCCACCTTCTTCCTGCCATAGGGCGGGGGGCCGACCCACCTGTCCTCCCTCACAATCCTGTGATGGGGCGATATCCGCAAACCCGGGTACACTTCCCCATGACGCGAACAGCACCCCAAGGGAGACCCCGATGACGAAACCCGCCTTCTCGATCACCCGCCGTACCGCCCTGATGGGCGCCGCCGCCCTGCCGCTGGCCGCCGCCACGACCTCGCCCGCCTTCGCCGCGGCCGAGATGCTGGGCGCCGCGACCACCCGCTTCAACCGCTTCAAGCTGGGCGCGTTCGAGGTCACGACCCTGCTCGCCGGCAGCCGCACCGTGCCCGAACCGCACGGCATCTTCGGCCTCAACGCCTCCGATGGCGACTTCTCGGCCGTGTCGGCCGCCGCCGGCATCCCCACCGACAAGGCGCAGTTCTTCTTCACCCCCACCGTGGTCAATACCGGCTCCGAGCTGATCCTGTTCGATACCGGCCTCAACGCCGGCGGCATCTCGGGCGCGCTCATGGCCGCCGGGTATTCCACCGACCAGATCGACAAGGTGGTCATCACCCATATGCATGGCGACCATATCGGCGGGCTGATGAACGACGGCGCGCCGACCTTCGCCGATGCGACCTATGTCACCGGCGCCGCCGAGTTCGACGCCTGGGACATGGCCGGCAACGAAGGCTTCGAGAAGAGCGTCCGCCCCCTGGCCGAGAAGATGGCGATGATCGACCCCGGCGCCGATGTCGTCCCCGGCGTCACCGCGGTCGAGGCCTTCGGCCACACCCCGGGCCACATGGCCTATATGATCTCGTCGGGCGGCAAGTCGCTGCTGCTGGCGGTGGATTTCGCCAACCACTATGTCTGGTCGCTGGCCCATCCCGACTGGGAGGTGAAATTCGACCGCGACAAGGCGCAGGCGGCCCAGACCCGGCGCAAGCTTCTGGGAATGCTGGCGGCCGACAAGACGCCCTTCGTCGGCTATCACATGCCCTGGCCGGCGGTTGGCTATGTCGAGACGCGCGGCGACGGTTTCGCCTATGTGCCCAGCTCCTACCAGCTGATGCTCGAGTAACCGGCCCGGCGGCCCCAGCGGCCCCAACAACCGACCGACCGGGCGCGCGCGGCCCCGCCGCATCGGCAGACAGGCCGTAGGGCGGGGTTCACCCCGCCACCCCTCGCCATCTATTTCAGCGGCGGCACGTCCACGCTCAGCCGGATCGTGACCGGAACCGGCGCCACGCCTTCGGCCGGGGCCGGATCGCCCTTGCTGTATCCGGTCAGGCGCTGAAACGCGCCGGTGATCGCGGCGTCCAGATGGTCGTTCTCGAAGCTCAGCGCCGTCAGCGCGCCCTGGCCGCCATCCGGCCCGATCACCATCGGCGCATCGAACCCCTGCTCGTCGAACATCTCGACCGACAGCAGGTCGAACGCCCCGTTCTTGCCCTGCACCGTCACCTGCACCATCGGACTGCCCGGCTTGCCCTCGGCGCTCACCGTCCGGCCGACCGCGTTGATGGTCAGGAACGATCCCATGATCATCCTCTGCTCGGCCTCGCTGCTGTCGTTCTCGCGGTCGTGGGAGATGACCAGCACCCGCGTCTCGCCGCCGATCTCGACCTCGATCTGCCCGATCGCCTGCCAGCGCGGCGCCAGCTCTCCAGCGCCCACCTGCCCCGCCACGGCCACGGCCACCGCCAACGCGGCCCAAATCCTCCTCATCGAAACTGCTCTCCTTGCTGTTCGCTTATCCGCCGGGATCAGACACCGGGGCCCGGGGCAGATGCAAGCGCTCTTCGCCGGCCCGCTGTCGAAAACGCCGATCCGGACTTTCCTTTCGCGCGCCCACGCCCCATATCGCCGGGCATGAACCGCCCCACACCCAGCCTCGACCGGATCGAAGCCATCGCGCTTGCCACCATCGCCGGCTTCCCCGCCCCGTTCCGCGCCTTCGCCGAACAGGTGCTGCTGCGCGTCGCCGACTGGCCCTCGGACGACATGCTCGACGATCTCGACATCGACGACCCGCTCGACCTGACCGGGCTCTATGACGGCATCCCGATGACCCGGAAATCGGTGGGCGACCCCGCCTTTCCCCCCGATACGGTCTGGCTCTTCCGCGAACCCATCCTGGATGAACTGGCCGCCCGCGGCAACGTCACCCTGGACGAGCTGGTCGCCCATGTCACCACCCACGAATTCGCCCACCATTTCGGCTGGTCCGACGCCGACATCGCCCGCATAGACCGCTGGTGGGAGTGAGCGCCGGTCCGGGCAAGGCCCGGCGATTCGTCCAGTGGACAAATCGAGGCGCGCCCGGGCGCGACCCGAACGGAAGCCGAACCTGTAGGCCGGGCTTCAGCCCGGCACCCCGCCGGACCCTCAAAACCCCCTCACCGGAACGCCGGCCCATGCGCCCAGATGGTCAGCGAATGCCGCTCGCCCTGCGTCACCGGCGTGACCCGGTGGATGACGAAGGACGGAAAGGCGGTGGCCGCGCCCCGCCCCCGCCCTGCGGTCAACACCCCCGCCCCCGGCATCAGCTCCAGCGCGCCGCCGTCATAAGCCTCGGGCGCGCTCAACTGCACCACCACCGTCAGCTTGCGCCTTGCAGCCAGCGCGCCGTCGCCGATATCGCTGTGCCAACCGAAATGCCCCTGCCGCTCGGCGCCGTATCGCGCCACCTGCGGGCTCTCGGCCATGGCGTCCAGGTCGAAGCCGAAATCGCGATTGGCCTCGCGCACCACATCGACCAGACGGTCGGCCACCCAGCCCATCTCGGGCAATTCGTCGACCCAGACCAGCTCCGCCCGGCGCAGGTTATGGTCGCGCCCGCCCCGCACCAGCCCGGCATCGTCGCCACCGGCCCTCCGGCTGGCGGCAACGATCCGGTCGCATTCGAGGGCGGTCGGGAACCGGGCGGATCAGCATGACGGGGCTCTTTCTGCGGCAACACCGCCTGCCCATGCCGCCGAAACCAAGGCGCCGTCGCGCCCGATTACGACCCGCAGGTCGCTTTCCATCCGTCCCCGGCGCGGCGCGCTCAGCCATAGCTCACCACCTCCCACTCGGTGCCAGCGTCGTGATCGCCGAAATAGAACCGCCGCCCGGGCCTGTAATCGGCATGGCTATGCGGCAACAGCCCGGCGGCCTTAACCCGGGCCTCGGACCGCGTCCAGATCGTCGACCACCACCCCGGGATATGGCTGGAGCCCGCCGGTGGTGGGCAGGTATCGACCGGCCGGCCGACCTGGCGTGCTGATAGAGCGCGACATAGGTGTCGTCATCGCCCACATGTGCCAGGATTCCCCACCATGGATCGCGCTACCGCGCCAGCGCAGGCGTTGTGGCCGAACAGCTCCTGCACCAGCGCCAGCGACCGGTCCAGATCGCTGACCGTCACGTTCACATGTTCCAATATTGCAGCCATGTCCTGCCTCCTTCTTTGCAAATGACCGCGGATCACGCTAATTTCTCAACCTCACTTGAGGTCAAGAGGAAAATCGCATGGCCCCCAACCCTGCCGACATGCTGCCCATCGGCCATATCGCCCGCCGCACCGGGCTGGCCGTCTCGGCGATCCGCTATTACGAGGATCAGGGCCTGATCCGCTCGACCCGCAGCGCCGGCGGCCAGCGCCGCTTTGCCCGGGCCGAGATCAGGCGGCTCTCGTTCATCCGCATCGCCCAGGGCTTCGGCTTCACCCTGCCGCAGATCCGCGACCAGCTGGCCAGCCTGCCGCAGGGCCGCACTTCACCGCGGCCGACTGGACCGCGATTTCCATCGTTTTCGCGCGAACTGACGAAAGATCGCGGCGCTGACCAAGCTGCGCGACGATCTCGACGGCTGCATCGGCTGCGGCTGCCTCAGCCTCGACCGATGCCGGCTCTACAACCCCGAGGACCGTGCCGTTGAGCGCGCGGCTCAGGGCCGCGCTATCTGATGGGCGACAGCGGCGACTGACCCCTGCGGCTTCGCTACGGCCTGCGGCCGTGCCGACCTGGCGCCGCTGCGCTCGGGGCCACGGAGGCTGCGCTGGCGCGCGGCGGGTCTGTAGCCCTGCCGGGGCACGCGCGACGCTCATCCCGCCACCCGCCCCGGCGCGACACCCCGGCCCCCCTATCGGCCCGGCCCGACCGCCACGACCCCAGCGTAACCTCGACCCCGGCCGCGCGGTGGGTGGGCGGGCGCCTCGGCACTCCGGCCCGGCCTCGCGGGGAGCGCGGCCGGGTTTTCCGGCTTGAGCCCGACCGCCGCCGCCCCTATGACTGCGCCGCATCTGACAGGAGCTTCGCCATGCCCGTGATCCTCGACGCCCAGGCCCCCGGCTTCGACGCCGCCTTCGCCGCCCTGCTCGGCGCCAAGCGCGAGGACGCGCCGGATGTCGACGCCATCGTCGCCGGCATCATCGAGGAGGTCCGCAGCCAGGGCGACGCCGCCGTCATCGCGCTCACCGCGAAATTCGACCGGCTGGCGCTGACCCCCGAGACGATGCGCTTTTCCGCCGAAGAGATCGCCATGCACTGCGCCGCCGTCCCCGCCGAGGAGCGCGCCGCGCTCGAGCTCGCGGCCGAACGCATCCGCGCCTATCACAGCCGCCAGATGCCGGCGGATGCCTTCTGGCAGGACGACAGCGGCGCCCATCTCGGCTGGCGCTTCACGCCGGTCGGCGCCGCCGGCCTCTATGTCCCGGGCGGGCTCGCCTCCTACCCCTCGTCGGTCTTGATGAACGCCATCCCGGCCAAGGTCGCGGGCGTGCCCCGCCTGGCCATCACCTGCCCCACCCCCGACGGCCAGGTGAACCCGCTGGTGATCCTCGCCGCGCAGCTCTCGGGCGTCGACGAGATCTACCGCATCGGCGGCGCCCAGGCGATCGCCGCGCTGGCCTATGGCACCGAAACCATCCCGCCCGTCGACAAGATCACCGGCCCCGGCAACGCCTTCGTCGCCGCCGCCAAGCGCCGCCTTCGGCCGCGTCGGTCGATACGATCGCCGGCCCGTCCGGAGATCCTGGTCATCGCCGACGACGACAACGACCCTGACTCGATCGCCCTCGACATGCCTCCCAGGTCGAACATGACGAAAGCGGCCCAAAGGATCCTGATCACCGACAGCCCCCGGCTCGCCGCCGCGGTGCAGGAGGCGATCTCGCGCCGGCTCGAAACCCTTCGACCGCCGCGCCATCGCCGGCGCCTCCCGCGCGACTATGGCGCCATCGTCACCGTGCCGGACCTCTCGACCGCCGCGCGGCTGTCGAACCGGGTCGCGCCCGAGCATCTCGAGCTCTGCACCGCCGACCCGATGGCGCCGCCGACGAGGATCACCCATGCCGGCGCCATCTTCCTCGCCAGTGGACGCCCGAGGCGATCGGCGACTATGTCGGCGGCCCCAACCACGTCCTGCCGACGGCGCGCTCGGCCCGGTTCTCCTCGGGCTTGAACGTGATGGACTTCCTCAAGCGCACCACCCTGGCCCGGATGACGCCCGAGGCCCTGCGCGCCATCGGCCCCGCCGCCGAAACGCTCGCCTATTCCGAAAGCCTTCAGGCCCACGGCCTGTCGGTCCGCGCCCGGCTCGACAAGCTGAACGGCTAGGGTCCGCACCCGAAGCCCCGGCCGCCTCAGCCCGCCCGCCGCCGCGTCAGTCCGAACGCCGCCAGCATCATCGCGCCGGCCAGCGCGAACACCGGCCCTATCCCGCCGGTGATCGCCTGCGGCGTGGCGGCGGCCATCGTCGTGGCCCCGACCGCGACGGCGAACATCGCCCCCATCGCCGTGGCCCCGAAGATCAGCCCCAGATTGCGCGGACAGCTCCAGCAGACCCGACACCGCGCCGCGACGCTGTCGGGACCCGCCATCACGGCGGTGTTGTTGGCCGCCTGAAACAGCCGATACCCCGGCGTCAGCACCGCAATCGCCGCGACATATCCCGCCACCCCGTAGATCCCCGGCAACAGCGCCAGCCCGAACGCCCCCAGCGGTCAGCGCCATCCCCAGCCCTGCGGCACCCGGTCCGCGCCCCACCGGTCGACAAGCTGCCCCGACGGCACGCCGCTGGCAATCGAAATCGCCGGCCCGACCGACATCACCAACCCCACCCGCGCCTCGCTCAGCCCCAACCCCGGCCCCAGGAAGAACGGCCCGACGATCAGCGTCGTCATCATCACCGCCGCGACCAGGAAATTCGCGGCCAGATTGGGCAACACCCCGGCGCCGCGCAGCATGTCCCGCCAGCCCGCCCGCACCGGCGCCCCGGGATCGCCGGCGCCGTTCCCCTGCATCCGGCGGCAGCAGGCGCAGTGCCAGACCCATGCCCAGCAGGGCCACCGGCACCAGCACCAGGAACACCGCCCGCCAGCCTGCAAGCGCGATCAGCCCGCCGCCCAGCGACGGGCCCAGCGCGGTGCCGAAGGCCGACATCGTGCCCAGAAGCCCCATCGCGCGCCCCACCCGTTCGGGCCGCACCGTCGCGCACCAGCGCAATCGTCAACGTCATCAGGAACGCCGCACCCGCCCCTGTGACCGCTCGCGCCCTGATCAGCACCCAAAGAGACCCGGCCAGACCCTGCACACCGCCGAGGCCGCGCCGAACACCAGAAGCCCCACCAGCAGCATCCGCCGGCGGCCATACCTGTCCCCCATCCGGCCGCCGATCACCGCAAACAGCGTCAGCGCCGCCAGATAGGCCGCCACCACTCCCCTGCACCCGTTGGAACGGTGCCGCGAAAAGCCTCGGCCAGCGTGGGCAAGGCGATATTGGCGATGCTGGTGCCCAGCGACGCCAACAGCATCGCCAGCGACAGGCTCAGGACCGCCCCCGCATCCACATTGCGTCTACCTGTTACGCCCCTTGGTCCTCATGGCCGTGCTCCCTTGCCAGACCGGTTCAGACAGGCAGCCTACGAATTCAAGTCGACTTGAGGTCAAGCATGAAGCTTCTCGACATCGCCGAGGTCTCGGCCCGCACCGGCCCTCCTGGCCTCGACGCTGTGGTATTACGACGACATCGGCCTGGTATCCTCGGCCGGTCGTCACGGTTTGCGGCGTCAGTTCCCGCCGGACGCGCTGTTGCAGACTCGCTGATCTCGATGGGCAAATCGGCCGGTTTCTCGCTGGGCGAGATCGCGCAGATGTTCTCTCCCACCGGCGAGCCCGACCTGCCCCGTCACGAGCTTCACGCCCGCGCCGACGCGCTCGACCGGCAGATCCGCGAATTGACCGCCCTGCGCGACACCCTGCGCCACGTTGCCGACTGCCCGGCCCCCACACATATGCAATGCCCCACCTTCCGGCGCCTCGTCGACCTGGCCGGGCGGCGCGGCGGGGCCGCACTCAAGCCGCCACAACCGCGACCCAAGCGCCCGGCCTGACCGCCACCGGAACGGCACGACCCTGCAAAACGCCCCCCTCTTGGCATATCCGCGCCGCCGCGCTAAGCAGACCTCCGAGGAGAGGCGTCCATAACGTCTCAGGAAGAAGCGCCCATGTCCCACATCTCCCATATCGCGCTCGACGACAGCGCCCTGCCGCCCCCCACGCCCGAGATCGAGCAGGAGCGCAAGGTCGCCATGTTCGACCTGCTGGAACAGAACAGCTTCGATCTGCCCAAGCGCGACGACCGGCTGGTCCCCGGCGGGCCCTATCATGTCGGCCTCTCGATCCGCGACAAGCGGCTGGTCTTCGACATCGACACCGAGAAGGGCGAAAAGGCGGCCGAGTTCCACCTCTCGCTGTCGCCGTTCCGCCAGGTGGTCAAGGATTACTGGATGATCTGCGAAAGCTATTACAACGCGGTCAAGAACCTGGCCCCGGCGCAGATCGAAACCATCGACATGGCGCGGCGCGGCATCCACAACGAAGGCGCCCGCATCCTCGCCGAACGGCTCGAAGGCAAGGCCGAGATCGACAACGACACCGCCCGGCGTCTGTTCACGCTGGTCTGCGTGCTGCATTTCGGAGGCTGAGCCAGCCATGCCCGAGCCCGAGGACGCCCCCGTAGCGAAGAAACCGCTGCCGCAGTCGATCCTGTTCTGCTGCGATCATAACGCCGTGCGCTCGCCCATGGCCGAAGGCATCGCCAAGAAGCTTTACGGCGCCTCGGCCTATCTGCAATCGGCCGGGCTGCACAACGATCTGGAAATCGACGGCTTCGCCATCGCCGTTTGCGACGAGATCGGCGTCGAACTGCACCGCCACCGCTCGCGCAGCTTCGAGGATATGGGCCAGAACGGCGACGATCTGTCCTCCTACGACCTGATCGTCGCCCTGTCGCCCGCCAGCCACGACCGCGCCCGCGAACTGACCCGCGCCTTCCATACCGACGTGGAATTCTGGCCGATCACCGATCCCACCGCCACCGGCCAGACCCGCGAGGACAAGCTCGCCGCCTATCGCCGGACGCGCGACCAGATCGCCGCCCAGATCACCCGCCACTGGGGCGGCACGCTCGACCCCGGGCAGGGCTGATCCGTCTGGCGCGGCATGGCCATGACGCTTGCCCATATCAGCCTGACCGCCCGCGATGCCGACCGGCTGGCGGCCTTCTATGAAACCGTGTTCGGCTGCCGTGACCGGCGCCCGCGCACGACACTTTCGGGCCCTCGGGTCGGGCGCGGCAACGGCCTGCCCGGCTCCGAGATCTATTCGATCTGGCTGTCGCTTCCGGGGGTCGAGGCCCCATTTCTCGAACTGCACCAATACCTCTCGCCCCGCCGGCCCGGCCAGCGCCCGCAGGTCGGCACGCCGGGCTTCGGGCATCTCGCCTTCACGGTCGCGGACCTGGACGAAACCCTCCAAACGGTCCTCGGGGCCGGCGGCGCGGCCCTGGGCGAGATCGCCGAATTCGGCCCCGCCGACGCGCCGACCCGCATCGCCTATGTCCGCGACCCCGAAGGCAATATCCTCGAACTGGAACAGCGCCACCGGGGCGGGTCGCACTGATCCCCCACCTGCCGTCATCGGCCCGCGGCCAAGAATTTTCGAAAATTTTTGCCCACGCGATTTCGAAATCGCGTCCCGAAGCGCCTTCGAAGGCGCATGAAACAAGGCCTTTCGAAAGGCCTTGCCCGCGCACCGCAAGGAAGGCTTGACTTGACCCCCGGTTCCGGCGCAATGGCGGCAGCCTTCCCCCTGCCCCTGCCCCGGACCGCCCCATGCCCCAAAGCCCCTATGACGCGGCCGGCTTCTATGACACCGCCATCGCCCGGGGCCGCCATCGCGACGTGGTCGGCGGCCGCTGGGACGAAACCGGCCGCGCCCAGATGGCGCTCCTGCGCGAGGCCGGGCTCGAACCGCATCACCACCTGCTCGACATCGGCGCCGGCGCGTTGCGGCTGGGCTGCAAGGCGGTGCCCTTCCTTCAGCCCGGCCATTACTGGGCCACCGATGCCTCGCGCGCGCTGATGCTGGCCGGCCATGCCGCCGAACTCTCCGACCCCGCGCGGCTCGATCCCGATCACCTGATCGAGGATGCCGGTTTCGACTTCCCCGGCATCCCGCCCCACATCACCCACGCCATCGCCTTCGCCGTCTTCCCGCACCTGCCGGCGGATTTCCTGCACCGGGCGCTGACCAACCTGCGCCGCTTTCCCCGGCTCGAAGGCTTCTTCTTCACCGTCTTCCTCGCCCCGGATGCCGCCACCGCCGCCCAGCCCTTCCGCCAGCGCGACGGCGTCGTCACCCATGCCGCCCGCCCTCCCTATCACCTGCTGCCCGGCGACGTCGCCCGCCTCGCCCGGGCCACCGGCTGGACCGCGACGCCCAGCACCACGCTCCTGCCGCGCGGCCAGATCCTCTTCACCGCCCGCCCCGAAGCCTTGCCCATAGAGGCGATTTCCACTAGCGATCCCCGATAACCCCCATAAAGCGAGCCCGCGCATGACCGCCACCGACACCATCCGCCGCTATTTCAACGCCTTCAACGCCGGCGATACCGAGGCCATGCTGGCCTGCCTTGCCGACGACATCGCGCATCACGTCAACGAGGGCAAGATCCGCTCGGGCAAGCCCGCCTTCGCCGAATTCTGCGCCCATATGACCCGCTGCTACGGCGAAAACCTCACCGATATGGTGATCTTCGAGGCCGAGGCCGGCACCCGCGCCGCCGCCGAATACATCGTCAACGGCACCTATCTCGAAACCGATGCCGGCCTGCCAGAGGCCAACGGGCAAACCTACCGCCTGCCCGCCGGGTCGTTCTTCACGCTCGAAAACGGCCTCATCACCCGCGTCACCACCTATTACAACCTGGCCGACTGGGTGGCCCAGGTCTCGGCATGATCCGGGTCGCGCCACTCACCGGGCCCGCGCTCGACGCCGCGCTCGACGATGTGGCCCGGCTCCGGATCGCGGTGTTCCGCGACTGGCCCTATCTCTACGACGGCAGCCTCGACTATGAACGCGGCTACCTGCAAAGCTATCGTGGCAATGCCCGCGCCATCGTCGTCGGCGCCTTCGATGGCGACCGGCTGGTCGGCGCCGCGACCGGCACGCCGATGCAGGACCATGCCGATGAATTCGCCGCCGCCTTCTCGGGCAGCGATATCGACCTCGCCGCGACCTTCTACTGCGCCGAATCGGTGCTGCTGCCCGCCTATCGCGGCCAGGGCCTGGGCCATGCCTTCTTCGACGCGCGCGAGGGCCATGCAAGGCACCTCGGCTTCACCAGATCCGCCTTCTGCGGCGTGATCCGCCCCGACGACCACCCGCTGTGCCCCGCCACCTATCGCCCGCTCGATGGCTTCTGGCGCAAGCGCGGCTATGCCCCCCTGCCCGGCGCCGTGGCCCGGTTCCGCTGGCAGGATATCGACCAGCCCGCCGCCACCGACCACCCGCTGCAATTCTGGCTGCGGGACCTGTAACCGCCATGGCCGCGCTCCCGCATCTTTCCGCCGCCGCTCTCGACGCCCTCGCGCTCACCCCGGCCGAAATCCGCGACGCCCTGGCCGACACCATCCGCGCCCGCGCGGCGGGCCAGGTCCTCAGCGCCCCCAAATCCATGCTGAAACCCGGCGACGGCCGCCTTGCGATGACGACCCTGGCGCTGGACGACCAGACCGGCGTGATGGTGGTGAAGGCACTGGTGCAGAACCCGGCCAACCCGGCCCGCGGCCTGGCCTCGGTCAACGGAGCGATCCTGGCGCTCGATGCCGCCACCGGCCTGCCGCTGGCCACGCTCGACGGGCCGTGGATCACCGCCCAGCGCACCGCCGCGCTCTCGATGCTGGCGGCGCAGCACCTCGCCCGGCCCGAGGCCGCAACGGTGGCCTTCCTCGGCGCCGGGGTGCAGGCGCAAAGCCACCTTGCCGCGCTGGCCGCGCTCTATCCGCTGACGGCGCTCAGGGTCTGGTCCCGCACAGAACCCCACGCGCTGAGCACGCAGGCCGCCACCCTCGGCCTGCCCCTCGCCCACAGCGCCACCGCGCGCGAGGCCATCGCCGGCGCCGATATCGTGATCAGCACATTGGGCCGCGCCGCGCCCCCCAGCGGCGCGCTCGACGCCGGCTGGCTGGCGCCGGGCAGCTTCGCCGCGCTGGTCGATCTCGGCCATGACTGGGCGCCCGCCGCCCTCGCCGCGCTCGACCTGCTGGCGATCGACGATCTCGACCAGGAACGCAGCCTGCCGCCCGACACCCGCCTCGCCCCGCTCGACGCCATCTCGGGCGATCTCCCGGCGCTGGTCGCGGGCACCCTCGCGCCCCGTCGCGATGCGGATCAGCGCACGGCCTTCCTGTTCCGGGGCCCGGCCTTCGCCGATCTGTCGCTCGCCGCCCTGGCGCTTGCCCGCGCCGATCTCCTCCGGCGTAGGGTGGGTGCCAACCCACCACCCCCACCGAACGTAGCTTAACCCGAAGCTGACCGAAACCCTGCCCCACCGCACGCCAGACGCAAGGCAGCCGGCGGGCAGCCGGGGTGCAGACAAGGCGCTTTCTTAACAAACCCGGCCGTTAACCAGGCGGGACGCCCCCCGCCGGTTAACCTTTGCTCAGCCCATGGCGCCGTCGGTGAATTGCAGCTTGGCCAGCCGCGCATAAAGCCCGCCGCCCGCGACCAGCTCGTCATGGCTGCCCACCGCCGCGATCCGGCCGGCCTCCATCACCACGATCCGGTCGGCCTTCTTCACCGTCGCCAGCCGGTGCGCGACCACGATGGTGGTGCGCCCCTGCGACAGGGTCTCGACCGCCGCCTGCACCGCGCGCTCGCTTTCCGCGTCCAGGGCGCTCGTCGCCTCGTCCAGAAGCAGCACCGGCGCGTCGCGCAGGATGGCCCGGGCAATGGCGATCCGCTGCTTCTGCCCGCCCGACAAAAGCACCCCGCGCTCGCCCAGGGGGCTGTCGTAACCCTCTGGCAGGGCTGCGATAAACTCATGCGCGGCGGCGGCCCTGGCGGCCGCCTCGACCTCGGCATCGGTGGCATCCTCGCGGCCGAAGCGGATGTTCTCGCGGGCCGAGGCGGCAAAGATCACCGGGTCCTGCGGCACCAGCGCCAGGGCGCGGCGAAAATCGTCGCGGGCCAGCCCGGTCAGGTCCTGCCCGTCGATCAGCACGCGGCCCTCGCCCGGGTCATAGAAGCGCTGGATCATCTGCACGATGGTGGTCTTGCCGGCGCCCGACGGGCCCACCAGGGCCACCGTCTCGCCCGGCCGGATCACCAGATCGACCCCGTCCAGCGCCCGGACCTGCGGCCGCGACGGATAGGAGAAGTTAACCTTTTCCAGGGTAATCTCGCCGCGCACCGGCCGCGCCAGTTTCGCCGGGCTCGCCGGATCGTTGACCGCATCCTCGGTCTCCAGCAATTCCACCAGCCGCTCGGTCGCCCCGGCGGCGCGCTGCAGCTCGCCCCAGATCTCGCTCAGCGCCGCGACGGCGCCGGCGACCATGACGGCATAGATGACGAACTGCACCAGCTCGCCCGACGACATCGCGCCGCCGCGCACATCGCGCGCCCCGATCCACAGCACGCCGACCACGCCGGTGAAGACCAGGAACATCACCAGCACCGTCATCACCGCCCGCACCGTGATCCGCTTGCGCGCCACGTCGAAGCTCTTCTCGGTGACCTGCGCGAACTGCGCCCGGCTGGCCGCCTCGTGGGTGAAGGCCTGCACCGTCTGCACCGACGACAACGCCTCCGAGGCATTGCCGGAACTCGCCGCGATCCAGTCCTGGTTCTCGCGGCTCAGCACCCGCAGGCGCCGGCCCATCACCAGGATCGGCACGATGACCAGCGGCACGATCAACAGCACCAGCCCCGTCAGCTTGGCCGAGGTCAGCAGCATCAGCACCAGACCGCCCAGGAAAATCAACACGTTACGCAAGGCGACCGAGATCGACGACCCGATCACCGACAGGATCAGCGTGGTGTCGGTGGTGATCCGGCTCAGCACCTCGCCGGTCATCACGCCCTCGAAGAAGCCGGGGCTCATCCCGATCACCCGGTCGAACACGGCCTTGCGGATATCGGCCACCACCCGTTCGCCCAGCCGCGTGACCAGCGCGTATCGCAGCCCGGTGCCCAGCGCCAGCAGCGCGGCAATCGCCACCGCGGCGCCGAAATACTTGTCCAGCAGGACCTCGCTCTCGGTGCCGAAATTGTCGACCACCCGGCGCACCGCCATCGGCAGCGCCAGCGACAGCGACGCCGTCAGGGTCAGCGCCAGCCCCGCCGCCACCACCTGTCCGCGATAGGGGCTCAGGAACGGCCCCAGCCCGCGCAGCGCCCCCAGCCGCTTCGATTTCTCGCGCTCGGCTTCGCCACCTGCGGGCACGGGTCTTCTGGCCATGTCGGGCTCCTCGGCTTTTCCCCTTGTGCGGCGCTTCTTGGCCGCGCCGGCCCGCCGGGTCAAGCCGCGAAAAGCCGCATGGCGCGTCGATGGCGTTCACGAAAGCGGCGGGTCGGGGGCAAATGGGCTGGAGCGGGTAGCGGGAATCGAACCCGCACGACTAGCTTGGAAGGCTAGGGCGCTACCATTACACCATACCCGCCCGGCGGCCCCACATCTAGGTCACCGGCAGGACAGGGTCAAGATCGACATCGGCCTGCGGCGCCGCCGGGAACAAACCCGCGCTCCGGCCCCGTCGCCGCCGCAATTCCGGTTGTGCCAGACGGCCCCGGCCCATACTCTGAAACCGAACATCCCTATCGATACGCCATCGAGGTCACAGCCGTGAACAAGAGCTTCTTTCTGGGCGCCGCCGTTGCCGCGGGCGCCATCGTCCTGATCCCGGGCGTTGCCGTCGCGCTCAGCCGCGCCGGCCGTCCGCTGATGCGCGCCGCCGTCCGCAGCGGCACCACCGCCTATGACGAGTTCCGCAAGGCCGGCGCCGAGGCCTATGAGCACATGGAAGACATCGTCGCCGAGATGCGCGAAGAGATGCAGGCCGCGCGCGGCGACGCCGATCCCGAACTCGATCCCGAGACCGAGATCGACCCCACCGCCCGACCGGCGGCCGCCGAAGGCTGAGGCGGCGCGTCCGCGATGACCGGCGAGCCCGAGACACCGCAGCCGCTCAAGCTGCAACAGGCCCATTTGAGCCGATACCGGGCCCGGCTTCGGGCCGAGGCCGAGGTCTTGCGCGACGATCTTATCGCCCTGGCCGACCGAATCGCCGCGGTCGAGGGTATCACCCGGGTGTTGGCCCGGCCGGCGACCGGCAGCCTGATCCTCGAAACCGCTGCCGAGGCGGCGGATGTCCTGGCCAGCCTGAAGGACCTCGGCCTGGTCCGGATCGCCGCCCCCGGCAAGCCGCCACCGGTCGATCAGGTGCTGCAGCTGGGGCTGGCCCGGATGGATTTCGGCATCCGCGACAAGACCGATAACGAGCTTGACCTGCGCACCGCCATGGCGTTGGCCCTGATCGCGGGGGCCATCGTGCAGATGGCGCGCGGCCGCTATGCCGGGCCGGCCACCACGCTGTTGATGAGCGCCTTTTCGCTGCTCGACCGCAGCACCCGGAAATGACCGCTCAGCCCAGCCGCCCGGCCAGGGTCGAGACGTCCCAGGGCGTCTCCAGATCGTCGCGGCCCATATGGCCATAGGTGGCCAGGTCGCGATAGAACCGCCCGCCGCGCTCGCCCGGCAGCTCCCACAGCCGCATCCGTTCGGCAATCGCGCCGATGCGGAAATCCACCGCCTCGCGCAGCCGCGCCGAAAGCGTCGCGTCGGCCAGCCTGCCGCTGCCGAAGCTGTCGACCTCGATGCTGGCCGGCGCCTCGTCGCCGCCGACATAGGACAGCTGAACCTCGGCCTCGGCGGCCAGACCGGCCTCGACCAGCGCCCGCGCCGCCTCGCGCGCGGCATAGGCCGAAATCCGGTCGGCGCGCGACGGGTCCTTGCCGCTCAGCGCCGGCCCGCCGCGGCGCGCGAAACTGCCATAGGCATCGTCCGCCGATTTCCGCCCGGTCAGGCCGGAATGACGGGTCAGCCCGGCCGGCCCTTCGGACGGGAACACCGAGACCTGCGGCACGGCCCCGGCATCGAGGCCGAACTCGGCCAGCGCGGGCGTCAGGATGTCGGCGACGAACTGCTGCCGCGCATGGTCCTGCGTGACTGGCTGCAGCGTGCCGCAGGTCAGCGACACCGCCGCCAGCGCGGCAAGCCGCCGGTCGGCATAGCGCGCCGCGACCTGGACCTGCGCGTCGGGCGACATCCAGGCCAGCCGCCCCGCGTCGCGGGCCTGGTCCAGCCCCCGGGCAATCCGGTGCGACAGCGCCACGGGAACCGGCATCGCGGTCGCGGACTGGTCGCAGGCATAGCCGAAGGCGGTCACCATCCGCCAGGGATGCGCGCCGGCCCGATGGGTGGCGGCCTCGGGCAGGGTCGCCATCTCGAGGATCACCGCCGGCGCCTCGTCCCCGGTCTCGGCGGCTCCGGGCCCCGCCGCGTCGGCCAGCACGCGACGGGCCAGCCCGGCCAGATCGGCGGGCGGCTCGGCACCGGCACCCGAACCGGCACGGACCGACAGGAACACCACCCCCGACGCGATGGCGCATTCGGCGATCACGCCGTCGCGCCGCCCGGCCGCAAGATAGGCATCGACCACGGCATCGCTGATCTGGTCGCACAGCTTGTCCGGGTGCCCCACCGTCACCGATTCCGAGGTAATCACGAAGTCTCGCATATGCGGCCCTCCACGGTTTCGAGCTGCAGGGAAATGCCGCGCCGCGCCAGCACGCTGGCCGCCGGCGCCACGGCGGCGGCCAGGGCCACGGCCGAGGATGCCGCGTCGAGCGGCGCAATGCCCAGAAGCCGGCGCAGCCGCGGCACGAAGAACGGCAGCACGGCGGCGGTGATCGAGGTCAGCAAGGCGCTATCGAGCATCCGGTTCTCCAACAGCCGCCCCGGCTCCAGCTTGCGGATATCGGTCTGCTGGCTGGTCAGGGTATAGAACAGCTGCCCCAGCGACAACGACAGAAAGGTCATGCCGCGCGTCTCGGGGCCCGGCCCGAACCGCGCCAACCCGACCAGATGCGACACCAGCGTCGACGCCGCGATCGTCGCACTGTCCTCCAGCATCCGGGCCATGTCCTCGCGCGGGATCACCGGCTCGCCCTGGCGCCGCGGCGGCGCGGCCATGGCATCCTCGTCCGGGTCGGCCAGCGCCAGCCCCAGCCCCGGCAGCACGTCGCTGACCAGGTTGATCCACAGCAGCTCCATCGGCGTTTCCAGCTCGCCCGGCCCGTGCAGCGCCTCGGCGATGCCGACGATGATCTCCGAGATATTGGTCGAAATCAGGAACTCCAGCGACCGCCGGATGTTGCGATAGACCGCGCGGCCCTGCGCCACGCCATCGACCAGGGTTTCCAGCCGGTCGTCGCGGATCACCACATTGGCCACGTCGCGCGCCAGGCTGCTGCCGCTCGCCCCCATGGCGATGCCGACATCGGCGGCCTTCAGCGCCGGGCCGTCGTTGACGCCGTCGCCGGTCATGCCCACCACCGACCCGTCGGCCTGAAGCGCCCGCACGATGGCCAGCTTGTCCGGCGCGCTGACCCGCGAAAAGGCATGTGCCTGCCGCGCGACACCGGCCAGCAGCTCGGGGTCGAGACGCGACAGCTCGGGCGCATCGACGATCCGCAGCGGCGCCCCGTCCGACAGGTCGAGCTCGCGGGCGATGGCGCCGGCGGTGGCGGCCTGATCGCCGGTGATCATCACCGTCCGGATGCCGGCCCGGTGCATCGCGCCGACGAAATCCCTGGCCCCGGGCCTGAGCGGATCGCTCATCGCGACCAGGCCCAGCCAGGTCAGGCCGCCGGCCTCGCCATCCCAGTCGGGGTCGTCCCCGACGGCAAAGCCCAGCACCCGCGCCGGCCGCGCCGCCAGCGCATCGTTCAGCACCAGCAGCCGGTCGCGGTCGGCCCCGGTCAGCGCCCGCTTTCCGCCCGCGTCGACGACCCAGTCGCAACGCCGCAGCACCGTCTCGGGCGCCCCCTTGACCGTGGTCGCCGGCCCGTCGCCGCCATGGAACGTCGCCATCACCGGCCGCTGCCGGGTCCGCTCCAGCACCGCCACGCGCGGCCGGGCCCGGCGCAGCGCGGCGACATCCACCGCCTGTTCCATGGCGAAGTCCAGCACCGCCCGTTCGGTCGCCGACGATCCCTCAGCCCCGGCCGCACCCGGCTCGGCATCGTTGTTCAGCGCCGCCACCTCGGCCATCAGGCGCGCGGCCTCGGGCACCGGACCGCCCTCGCGCGCCAGACCGGTCACCGCCTCGACCACCTGCAGCCGGTTCTGGGTCAGCGTCCCGGTCTTGTCGAGGCACAGCACCTGCAGCGCGCCCAGGCTTTCCACCGTGTCGACCCGGCGGATCAGGATGCCGCGCCGCTCCATCCGCCGCAGCCCCAGCGCCATGGTCGTCGTCGCCACCACCGGCAGCCCCTCGGGAACCGCCGCCACGGCCAGGGCAAGCGCGTCCTTCAGGATCTCGGCCAGCGCAGCCCCGCGCATCCAGCCGATCCCGAAGAACAGCCCGCAGGCCGCCAGCGACACCTTCACCAGCGCCCCGCCAAGGCGGTCCAGCTCGGCCTCGACCGGCGCCTGCGGCCGGGTCGCGGTGGCGCTCAGCCAGGCGACCTGCGCCGCCGCGGTGCGCGCACCCGTCGCCACCACCAGGGCCCGCCCGTGGCCCTCGGCCACCAGCGTTCCGGAATGCAGCATGTTGGCGCGCCCGCCGATCGGGGCTTCGGCCGCCACCTCGGCATCGGGCGCCTTGTCGACCGCCAGCGTCTCGCCGGTCAGGGTCGATTCGTCGATCTTCAGCCGCACCGCCGACAACAGCCGCGCATCCGCCGGCACCCGCGTGCCCGGCTGCACCAGATAGAGATCGCCCTGCACCACATCCGCCGCCCGGACCACCACCTCCTGGCCGTCGCGCAGCACCCGCACCGGCTCCTGCGAGCTGTCCATCAGCTTGTGGATCGAGGCCTCGGCCTGGCCTTCGGTGACGAAACCGAACACCGCGTTGACCAGCACCACCGACATCGTCGCCACCGCGTCGGACACCCCGCCGGTGGCCAGAGACACCGTCGCCGATACCGCCAGCATCGCCACCGGCAGGCTGCGGAACTGGTCCGAGAACAGTTTCCAGGGCGAGGCCGGCGGAAAATCGTCCATCGCGTTCGGCCCGTCCCGCGCCAGCCGCCGGCGCGCCTCGGCCGCGCTCAACCCGATCGCCAGATCGGCCTCCAGCACGCCGGCAACCTCGCAAAGCGGGCGCAGATGCCAGCCCTCGGACGCGGCCGGCTCCGGCATCCCGGCCGGCATGGCCTGCCCCGCTGCCCGCTCCGTCGCCGGCGCCGGCGCCGGCGTGCCCCGCGCCCGTTCGACCGCCGCGATCCGTGCCTCGGCCGCCATCGCGCCACGGGTCTGGGCCACGATGCTGCCGCTCGCCAGCCGCACCGACACCGCCTCGAACCGGCCATCGCCGCGCAATCCGGCCTCGACCCGCGCGGCCAGGGCGGCGCGACCGCGCAGCCCCGGACAGCGCAGCCGCACCCGCCCCCCCGTGGTGCGATGCGCGATGCTGATGTCGAACCCTTGCCCGGCCATGTCACCCACGATGTCAGAACAGCAGCGTCACGATGCCGAAATAGATGAACAGGCTCGAAACGTCCTGGATGATCGTGCAGATCGGCCCGCTGCCCAGCGCCGGGTCCGATCCGAACCGCTTGAACACCCAGGGCAGCCCGAACCCCACCACCGCCGAAATCGCGCCGCCGGCCAGCACCGCCAGCCCGACCGCCAGCGCCAGCAACCCGTCGGCAAAGACCGCCAGCACCGCCCCCGCCGCGATCAGGCCCAGCGCGGTGCCGATGGCAATGCCGATGATCAGCTCGTCCCTGAGCAGCTTGGCGATGCTGATCTCGCCGACCGACAACCCCCGGACCGAGACCGAAACCGCCTGGGTGCCGATCGCCCCCGCGACATAGACCAGCGCCGGCACGAAGAAGGCCACCGCGACGTTTTCGGCCAGCGCCTCCTCGAAGCCGACCATCACCATGGTGATCACCGACGAGGCGGCCAACCCGAAGACCAGCCAGGGCAGCCGGCGCGCGAAGCGGTCGTAAAGCGATGCCTCCAGCGATGCGCTCGCCCCCTCGTCCGAGGCGGCGATGCCGGCCAGCCGCTGCAGGTCCTCCAGATGCTCCTCGCGCAGGATGCGGAACAGCGCCTCGGGCGGCACCGCCCCGACAAGCCGGCCGTCGCCATCCACCACCGGCACGGCGATCATGTTCAACCGGATCGCCAGCGACGCGATCTCCTCCTGATCGTCGTCCAGGCCCACGGCCTCATGTTCCGGCTCCATGATATCGCCGATCCGGCGCGCGCCATCGGCGAACAGATCGTTGATCCGCACCAGCCCCAGCAGCCGCTCGGCCGGATCGATGACGAACACCGTATCGGCACAGTCGTAATAGGTGCCGCGCAGGTCGCGCATCACATCCGCGACGCTGGCCCCGGCAAGGGCGCGCGGGATATTCGTGACCAGATGGGAAGACGCAGTGTCCTGTCTTTCGGTCTCGTCCAGCGGCTTGGGCGGCATGAAGGCACTTTCCAGCAGGTTTCGGGTCAATCCATCCGGCGGCCGACTCGGCCGCCGCAATCGGTCATACCAAGCATACAAAAGTCACAGTTTCTTGTCGGCGACCGGGACAGGACCAGTCGTCGCAGCACGGGCCGGCGCCGATGGCATTTCTGTCATGAAACCGCGCTAAGCTCGGGCCCATGGATATCGCCCGGCTGACTCAGGCGCTCCGCGACGGGGCGTGGCAAGATGCGGACCGCCTGCTCGCGGCGGTGACCGCCACGGCCCGGGCGCATCCCTCGATGCTCTACAACCACGGCAAGGTGCTGATGGAACTGGGCCGGATGGACGATGCCGCCGGGATGCTGCGCCGCACGGTTCAGGCCCTGCCCGGCCACGCCGCCGCCTGGTTCGAGCTTGGCCGCGCCACGCTGGCCCGCGAGGATTTCGAAACCGCGTTCGAGGCCTTTTCCCGCGCGCTCGAGCTCGAGCCCGGCGACAGCGACGCCCGCCGCAACCTCGGCCGTGTCGCGCTGCGGCTCGGACGCTACAGCCAGGCCCGCGCCGCCTGGGGCGGGCTCAGGGGCGATGACGAGGCCGCGCTGGCGCTCTATCGCATCGCGGCGGAAACCGGCGATCCCAGCGCCGCGCGGCTGCGGCACGATCTGCTGGCGCATCACCCCGACCGCGCCCAGGTGATCCGCACCCTGGTGCGGGTGGCCAAGGGGGCGATCCCGCTCGACCTCTGACAGGGGTTACTCCACCACATAGCCCCGCGCGGCGGTGTCGGCGGCGCGCAGGAACATCAGCCGGCAGGCTTCCTGCTGCACCGGGGTCTCGAACCCCAGATGCTGCGCCCGGGCGCATTTGATCAGAAAGGCCGACGGCAGGGCGAACTCGGCGGTGCACCAGGCCTCGTCCAGGCCCGTTGGATAGGCGCTCATCATCCAGCCGGTGCAGGCGGCGCGGCGGCTCTCATAGGCATCCGCCGCCACGGTCTGCACCATCTCCGCACGCAGCGGCAGTGCGGCAAGACATAGGATGGCGGCGAAAACCCGGATGGGACGGCTCCGTCATGTGCGTTTCACAAAACTGTCACATGACATCGCGTTTTCTGTAAAGCCCCAACCGCGCCCGCCAAGGTCAGTGGCGGAACCGCTTGCGGTAAACGCCGCGATCTTCGGCCAGGGCGCGCTGAACCTCGCGGTTGCGGGCGATCTCGGCCTCGCCCATCTCGGCCAGCTCGAGCACCAGCCCGTCGCGCCGCAGCGGAAAGACCTGCGCGACGGGCGTGCCGCGCGGCAGCGTGCCCTCGAAGCCCGGATCGGTCCACAGCGCCGGAAAATGGACATAGCCGTCGCCGAAGAGGTCGCAATCGACCACGCCCGACAGCGACCGGAACGGCAGGTCCTCGCGGTTCAGCGGATGGGTGAACAGCAGCGACCAGCCCGGCGGCACCTGCAGCGTCCAGAAGTTCATGAACTTCACCACCGCATTGGTCGCCAGCCTGAGCGGCACGCCGGTCGCCTGTTCCGGCACATGCAGCCCCACCGGCGCGCGCGAGATCAGCGCATCCTCCAGGATCGGCGGATCCCAGTCCCAGGCGATCTCACCGCCGGCCACATGCAGGTCGGTCGCCAACGGGATCAGCACGCCGGCGCTCAGCGCGTCGATCAGCGGCGGGCAATGTTTCAGCGTGCGCACCGCCTCGCCGCCCAGGCTGGGCGCGGCCACCTCCGACGGCATCGTCCTCAGCCAGTCGGGCAGCGCCTCGGCCGCCGGCACCGGTTCGGGCAGGATCGGGCGCAGCTTGGGGTGGCAGCGCGCGGTGATCATCCCGCGCGCGCCTCGCGCCGGGCCAGGAGCGTATGCACCGTCGCCGCCAGCACCGTGATCAGGATGATCACCGTGCCCACCGCGTTGATCACCGGCGGGTGGCCGTTCGGGTTGCGCGCCATGGCGCCGATCTCGGTCGCGAAGGTGCAGGCGCCGCCCTTGGCGAACATGGTGGTGTTGTAATTCTCCATGCTGGCCATGAAGGCGATCACCGCGGCCGAGGCCAGCGCCGGGAAGAGATAGGGCAGCGTCAGCCGCCGGAACACCCGGAACGGCGTCGCGCCCAGGTCCAGCGCCGCCTCCTCCAGCTCGACCGGCTGGCGCTGCAGCCGCGCCATCAGGATCAGCATCGGATAGCCGGCCACGAAGGTGGTCTGCGCCATGACGATGGTGAACAGCCCCGCATTCACCCCCAGCCGGCCCCAGAACACCAGCGCGCTCAGCCCCAGCACGATCCCCGGCGCCAGCATCGGCGACAACAGCACCCACCACAGCACGCCATTGGCCCGGCTGCGCCAACGGGTCAGCAGCACCGCACCGGCCAGCCCCAGGATCAGCGAAAGCGGCACCACGATGGCGGCGATGGAAAGCGAATTGCCGAAACAGCCGACGAACCGCTCGCGGTCCAGCGCCCGCAACACCGGATCGGCGCGCATCTCGGCCTCGCTCATCCAGAAATAGCTGTACCACTTGCCGGTCAGCCCCCGCCAGTCGGTGACCGAGGGCGGCGAGCTGTCGTTGACACTCGACAGCACCATCAGCGCCAGCGGCGCGAACATGAAGATCAGGAAGGCCCAGGTATAGGCGCTCAGCAGCGCCTCCGACGACAGCCGCAGGCGCGGCCGGGCGGCGGGGCGGCGGGCGGTGCCATCCTGGGTCGGAACGCTCATTGCACCCTCGCAAAATCCTTGAGCCGCGTGCGCATGGCCCACATGAAGAGGCCCACCAGCACGAAGCAGACCACGGTATAGGCAAAGCTGTAGGCGGCGCCGACGTTGGAATTCTCGCTCTCGAAGAACTTGTTATAGATGGTCTGGCTGAACCATTCCGCCTGCAGCCCCCGGCTGATGATCCGCGGCACCGAAAAGGCCCCGGCCGACAGCATGAAGGTGGCGATGGTGCCGACCGCGATGCCGGGCTTCGAATGCGGGATGATGATCCGCCAATGCACCCGCCAGGCGCTGGCGCCAAGATCCTTCGCCGCCTCGATCTGGTTGCGGTCCAGCGTGCTCATCACGTTGTAGATCGGGAACACCATGAACAGCACATAGGTATAGACGATCACCACGAAGACCGTGCCGGGAAAGCGCTTGAACTGGATCGGCGCATCGGTCAGGTGCAGCCATTGCAGCAAACCGTTCAACAGCCCGTTATTGTCGATGATCACGGTCCAGGCATAGACCCGCATCAGCTCGACGATGGCATAGGGAATGACCAGCCCCAGGAACAGCCAGACCGCGCGCTCGGGCGTGGTGGCCAGCGCCACCTTGTAGGCCATGGGATAGCACAGCACCAGCGCCAGCGCCGTGGCGGCCACGGCAAAGACCAGCGTGCGCGCCAGGGTGATCAGCCCGATCCGCTCGTAAACCTTGCCGCCCTCCTCGAAGCGCAGGCCCGCCAGGCCCATCAGTCGCTTCGACAGCCTGGCATCCTCGACCGCCTTCTGTTCGGGCGACAGCGGGATCGCCCGCGCCGCCGTCAGCCAGGCGAAATTCTCCAGCGTATAGGGGTTGGCGGTCGCCTCGCGCGCCTTCAGATCGTGATAGAGCGTCTTGGCCAGCCCGGCGATCTTGTCGGCGGTCGCCTTCTGCTCGGAAATCGGCGCGCCGTCGCCGACCGCCAGCGCCGGCAGGCCATAGGCGGTGTCGAGCCAGGCCGGCGCGTCGTCGCGCCCGCGCACCAGCGCGGTATGGGTGTTGGCCCGGTCGCATTGCAGGATATAGGGCCGGGTCGCCGCACCCGTGGCCCCGCCCGAGATCGACGGCACCGCCATGGCCCCGACCGAAGGCACCGCCATCCCGGAGATCGACGGCACCGCCATCCCCGACGGCGCCGGCGCGGCGGGCGCCGGGGCCTCCTCATAGGTCTTCAGCACCGAAATGCAGGTCTGGGCATCGCGCGACAGGCTCAGCGCGACGGAACTGTCCAGCGCCCGCTTTGGCGCCGTCACCGCGCGTTCCAGCATGGTCAGCTGCGGCAGGATGATCAGAACCAGCCCCCAGACCAGCACCGCGGCGAAGAAGACCGCCGTCAGCGCCGCGCCGTATCCCTTCAGCAGCCCGCTCATTGCGCCGCCATCTCGCGGCCCGTCCGCGCCAGGGCGCCGGCGGGCAGGATCACCGCCGCGTCCGAGCGGAAGCCGATGCCGGCGATGCCATCGGCGGGCAGCGCGGTGCGCCCGTCATTGGTGACATGCACGGCCAGCTCCAGCCCCTGCGCCTCGAAGAAGAGGTTCAGGAAGGCGCCTTCCAGATCGCGCCGCACCAGCCGCGCCGACAGGCTGTTCTCGCCATGGCCCAGCGCCATCGCCTCGGGGCGCACGAACAGCATCGCCTCGGCGCCCGGGGCCAGATCGCGCGGGTTGCGGGCCCGGAACCGGCCCAGCGGCGTCTCGATTTCGGCCAGGTCGCCGGCCAGCGCCACCACCCGGCCGTCCAGCCGGTTGGTCTCGCCCACGAACGAGGCGGCAAAGGCGGTCTCGGGCGCGGAATAGATCTCGTCGCCGCTGCCGACCTGCTCGATCCGGCCCTCGTTCATCACCGCGATCCGGTCCGACATGGTCAGCGCCTCGCCCTGATCATGGGTGATATAGATGAAGGTGACGCCGGTCTGCCGCTGGATCGCGCGCAGCTCGGCCCGCATGTGCTGACGCAGCTTCAGGTCCAGCGCCGACAGCGGCTCGTCCAGCAACAGCACCGCCGGCTCCACCGCCAGGGCGCGCGCGATCGCCACCCGCTGGCGCTGCCCGCCCGACAGCTCGCCCGGCGTCTTGCCCGCCTGGTCGCCCAGCGCCACCAGGTCGAGCAACCGCTCCGCCCGCGCCCGCCGCTCGCGCTTCGACAGGCCCCGCGCCTCCAGCCCGAAGGCCACGTTCTCCCAGACCGGCATCAGCGGAAACAGCGCCAGGTTCTGGAAGATCAGCGCCGTCGGCCGCGCATTGGGCCCGATCCCGGCCATGTCCTCGCCACCGATCAGCACCCGGCCGGCCGAGGGCTCGATGAACCCCGACACCGCCCGCAGGATCGTCGTCTTGCCACAGCCGGACGGGCCGAGGATGGAAAAGAACTCGCCCGCGCCGATGGTCAGGTCGGTCGGATGCACGGCCCTGAACCCGTTGGGATAGGTGATCGAGACGGTTTCGAGTGTGACGTCCTTGCCGCGCATCGGCCCTGCCCTTTCCTGTGGCCCCGGGGCGAATGGACCCCGCCCCGGGGACATCCCTTGCCGTCCCGGGATGACGATGGTCCCGTCACCCCGGGGGCCGTTGCGATGGCCCGCGATCAGGCGTTGGTGATGATCTCGACGAACTCGTTGCGGATCGGCGCGAAGAACGGCGTGTCGGCCTGCCACCACCACATGTTGCCCAGCACGTCGGCGCGATAGACCTCGTTGAACTGGCGCTTGAAGTCTTCCGAGGCATAATCGGCAGCGCCCGCGACGGCCGAGTTATAGCCGGTGTTGTTGGCGAACATGCCGCCCACTTCCGGCTGCAACATGAAGTTCATGAAGGCGATGGCCTGGTCGCGGTTCTCGGCGTGGCGCAGCATCCCCATCGAATCCATCCAGGTGATGATACCTTCCTTCGGCGCGCGATAGACGAAATCGCCGTTCTCGCGGTTCAGCAGCAGGCCGGTGGTGTCCCAGGTCTGGCCGATGACGCAGCCGGCATCCTTGAAGGCGGCGGTGGCTTCGGTGGCGTTGTTCCAGAAGGCGCCGAAATTGCCCTTGCGCTCGATGATCCAGCTGGCGACGGCACCCCAGACGCGGCGGGCATCGTCTTCCGAGCGATAGACGTCGAGCATCCGGTTCGACGGCACCTCGCCGATGGCGTCGAGGTAAAGCCCGGTGCCCATGATGACCGATTTCTGGCGGAAGGCGGCGGCGCCCTTGGCTTCCGGGCGCCACAGGTCGCCGAAGCTCAGATCGCCATCCGCGATGTCGAGCTTGCCACGGTTCAGCGTCAGCCCCTCGGTGCCCCAGTCGAACGGCAGCAGGATCTGCTGGCCGGCATGAACGCCGCCCAGGCCGGCGCTGTCGCGCAGGAAGGACGGGATGATGTTGCCGGAGTTCACCTCGGCCGGGACCTCGGCGAAGAAGCTGTCGCCGTTGTCGTCGATATAGCCCGAGGCATTGGTGATCGACGGGAAGACGATATCGAAGCCCTTGCCGCCATTGGCGCGGATGGTCGATTCCGATTCGTCGTTCGATCCGAAGGTGGTGAGTTCGAGCTTGATGCCGGTATCGGCCTCGAATTTCTCGGCGATGTTGGGCTGGATGTAATCCTGCCAGGCCAGGACCTTGACGCTGCCCGACGAGGCCAGCGCATCGGTGGCGCGCAGGATCATCGGGGCGGCAAGCGCGGCGGCGCCCAGTTTGATGGCGGAACGGCGAGTGGTTTTCATGACGGGAACCTCGTGTGAAAGTGTCGGGTCCGTTGCGGACACGCAGGCGGCGATAACAGCGCCCCGAGTCAGTGAGATGAAGCTTTGCCAACAGGTTTGTGACGCCCGGTCGCGGCGGCCGGCACGACCGCCATCGCGATCAGCGCCTCGACCAGGCGCAGCCGGGCGCGGTCGCGGGGGGACGATGGCGGTCTCGTGCCACTGCGGAAGCTCGGCAATCGGCACCTCCACCAGGTCGCGCGCGATCAGGCCGCTCTCGCTCAGGAAGATGGCCACGCCGGCGCCCTGCAGCACCGCCTCGCTCATCAAGGGGAAGGTCGCGATGCGGATGGTGCGCGGAAAGCTCTGCCCGTGCCGGCGCTGCGCCTCGCGCAGCACGCGCTCGGTCAGCGATCCGTGCTCGGGCAGGATCACCGTCTCGTCCATCAGGTCCGCGAAGCTCAGCTCCCGGCGCCGGGCCAGCGGCGACGAGGCCAGCACATAGGCGACATAACGCGACTGCTGCACCGGAAACCTCTCCCAATCGTCGATCGCCGGCGGGTCGGTAATGAAGCCGACATCGGCCATGCGGTCGCGCAACAGCCGCGTCGCCGTGGTCCAGTCATGCAGCGCGAACTCGATCTCGACCTCGGGGTGGGACCGCCGGAACTGCCCGATCAGCCGCAGCGCCGGCAGCGGCGCGTTGGCGATGATCCGGATATGGCCGCGCTTCATCGCCTCGAACCCCTCGACCCGCTCCAGGATCGCCGCATCCAGCGCCACCAGCCGGTCGGCCAGGTCATAGAATTCCTGCCCCGTCCGGGTCAGCGTCACGCCCTCGCGCGCCCGCAGCAGCAGCTGGGCGCCGACCTGCTGTTCCAGCTTGGCGACATGCTGGGTGATGGTCGATTGCGTCACCCCCAGCCGGGCGGCGGCGGCCGAAAAGCTGCCTTCGCGCGCGACATAGGCGAAGGCGACGAACTGGTGGTGATTGGGCCGCATGTTCCGCTCCTTGCGGCGGAAGGATAGGCAGGATTAGTCTCACTAATATGACGTCACAAATCTGAGAGCCCGCGCACCGTACCCTTCCCCCGACCTTTTGGGGGAATCACATGTCCGGGCTGCAGATCGACACCATCACCAAAAGCTTCGGCGCGACCGAGGTGCTGAAGGGCGTCTCGCTCGAGATCGGCGCGGGCGAATTCGTCTCGCTGGTCGGGCCGTCGGGCTGCGGCAAGTCCACCCTGCTGCGCATCGTCGCCGGGCTGGAACAGGCGACCGCCGGCGATATCCGGATCGGCGGCCGGTCGGTCGCCGGTATCCGCGCCGCCGACCGCAACCTCTCGATGGTGTTCCAGTCCTACGCGCTCTACCCCCATCTCAGCGTCGCCGACAATATCGCCGTGCCGCTCAGGATGCGGCAGCTCGGCGGCTGGCACCGCCTGCCGCTGATCGGCGGGCTGATGCCCGGCGCGCGCGACCGCCGCGCCGCGATCCGCCAGGCGGTGGCCGCGGCCGCCGACACGCTGGAGATCTCGGCCCTGCTCGACCGCAAGCCGGGGCAGCTTTCGGGCGGGCAGCGTCAGCGCGTGGCGCTGGGCCGGGCGCTGGTGCGCGAACCGGCGGCCTTCCTGCTGGACGAACCGCTGTCGAACCTCGATGCCAAGCTCCGCGTCCAGACCCGGGCCGAGATCGCCCAGCTGCACCGGCGGCTGGGCACCACATTCGTCTATGTCACCCATGACCAGGTCGAGGCGATGACGATGTCCGACCGCATCGCGGTGATGATGGACGGCCGGATCCTGCAATGTGCCAGCCCAGACATCGTCTATAACGACCCCGACGATATCCGCGTGGCCGAATTCATCGGCTCGCCCAAGATCAACCTGCTGCCGGCCGAAAGCGACGGCGCCGGGCGGCTCAGCGTCTTCGGCCACGGCCTGCCGCTTCACGGCCCGGCCCCGAACCAGGTGCTGCAGGTCGGAATCCGGCCCGAACGCCTGATCGTCGGCGATGCCGATGCCCCGATCGCGGGCCATGTCGCGCATCTCGAAAACCTCGGGTCCGAGCTGTTCGCCCAGGTCCGGATCGCCGGTTTCAACCACCCCGTCACCCTGCGCGCCGAACCCGAGATGGCCCCGGCGCTGCATCTGGGCGCGCGGATCGGGCTGGGCTTCGACCCGGCGCATCTGCTGGTGTTCGATGCCGGCGGCAAGCGGGTGCGCAGGCTTTCGCCACAGGCGGCGCCGCGCCGGAAAGAGACGGTCTGACATGACGCTGGCCGATCTCCCCCGCAGCGCCGACACCGCCCGCCCGGCGGCCACGCCGGCCACCCTCCAGCGGCGCACCGCCTGGGTCCTGACCGCCCCGGCCCTGATCCTGATGGCGGTGATCCTGCTCATCCCGGTCTCGGTCGCGGTGGTGCTGTCCTTCACCGATTACAGCCTCGGCAATGCCGGCTTCGACTGGGTCGGCCTGGCGAATTACGAAAAGCTCCTCACCCGCTCGGCCTATGCCAGGATGTTCGCCGCCACCTTCACCTATGTGCTGGTGGTGGTGCCGCTCTCGGTCGGGCTGGGCCTGGGCGCGGCGCTCCTGATCAACTCGCTGGGCCGGTTCCGCGATGTCTACAAGACGATCTATTTCCTGCCGGTGATGGCCACGCTGATCGCCATGGCCATCGCCTGGGAGTTCATGCTGCATCCCACCATCGGCACGGTCAACCGCACGCTGGCCGCCGGCTGCGGCACCTGGGTCGAAACCGCCTGGCCCTGGCTGGCGATGCATTGCGACGAGGGTATGCCGCTCTGGCTGGGCGACAAGCGCTATGCCATCTGGGTGATCTGCTTCGTCGGCATCTGGCAGGGCTTCGGTTTCAACATGGTGCTCTATCTCGCCGGCCTCACCTCGGTCCACCGCGAGCTCTATCACGCCGCCGAGATGGACGGCGTCCGCTCGGGCTGGGAACGCTTCCGCCTGGTCACCTGGCCGGCCCTGGGGCCCACCACCGTCTTCGTCGTCACCATCAGCTGCATCCGCGCCTTCCAGCTGTTCGACACGATCGAGGCCTTCTATCCGATCGGCGCCGGCCCCGGCAAATCGGCCTATGTGATGATGTATGCGATCTTCGAGAAGGGCGTGAAGCAGAACCTCGTCGGGATCGGCTCGGCCATCACCGTTCTGTTCCTCGTCTTCGTGATGATGATCACCCTGATCCAGCGCTGGCTGGTCGAACGCAAGGTGCATTACGCATGACCCGCGACCTGTGGAAACACCTCGTCCTGATCCTCGGCGCGATCGTCGTCATCGCCCCGTTCTACACCATGGTCAGCTACAGCTTCAAAAGCCCGGGCGAGATCGACCGCGGCGAAGGCGGCTTCTTCGGCCGTCAGGAAACGATGGTCGACGAACGCTGCGTCAAGCTGCGCGACCCGAACCGCGACGAGGTCGCCGCCGCCGCCGCGCGCTTCCCCGGCCTCGACGCCAACGCCGTGCGCGCGGAAATGGTGAAAGAGGCCGAAGCCGCCTGCTCGATGCGCCCCGTGGTCTTCAACTATTCCCAGGCCTTCACCCAGGCGCCGCTGCTGCGCTATCTCCTGAACGGGGCGATCGTCACCGCCTCGATCTTCCTCATCCAGGTCGTCGTCGCCCTGCCCGCCGCCTATGCCCTGGCCAAGCTCCGCTTCTGGGGCCGCGAGGCGGTGTTCGGCCTGGTGCTCTTCTGCCTGCTCATCCCGGTCCATGCCATCGCCCTGCCGCTCTACATGATGCTGGCCAATCTCGGGCTGACCAACACCTATGCCGCGCTGGTCATTCCCTGGACCATCTCGGTCTTCGGCATCTTCCTGATGCGGCAGTTCTTCATGACCGTGCCCGACGATCTGATCGACGCCGCCCGGATGGACGGCATGGGCGAGTTTGCCATCGTCTGGCGCGTCATGCTGCCCACCGCCGTGCCGGCGCTTCTGGCCTTCGCCATCTTCAGCGTGGTGGCGCATTGGAACGATTACTTCTGGCCCCGCATCGTGCTGACCGGCAATCGCGACCTGTTCACGCCCCCCTTGGGCCTGCGCGAATTCAAGGGCGGCGCGGATGGCAGCATGTTCGGGCCGATGATGGCCTCGGCCACGGTCATCGTCACGCCGCTGATCGTCGCCTTCCTGATCGCCCAACGCCGCTTCATCGAGGGGATCACATTGTCCGGAATGAAGTAGGGCGGGGGTCGCCCGCCCTACACCACCGTCCCGAAACGGGATCAGACCCGGGCCTGCCAGAGCTTCCACACAACCGGCCGGCCCAGAAACAGGAGAAGGAAAACATGAAACCGACCGCAACCGCAATGGCCCTGGCGCTCTCCGCCACCGCCGTCTTCGCCGAGGACACGGTGACCATCGAATTCGCCTATCCCTACAGCCACCTCTTCGACGTCACCTACGAGGCGATGATGCCCGCCTTCAAGAAGGCGCATCCGAATATCGAGGTGAAGTTCCGCGCCACCTACGAGGATTACGAGGACGGCACCAACACCCTCCTGCGCGAAGCCACCGCCGGCGCCCTGCCCGATGTCTCGATGCAGGGCCTCAACCGCCAGCAGATCATGGTCGAGAAGGGCATCGCCAAATCGCTCGAACCGTTCATCGCCAGGGAGGCCGATTTCGAGAAGGACGGCTATCACGCCGCCATGCTGTCGCTGTCGACCTTCGACGGTCAGGTCCACGGCCTGCCCTTCTCGGTCTCGCTGCCGGTGGGCTATTACAACATGGACATGATGGAAAAGGCCGGCATCGACAAGCTGCCCGAAACCTGGGACGAGGTCATCGCCGACTGCAAGAAGATGAAGGCGGCCGGCGTCGAGAACCCGGTCTTCTGGGGCTGGAACATCACCGGCAACTGGTTCCTCCAGGCGCTGATGTGGAGCCAGGACAAGCCCACGGTCGAAAACGGCCGCCTGACCCTCGACAGCCCCGAGGCGCTGACCGCGCTCACCACCATGAACGACATCTTCCGCGGCTGCGAGATGAAGAACCTCAGCTGGAAAGAGGCGCTGGCCTCCTTCGCCTCGGGCGAGATCGGCATGATGTACTGGTCGACCTCGGCGCTTGGCGCGGTCGAACGCAGCCAGGGCGATTTCACCCTCAAGACCGGCCCGTTCCCCGGCTTCGACGGCACGCCCAAGGGCCTGCCCGCCGGCGGCAACGCGGCGCTGCTGACCTCGACCTCAAGCGACCCGAAGGTGCAAGAGGCCGCCTGGACCTGGCTCAAGTTCATCACCAGCGGTGAAGGCGCCGCCGAAGTGGCCAAGACCACCGGTTACATGCCGCCCAACAAGGCCGCGAACGAGGTGATCCTGGCCGATTTCTACCAGCAGAACCCCAACAAGCAGACCGCCGTCGACCAGCTGCCGCTTCTGCGTGACTGGCAGGCCTATCCGGGCGATAACGGCCTGGCGATCACCCAGGTGATCTATGACGGCCTCGAGCGCATCGTCACCGGCGAGGCGACCGACATGAAAGACCTGCAACAGGAAATGGTCGAGGAAGTGAACGACCTCCTGCCCAACGGCTGACAAGCCCCTCGCGGCCGCGCCCCCGCATCCCGGGCGCGGCCGCCCCTTCGAGACCCAGGAAACGACGCATGAAGATCATCCATATCTCCGATATCCACCTCACCGTCCCGGGCGAGCCGATGGCCGGGCTCGACCCGCATGACCGGCTGGCGCGCGCGCTGGCCGATGTCGCCGCCAACCACGCGGACGCCGCCCGCATCGTCATCACCGGCGATCTGGCCCATTGGGGCGAGGCCGCGGCCTATGAGGCGCTGCGCGATGCGATCGCGGCGCTGCCGGTCCCGATCCCGGTCAGGCTGCTGATCGGCAATCACGACGACCGCGCCACCTTCCGTCGGGTCTTCGCCGACCATCCGGTCGACGCCCAGGGCTTCGTCAACCACGCCGAGACGGTCGAAGGCACCCGTTTCCTCTATCTCGACACGGTGGGCGAACGCACCCATGCCGGGCATTTCTGCGCCGCCCGCCGCGCCTGGCTGGAAGCCGAGCTTGCGGCCTGCAGCCGCGCCCGGATCTTCCTGCATCACAACCCGATGCCGCTGGGCCTGCCGGCCGAGGACAAGATCGCGCTCCGGCCCGAGGATCGACCCGGCTTCCGCGCCCTGCTCGAACGCTTCGCCGACAAGATCGACCATATCCATTTCGGCCATGTCCACGCCCCGATCTCGGGCACGGTGGCGGGCATCCCCTTCGCCTCGGTGCCCTCGACCGGGGTGCAATCCCTGCCCGACCTGAACGAGACCACCTGGCTGAAGGGCGGCGCGCTCGAGCCCGGCTATTACGTGGCGCTGATCGACGGGCGCGACACGGTCCTGCACCTGATCCCCTTCGCCTGGCAGGGCGAGGTCAGCCGCTCCGGCACCGAATGGGAGGACTGGGCCAAGCCCCAGGCCCAGCCGGCATGAAATTCATCCACCTGACCGACACCCATGTCGTGGGCGGCGGCGCCCGGCTCTATGGCGCCGATCCCGCCCGCCGCCTGGCCCTGGCCGTCGACAGCATCAATGCCGAACATGGCGATGCGGGTTTCGTCATCGTCACCGGCGACCTGACCCATTGGGGCGACGCCGCCGCCTATGACGCCTTCGCCGCCCAGATCGAACGGCTGACCATGCCGGTGCGCCTGATGGTCGGCAATCACGACAAGACCGCCGATTTCGCCGCCCGCTTCCCCGCCGCGCCGCGCGACGAAAACGGTTTCGTGCAATTCGCCTTCGACACGCGGCATGGCCGCGCGCTCTGCCTCGACACCACGCGGCCGGGCAGCTCGGCCGGGGCGATGTGCGCCGCGCGGCTGGGCTGGCTCGCGGATCGGCTTGCCGGCAGCGAAGCGCCGGTGCTTCTCTTCATGCATCACCCGCCCTTCCCGGTCGGCATCGCCGCGATGGACCGGATCATGATGCACGACAGCGAAGCCTTCCATGACGCGATCGCGCCGCACAAGGCCCGCATCCGGCACCTGTTCTTCGGTCATGTCCACCGGGCGATCTTCGGCAATTGGCGCGGCATCGGCTTTTCCTGTATGCGCGGCCTCAACCACCAGGTCGCGCTCGACCTGTCGCCCGACGCGTCAGCGATCCCCGGCGATCTGGCCGGTCCGGCCTATGGCGTGGTGCTGCTCGACGACGACCGGGTGGTGGTGCATCTGCACGACTTCGCCGACCGCTCGCCGCGGTTTTCCCTGCACGCCCCCGAAGGCACCGATCCGCGCGCCTGGGCGCTCGACATGCGCCATCCCGGCTATCGCGACCTCGCCCCGCCGGGCTGACCCTCCGCAGGCCGCCTCAGCCGAACAGGATCAGGTGCGACCGGACGATCGCCCAAAGCACCGCCGCCCCGAACAGGCCGAAGCCGGCCAGCGACCAGATCACCTGCGTCCGGATCAGCCCCGGCAGGCGCCCGGCCAGGCTGGGCGTCGCCCGAAACAGGCTCAGCATCCCCGCCCCCAGCCCCAGCGCCGTGCCGGCGAAAAGCGGCGCATAAAGCGCATAGCCGAAATAGCCGTATTCCGGCTTCAGGATGCAGAACGGGCAATGGTGGTTGGGGTTTTCATAGATATAGACCGAAATCGCCGACACCACCGCCGTCAGCCCCGCCGCGAACAAGGCCGCCGAAGCAACGGCATAGGCGCCCAGCCCCCGTCCCGTCCACAGCGCGACGACCCCGATCAGCGCCACCGCCCCCCCGGCCGCACCCAGCAGCCCCAGCGCCAGCCCCGGCCCGACGCCCGCCATCTGGTTGGCCAGGTTCGGATTGTTCGGCACGAAAAGCTTGGAACAGCACGAGGTGATGACATCCGTCTCCAGCCCCGCGAAATAGGCCAGCTCCAGCGCCCCGTCGGCCAGAACCAGCGGCACGATGCCCAGAAGCGCCGCATATTTCACCTTCGTCAGCGGATAATCCCGCCCCATCCGGTCGGCCCGGTCCAGGATCAGCCACAGCACGGCGGCAAAGAACACCGCGATCTTCAGGTAAAGCGCCGGAAAGCCCCAGGCGTTCACGTTCAGCGTGCCCACCGCGCACATCGCCCCCACGAACAAGGGCGCCATCCGGTCGGCATTGAAGACGAACAGCAGCAAAGCCGCCAGCTCCGCCAGCATCACCGCACCGAAGAGGGTCGAGACCAGTTCGGTCGCCCGCTCCATCCTCAGCTGCGCCCGGCTCATCGCCGCCAGGTCCCACTGCCGCAGCACCCTGACCGCGAACCCGCCCGACCACAGCGCCGTCACCGCCGCCAGCCCGGCCACCATCAGCAGCGCCAGAATGGGCGTCTGGAAGATCATCGGACCCCCTCCAGCAACCGCCCGTCGCGCATCGAAACCACGGTGTCGACGCAATCGGCCTCCCAGATGCGCGGATCATGGCTGGTGATCACCATGGTCCGGCCCGCCGCCCGCTCGGCCCGCACGATATCCAGAAACCGCTCGCTCAGCGCGCTGTCCAGATTGGCGGTCGGCTCGTCCGCGATCAGCACCACCGGATCGTTGATCAGCGCCCGCGCGATGGCGGCGCGCTGCGCCTCTCCGCCCGACAGATATTCCACCGCCGTTGCCGCCTTATGCGCCATCCCCAGCGCCTCGAGCTGCGCCATCGCCCGCGCCCGCACCGTGCCATGCGCCTCGCCCGTGGGCGCGGCGGGCAGCATCACGTTCTCCAGCACCGTCAGCCCCCGGATCAGGTTGAAGCGCTGGAAGATGAAGCCGAAGGTGTCGCGCCTGAGCCGCGTCTGGAACCGCTCGGGCAGGCCCGAGACCACCTCACCCTCCAGGCTCACCCGCCCGGTGGTGGGACGCGCCATGCAGGCCATGATCGACAACAGCGTCGTCTTGCCCGACCCGCTCGGCCCCTTCAGCACCGTGACCGCGCCACGCGCGATGGACAGGTCGATATCGCTCAGCGCCGTCACCTCGTTCGGGCGGCCCTCGTTATAAAGCTTGCCGACCGATTGCAGCGCGATCATCGCCTGCCCCCTCATCGCATCACCGCATCCGGATCGGCCGAGGCCGTCCGCCAGATCGGCACCAGGGTCGCCGCCACGTAAGGCAGCGTGGTCAGCAGGGCCAGCGACAGAAGCTGCACCCCGTCCACCTGCGGCGCCAGGTCGAACTCGGGATAAAGCACCGCCCAGCCCTTCAGCACCGGCGCGAACAGCGTGCCGCCGAAGAAGAACACATGCGCGAACCCCGCCACCGTCCCGATCAGGAAGGCCCCGCCCGAAACCAGCGCCCCCTCCCACAGCTTCATCGCGATGATGTCGCGCGTGTCCCAGCCCACGGCCTTCAGAATGCCGATCTCGCGCGTCTCCTCGGCCGACAATCCGCTGGCCTTCTCGGCCGCGAAGATGACGAAGGCCAGCACCGCCGCGCCGATCAGCGCCGCCAGCAGCCCCTCGCGCCACGAGAACAGCTTCTGGTAACTGCGCTGGATGGCGGCGCGGGTGACGAAACGCATCTCGGGCATCAAGGCGCCGGCCTTGGCGACCACCGTATCCACCTCGCGCGGGTTGCGCACCCGGGCGACGACATCGGTATAAAGCCCTTCGGGAATGCCGAAGAAGGCGCGGAAATCGGCGCCGTTCATCAGCACCAGATCGGAGGTCATCAGCCCCGATGCGCGCGTAAAGGTCCGCACCACCTCGAACTTCTGCAGATCGCCCTCGAACCGGCTCAGGAACAGCGGCGCGCCGTCCCAGGTGAAGCCCCGCGCGCGCGGAATGCCCTCGCCCAGCGCGACCGACCCCGCCGGCGGCTCCATCGCCTTGTCGCCGGGCACCATCACCGTGTAATTCGCCCCGTTGGTGCGGTCATAGAAATATCCCCACAGCCGCCCCTCGGCCCTTGTCACGCCGCGAATGCCGGCGATCTTCTCGACCGTCGCGGCGGGCACCAGATCCTGCCGGCCCATCAGGATCTTCTGCACCGTGATCTCGGGCGCGTCCTGCAGGACCTGCGTCGTCTCGTGGCGCAGCGCGGCGGCAAAGAACATGGCCGAAGCCAGCGCGAAGACGACCAGCGCATAGACCGCGACCAGCGCCGCGTTCTTCCCCCTGCGGCGCGCCAGCGCGGCCAGGGTGTAATCGGCCAGCGCCCGCTGGCGGCGCAACCACGGCGTCATGACGGCTCCTCCTCGCCGGCGAACCACAGCCGCCCGCTTTCGGGCAGCGCGGGCACCGGCACGATACTGGCGCTGGGGAAATGGTCGAAGCCGCCGGGATGGTCCTGGAACGGCGTATTCAGGTCCGCCAGGCTTGGGTGCCGGGTATAGCGCGCCTCGGTGAAAAGCGCCGTGTCGCTCAGGCCCAGCGCACCGACCAGCGCGCGTTCCCCCTCCAGCCGGGTGCGCGTCTCCGGCGCGCTCCAGCCCGCCCAGGCCAGCTCAGCGGCCAGCGCGGCGGCCAACAGCCCGAGCCCGGCAAGAACCGGCCCCGAGCGGCGCGCATCGTCCCGGCGCCGGCGCCTCACAGCGCCGCCCCGGCGTCGAGCTTGACCAGCAGCTCCGGCGTCACCTCGTCGAAGCTCAACAGCATCTTGCCGGCATGGTCCTTCATGTAGTCCCCGGCATCGACCTCGTTCATCAGCGGGATCAGCTCGTGCCCCATCGGGCCCAGAACGTCCGAGCCCGCCACGTAAAGCGCCGCCTTCGCGTCGATCAGCTTCAACCCGTAATATTCGGTCACGCCCATGCCGGCGATCTGTTCTGCGGTGCGGCCCAGCGCGTATTTCGGCATGTCGAACAGATACTTGAAGTAATCCTTGGCGCCGTCGAAATGGTCCGCATACCCGTCCCGATACAGCACCGTCGCCACCCATTCGGGGTATTTCGCCACGAACATGCCGCAGACCGGACAGGTATCGCCCGGCCCCGGCGGCGGCAGGTCCACCACCGCAGCCCCGGCCCGCGCGCCCTGCGGCAGCCCCAGGCCCAGCACGGCCGCGCCGGCGCCGATCCGCCCAAGACCCGCCGCCGCGACGGCCGGTCATGACGGCGATGACAGGGATGATCACACATCGTCTTTCCTTTCCTGACTGAACCGCCCCGGGCACCTATCAGGGCCCGGGCGCGCGCGCCTGCGATTACTCGCTGGCCATCCGGGCGCGGCGCTCGGCCCGGCGCTTGCGGATGCGGATGGTGTCCTGGGCCATGCCGAGATAGGCATCGGTCAGCGCCTCGTCGAAGCCCACCAGCCTGGCCTCGGGCCCGGCGGCGGCCTTGGCGGCGGCTTCGTCGGCATAGGCCCATTTCGACACCGCCGTCATCGTGCCGGGCTTGCCCGGGTCGATCACATAGGTCATCGCCGCCGTGTCGGCCAACGGCTTCACATCGCCCTCGGCCCCGGCATCGCCGGCATAGATCGCCTTCGGCCCGGCATCCATGTTCAGCGCCAGGCTGATCCCCGCGCAATGCAGCGAACAGGTGCCGTCCACCGTGTCGTTCTCATAGACGATCAGGTGGCGCGTATGGCTCCACTGCTTGCGCATCATGCCGCAATAGGGGCAGCGCGGATATTTCGCCAACTCGTCGGTCAGCGGGTCGGTATCGACCTTCAGGAACCGGGTCAGCCCATGCTCGTCCGTCCATTTCAGCGGCGACATCGGCTTCGTCTGCTCGGCCCGGGCGGCGCCCGCGGCAAGGATCACACCGGTCGAGCCGGTCATCAGGAAATCGCGACGTTTCATTCTTGGTCTTCCTTCACATGTCTTGTGGATCGCGGCGCATCCGGCCGCCCCTCTCCGGGCGGGCCCGGGGCCGCGTGCGTTTATCTGTCTGAAAGGCGGGACAACGGGGGCGATCCGCCCCGGAAAGGGACGAGACCGGCAGCAGATCGCCAAACCCCGGTCAGGCGGCGGGCGGTGCCCGGATCGGCGTTTCGCTCAGCCTTGCGGCGACATGCAATTCGTCGGGCGCGTCGATCGCCGCCAGCGGCAGCGCCAGCCCGGTCACGAAGACCGGCACCGCCGCCTCGTCCGGCGCATCGAAGGAACAGGCCGCGGCCGAAACGCAGACCGGGCATTGCGGCGCCTGGGAATGGCCGCCGCCCGGCACCCGGCCCTCGACCTCGCCCGCCGGAATGATCCGGCCATCGGGCGTCAGAAGGGCGATCCCCTCGCCGGTGCAGAGCTCGAGGAAACCCAGCCGCGCGCCGGCGCCCGCCTGCGCACCCAGCGTGGCGCCCAGATGGTCGGCGGCGACCAGCACCTGCAACAGCATGGTGAAAACGGCAAACGCCTTCACGCCGACCCAGCGGCGTGCCACGGCCCCCATCCTAGCGGGCGCAGAGATGCGTTTCCTCGTCACGACGCCTACCATACCGGCTGGAACGGACATGTAAATTGATCCGCATCAACGGCGCGGCAACAGGTCTCACCCCGCCGCGTCCAGCTCGCGTTCCAGCGCCATCTCGACATGGCCGCGCGGCCGGGTGAACCGCGCCAGCAGATCGTAAAGCACCGGCGTCACCACCAGCATCAGCACGCTCGACATCGCCAGCCCGGCGATGATCACCGTGCCGATGGCGCTGCGGCTTTCCGCCCCCGCCCCGGTGGCCAACAGCAGGGGCAGCGCGCCCAGGATGGTCGACAGCACCGTCATCACGATGGGCCGCAGCCTCAGGACCGCGGCCAGAATCACCGCCTCGCGCACCGATTTGCCCTCGTCGCGCAGCTGGTTGGCGAACTCGACGATCAGGATGCCGTTCTTCGCCACCAGGCCGATGAGCAGGATGATCCCGATCTGGCTATAGACGTTCAGCGAAAGCCCACCGGCCGCCATGGCATAGATCGCCCCCGCCACCCCCGCCGGCACGGTCAGAAGGATGATCACCGGATGGACGAAGCTTTCGAACTGCGCCGCCAGCACCAGGAAGACGATCAGAAGCGCCATGGCGAAGACCGCCGTCGCGCCCGCCGCCGTGTCCTTGAAGGTGCGCGACTGGCCCTCGTAGCCCAGCTTGCCGCCGGCCGGGATGATCCCCGCCGCCGCCTCTTCCAGCTGCCCCAGCACCGCGCCCAGATCGGCGCCGGGCGCCAGCGCGCCCGAAAGCTGGATCGACGGCAGCCGGTCGAACCGGCGCAGCGACGGCGCCGCCGCGTTCTCCTCGATCCGCACCAGGGCGCCCAGGGGCACCAGGCTGCCGCTCTCGGCCCGGATATAGATGTTGTCGATATCCGACGGCGACCGCCGGTCGGCCTCCTCGGCCTGCAGGATCACCGGATATTCCCGGCCCCGGCTGATGAACCCCGTCACCTGGCGCGAGGCCAGCATGGATTGCATGGTCGAAGCGATGGTCTCGACCGAAACGCGAAGGTCATCCGCCCGCTGCCGGTCGATCCGCACTTCCAGCTGCGGCAGGTTCTGCTCGAAATTGATCTCGGGATTGACCAGCCCCTCGACCCCCTCGGCGGCCTGCAACAGCTCGTTCGCCCAGCCCTTGACGCTGTCGAAATCCGGCCCGCTCACCACCACCTGCACCGGGGTCGAGTTGCCGCGCAGCCCCAGCCCGGCCGGCGTGATCGGGAAGCCCCGCGCCAGCGTCACCTGCCCCATCTTCGGCGCCAGCGACGCCGCCACCTCGGCGGCGGTCATGTCGCGCTCCTCCCACGGGGCCAGGCGGAAGACGACGAAGGACCGCCAGGCGCGGTTGCCCCAGCCGGTGAAGGTGAAGACGGTTTCCACCACGCCCTCGTCGCGCAGCGGCTGGATCAGCTTTTCCACCTGCTGCGCCGCGCGGTCGGTGTATTCGACGGTCGATCCCTGCGGCGCGGTCAGCGGAATGAAGCCCACGCCGCGATCCTCGCGCGGGGCCAGCTCGCGCGGCAGCGTGTCATAGAACAGCGCCGCCCCCGCCGTGACCACCCCCGCCAGCACGATCACCACCAGCGGCATCTCCAGGCTCTTGCGCAGCAGCGCGGCATAGGCCTTCTGCACCGGCCCGCTCGGGCCTTCGGGATTGTCGACCGTGCCCTTCTTCGCAGGTTTCAGCACCTTCGAGGCCAGCGCCGGACAGGCGGTCAGCGCCACGAAGGTCGAAATCGCCACCGTGCCCGCCATCACCCAGCCGAACTCGATGAAGAGCCGCCCCACCTGGCCGGGCATGAAGGAAAGCGGGATGAACACCGCGATCAGGGTGACGGATGTGGCCAGCACCGCAAACGTCACCTGCCGCGCGCCCTTCAGGCTGGCGACCAGCGGGCTCTCGCCATTCTCGATCCGGCGCTGGATGTTTTCCAGCACCACGATCGCATCGTCCACCACCAGCCCGATCGCCAGGAGCAGCGCCAACAGCGTCAGCGTATTGAGCGAGAACCCCCAGGCCCCGATCAGCACGAAGGCGCCGACCAGCGACACCGGAATGGTGATCGCCGGAATGAGCGTGGCGCGGAAGCTGCGCAGGAACAGCAGGATCACCATCACCACCAGCACCAGCGAGATCATCAGCGCATCCACCACCTCGCGGATCGAGGCGCCGACGAACAGCGCATCGTCCGATCCGATCTGGATATCCATCCCCTCGGGCAGGCTGGGCCGCAGCCGCTCGATCTCGGCCCGCACCGCGTTCGAGATCTGCAGCGTGTTCGACTGGCTGCGGCGCTGCACCGCCATGCCCACCGCATCGCGCCCGTCGCTGCGCGCGACGGTGGAATCGTCCGCGACGCCCGGCTCCACCCGCGCCACATCGCGCAGCCGCACCGGGTATCCGCCCACCCGGTCCAGCACCACGTCGGCGAAATCCTCGACGCTCTGCAACCGGCTGTTCAGCCGCACCGTCAACTGCCGGTCGGCCGATGTCACCTCCCCCGCCGGCAATTCCACGTTGTTGCGGGCCAGCGCGCGCTCCACATCCGCCACCGTCAGCTTGCGCGCCGCCAGCGCCCTCCGGTCGATCCAGATCCGCACCGCGAAGGGCCGCTCGCCATAGATGTTCAGGCTCGCCACCCCGTCGAGCGTCGCAATCCGGTCGGCGATGAAGCGGTCGATGTAATCGGTGATCTCGGCCGTGGTCATGCGGTCCGACACCACCGCCAGCCGCATCACCGGATCGGCATCGGCATCGCTCTTCTCGACCTGCGGCACGTCCGCCTCGTCGGGCAGGTCATCCGCCACCCGCCCGACCGCGTCGCGCACATCGTTGGCGGCCACGTCGACATCGCGCCCCGCCTCGAATTCGATGGTGACGCGCGACCGCCCCTGCCGGCTTTCCGAACTGATCGAGCGGATCCCCGACACCGCCGCCACCGCGCCCTCGACCGTCTCGGTAATATCGGTGTCGATCACTTCCGGCGCCGCGCCGCGATAGGTGGTCGTCACCGTCACCACCGCATTGTCCACATCCGGCAGCTCGCGGATCGGAATGTCGCGCAGCGCGGTGATGCCAAAGACGATCAGCAAGAGGTTCGCCACCGCCGCCAGCACCGGCCGGCGGACCGAGATATCCGAAAGCGTCATGATCCGGCCCCAGTCGCCGGCGCGTCGAGCGGCTTCACCTCGCCGCCGTCGCGCACCCGGTGCAGCCCGCGGATGATCACCGGCACGCCCGCCTCGATCCCCTCCAGCACCGCGACCACCCCGTCACGCCGCTGGCCCGTGGTCACCGCCACCCGCCGCGCCTTGCCCTCCTCGGCCACGAAAACGTAAACCTGCGCCGCCTGATAGATCAGCGCCTCTTCCGGCACCACCACCCTCTCGGCCTGCGCCAGCGTCAGGTCGAGCGACATGAACATCCCCGCCGGCAAGGTGCCATCGGGGTTGGGGATCACCGCGCGGGTGCGAAAGGCGCGGCTCACCGGGTCGATCCGGCTGTCCACCGCCTCGATCCGGCCCTCGAAGGCGCGGCCCGGAAAGGCGATCGACTGCGCCACGACGGGCTGGCCCGTCTTGATCCGCGCAAACAGCGTCTCGGGCAGGGAAAACTCCAGCTCGACCACGCTCAGATCGTCCAGCCGGGTAATGAAGGTCCCCGCCGCCACCCGCGCGCCGCGGTCGACCTCCGAAAGGCCCACCGTGCCGGCGAAGGGCGCCTTGATCGTGCGCTGCGCCAGGGCCTGCTCGCTGCGCTCCAGATCGGCCTGTGCCTCGGCCAGCCGCGCCACCGCATCCTCAAGCGTCGCCTCGGCCACCGCGTTCGAGCCGCGCAGCTGCGTCACCCGCTCCAGCACCCGCTCGCGCTCGCGCAGCCGCGCCATCGCCTCGGTCAGATCCGCCCGCGCCACGGCATCGTCAAGCCGCACCAGCACCGCGCCCTTTTCCACCTGTTGCCCGGGCGCAAAGCCCAGCGCCTCGATCCGGCCCGCCGCCTCGGGCACGATATCGACCGACTGGCGCGCCCGCGTCGTGCCCACCGCCTCGACGATCTCGCTCATCACCCGCGTCTCGGCCGTGGCCAGCTCGACCAGCGCCGGCCCGCCGCCGCGCCGCGCCGCCGGCGCCTCACCCGCCTCGGGCGCGTAATAGCGGTGATAGCCCTCGTATCCGCCCCAGCCGAGCCCGGCCAGGATCACAAGGATCAGAAGCTGTTTCCAAATCGCCATGCCCGCGCCAACCCGGTCGTTTCCCCAACCGTCGCAGCCCGCATCGCACCGCCCCGACATACCGAGCCTAGCGAGGCCCCGGCGAAAGGCAACGGGATTCACGCCGTCCCCGCGCGCCATCAGGTCGGATTTGGGGTTTGACGCCGCCCGCGCCCCGGGTCCATCCTCAAGGGCGACGAAGGGGGGACACGATGCGCATCGACGGGCTGCAATATGCCAACTGGTCCGAAAAGATCTTCCGCCAGATGCGCGAAGGCGGGCTCGACGCCGTCCATGTCACCATCGCCTATCACGAGACGTTCCGCGAAACCGTGCTGAATTTCGAGGCCTGGAACCGCTGGTTCGAACGCTTCCCCGACCTGATCGTGAAGGGCCTCACCGCCGCCGATATCGACCGCGCCCGCGAAACGGGGCGCACCGCCATCTTCTTCGGCTTCCAGAACCCCTCGCCCATCGAGGACGATATCGGCCTGGTCGAAATCCTCCACACCCTCGGCGCCCGCTTCATGCAGCTGACCTATAACAACCAGTCCCTGCTGGCGACCGGCTGTTACGAGGACTATGACGCCGGCCTCACCCGCATGGGCCGCCAGGTGGTGCGCGAAATGAACCGCGTGGGTCTGGTGATCGACATGAGCCATTCCGGCGACCGTTCCACCATCGAAGCCGCCGATCATTCGACCCGCCCGATCGCCATCACCCATGCCAATCCGCATTCCTGGATGCCCGCGCTCCGCAACAAGCGCGACGATGTCATTCGCGCGGTGACGTCGAATGGCGGGATGCTGGGCTTCTCGCTCTATCCCCACCACCTGAAGGGCAAAAGCGCCTGCACCCTGCAGGACTTCTGCGAGATGATCGCCCGCACGGCCGACGCCTTCGGCCCCGAACATCTCGGGATCGGCTCGGACCTCTGCCAGGACCAGCCGGATTCGGTGGTGGAATGGATGCGCACCGGCCGCTGGAGCAAGGAAATCGACTATGGCGAAGGCTCGGCCAGCGCGCCGGGCTTCCCGCCGCAGCCCGACTGGTTCCGCGACAACCGCGATTTCGGCACTATCGAATCCGGCCTGCGGGCGGTCGGCCTGAACGCCGCGGAAATCGCCGGCATCATGGGCGGCAACTGGTATCGCTTCTTCGCCGAAAACTTCCAGCCGGGGGGCGGCCCGTGATGCCGCGTCCCCCCGCGCCACCCGGCCGATGAGCGCGGCCGCCCCCCTCCGCCCGCCCTCCCGGGTGATGCGCCTCTCGCGCCTGGGGTCGCTGCACCAATGCCGCCTTTCCTTCATGCGCCAGCTCACCCGCCGCATGGGCTCCGAGGGCTGGAGCTTCTCGCGCCCCGTCTGGCAGATCGACACGGGCGGTGTGGGCCACGCCGTCTATACCGCCCGGGCGCCGGGCCACGCCTATTCCCTCGTCGCCTTCGCCCATGACCTGCCGGACGATCTGCGCTCGGACCGGGTGATCGCCGAGGCCTGGGATGCCACCTTCGCCCTGTTCGACGGCGTGCCCTCGCCCGACGATATCGCCCGCCTCGCCGCCAACGTGCCGCTGCAAGAGGCCGGCCGCGTCTCGGAACGCGAACTTACGCTGTCGCGCGCCAACCGCTCGGTGCGGCTCTGGGATCATGTCGTCGGCGCGCTTGCGCAGGGCCGCCAGCCCGACCCCGACCGGATCGCCGCCACCGGCTATCTGATGCGCACCACCGCCGTCTATGGCTCGGGCAAGTTCGGCGCCGCCGACCGCGCGACCTATGCCCACCGGCGCGAGATGGAGGCCCCGTTCCAGGCCGAAATGCTGACCGTCTGGCTGATCCGCAGCTTCGTCCGCGACCTCGCCAATCACATGGCCCGCGCCCGGGGCGGTGCATCGGCGGTGCCGCTGGCGCCCGCGACCGCCCGCGCCCTCGGCATCGGCAATTCCACCGGCCTCGGCCTCGCGCCCTTCATCCTCAACCACCCGGTGCTCTTCCACAACTGGATCGCCGCCCGCGAAACCGCCATCGCCCGCGTCCGCGCCCTGCCCACGGCCAGCGCCGCCGAGGCCGCCCAATTCCGCGCGCTCCTTGCCCAAAGCGCCGCCATGGTCGCGCATTGGCACTCGGACCACCCGCTCCAGATCGCGAAACTGACCGCGCTGCGCCACGACCTCGCCGCGCTCACTGCCTGGTGCGAGACCGACGACCTGACCGATAACGCCCCCTTCGACCGCCTGATCCGCTGGTCCGAAGACGCGCTTTCCGAGGAGGGTCAGGAGCTTGCCGCCTCGCTGATCCTCGAACCCTTCGGCCCGCTGGTCGACGATCTCGGCCCCGCCATGGCCGATGCCGGCGACGACCCGCAGATCGACGGCAGCATGACCACCGCCACCGCCGCCGCCCTGATCGCGCGGTGCTACGACTGGGCCCTCGCCCTCGACTGGTCCGACCCCGCGCAAACCGCCCGGGCCTGGTATGTCTCGGAAGAGAAACTCGAACCCCGCCTGGGCGAACGTTACGAGGACCCCATCGAACCCTACGAACAACCCCTCGCCCCGGCCCGCGACGCCGCGCTGGCCCATGCCGCCCTCGGCACCTGCCCGCCCGAAACGCCCCTGGCGCAGTTTCTTCTGCACCACCCCGAACACCGCCACACCCTGCGCCGCGCCCAGATCGCCGCCCGGCACCGCTATGCCGAGATCCAGGGCAACACCATCGCCGCCGACATGCTGCCCATCGACATGCTGCGCGCCAAGCTCGCCTTCTTCGGCGCCACCCGCTTCGATCCCCGCTCCGACCGCTGGGTCCGCATCACCATGTTCCAGAACGCCCCCTATCCGGACGAGCTGACCCCGGACAACGCCGATCTCTGGCCCTTCCCCGAGGCCGCGCCATGACCCTTTCTCTGGGCGAATCTCTGGGCGAAATCGAGGCCATGGCGAAAAAGGCCGCCCGCGGCGCCGGCTACAGCTGGGGCCTCGCGGACGAGGCCGGCCAAGCCACACGCTTTCTCTGCGCCCAGGGCCTGCCGGGCTGCGAAACGCTCGCCCGCCTGCTCGACGCCGGCTTCGCCCACGCCCTGCCCGCCCACCGGCCACGCAACCTCGCCGGCCCTTGGCGCGGCGACGGCCCGCTCTGCCCGCTGATCACCGGCGCGGCCCTTGCGGACGATGCCGACCGGCTGCTCTCGGATCCGCTGCGGATCGAGAACATCGCCCTGCCGCTCTTCCTTTTGCCCTTCGCGGCCATGGCCAGCCGCCGGATCGCGCTGCCGGTGGTCATCGAAGCGGACACCGCCTCGGCCACCACCGCTGGCTTCACCCTTGCGCTCATCGGCACCTTCCCGGCCTCGACCAACCTCACCCTCCGCACCGGCGAGGCGCCCGAAGACTTCCCGCCGCTCCGCACCCGCGCCAAGCCCACCCCGCAGGCCTGGGCCAGCCTCTCGGCCCATGCCCAGCGCACCTATGCCCCCGCAACCGACGCCTCGCGCCTCAAGGGCGCCGGCGCCGGGCTTTCCGATAACGATTAGAAAGGCGCCCGCCATGGCCTTCGACTTCATCCTGATGCTGACCGAGAACGACCGCACCATCCCCGACGCCCGCAAACGGCTGGACGAGGCGCTGGAAGGCGGCGTGCGCCATATCGGCTTCAAGGACGTGGGCCTGCCCCTGCCCGACCTCAAGGCGCTGGCCGAGGCGATCCGAAGCGCCGGCGGGCGCTCCTATCTCGAAGTGGTCAGCCTCGACGAGGACAGCGAACTGGCCTCGGCCCGTGCCGCCATCGAGATCGACGTCGATTGCCTTCTGGGCGGCACCCGCGCCGATGCGGTCACCCGGCTGACCCGGCACCACCCGCTGCGCTATTACCCCTTCCCGGGCCGGATCACCGGCCACCCCTCGGTGCTGGAAGGGCCCGATGCCGCCATCGTGCAATCGGCCAGGCAGCTGGCCGAGCTCGAGCATGTCCACGGGCTCGACCTCCTGGCCTATCGCTTCCAGGGCGACGTGCCGGCGCTGATGGCCGAGGTCTGCGCGGCGGTGACCAAACCGGTGATCATGGCCGGCTCGATCGACAGCGCCGAGAGGGTGACGCAAGCCGCCCGCGCCGGCGCGGCGGGCTTCACCGTCGGCACCGCCGCTCTGGCCGGAACGTTTCCGGCCGAGGGGCCCGACTTCACCGATCAGGTCCGCGCCATCCTGGCGATCACCGAAAAGGCCCGGGCGCAGTCGACCGCGCCGCGCCGCCTGGCGCTGGTCGCGCATGACAGCCGCAAGGCGCATCTGCGCGCCTGGGTGGCGCGCCACGCCGCCGCCCTGGCGGGGCATCGGCTGATCTGCACCGGCGGCACCGGGCGGATGCTGGCCGAAGGCTGGCCGACGCTGACCGTCCACCGCCTGCAACGCGGCACGCGCGGCGGCGATCAGCAGCTGGGCGCGCTGGTGGCGACGGGCGAACTGGACGCGGTGATCTTCTTCGCCGACCCGACGCAGCCGCATGGCGGCGATGTCGACCTCCAGGCGCTGACCCGCCTCGCCGTGCTGCACGACACGCCGCTGGCGCTCGGCCCCTCCGGGGCCGACATGATCGCCGCCGCCCTGCTGACCCGGCCCTGACGCCGCCGGCCTCGCCGCGCTGACACGCGCCGATCCGGCCCCCTCGCTGCGCTCGGGTTGGGTGGGGGCCTCGCTGCGCTCGGCCAGGTCGGGCAAGGCGGCCTCGCTACGCTCGGTCAGGTCGGGCAAGGCGGCCTCGCTACGCTCGGTCAGGTCGGGCAAGGCGGCCTCGCTGCGCTCGGCCGGGCGTTCGACGAGATGCGCGAGAGCCGGACCGGGGCGGTGGGTTGGCACCCACCCTACACCCTCTCGCCGATGGGCGGATGACAGCGCCGCCCCGGCCGCCGCGCGGGGTGGGAGGGCGCGACGCCGGGCCCGGGCCCGCGGTCAAACAGGTGGGAGCGCGGTGGACGGGGGCGGCACGACGCACGCCGCGTTAACCCCGCGGCCTGCCGGGCCCCGCCCCGTCGCGTGCCAGACGGAAAGCAGCCATGGGGCAGCCGGGGCGCAGACCGCCGCATTTCACCGTTCGCTGCGATTAACCTTTGTGACCGGCTTGTTCATCACCGGGCACCGCAGCCCCCGCCCGGCCGTCCCGGATCAGGCCACGAAGCCCCGCGCCCGGATCAGGCCGACCAGCTCGGCCGCCGAGGTCTCGCGGGTCTTGCCGGCAGTGTCCAGCTCGGCATGGGCCTGGCGATAAAGCGCCTCGCGGCTCTTCAGCAGGGTGCGCAACTGCTCCATCGCCTCCGGGTTCCCGGCCATCGGCCGCAGGTCGCCCTGGGCCTGCACCCGGCCCATGTGCTCCTCGGCGCGGGCCTTCACCCAGACGGTATGAAAATGTGTCAAAACAGTATGATAGGTTGCGGGATCGGCCACGATTCCGCCCGCCACCGCCAGAATGACCGAGCCGTGGGTGGCGATCACCCGCTCGACCGCCTGGGCCTCCAGCCGGCGATATCCGTCTGGCCGTAAAGCGCCATCAGCTCGGTCACCGGCATCCCGGAATGGTCCTCGATCTCGCGGTTCAGCTCCAGGAACGGCACCCCCAGGGCCTGCCCGCCAGCGCCCCCAGCGTCGACTTGCCGGCACCGCGCAGCCCCACCAGGCAGACCCGGCTCGACCGCAGGCTCTCGGGCGGCATCGGGCTCAGTGCCACCTGCGCCGCGCGCCGCATCTCGGCCGTGGCGATCCTGTAAGCCTCTGAAAATCTTACAACATCCAGAATCCCACGGGTCTTCTTCCGCCAGCAGCCATTCCAGCGGCATGTCCAGCGCCAGCGCCACCCGTTTCAACAACCCGATCGAGATATTGCCCTCGCCCGCCTCGAGCTGCGCCAGATAGCGCATCGACACGCCCGAGCTTTCCGAGATCACCCGGCGCGGCAACCCCTTCAGCTCGCGCGCCTTGCGCACCCGCTCGCCAACCCGCGCCAGAAGCGCCTCGACGGCCTCATCCGCCTCGCGCTTGGGCTCGCGGATGGCCGTCTGGCCGCCGAATGTGGTGATCTCGCTCATGGCACCCGAACATGTGAAATATATCGCATAAATCTAACCGATCCGGCGCGGGTTTCAAATGATTTCGGTCAAACCGCGCGGGTGGCCCGGCTATTGCCCCAAGAGCCCGCCGCGGCGGTCCTGATCGAGCAGGATGAACCGTTCGAGCGCGGTGGTCCCCGAGCGCAGCTGCGTTTCCAGCCCACGCAACAGCTGGATCGCCTTGGCCGAGGTGAAGGCCACGTCATGCCCGCCCAGTCCGGCATCGTCGAAACCTGTGAAGTCGATCACGCTGACGCCCAGCCCCTCGACCTCCTCGGCGTTCTGGATCCGGCCCAGGCGCGGCTTGCGCCCGGTCAGCAGGCCCGACAGGCTCAGCACCTTGTCCTGTTGCGAGGTCATGATGATGAAGGGCTGCGGCAGCTTGCCGATGGCGGCGGCCTGCTGGCGGAAGATGTCGGGGTCGATATCGGGCGACATCAGGATCACACCCTCGAGCGCATCGAACAGCCGCCGGTCGCCCTGCAGGGCGATCTGCCGCAAGGCCTCCATCGCCAGATAGCTGCCCATCGAATGCGCCACCAGCAGGATGCGCCGCTGCCCCGCCCGGTCGAGATCGCGCAGCAACTGGACGAACCCGTCGCGGGCGAAAAGCACGCTGTCGCGGTCATAGACATAGCCGCGCGGATCGCCCGCCGAGGGCCAGGAGAACAGCAGCGCCGGCTCCTTGATGGCGAAATCGTACCGGATCTGCGCCAGCCGCAGCGCCGCATCCTCGAGCGTGTTGTTATAGCCGTGCACGAACAGAAGCAGCCCGCCATCCCCGGCCCGCGCCCGGCGCAAGGCGGTTGCAAGGTCGCGGGCGCTGTCCAGCGGCTCGACCCCCACCGGGGCGAAGAACTTGCCCGGATCGGCGATGCCCGAGGTGCGTTCGAGCTGGCCGGTCACATGGCCCGGCGGGATCGAGATATCGAGCGTGGCATAGTTCATCGCCGCGCTGCGCTTTTCCCCGAAGATCGGGCCAAGCTGGCCGGCGGTGCGCTGGGTCGCCAGAAAGATGCGCTCGATCACCGTGCCCGCCACGGGTTGCGAAAACCCGGTCAGCGCCGGGCGCGAACAGGCCGTCAGCGCGGTGACCAGCAGGATCGACAGAAGGAAACGGGAAAGCACGAGCATGATCGGGATATCACCACAGGACGGGCCGCCCCACCAGCCCCCTCTCTCACTTGCAGGCCAGCGCCCGGTTCAGGCTCGGCGGCCCGTCATAGCCGCCCAGCCGCCGCGACGTGGCGCGCTGTCCATCCCAACGGGTCGCCATGACATGGGCCCAATCGGCATCGGCGGTGATCATCTCGGGGCCAGTACCGCAATCGCGGATCCCGCCGGGGATGAAATCCCAGCCGATCCGGTGATTGGTCAGGCCGGGCACATCCGCCGCATGGGTCAGCTTGCCATCTTCGAACCGCCAGATGCGCAGGATCTTCGCCAGATGCGGCCGGTCGACATAGGCGATCTCGACTCTGCCATCGCCATCCAGATCGCCCGCCCCGACCGGCGCCAGCCAGCGATGCGCCCGGCCGATGAAGGGGGTCGCGGCCCGTAATCCGTCGCCATCGTAGAGCGCCAGCCGCGCCCCGCGCTGCAAGTCGCTCTCGACCACCATCACCACCGGGATGGTGTCTTCATCCACGATGATCCGCGGCGCGATATCCTCGAAGACCCGGCTTTCGGGCAGGCGGATCGTCACCTGCCGGATCATCTTGCCCTCGCAGCCCAAGCATTTGTCCACCGTCAGAACCAGCGCCCCCCATTCCACCGCATCGCCTAAGATACCGTGGTCATAGCGGGTGGTCGGCTCGGCGAAACGGGCCTCGGTGACGATATCGGGCGGGGTCGCGCCTGACGTCCCGGCGAAGAGCGCCGCGCAGCAAGCGATGAGCGCCCCGCGCCACAAGCGCATCAGATCTGCTTTTCAGGCATATGCACCACCAACCCGTCCAGCGCGTCGGTCACCTTGATCTGGCAGGTCAGGCGCGAGCGTTCGGGATCGGGCTCATAGGCGAAATCCAGCATGTCGGCTTCCATGTCCTCTTTCGGCGGCAGCTTGGCCACCCAGGCGGCGTCGACATAGACATGGCAGGTCGAACAGGCGCAGGCGCCGCCGCAATCGGCCTCGATGCCGGGAATGTTGTTGTCGCGCGCGCCTTCCATCACCGTCAGGCCATTGGCCACGTCAACGGTATGCTCGGTGCCGCCAAACTCGATATAGGTGATCTTTGCCATTGCGCCGCTCGGCTCCCCTGGTCATGTGCTGCTGTCTGCGTCCGGGCTGTTTTACCCAAGCCGACCGGCCGGTTCCAGACCCATTCGTGCCTCGGCGCCCCACGGTCGGCACATCCGCAGGACGATCGCGCCTCGGGCCGCAGGTTTCGACGCCATCGGCGCCGGCCCGCCCAGCGGTTCGCCGCCGAAGGCGGTGCTTTCCTGAACCGTCAAAACCGGCTAGACTGCGCCCAACCAGAACACGAGCCGAGCAGCGATGATCCCGAGGGGCCTTGTTACCAGTGCCTGCGCCTGCGCCACGGCGTTGCTGACGGGCTGCGACGAAACGGCAAGGCTGGCCGCGCCGCTGCCCGCGCTGGGCGAGCCCGAACTGGTGCAGACCTTCGCCCAGGCCCCGCCCGGCGCGCCCAAGGGCAGCTGCTGGGGCAAGGAGATGACCCCTGCGGAATACAAGACCGTTCCGGGCCATGTCCTGGTGCAGCCGGCGCAGATTCTGGCCGACGGCACCATCGTCTCGGACCCGATCTACAAGCGCGAGGACCGCAAGGTCGTGGTCACGCCGCAGAAGGAACTGTGGTTCCGCACCCCGTGCGAGGCCGACCTGCCGCCCGATTTCGTCGCCTCGCTGCAGCGCGCGCTGCAGGCCCGCGACCTCTATCGCGGCCCGATCTCGGGCGAGATGGACGCCCGCACCCGCCACGCCGTGCGCCGCTATCAGGCGCCGCAGGGGCTCGACAGCGCGATCCTGTCGCTGACGGCCGCGCGCAAACTGGGTCTGGTGGCGGTCGAACGCACCGAAGAGTGACGCCCGATGCCCCTGCCCACCACATACCGCCACGCCACCCGCGACTGGCGCGCCTTCCTGGCCGACGCGAAAGAGGAACTGGGGCTGAGTTCCGACAACATGGCCTATACCGCGGTGCAGGGCGTGCTGCTGACCTTTCGCCGCCGCCTGACCGCGCAACAGGGGCTGGCCTTCGCGGATCGGCTTCCGGCCGTGCTGCGGGCGATCTTCGTGGCCGATTGGGACCTGTCCCGGCCCCCCGCCCCCTGGGCCACCCGCGAAATCCTGGATGCCGAGGCGCGCAGCCTGCGCCCGCATCACAACCTGACCCCGCCCGGCGCCATCGCGGCCACCGCCCGGGCCCTGCGCGCCCATGTCCGGCAGATGGATTTCGAGCGGATGCTGGCCACGCTGCCGCCCGAGGCGCGCGCCTTCTGGCATGTCGAGGGCGCCGATACCATCACCCGCAAAATGACATAGGGCGGGGTTTCCCCCGCCCTGCGCTTGTCTCGAACCGGCCAGGCCGATTGCCCGGACGCGTCACTCTTTCTTTTCTTCCAGCGAGATCGCCACGAAGCGCGGGTCACCCGCCCGGCGAACCAGAAGCAGCAGCGACTTGCGCCCCGCCTCCTTGGCATCGGCGACGCGGCCTTCCAGATCGGCGATGGTCTTGATCTTCTGCTGGCCGGCCTCGGTGATCAGGTCGCCCGCGCGCAGGCCCTTCTCATAGGCCTCGGACATCTCGTCGATGTCGCGCACCACCAGGCCCTCGGCCTTGTCGCCCAGGTCCAGCTGCTGGCGCAGGTCGTTGTCCAGCGCGCTCAGCGTCATGCCCAGCATCTTCTTCTCGGTCGGGCCGTTCCCGTCGCCCTGATCGCCGCCGGGTTGCGCCGCCGGGATCGCCTGTTCCACCTCTTCGCGGCGGCCCAGGGTGATCTTCAGCGTCTGGGTCTTGCCTTCGCGGAACACCACCACGCGGACGGTCTTGCCCACTTCGGTATTGCCGACCTGGCGCACCAGCCCGCGGGTGTCTTCGACATCGGCGCCATCGAAGCTCATGATCACGTCACCCGACGCCATGCCGCCATCCTTGGCCGGCCCGTCGGGGACATCCGTCACCAGGGCGCCGGCGGCCCTTTCCAGCCCGATCGCCTCGGCCACGTCGTCGGTCACGTCCTGGATGCGCACACCCAGCCAGCCGCGCCGCGTCTCGCCGAACTGCTTCAGCTGGTCGACCACCTTCGAGACCACGTTCGACGCCATCGAGAAGCCGATCCCGATCGAGCCGCCATTGGGCGAGAGGATGGCCGTGTTCACGCCGATCACCTCGCCATCCATGTTGAACAGCGGCCCGCCCGAGTTGCCACGGTTGATGGCCGCGTCGGTCTGGATGTAATCGTCATAGGCGCCCGAAAGCGCCCGGCCGCGCTGCGACACGATCCCGGCCGAGACCGAGAACCCCTGGCCCAGCGGGTTGCCCATCGCCATCACCCAATCGCCCACCCGGGCGGTGTCGCTGTTGCCGAACGGCACGAACGGCAGCGGCTTGTCGGCCTCGACCTTCAACAGCGCGATGTCGGTATTGGGGTCGGTGCCGATCAGCTTCGCGTCCAGCGTCTCGCCCGAGAAGAACTCGATCGAGATCTCGTCGGCCCCGTCGATGACGTGGTTGTTGGTGACGATATAGCCGTCCTCGGAAATCACGAAACCCGAGCCCAGCGCCGACGACCGCCGCGGGCGGTCGCCCTGGTCGCGGTTCTGATCCTGGAATTCGCGGAAGAAATCCTCGAACGGGCTGCCCTCGGGCACGATCGGCCCCGGTCCGGTGCCCTGCGCCACCACGGTCGAGGTGGTGATGTTCACCACCGCCGGGCTGACCTGATCGGCCAGATCGGCAAAGCTGTCGGGTCGCGCCGCCGCCTGCAGCGTCTGCAGCGCGACGAAGGTCAGGGCCAGCAGGCCCAGCCACATGGCCCGGGCCGCCCGCGTGGCGGCGTGGGATTGAAGGGGAAGTGCAACAGCGTTGTTTCTCACACCCATATCTCCTTTGGATTCCGGTATGCCCGATCGGTCCTCATTCCGAACAGATCAGCGGTGACCTTACTCTAGGACGGATCAGACGCAACTCAAAGCCGCACAACTTCGCTCAAGCCCGCGTGAACCCGCCGAGAGCCGGCCGCGCAGCATCAAGCGCCCAGCGCCTTGGCCACCCAGACCAGCAGGAAGCCCAGCACCAGCGCCAGAAAGCCCAGCGTGCGCCGTGCCTCGGGCGCCAGGCTCTTCAGCGCCTCGAGCATCTGCTCGACAAGCGAAGGGGCCAGCGCATAGACCAGCCCCTCCACGATCAACACCAGGCCGATGGCCAGGAAGGTATTGGCAAAGACCGGCATGGCCGCTTACTGCGCCGGCTTGTCGGTCTTGAGATAGTCGAAGAACTCGCTGTCCGGCGACATCACCATGGTCGAGTTGTCCTTCTTCAGCGCAGCGCGATAGGCGTTGAGCGAGCGATAGAATTCGAAGAATTCCGGGTCCGCGCCAAAGGCTTCGGCGAAGATGCCGTTGCGCCGGGCATCGGCCTCGCCGCGCACCACCTCGCTCTGCTTCTTCGCCTCCGACACGATCTCGACCTGGGTCCGGTCGGCCTGGGCGCGCACCCGCTGCGCCGCCTCGTTGCCGCGGGCGATCTCGTCGGCGGCCTCGCGCTCGCGCTCGGCTTCCATCCGGGCGAAGGTGGCGTCGAGGTTGGCCTCGGGCAGGTCGGTCCGCTTCAGCCGCACGTCGATAAGCTCCAGCCCCAGCGCCTTGGCCTCGCCAAAGGCTCCGGTGCGAATACGCTGCATCAGCGCCGCCCGGTCCGAGCTGAGGATATCGTTCGACGCGACCGAGCCCAGAACCTCGCGCGTCTTGGCGCGCAGGATCGAATCGAGCCGCTGCCCGGCCATGTCCAGCGCCTGGCGCCCCTCGGCCCCGGTGGCCAGCCGGAACTGGTTCACGTCCTCGATGCGATAGCGCGCGAAGGCGTCGACCTCGAGCCGGCGGTCGTCCGACGGCGTCACCTGCATCTGGTCGACCTCGCGCGACAGGATGCGGTCGTCATAGCGTGCCACCTGCTGGATCAGCGGGATCTTGAAATAGAGCCCCGGCTGGTCCTTGGCCGACACCACCTTGCCGAATTGCAGCACCAGCACCTTTTCGCGTTCGTCGACGATGAAGATCGACGACAGCACGCCGGCGACGATCAGCACCAGGATCGGAAGGATATAAGTCGATTTCCGCATCAGTTGGTCCCTCCGGCCGGCTTGCGCAATTCGTTCAACGGCAGATAGGGCACCACGCCCTGGCCGCCGGCCTGATCGTCGATGATGATCTTGTCGACCCGGCCCAGCACCTCTTCCATGGTTTCGAGGTAAAGACGCTTGCGGGTCACTTCCGGAGCCTTCTCGTATTCCTTGCGCACGGCGGTAAAGCGGCTGGCCTCACCCTCGGCCTCGTTCACCACCTGGGCGCGATAGGCTTCGGCCTCTTCCAGCACCTGCGCCGCCTCGCCGCGCGCCGCCGCCAGAACCTTGTTGGCATAGGCATCGGCCTGCTTTTCCAGCCGGTCGCGTTCCTGCTCGGCCGATTGCACGGCGAAGAAGGCCTGTTTCACCCGCTCGGGCGGATCGGCCTTGTCGAAGTTGACGCGGACGATGTTGACGCCGCTGTCATAGCTGTTCAGCGTCGACTGGATCAGATCCTTCAGCCGGTCGGCGATGACGCCGCGGTCGCGGTTCAGGATCGGCGCCAGCTCGCTCTGGGCGATGATCTCGCGCATGGCGGATTCGCTGACGGCGCGGATGGTGTCGCGCGGCTCGGCCAGGTTGAACAGGTATTTCGCCGGGTCGTTGATGTTCCAGACCACCTGGAAGTCGATATCGACGATGTTCTCGTCCCCGGTCAGCATCAGGCCGCTTTTCGCGCCTTCGCCGATATTCTCGGTCTGCTCGCGCGTCACCGGCAGCACCTCGGCGGTGACCACCGGCCAGGGGGCGAAGTTCAGACCCGGATTGCCGGTCTTGTATTCCTTGCCCAGGAACAGCTCGACCGAGCGTTCTTCGGGCTTCACCGTATAGAAGCTGGCATAGGCCCAGAGCGCCGCCGCCGCCAGCGCGCCCAGGGCAATCGTGCCGCGGGTCAGGGCCGGGCCGCCATCGCCGCCCGCGCCGCCGCCGCCCCGGCGCGCGCCATTGCCGCCGCCGCGGCCGCCCATCAGAACCTTCAGCTGTTCCTGGCCTTTCTTCATCAGCTCTTCGATTTCGGGAATCTGCGGCCCGTCCTCGCCGGGGCGCCGTCCGCCGCCGCGCTGATCGCGGTCGTCGTCTCCGCCGCCGTTATTGCCGCCGCCGCCCCAGGGGCCGCCCGAATTTCCAGCCATTCTCAGCTTACCTCTCTTCTCGCTCCGGTCCCTGACAACCTGTGCAGTTTCCCGGAAAAATCAACCCGTCGACATGGGCTTTCGCGTCAGCCCACCACCCGGGTCGGCGTTTTCATCGTCACGATCTCTTCGCTCATCGTCGGGTGCACCGCCACGGTGCGGTCGAAATCCTCTTTCGTCGCGCCCATCTTCACCGCGATGCCGGCCAGCTGGATCATCTCTCCCGCGCCCGGCGCGACGATATGACAGCCCAGAACGCGCCGCGTCTCGGCGCAGACGATCAGCTTCATCAGCACCCGCGCCTCGCGCCCCGCAAAGAGCGTCTGCATCGGCCGGAAGCTGGTGGCATAGACCTCGATCGGGCCCTTCTCGCGCGCCTCTTCCTCGCTCAGACCCACGGTGCCCATCTCGGGCTGGGTGAAGATCGCCGTCGGGATCAGCTCGTGATCGGGCTTCGTCGGGTTGCCCTTGAACACGGTCTCGACAAAGGCCATCCCCTCGCGGATCGCCACCGGCGTCAGGTTCACCCGGTCGGTCACGTCGCCCACGGCATAGATGCTGGGCACGCTGGTCTGGCCATAGTCGTCGACCAGAACCTCACCCTTGCGGCCCAGCTTCACGCCGACCTCGGCCAGGCCCATATCCTCGGTATTCGGATGCCGCCCGGTGGCGAACATCACCACATCGAACTCGCGCTTGTCGCCATTGGTGGCCTTCACATGCACGCCGCCCTTGGCGCCGGGCTCCATCTCGATCACATTGGTGCCCAGGTGCAGTTCGACCCCGTTCTGGATCATCTCTTCGCTGACGAGGCCCCGCGCCTCCTCGTCGAAACCGCGCAGGATCTGGGCGCCGCGATAATACTGCGTGGTCTTCACCCCCAGCCCGTTCATGATGCCGGCAAATTCGCAGGCAATGTAACCGCCGCCGACGATCAGGATGCTTTCGGGCAGTTTCGGCAGGTGGAAGATCTCGTTCGAGGTGATCGCCAGCTCCTCGCCCGGGGTGCCGGGCTTCACCGGCCGCCCGCCCATCGCCAGCAGGATATGCTTGGCGGTCTTGCGCTCGCCGGTGCTCATCTCGACGGTATGGGCATCGACGATGCGCGCGCGGGCGTCGAAGGTCTCGACCCCGGCGCCGGCCAGCAGCCGGCGATAGATGCCTTCCAGCCGATCCAGCTCGGCCTCGAGCGCGCGATGGAATTTCTGCCAGTCGAAGCCCTTCGTCTCGACATCCCAGCCATAGGCGCGGGCATCCTCGATCGTTGGCGCGAATTCCGAGGCGAAAACCATCAGCTTCTTCGGCACGCAGCCGCGAATGACACAGGTGCCGCCATAACGGCTCTCCTCGGCCAGCCCGACCCTGGCGCCGGTCTCACCCGCCGCCACCCGCGCCGCGCGCACCCCGCCCGAGCCGCCACCGATGACGAAGAGGTCAAAGTCGAAATCGCTCATGGCTTACCCTTCCGGTCTCGCGTTCCTCCGGCCCCATGTAAGGCCTCACGCGCCGCTGTCCACCCCGCAACACCCCACCCGACCCGCGCGGGCCCCGAATTTTCGACGAAAGTGCGCGCCCGCCCCGGATCGCAGCCTCAGTCCGACAGGTCCGAGAACAGGTTGTCGTCCTCGACGAAATCCAGTCGGTCCTCTTCCTCGGTGCCCTCGTTGATGTCGCGCACCACCACGCGGCCGTCGCCATAACCGATCACCACCCGGTCGCAGATGTCGATGAAAAGCCCGTTTTCCACCACGCCCGGCATCTGGTTCAGCACCATTGCCAACTGACGCGCGTTGCCGATGCGGTTCAGGTGCAGATCGACGATGTGATTGCCCTCGTCGGTCACGTAAGGCACCTTGCCGTTCATCCGCAGCGTGGTCTGCCGGCCCAGCACGTCCATGCTGATCAGCGTTTCCTCGATCAGCGCCTTGGTGGTCTGCCAGCCGAACGGGATCACCTCGACCGGCAGCGGAAAGCCGCCCAGCGTCTCGACCTCCTTCGAGGCGTCCGAGATCACCACCATCTGGTCGCTCGCCGTCGCCACGATCTTTTCCTGCAACAATGCCCCGCCGCCGCCCTTGATCAGGTTCAGCTCGCCGTCGAATTCGTCGGCCCCGTCGATCGTCAGGTCCAGCCACTTCGCCTCATCCAGGCTGATCACCTCGATACCGACATCGCGGGCCAGCTCGGCCGTGCGGGTCGAGGTCGGCACGCCGCGGAACCTCAGCCCGTCGTCGCGCACCATCTCGCCCAGGCAGCGCACCAGCCAGGCGGCGGTGCTGCCGGTGCCAAGGCCCACCCGCATCCCGTCCTCGACCATCTCGGCGGCACGCTTGGCGGCCACGAACTTGGCCTTGTCGATGGGTGAAAGTTCTCCGGCCATGCGCCGCCCTCCGTCTGCCGTTGCCAGCATCGCTGTCAGTCGCGCTTATAGGAAAGAAATCCCCCCCGCGCGAGGGGCTAATCGGTCGCGTCGGGCGAAACGCCTCAGCGCTTCATGGTTTCGATCACCTTGTGCATCAGGCGGATCAACTCGGCCCGCTCCGCTTCGCTCAGCGCCGCCAGGGCCGCACGGTTCTGCCGCTCTGCCGCCGCGATGGCGGTCTCGCGCATATCGCGGGCCTTCGGCGTGATCCCGATCACCCGCGCGCGGCGGTCCGCCTCGCTCGGCCGTCGGGTGATCAACCCGTCGCGCTCCATCCGTGCCAGCGTGTTGGCCATGGTCGCCTGCTCGACATCCAGCCGCTCGACCAGGTCGCGCTGGGTCATCCCCTCGTCCTGCCACAGTTCGAGCAGCACCATGAACTGCGCCGGCGCCAGCCCCAGCGGCGCCACCCGGCGCTGCAGCCCCGTCGCGAAAAGCCGCGCCATGTGATTGGCCAGGAACCCGGCCGATTGGGTCTTGTCGAAAGCCATGCCGTAATCTGGCATTTGCATAGCTTGCTATTCAATGTTAAAAAACATAGCACACTATATTAATGGAGACTCGCCATGAAACGCCGCCTTCACATCGCCTCGGCCGTGCTTGCCACGCTGCTGATCGCAACCTTCTGGACCTCGACCGTCCTGACCGAGCTTCTTGCCGGCCACGGCACCGTCGCCACGGTGAAAACGCTTGTCCTTTACGGTATGGCCCTGCTGGTGCCCGCCATGGCCACCGCCGGAGCGACCGGGGCCTCGCTGGGGCGCGGCTGGCGCCTGCCCGAGGTGGCGCGCAAATCGAAACGGATGAAATGGATTGCCGCCAACGGGCTGATCGTCCTGCTGCCCAGCGCGGTCTTTCTGGCCTTGCGCTCTGCCGATGGCCGGTTCGATGCGGTGTTCTACGCCGTCCAAGGGCTTGAGCTTATGGCCGGTGCCACCAATCTGACGCTGCTGGCGTTGAACATGCGCGACGGTATCGCCCTTGGGCGCCGCCGGTCAGCCGTCTCCCGCTCCCGCTAGCGCGGCCGCGGCGGTCAGGGCCGGGGCACCCGCAACCGACATGTCGGCCGCCGCGCCGGCCCATCCCGCCGCCAGCGCCCATTGCCCGGCCAGCATCGCAAGCCAAAAGGTGATTCCCTTCATCTCCGCCTCCGAAATCGTAAATGTTCCTATTTTGTTTCAAATCTCGGTTAACATGGGGTTAACGCCGGAGTGACGATTTCGCTTCCCCGGCAACAGCGACGCGCTAGTCTGATGGCATGACCGCGCCGTACCGCCTGCATTACGCCCCCGACAACGCCTCGCTGATCGTGCGCCTGACGCTCGAGGAACTGGGGCTCGCCTACGACACCGCCCTGGTCGACCGCCGGTCCGGCAGCCAGCACGCGCCGGCCTATCTGAAACTCAATCCCCATGGGCTGATCCCGGTGCTGGAAACCCCCGACGGCCCGATCTTCGAGACCGCCGCGATCCTCTTGTGGCTGGCCGACCGCCACGGCGCCCTGGCGCCCGCGCCCGGCAGCCGCAATCGCGCGGGTTTCCTGAAATGGCTGTTCTTCACCTCAAACACGCTCCATGCCGGGCTGCGCATCCTGTTCTACCCCGAGAAATACGCCGGCCCCGACGCGGGTGCGCAATCGGCCCTCAGCGCCCAGATGCAGTGCAACCTCGCAACCCACCTCGCCGCGCTCGATACGCTCGCCGCCAGCGGCACGGCTGTGTTCAACGCCATCCCCATCACCCTGCTCGATCTCTACATACCGGTGCTGCTGCGCTGGGCGGCGCTTTACCCCAAGGGCGGCTCCGGCTGGTTCGACATCGACCGCACGCCGCATTTGCGCGCTCTTGCGGCGCGGATCGAACACCGCGACAGCGTCGCCCGTGCGATCAAGGCCGAAGGGCTGGGGCCAACGCCCTTCACCGCGCCCCGCTATGCCACCCCGCCCGAAGGATCGGCCACGTAAACCATGTTCCTCTCCGTCTTCGACATCTTCAAGGTGGGCGTCGGGCCCTCGTCCTCGCATACGATGGGGCCGATGGTGGCGGCGGCGCGGTTTCTCGACCTGATGCGCGCCTCGCCCTTCGTCTTCCACGGGCTCAGGGGCTCGCTCCACGGTTCCCTCGCCTTCACCGGCGTCGGCCACGCGACCGACCGCGCCACCATCCTCGGCCTCGCCGGCTTCCAGCCCGAAAGCTATGACCACGACAAGGCCGAAGCCGCCCTGACCGCGATCCGCGACAGCGGCCGCATCGCGCCCCCGGGCCTGCCCGAACTGCGCTTTTCCCCGCGCGACGATCTGACGTTCGACTATGGCCCCGCCCTGCCCGGCCATGCCAATGGGATGATCCTGATGGCCACCGACGCTCAGGGCGACGCGATCCTGCAGGAAACCTATTACTCCATCGGCGGCGGCTTCGTCCTGACCGAGGCCGAGCTGGCCCAGGGCAAGGCCACGGACGAGGGCGCGCCGGTGCCCTATCCGTTCAAGACCGCCGCCGAGATGCTGGAAATGGCGCTGCATTCCGGCAAGTCCATCGCCGAGATGAAGCGCGCCAACGAGGTCGCGCGCGGCTGCGCCGAAAGCCTCGCCAAGGGCTCTGCCCGGCTGTGGCAGGTGATGAACGATTGCATCGAGCGCGGGCTGGCGACGACGGGCGAGTTGCCCGGCGGCCTGAAGGTGAAACGCCGCGCCAAGGCGATCCGCGACCAGCTCGAGGCCGAGCGCGGCCTGAACCTGAACGCGCCGCACACCATCAACGACTGGATTTCCGCCTATGCCATGGCGGTGAACGAAGAGAACGCCGCCGGCGGCCAGGTGGTGACCGCGCCGACCAACGGCGCCGCCGGGGTGATGCCGGCGGTGATCCGCTACTGGCTCGATCATGTCCCCGGCGCCGCGCCCTCGAAGATCGAGGATTTCCTGCTCACCGCCGCCGCCATCGGCGGTCTGGTGAAATACAACGCCTCGATCTCGGGTGCCGAGGCGGGCTGCCAGGCCGAGGTCGGCAGCGCCGCCGCCATGGCCGCCGCCGGGCTCTGCGCGGTGATGGGCGGCACGCCCGAGCAGGTCGAGAACGCCGCCGAGATCGCGCTCGAGCATCACCTCGGCATGACCTGCGATCCGGTGAAGGGCCTGGTGCAGGTGCCCTGTATCGAAAGGAACGGGCTGGGCGCGATCAAGGCGGTCTCGGCCGCCAGCCTCGCGCTTCGGGGCGACGGCACGCATCTGGTGCCGCTCGATTCGGTGATCGAGACCATGCGCCAGACCGGCGCCGACATGCACGAGAAGTATAAAGAGACCTCGCTGGGCGGGCTGGCGGTGAACGTGCCCAACTGCTGACTGCGGGCCCAAGGGGTTTCGAAACCCCTTACAAAGGCCCTTCGAAGGGCCTTGCGGAACGCCTTTCGAAAGGCGTTCTGAAAGCGGTTTCGAAACCGCTTTCCCGCCGCCCTGTCGCAGCCGGGCTAGACCTGCCGCTTTCCGCCGCCTATGCCCGCCACCATGTCCGCACGCCTGACCGACCGCACCACCCTTGGCATCCTCTGCATGATCGCCTTCGCCCTGATCGCCCCGGGGATGGATGCCTTTGCCAAGGCGACCCCGGCAGAGGTGCCGGTGCTGCAGATCCTGCTGGCCCGGTTCGGCGTTCAGGCCGCGATCCTCCTGCCGCTCGCCGTGCTGGCCGGACACCGGCTGCGGCCCTCGTCCCGTGACCTGGCGCTCCATGCCCTGCGCGCCCTTCTGATCCTCGGCGCCACCGGCTGTTTCTTCACCGCGCTGCGATTCATGGCCCTGGCCAATGCAATCTCCATCTTCTTCGTCGAGCCCTTCATCCTGACGCTGATGGGCGGGCTGTTCCTGGGCGAGGATATCGGCCCGCGCCGGATCATCGCCTGTCTGGTCGGCTTCGGCGGCGCGCTTCTGGTGATCAAGCCCAGCTTCGCCGATCTGGGCGCGGTGGCGCTTCTGCCGCTGGGCACGGCCTTCATGTTCGCGCTCTACATGATCATGACCCGCTCGATGGCCGCGCGCACCCATCCGATCCCGCTGCAGGCCCAGACCGCTGCCGCCGCGCTGCTGGTCATCGTGCCGCTGCTCTGGGCCTTCGACGGTTCCGGCACCGCCGGGCTCGACCCGGTCTGGCCGTCGCGGCTGGCCTGGATAACCCTGGCCGGGGTCGGGCTGGTCTCGACGGTCACCCACCTCTTTCTCAGCTTCGCGCTGCGCTTCGCCCCCGCCGCCACCATCGCGCCGCTGCAGTATCTGGAAATCGTCTCGGCCACGGTGCTCGGCTATTTCGTCTTCTCCGACCTGCCCGACCGGCTGACCATCCTGGGCGCGGCGATCATCGTGGCGTCCGGGCTCTATGTCTTTGCCCGCGAACGCGCGCTCGACCGCCGCCCGGCCCCGGCGCCGTGATCGCGCAATTCTCCCTAAGGTAGATTTACATGAAGTTATGAAACATAAAGTTGCAATGGACGGGAAACCGTCCTAGCGTCCCGCCATGTCCAGCGATCGTCCCCATATCGGCCTGGCCCTGATGCTGGGCTTCTGCCTTGTCGCACCGATGGGCGATGCGGTGGCCAAGCAGCTGGGCCAGACGGTGCCGATCGGTCAGTTGCTGTTCTTCCGCTTCGCCATTCAGGCCCTGGTGCTGATCCCGCTGGTCTGGGCCACCGCCCGGCCCTGGCGGATGCGCGGCCGGGTGCTCGGCCTGACGGCGCTGCGCACGCTGCTGCATATCTTCGGCATCGGGCTGATGGTGGCGGCGCTGCAATACCTGCCGCTGGCCGATGCCGTGGCGATCTGCTTCGTCATGCCCTTCCTTCTGCTGGCCCTGGGCCGCACCCTCCTGGGGGAAGAGGTCGGCCTGCGCCGCATCCTGGCCGCGCTGGTCGGCTTCGTCGGCACGCTTCTGGTGATCCAGCCCAGCTTTGCCCAGGTCGGCTGGGCCGCGCTGCTGCCGCTGGGGGTGGCGCTGAACTTCGCCTTCTTCATGCTCGTCACCCGCGCCATCGCCAAGCAGACCGACCCGATCGGGCTTCAGGCCGTGTCGGGTGTCATGGCCGTGGCGCTGATCGGGCCGCTCTTGCTGACCGGCGCCCAGCTGCCCGGCAACGCGCTGGGGCTGATCGCGCCCGATGGCACCGAATGGGGCCTGTTGCTGAGCATCGGCCTGCTGGGCACCTTCGCGCATCTTCTGATGACCTGGTCGCTGCGCTTCGCCCCCGCCGCCACGCTGGCACCGCTGCCATATCTGGAAATCCCCGTCGCCGCCCTTCTGGGCTGGCTGGCCTTCGGCGACTGGCCCAATGCCGTCTCCCAGGTCGGCATCCTCATCACCGTCGCCGCCGGGCTCTATGTCGCCCTCAGCGAGAAGGCCAGCGCGGCGCGGTCGGGGCGCTCAGCGCCGCAACCGCCTCTGGCATCCGCTCAGCCGGCAGAATGATCACCATCGCCGGCCGGTCGGTCACGATCCGCACCGGCCCCGTCGCCTGGTTCGAGGTGCCGATCTGCCGTCCGGGGGCGAAATCCAGCCCCTCGAGCGGCCAGCGCAGCCCCTCGGACCGCGCCGCCACCTCGGCCATCGGGAACAGCGACACCCGGCTGCCCGCCGGCAGGTCCAGCCGCAGCTCGGGCGGCGCCAGGAAGACGATGTCGCGCGCCCCGATCAGCAGGCAGGGCCGCGCGGCGAACCGCATCAACCCGTGCAGCACCGCCAGCTGGTGATCCAGCCGGCCGCCCAGGAACCCCACACCCAGCACCAGCGGCGCCTCGATCCGGGCCAGGCATTTCTCGAAATCCGTGCTGTCCTGTTCGGCAACATGGTGAACACGTGCCGCCGGCACCCGGGCCCTGTCGCCATCGCTGATCGAATCGAAATCGCCGATCACCGCGTCGGGCATCAGCCCCTCTTGCAGCACCGCCCTGACCCCGCCATCGGCCGCCACCACCTTCGATCCGTGAACAATCGCGGCCCGAAGCAGCGATTTTTTCACCTTTCCGCCACCTACTAGTATGACGGGCGCGGAATCGTGCACAATCACCCCTGTCATCGGCTATTTGTGCCCCGAGAGGAAACGGATCACAGTATTGTCACAGAATGATACGCTAAGCATCCAAGATTCGAGCCGGTTTGGACGAGGTGAAGATGTTACAAGTTTAACCAAAGCAGTAACCGTTTGGCGAGCAATCACATGGTTAATACGAACAAAATCCTGACTGTCTCCTATGGCACGTTTTCGTGCACCCTCGAAGGTTTCGACGATGCCTTCGGCACGATGAAGGCGATTGCCGAGTATTTCCGGGATCTCGCCGCCGATGACCGATACTTCGGCGCCGAACCGCCGACGCCCGACGCCGAGATGCTGGCCCGTATCGCCGAGCGCGAGATCGCCCGCCGGGTCGAGGCGCGGCTGGACAACGACAAGGTGCATCTGCGCGCCGATCCGGCCTCGATCCTGCCGGTTGCCGCGCTCGACGCCGCCGCAAGCGCGGATGCCGACGAGATCGAAGCCGTCGAGGAAGAAACCCCGGCCGTCGCGCAACCGGTTGCCGAAGCTCCGGCCGCCCCCGCCGCAGCCCCCGCCGCTGCCGTCGAGACCGCCGAGGACGAAGCCTATTGGGCCGAGGATCAGGAAGACGTGGTCTTTCCAGACATTTCCGACGACCTGACCCAGGCCGCCGGCGAGATGGTCGCAAACGCGCCCGTGATCGCCACCGACGCCCTCGACGAAGACGCCGACGAGACCGCCTACGAGCCCTCTCTCGCCTGGCCCGACACCGAGGCCGCCAGTTTCTTCGAGACCGCACCGCAGCCCGCCGCCGACACCGTCGAAAGCGTCGCGGCCAAGCTGTCGCGCATCCGTGCCGTCGTCTCGCAGGAACGCGCCGCGGCCGCGACCGACTATTCCGAGGACGAACATGCCGAGGATTTCGTCGCCCAGGACCTGCTGGCCGAAACCCATGAGGATATCGAAGCCGCGCTCGCCGTCGATGACGCCGCCGAAACGGCCCGCACCGAGACCTGGGAGGACGAGGACGCGCAGGCCGAGACCGGCACCGACGACATCGCGGCGCTGATCGACCGCTATACCGGCCTGCATCACCACAGCGAGGCCGCGGCGGAGAGTGCCGAAGACGAGGCCGAAGACGACACCTACGAGACCGCCGCCTATGAGGCCGAAAGCGCCGAAGACGACTTCGAGGACGACCTCGAGGCCGTGCAGGACGAAACCGCCGAGATCGAGGCCGAGCCGGTCGAGGACGAGGACGAGGACGACCTGGCCGAATTCGACAGCGAGGAATCGCTCTTTGTGCCGGGCGACGAGGACACGCTGTTCGACGACGACGCGATTGCCGTCGAGGACGACGCGGAAACCGGCTACGAGCCCGAGCCGGCCGAGACCGCGATCCGCGCCCGCGTGATCAAGATGAAGCGCGCCGATTTCGAGGCCGCCATCGCCAGCGGCGAGATCGAGGAAGAGGAAGACAACGAAGACGCCACCAGCCTGTCGCCCGAGGACGAGGCCGACCTGCTGCGCGAACTGGCCGCCGTCGAAGCCGAGCTCGACGCCGACGACGCAGCGGACGAGGCCGATGAGATGGCGGACGAAGACGAGGCCGAGGACGCCTCCTATATCTTCGCCGAAGACGACGCGGACGAAAGCGACGAGGGCGACAACACCATCGACCTCTCGGCCTTCATCGACAGCGACGAGGATGAGGACGAGGACCGCGAGAACGCCTTCGCCGCCGAGCCCGAAACCGAGGCCGAGACCGACTATTTCGAGGATGACGAAGACGAGGACGCCCCCGTTTCCTCTGGTTCCACCCGCTTCAAGGCCGATGCCGAAAGCGAAATGGCCCGCATGTTCGACATGGCCGACAGCCAGATGGACGAAGAGGCCGGCAAGGGCCGCCGCAACGCCATCGCGCATCTGCGCGCCGCCGTTGCCGCCGCCAAGGCCGAAGGCGGCAAGATCCGCACCCACGGCCCCGATACCGAGGCCTATCGCGACGATCTCGACAGCGTGGTGCGGCCGCGTCGCCCCGAAGCCGGTGCAACCCACACCCGCCGCCCGAACCCGACGCGCCCCGCGCCGCTGAAACTGGTGGCCGAACAGCGGGTCGACCTCGACACCGCCGACAGCCAGGCCCCGATCCGTCCGCGCCGCGTCAATGCGCCGGCGGTGGACCTGACCGAGGTTTCGACCGGACATGACGGCGATTTCGCCGATTATGCCGAAAACGTCGGTGCCAATACCCTGCCCGAACTGCTCGAGGCGGCCGCGGCCTATCTGTCGTTCGTCGAAGGCCGGGAACAGTTCTCGCGGCCGCAGCTGATGACCCAGGTGCGCCAGGCCGAGCCCGAGGAATTCTCGCGCGAGGACGGGCTGCGCTCGTTCGGCCAGCTGCTGCGCGAAGGCAAGATCGAAAAGCTGGAAGGCGGCCGCTTCAAGGCCTCCGAGTCGATCTCCTATCGCCCCAGCAAACGCTACGCGGGCGAATGACCCGGCCCCTCACGGGGTAAGCAGGAACGGCGCCCTCTGCTCGGGGCGCCGTTCGTCATTCGTAGGGTGCATTTTTTAACGCACCTTGGGGTCAGATCTTCATCTGAGTGTATTTCCGCAGCTCTTTCCGCGCGATCTGGCGGCGGTGCACCGCGTCCGGCCCGTCGGCGAAGCGCAGCGTGCGCACCTGGGTCCAGGCGATCGCCATCGGCGTTTCCTGGCTGATCCCGGCGCCGCCATGCATCTGGATCGAATCGTCGATCACCTGCAACGCGGTCAACGGCGCCACCACCTTGATCATCGAAATCCACGGATAGGCTTCGCGCGGATTGCCCTGATCCATCATCCAGGCCGCCTTGAGGCACAGAAGCCGCGCCTGCTCGATCTCCATCCGCGCATTGGCGATGATGTCGAAATTCGCGCCCAGCTTGGCCAGCGGCTGACCGAAGGCCTCACGCTCGAGCGAGCGTTTGCACATCCGCTCCAGCGCGACCTCGGCCTGGCCGATGGCCCGCATGCAGTGGTGAATCCGCCCCGGCCCAAGCCGGCCCTGCGCGATCTCGAAACCCCGGCCTTCGCCCAGGATCATGTGATCGGCCGGCACCCGCACATTGGTAAAGCGGATATGCATATGCCCATGCGGCGCGTCGTCGTGGCCATAGACCTCCATCGCCCGCAGCACCTCGATCCCGGGCGTGTCGGCGGGCACCACCAGCATCGAATGCTGCGCGTGCTTGGGGTCGGCATCGGTGCCGGTCTTCACCATGGTGATATAGACCGAACAGCGCGGATCGCCGGCACCCGACGACCACCAGTTCTCGCCGTTCATCAAGTAATGATCGCCGTCGCGGACGCAGGACATCTCGATATTGGTCGCGTCCGAGCTGGCCACCTGCGGCTCGGTCATCAGATAGGCCGAGCGGATCTCGCCCGCCAGCAGCGGCTTCAGCCACTTTTCCTTCATCCAGTCGGCGCCGTAACGCTCCAGCACTTCCATGTTGCCGGTATCGGGCGCCGAACAGTTGAACACCTCGGCCCCCAGCGGGGTCTTGCCCATCTCCTCGGCGAAATAGGCGTATTCCACCGTGCGCAGGCCAAAGCCGCGCTCGCTGTCGGTCAGCCAGAAGTTCCACAGGCCCTTCTCCTTGGCCTTGGCCTTCAGGCTTTCCAGGATCTCGCGCTGGCGGTCGGTATATTGCCAGCGGTCGCCCTTGGCGATCTCGGCCTGATATTCCTCCTCCAGCGGCATCACCTCGTTGCGGATCATGTCGCGCACCTGCTCCAGCAGTGGCTCGTGTTCCGCGCGAATCCCCAGGTTCATCTCCATCTCGGACCTCTCCTCTTGCCGCGTTCCGGCCCGAGTAGACGGCGCGCCTTCCGCCGAGTAAACCCCCCGCCCGAAATGCCGTTGCGTCGGACCCCGCGTCACGCGGGCGTTACAACGCCGGCCTAGGGTGGGATTACTTTGACAAGTGCCAACTGAATGCCATTTCAAGCCATCGTCGGCGGCGGTCTTTCCCCTGGGCCGCCGCCAATTTTCCGCCTGGCGCACAGCCCGACGCGCCGGCCCTGGGCCAGCCCCGCGACGCCACACGATTGCATGATGATGAAGAATGGTGCAGGTGAGAGGAGAAACCTCGAACCGGAACCGGCCTCAAGTAGCGCTCCGCGCGGTAGGCCAACTGAAAATGGTGCGGTCGAGAAGACTCGAACTTCCACGGGAGTTACCCCACAGCGACCTCAACGCTGCGCGTCTACCAATTCCGCCACGACCGCACACTGTCTTGGCTCAGACAGAGGCGCGTATAGCGAAGCCCCCCGGCGATGTGAAGAGGAAATCCGCCCGCAAAGGCGCAATTCTGCGGCGCGGGTGACACGCGGCGATCGGCGATGAATAAGGGCGCCGACCCGGCCGGCGCCCTTCCAGTCTCAGGCCCTGCTCCCCGGGTTCGGGGGCCGGCTCATTCGCCCGCGGGCTGGGCGTTGTTGAAGAAGCTCGCCGCTTTCGAGGCGAAGCCCTGCAGGTTGATCGACGGCGCCGTCGCCGGCTGCGGCATGTCGGGCTGAACCGCGCCCTGGCCGTTCAGCATCATCGAGGCCTTGTGGATCAGCCCCGCACGCTCGGGCTGGCCCGGTGCGAAGACCGGCGTGGCGCGGACCGCCGCGTCATACCAGTCCATCGCCAGATCGGCCCGTTCCGAGGCGCCGATGCCGGTCACCAGGTGATGGCCCAGCAGCTCGCCATAGGCGTCCTGTCCCAGCGCGGCCAGCACCAGGGCCGAACCGATGGCAACCTGCATGTCATCGGTGCGATAGCCGACCGACAGACAGATCTTGGCGGTCCCGGCCAGCTGGTCGGGGCTCATGCCGGTGCCGGCGGCGAAGCCGCGCACGTTCTGCAGCATCGCACCGCGCGGCATATCCGCCAGCGCCGCGCTGTGGGTCTTCAGCAGCGCGCCGAAATCCTTGCACTGCTGGGCGATCTGCGCCTCGCTGAAGCCCTGGATCTTGGCCAGAAGCGCCTCGCCCTGGTCCATGGCATAGCCGCGCGCCAGGCAGAACTGCTCGCCCAGCGCCTGGTTGGGATCGACCAGCCGGGCCTCGGTTACGAAGCCGCCGTTGGACGAAGTCACCAGGCTGACCTTGGCGCAATGCGAGGCCAGCGACACCGGCATCGGCGCCGGGGCGGCAGCGAAGGTCGGCAGCTGCGGCGCGGCCGGGGTCGGCGCCGCGGCCAGCTGCGACGCAAAGCTCGGGGCCGCCGGGGCGGGCGCGGGCGCCGCGGTCGCGGTCACCGGCGGCAGGGTCGCGGCAGGCGCCGGCGCGGGAACCGGCATCGGTGCCACAGTTCCGGCCAACACCGTCTGTCCCTGATCCTGCGGCGCCTCCATCCGGCACGATCCCTGCAGGCAGGTGAACATCGCCGGCTTGGCGTTGAAGGCCTGGAAGTCGTTGCGGCGATACCCCTCGGGGGTCGAGGCGAAGACCCGCACCGCGCAGGACTTGTCATTGCACCAGAAGCCCGATCCGGTGACCGAGGTGTCGATCAGGTAATCGGTGCGTCCGTCGGCGTTCATGTCGGCCAGCTGGATGAACCCGGCCCGCGCGATCAGCTGCTGCGGCTCGACATTGGAATTGCGCGCGATCTCGAACACCGCGTCGGAAATCTCGGGCGGCAACCCGCCGATCGAGCGGCCATAACCGCCGGCGCTGGCCATCGTGGTCTGGGTGCCCAGCATCTGGTCGCGGGTTTCCAGCAGCAGCCCGCGCAGCCCCTGCGGATGGCTCGACACCACCTGCGCCACGGCCGGTCCGCCCAGAACCGCCTTCTGGTACGAGGTCACCAGGATGGTGCGCTCCAGTTCGGTCAGCTCGCCCGTCACCGGGAAATGCATGAAGGCCTGATATTGCGAGATGCCGGTGCGCGAATTGCGTCCCAGCACGCCATCGGGCGTGCCCACGTTCCAGGCGAAATGGTTGAGCGAGGTCTGCACCTCGCGGTTCGAGCTGCGCGTCGCCGATGAAGTGCCCGGAGAGGACTTCTTGGTATAGGTCCGCTTGGTCGTGGTCTTGCGCTTGTTCTTGTTCGCCTCGTTGACGATGGCGCCGCCGATGATGGCACCGACGATGCCGGCGGCCAGGTTGTTGTCGGCGGCGACCCGGGCCGGGGCGCTGGCCATCAGGCTGGCCGACACCAGGGCGGCGATTGCGAAATTCGGTTTCATCCCTCTTTCCTTTCTGCAAAATGTCCCGAAAACAGGGGCCAAATCCGACCCATCGGCGACAGCACCCCGTGGCCTGCAAATTCCCCAGAGCCTCGGGTCCTTTCCGACTATGGGTGAAGCCGGCCGCAACTGGCAAGCCCTAACGGCGTCCGGAATTCCAGACTTTGGGCCTATTTCGGACGCTTTGCCGCCAGAGCCGTCCCTATTTTCGCACAGCCGGCCCTGGAAAACTGCCGATTGCCTTGCCAGGGCGGCCAAGGCACCATGGTCCGTGAAAGGACCTGCCATGCCCGATACCGATACCGATACCGATACCTCCCGCCTGCGGATCGACATCGTCTCGGATGTCGTCTGCCCCTGGTGCGCCATCGGCCATGCCCAGCTGGCCCGGGCCATCGCCCGGACCGGCATTCCGGTGCGGATCCTCTGGCATCCGTTCGAGCTGAACCCCCAGATGCCGCCCGAGGGCCAGAACCTGCGCGAGCATATCATCGAGAAATACGGCAGCACGGCCGAGGACAGCGACAAGGCCCGCGCCCGGCTGACCGAACTGGGCGCCAGCCTGGGCTTCGCCTTCGCCTTCACCGACGACAGCCGCATGGTGAACACCTTCCGCGCCCATCAGCTGATCGAATGGGCCGAAACGCAGGGCCGCCAGACCGACATGAAACTGGCGCTCTTCAAGGCGCATTTCACCGACGCGCGCGATGTCTCGGACAGTGCCACGCTGGCCGCCATCGCGGGCGAACTGGGCCTCGATGCCGACGATGCCGCCCAGGCGCTCGCCACCGGACGGCACGCGGCCGAGGTCCGCACGATGCAGCGGTTCTGGACCGAAAAGGGCATCCGCGGCGTACCGGCGATGGTGTTCGACCGCAAGCACCTGGTCACCGGGGCGCAGGGGATCGACACCTATGCCGGGCTGCTGACCCGCTTCTCGACCGCCGGCGCCGCCTGACCCCGACCGCCGGCCGTCACTGGTGCCGCAGCGCCTCGATCGGGTCGAGCCGTGCCGCCGCCCGCGCCGGGAAATAGCCGAACACCACCCCCACCAGCGCCGAAAACGCGAAGGCCATCAGCACGATCGACGGTTCCGGGGCGAACGGGATCGCCATCAGGCTCGAGGCGATCGCCGCCAGACCCAGGCCCAGGAGGATGCCCAGCACGCCACCCAGCAGCGACAGCACCACCGCCTCGACCAGGAACTGCATCAGCACCTGCCGCGCCTGGGCCCCCACGGCCAGGCGGATGCCGATCTCGCGGGTGCGCTCGGTGACCGACACCAGCATGATGTTCATGATGCCGATGCCCCCCACCAGCAGGCTCACCGCCGCCACCGCCGAAAGCATCCCGGTCAGCACATCGTTGATGCCCGTCAGCATCGAGGCCAGCTGCTTCATGTCGCGCACGCTGAAATCGTCCTCCTCGCTGGGGCCGATGCGGCGGATCTCGCGCATCAGGGTCTCGATATCGGCCTTGGCGGTATCGGTCGAGGCACCGTCGCGCACCGCGACATAGATCATCGAAACGTCGCGGTTGCCGGCAACGCGGCGCTGGAAGGTGCGGATCGGCATCATCACCACATCGTCCTGGTCCTGCCCGAAGGTCGAGGCGCCCTTGGGCTCCAGCAGCCCGATCACATCGCAGCTGACCGCGTCGAAGCGGATCTTCTCGCCCACCGGATCGGAACTGCCGAACAGCTCGGCCCGCACCGTCTCGCCCAGGATACAGACCGCGCGGCCGGCCTTCTCCTCGGCCTCGCTGAAGGACCGCCCCGAGGTCAGCGGCCAGTCGGTCGCGGTCAGATAGCGGCTGTCCGTCGCGGTCAGCGAAGTGCTGTAGTTCTCGTTGCCATAGACCACCGTCGCCGAAGAGCGCGACATCGGCGCGGCCGTCTCGACGCTGCCGATCTCGCTGACGATACGCTCGATACCTTCGTCTCGAAGTGGCTTCGCCGGTGCTGGCCCCGGCCCCATCCGCCCTGCCCGGGCTGATCAGAACGTTGGGCTCAGCTTCTGACATCCGCCGTCACCGGTCCGACGACCCCGCCCGACCGCCATGGCGATCACCGCCGCCACACCCGATCACCACGCCCAGCACCGTCAGGAACGATCTCAGCGCATTGCGGAAGATCGCCTTCAACGCCAGCTTCACGGTTTCCAGCATCTCAGACCGCCTTTTCCGCGTGCTGCGCATGGAGGTTTTCGCCGGCCTCGCCGGGCCGCCCGTCACGCTCGATCCGGCCGTCCACCATCCAGATCAGCCGGTCGGCATAGGCGGCCATGTCGTCCTCATGCGTCACCATCACGATGGTCAGGTCCGGTTCCCGCCCTCAGCCCGGTCAGCAACTCCATGATCTCGACCGACCGTCTCGTATCCAGGTTGCCGGTGGGTTCGTCCGCCAGGATCACCTCGGGGCTGCCGGCCAGCGCCCGGGCGATGGCGACCCGCTGCTGCTGCCCGCCCGACAGCTGCGACGGCTCGTGATGCTGCGCCCCTCCAGCCCGACCTGCTTCAGCGCCTTGCGCGCCCGAACGATCCGCTCGTCCGGCGCCATCCCCTTGTAGATCAACGGCAATTCCACATTGTCCAGCGCCGGTGCGGGGCAGAAGGTTGTAACCCTGAACACGAAGCCCAGAAAATTGCGCCTGAGCAGGGCCCGCTGGTCGCGGCTCAGCCCGGCGATCTCGACGCCGTTGAAGTGATAGCTGCCGCCGGTCGGCCGGTCGAGACAGCCGATCACGTTCATCGCCGTCGACTTGCCCGATCCCGACGGGCCCATGATCGCCACGAACTCGCCCCGCCGGATATCCAGGTCGAGCCCGTCCAGCGCCCGCACCTCGGCCTCGCCGGTGCCATAGACGCGGGAAATGTCGCGCAGCCGGATCAGCGGCGTGTCGGCGTCGTCTGCCATGGCTCAGCGCTCCTGCCCGGTGATCACCAGATCGCCCGGCTTCAGATCGCCGCCACTGACGATGGTGCGCGATCCGTCGCTGGCGCCGGTCTGCACCGCGACCTCGACTGCCTCGCCGGCCTTCAGAACCCAGACCGACCGCCCCGAGGCGACGGCCCGCTGTTCGTTGCCCGGCGGCGACGGCATCACCATGCCCAGCAGCCCGCCGCTGCCACTGCCGCTGTCCTCGACCTCCACCGCCGGGGCAAAGCGCAACGCGGCATTGGGCACCAGAAGCCGGCCCTTCTCCTCGGCCACGATGATCTCGGCCGTCGCGGTCATGCCGGGGCGCAGCGCCAGATCGGGGTTCTCGACCGCCAGCGTGGCGCTGTATGTCACCACCCCGTCCACCGTTTCCGAGGCAAAGCGCAACCGGGTGATCCGCGCCTCGAACACCCGCTCGTCATAGGCCTCGACCGTGAACTTCGCCAGATTGCCCTGCGACAGCTGGCCGATATCGGCCTCGTCCACCGCCACCTGCACCTCCATCTCGGTCAGGTCCTCGGCCACGGTGAACAGCACCGGCGCCGAAAGCGAGGCCGCCACGATCTGCCCGGCATCGGCCTCGCGGTCCAGCACCACGCCGTCGATCGGCGACACGATGCTGGCCTTCGCCCGTTCGGTCCGGGCCAGCGCCAGGTTGGCCTCGGCGACGCTGCGGTCGGCATTGGCCACCTGGACCTGCGCCAGCGCCCGGTCCAGCACCGCCTTGGCCTCGATCAGGCTCTGATGCGAGGTGACGCCGCGCGCGTCCAGCTTCTTGGCGGTCTGATAGGACTCCGTCGCCTCGCTCAGCGTGGCCGAGGCCGACAGCACCTGCGCCTCCGACGCTTCGACACTGGCCTCGCTCAGCCGCACCTGCGCGTCCAGCTTCTGCGCGTCCAGCCGGGCCAGCACCTGCCCCTTCGCCACGCTGTCGTTGAAATCGACCAGCACCTCGGCCAGCGTGCCCGACAGCTCGCTCGAAATGTCCACCACATTGGTCGGCTCGACCGTGCCGGTCGCCGTCACCGTCACGGTGATGTCCCCGAGCGTCGCCGCCTCGCTGCGATAGCTCGGACCGCTGCTGCCGGCCTCGCGGGCCTGCATCGCCCACCAGCCGCCACCCGCCAGCGCCGCCAGAATCGACAGGATACCCACCCAGCGCCCGACACCGCGCCGCGCCCGCGCGCCCTTGCCCAGGCCAAGTGCCCCCTCGATATCCTTCTGCTTCGACGTCTCGCTCATTCCGTCCGCCTTTCCATCGCATTGCCGGCCACGAACACGGCCCCCGGCCGATCTTGTCGTCGCGCCGGACCCCGTTCACCGATTTCATACGATCCTACGTCATGCGATGACATTTCCGTCGCCACAAGATATCGAAAACACGAAACCGCCGGAAAGTGCCGCCGAAATGGTCGAATGGAAAATCTCGGACGGGCTGGTGCCCTATGACCAGGCGCTCGCCTTCATGGAGGCGCGTGCCGAGGCCATCGCCGCCGGCACGGCCGACGAATGCATCTGGCTCCTGGAACATCCCCCCCTACACCGCCGGCACCTCGGCCCGGCGCGAGGACCTGACCGATCCTGACCGTTTCCCGGTCTACGAGGCGCGGCGCGGCGGGCAATACACCTTATCACGGGCCCGGCCAGCGGGTGGTCTATGTCATGCTCGACCTGGAACCGCCGCGGCCGCGACGTGCGCCGCTTCGTCGAGCAGCTGGAAACCTGTGATCGCCACGCTCGACCGGTTCAACGTCCGCGGCGAAATCTGCGCGGGCCGGGTCGGCGTCTGGGTCGCCCGGCCCGACAGGCCGCCCCTGCCCGACGGCCGCCCGGCCGAGGACAAGATCGCCGCCATCGGCATCCGGCTGCGCAAATGGGTCAGCTTCCACGGCATCTCGATCAATGTCGAACCCGATCTCGGGCATTTCACCGGCATCGTGCCCTGCGGCATCTCGGATTACGGCGTCACCAGCCTGGTCGATCTGGGCCTGCCGGTCGGCATGGACGACCTCGATGTCGCGCTTCGGGCCACCTTCGCGCAGGTGTTCGGCGCCTAAACCCTGAACACGAGCCCGAAACAGGGGTTCGCAGCGCCGCCCAGAACCTGCCCGTCGGGCCCGTTGATCGCGTGATAGGCGCGGGCGTTGCGGGTGCCGAACAGGCCATCGTCGACCGGATAGATCCGCTTTCGCAAGCCCCGGCTGCCGGGATAGACCTCGAACAGCCGCAGCGCCGTCACCACGCCCGCCGCATCGCACAGGTAATCCGACACCACCGCCGCATGGGTGGTGAAATTGCCGCTGATGCCGACGCCCTCGCCACCGTCGTAAAGCGGGCTGTCGCCGCCCTGACGGTCCAGGAAGGTGGCCACCGGCGTGCCCGTGGGCAGGCGATGCGCCACCGCGTTCAGCCCCCGCCGCCAGGTCCGCACGGTGCCATCGTCGCCCACCGCCAGCTTGGCCAGGACAACGCATTCCTCGCCCGCCTGGCCGGCCAGCAAGCGCCGCAATCGCGCCTCCTGGGCCAGCGCCTCCTCGGGCATCGGCGGCGCTGGCGGCGCGGCCGGGGCCGAGCGGCCCAGCACCGCGTTCAAACGCCGCCCGATGGCGCGCGCCCGGCTCATTCCGCCACCGGCCGCAGCGGATGGCGCTCCGGGCCGTCCCGGTCCAGCAACCGGTCGGTCAGGGCGGCGGCGCGCGCCTCGGCCGCCGCCAGCGCCCGGGCCATCTCCGCCAGCCGCTCCTGCGTCGCCGCATCCTCGACGATCCGGCATTCCAGCTCGCCCCACTTGGCGTCCATCTCGACCGACATGCGCGCCAGATAGCGGGCGAATTCCGCGCCGCTGCCCTCGGGCGCGTCCACCGCCATCGCCTCGGCATAGACCGCCTCGAAGGCATCGACCGCACGCTCGATATCGTGACGCGCGCGCACCAGGCGGGTCACCTCGGCCACCCGGTCGGGGGCATGGTCCGCCAGCTGCCGGCCCAGCCACTCGGCGTCGAACACCTCGGCCGAGGTGAAATAGCGCGGGCTGAAATTCGCCGCCGCCCAGTCCTCCAGCGTCTCGGGCAGCACCAGCGCCCCGGCCAGCTGCGGCACGATCGGCATCACCGCACAGCCGCTGGCCGCCGCCTCGATCGCCGAACGGCCGATGGCGAAGGCGATGTCGTAATCGGGCAGGAAATATTCCGGCCGCGGCCGCGGGTTGCCATAGGCGTATCCGACCTTGTCCAGCGCGATCCCATGCGCCGCGCAGGCCGCCTCCAGCCGCGCCTGTTCCTCGGCATCGAACCCCTGACCATAGAGCACCGCCGTCGCCACCCTGCGCGCGGGGCGCGGACCCGCGAAAACCGCGCCAGGTCGACGAAGTTCGGGATCGTCACGATCCGTCCGGCCGGCGTGCCGGTCTCGATCTCCAGCCGTGGCGCCATCCTCTCGGAGGTCACCACATGGAACCGCAACCGCGGATGCACCGGCGGCTGCTCGACCCAGGGGCGCGCGCCGTGCCAGACATAGATCCCCGGCGTGTCGGGAAAATGCGCCAGCGCCGCCACGGTCTGCAGATGGTGCTGGCCATGGATCACATCCGGCACGAAGGGCACCTCCTCCAGCCGCTCGCAGACCGGAATGCCGCTGGGGCTCAGCACCGCGACCAGCTTGCCGGGAAAGGGACAGTAAAGCGCCACCTCGACCCCGCGCCGGTGCAGCGCCCGGGCCAGCTCGATGGCAAAGAACTCGGACCCGCCGTAATTCTTCAACTCGCGCTGGGTGATCAGGACCTCGCCCGGCCTGTGGCGGACCGGCGCTGGGGCGGACGGCGCATCCGCGCCGGCCCCGTCGCCCGGTTGCGGCCGCCCGCATCGGCGCCCCGCCGCGCAAGACGCGCCATTCCCGACCAGAACCGCCGCATGTATCCCCCAAGATGCCCCGGCGTGACCCGGACATCCCCGACATTCGAAAGCCGGCCTGAAATGCCCCGGATGAAACTCTGGAACGAGCCTAGATCAGGCGATCCATCCTGTCCATCCTGCGCGTCCCCCACCCCGCGCGACCCCCGTCGCCCGCATCAAAGCAACGGATTTTCAACCGCTTGCACAGGCCGGCACGGCGCCGGGCGAACCCGGACATGCGACAAATCTTCCCAAGCTCCCCCTTGAGTCCAGCCCCCCCGGGCATGTATCAAGGAGCGGACTCACCCGTAGAAAACAGAGGTAGACATGAAAACCCTTCTGACCACCGCCGCCCTTCTCGTCATCGCCGCTCCGGCCTTTGCCGAGGGCGATGCCGCCGCGGGCGAAAAGACCTTCAAGAAGTGCAAGTCCTGCCACATGATCGTGGCCCCCGATGGCACCGAGATCCAGAAAGGCGGCAAGACCGGCCCGAACCTCTATGGCGTCGTCGGTCGCGTCGCCGGCTCGGTCGAGGACTTCAAATACGGCGACGGCCTGAAGGACGCCGCCGCCGCCGGTTTCGTCTGGACCCCGGAAGCGATCGCCGAATACGTGGTCGACCCCAAGGCCTATAACGATCACCACGGCTGGACCGCCAAGACCAAGATGACCTTCAAGCTGAAGGACGGCGGCGAAGACGTGGCCGCTTATCTGGCCTCGGTCGCCCCCGCCGCCGAATAATCCGGCCGCGCGATCCGACGACAAACGAAACGGGGGCCCTGCCCCCGTTTCTTTTTTGCGAATCGAAAATTATTCCTGTATTTCAGATACTTGTTAAAACGGCCGCAAATCGCCGCGACACCGGGTTTTCGGCTCCGGGTGCGACAATAAATATTGATCCAGATCAAATTCTGTCGTTGCCCCCCCTTCGTGCTGTCTCTAAAAATGAGGGTGGACAGCTGCGCCCGGCCCACGCCGCGCGGGCATCGAAATTCAACAGGAGGCACCCCCAATGGCAGACGCCGCCATTCACGGGCACGACCATGAAGACAACCGGAGCTTCTTCACCCGGTGGTTCATGTCGACCAACCACAAGGACATCGGGATTCTCTACCTGATCGTCTCGGCCCTGACCGGCCTGATCGCCGTTCTTCTCACCGTCTTCATGCGGATCGAACTGATGTATCCCGGGGTGCAGCACATGTGCCTCGAAGGGTTCAACCTGTTCGGCACCACCACCGACCAGTGTACCCCCAACGGGCATCTCTGGAACGTGATGATCACCTATCACGGCGTCCTGATGATGTTCTTCGTGGTGATTCCCGCGCTGTTCGGCGGCTTCGGCAACTATTTCATGCCGCTGCAGATCGGCGCGCCGGACATGGCCTTCCCGCGGATGAACAACCTTTCCTTCTGGATGTATGTCGCCGGCGTCGCGCTGGGCGTGGCGTCGCTGTTCGCTCCGGGCGGCGACAACCAGATGGGCTCGGGCGTCGGCTGGGTGCTCTATCCGCCGCTTTCGGTGAAGGAAGGCGGCATGTCGATGGACCTCGCCATCTTCGCCGTGCACGTCTCGGGCGCCTCGTCGATCCTGGGCGCGATCAACATGATCACCACCTTCCTGAACATGCGCGCGCCGGGCATGACGCTGTTCAAGGTGCCGCTCTTCGCCTGGTCGATCTTCGTCACCGCATGGCTGATCCTGCTGTCGCTGCCGGTCCTGGCCGGCGCCATCACCATGCTGCTGACCGACCGTAACTTCGGGACGACCTTCTTCGACCCGGCCGGCGGCGGCGACCCGATCCTCTATCAGCACATCCTGTGGTTCTTCGGCCACCCGGAAGTGTATATCGTGATCCTGCCCGGCTTCGGCCTGATCTCCCACGTCTTCGCCACCTTCTCGCGCAAGCCCGTCTTCGGCTATCTGCCGATGGTCTGGGCGATCATCGCGATCGGCGCGGTGGGCTTCGTCGTCTGGGCGCACCACATGTACACGGTCGGCCTGTCGCTCAACCAGCAAAGCTACTTCATGCTGGCCACGATGGTCATCGCGGTGCCGACGGGGGTGAAGATCTTCAGCTGGATCGCCACGATGTGGGGCGGCTCGGTCGAGTTCAAGGCGCCGATGCTCTTCGCCTTCGGCTTCCTGATCCTCTTCACCATCGGCGGCGTGACCGGCATCGTGCTGTCCCAGGCCGGCGTCGACCGCGCCTATCACGACACCTATTACGTCGTGGCGCACTTCCACTATACCATGTCGATGGGCGCGGCCTTCTGTATCTTCGCCGGGATCTATTACTGGATCGGCAAGATGTCGGGCCGGCAATATCCGGAATTCTGGGCCAAGCTCCACTTCTGGATGTTCTTCATCGGCGTCAACCTGACCTTCTTCCCCCAGCACTTCCTGGGCCGTCAGGGCATGCCGCGCCGCTATATCGACTACCCCGAGGCCTTCGCCTACTGGAACTATATCTCCAGCTGGGGCGCCATGCTGTCGTTCGCCTCCTTCGTCCTGTTCTTCGGCATCATGTTCTACACGCTGACCCGTGGCGCACGTGTGACCGAGAACAACTACTGGAACGAATACGCCGACACGCTGGAATGGACCCTGCCCTCGCCGCCGCCCGAACACACGTTCGAGCAGCTTCCCAAGCGCGAGGATTGGGACAAGGGCCACGCCCACTGAGGACGCCCTGCAAGACAGATGACAAGGGCCCCGGGTTGCGATCCGGGGCCCTTTTCCATTCCCTCCCGCAACCGTAACCCCCACCGCTCGTCGCGCGCTGACATGCGCGCCTCGCGCGACCGTCCGCCAGGACGGGCAAGCCCACCGCCGGATCGCCCATGCCCACCCGCTGGTCCAATACCGATGTGAAACGCCAAGCCACGCTCTGGCCGCACCGCTCGCTGCCCCGGCGCGGTTTCGCGGCGATCATCCTGATGGCCTTCACCCTGATCACCGTGCCGCTCTACGGCCTTCTCGGCACCGTCTTCCTCTGGGGGCTGCTGCCCTTCGTGCTGGCCGCCGTGGCCGGCCTCTGGTGGGCGCTCGAACATACCTACAAGACCGCCCAGATGCTGGAACAGCTGACCATCACGCCGCAGACCACCACGCTGGTGCATCAGCCGCGCAAGGGCGATATCCTGACCTGGGAATGCAACACCTACTGGGTCCGCGCCCAGCTCTATCCCACCGGCGGACCGGTGCCGAACTACGTCACCCTGGCCGGCAATGGCCGCGAGGTCGAGATCGGCCGCTTCCTGACCGAGAAGGAACGCCAGACCCTGATCGCCGAGATCGAGATCGCCCTGGGCGAGATGAAGACCTGACGGTCACGCCGGGACACGCGGGCGCGCGCCCGCGTCGTGCGGGGCCGCGCGGCCCCGCGTCCCGCGCTCAATAGGTCTCGACGTGATAGCGCCCGTCGTCGCGCATCGCATCGCGCGTGGCCGACCAGGAAATCCCGGCGCTTTCGGCGATATTGGCGAAAGCGTGGTCCACCCCCACCTCCATGCCCTTCAGCCCGCAGATATAGATATGGGTCCGCGGATCGGCGATCAGCTCGGCGATGCTTTCCTGTTCCACCATCATCCGGTCCTGGACATATTCCTTGTCCACCCCCGGAATCCGGCTGAACACCATGTGTTTCTTCAACAGCCGGTCGGGCACTTTGTTCAGCGGCCCGAAATAGGGCAGGCTGTCGGGCGTGCGCGCCCCGAAGAACAGCACCATGTCGCCGCCGGCGCCGCCGCTGCTGCGCTGCCGGTGCATGGTGAAGGCCCGGAACGGCGCCGATCCGGTGCCGGTACAGACCATCAGGATCCGTGTCTGCGCATCGTTCGGCATCAGGAAGGTGGCGCCGAACGGCCCCGTCACCTGCACCTCGTCGCCGATCTTCAGATCGCAGACATAGTTCGAGCACAGCCCCTTGTCCTCGCGCTTCACGGTCAGCGACAGGTTGTTATAGCCCGGCCGCTCGCCATCGCGCGGCGAGGAGATGGAATAGAGCCGCGGCAGATGCGGCTTGCCCTTGTCGTCCGTGCCGGGCGGGATGATCCCGATCGACTGGCCCTCCAGAACCGGCATCGGCTGGCCGCCGAAATCCAGGATGATATGGCGCACATCGCTGTCGGCGCCCTCGCCGGTCAGACGGAAATTGCCCTGCACCCGCGCCGTCGCGGGCTTGCCCAGGGTATAGAGGTTCACCGTCGGCTTGGTCGCGCTTGCCGGCGGTTTCGACCGCCGCCGGCGCCCTCATGCGCCTGGGCCAGCAGCGCCGCCATCGCGTCGTCCACCGCCTCGCCCGCCGCCGTCACATCGCCGCCCTCGGCCAGCTCTTCCTGATCGGGCAGTTCGGTCCAGCCGAACTGGTCGTCCAGGCTGTAAGGCGCGCCAACCACCCGCCATTCGTCGATCGAGCCGGTCGGGCAGACCGGAATGCAATCCAGACAGAACGCACATTTCTCGGCGTCCACCACGACATTCATGTCGTCATGGGTGATCGCCTCGACCGGGCAGGTCATCTCGCAGGTATAGCAGCGGATGCAGATTTCCGGGTCGATCAGATGCTGTCTGACGGGTTTGTTCATGGTGAGACCTTCTTTACTGCGTCGCGCATCCCGTCCCGGCCCGGCAAGAGATCCCGGATCATGTCTGGGCGCATGACGCCTGGGATCGAACACATGTCGGGCTCAGCCGCGCGTGCCGCTCAGGATCATGTCGGGGATCACGATGGCCTCGATCAGCTCGTGGCACAAGCCCCGGCAATTCGAGCAACCGACGCAGGGCGTGCCCAGCGTGGCAATCTCGGCCGCAAGGGCCTCGGTGCGGCGGGTCTCGCCACGGCTGCGGGTGATGCTGATCGCCATGTCTCGTCCTCCCTTGGCTTCGCGGGCCGGGGGTTCCCCCGGCCCACTCTACGAAATGGCTTACGCCATCGCCAGCTTTACATATTCGAAATCGCCGGGCTTGTTGTCGATGCCCACCTTCGGCGGGCTGATCCAGCGGGCGTATTTGCCGGTCTCGTATTCCGGCTTCATCAGCGACTGGATGAAATCGCCGTCGGCATGGCTGGGCAACCATTCGGCCATGCCCTTGTCATACTCGGCGCCCGAGATGAACTGGCCCTCGGGGTTGATCATCTGCCCGGCGAAGACGCCGATCTTGCGGTGGAACGCCTCGTGCGGCAGCTTCAGCTCGAACTCGATGCCCATCTTCTCGATGATCTTGTTCCAGCGGCCGACACCGCCGGCGGCATCCTTGGTATAGTCGTCGCGCAGCCGCATGTTGATCGCGGTCAGCGCCGGCACCTCGTGCTGGACGATCTTGCCATCGACGATGTCCCAGACGGTATAGGTATCGCCCTGCAACATGTGGTCGTCGGTCAGCCGGTTCTCCTGATAGCGCCCCTTGATGCCCGCGTTGAACGCGTTGGCGGCATTGGTCGAAACCTCCTGCCCGAAGAGGTCGAGGCTGAGCGTATAATGCAGGTTCAGCTTCTTCTGGATCAGCGGCAGGTCGATCACGCCCAGGCCGCGGATGCGGTCGACGTCATAGGGATCGGTGATGCCGTTTTCCTTCATCACCTCGCAGGTGCGCTGGATGGTGCGGCCGACGCCGGTTTCGCCGACGAACATGTGATGCGCTTCCTCGGTCAGCATGAAGCGGCAGGTCCGGCTCAGCGGATCGAAGCCCGACTGGGCGAGCGATTCCAGCTGCATCTTGCCGTCGCGGTCGGTGAAATAGGTGAACATGAAGAACGACAGCCAGTCCGGCGTTTCCTCGTTGAACGCCCCCAGCATCCGCGGCGCCTCCTCGCTGCCCGACTGGCGGCGCAGCAGATCGTCCGCTTCCTCGCGGCCGTCGCGGCCGAAATACTTGTGCAGCAGGTAAACCATCGCCCACAGGTGCCGGCCTTCCTCGACGTTGACCTGGAAGAGGTTGCGCATGTCGTAGAGCGACGGCGCGGTCAGGGCCAGCGCCTTCTGCTGCTCGACGCTTGCCGGTTCGGTATCGCCCTGAATCACGATCAGGCGCTTCAGCATGTTGCGGTATTCGCCCGGAACCTCCTGCCAGGCGGGCTGGCCGGCATGTTCGCCGCAGGGATGGTGCGGCCCTCGACCTCGGGCGCCAGCAGCACACCCCAGCGGTATTCCGGCATCTTGACGTAATCGAACTTGGCCCAGCCCTTGGGGTCGACGCTGACGGCGGTGCGCAGATAGACGTCCGATTGCTGGTACCGGTCAGGGATCAGCTGCTTCCACCAGTCGATATAGCCAGGATGCCATTTCTCCAGCGCCTTCAGCACCTTCTTGTCGCTGCTCAGACCCACATTGTTGGGGATCTGGGTGTCATAGCTCACATTGATCAGGTCGAGCATGTCTTTCCTCCTTGTCGCCGGGCGGTGGGGTGAAACCCCACCCTACACCCGTGGTCTTCCGTAGGGTGGGGTTTCACCCCACCATTCCCGTCATCATACGCGCTGCATGTTGTAATCGCCGCGCACACCGGTGCCATAGCGCTGCAGCGCCCCGTCCGGCCCCACCGCGTTGGGCCGCTGGAAGATCCAGTTCTGCCAGGCGGTCAGCCGCCCGAAGATCCGCGTCTCCATCGTCTCGGGGCCGGCGAAGCGCAGATTGGCCTCCATCCCGGTCATCGCATCCGGGCTGAACGATGCCCGCTCTTCCATGAAGATGCGGATCTCGTCTTCCCAGTCGATATCGTCGAGGATATAGGTCACCAACCCCAACTCGTCGGCCTCATCCGCCTCAAGCGCCTCGCCGATATGGCCCTTCGCCGCCTCGACCGCCGCATCGTCGCCCCAGAACCGGGTCTGCAGCCGGGTCAGGTCGTTGCCCATCGGATATTGCCCGAAATTCGATTCACCCAGCGTCACCGCCGCCATCGGGCGATTGTCGCCCTCGAACTCGTCCTGCATCATGTAGGAGCGGTCGACCGCGAACAGCAGCTCGGCCAGAACCCCGGCAAAGCACGAGCCATGCTCGACCAGCGCCACCAGGCTGCGCGAGGTCACGTCGACCCGCTTCAGCGCCCGCTTCCAGAACTGCAGCACCTCGTTGGCCAGCCAATGGTCGGCATTGGCGGTCAGCAGCGCCTCGTGCGCCAGAACCTGTTCGGGGTCGCCTTGCGTGCGGATCACCCACAGGCCCAGCTGATCCTCGTTCAGACGCAGGTGCAGGATGGCATCGTCCAGTTCGCGCACCGCGCGCAGCATCCAGGCCTCGGCACCTTGGGCGACGAACGCGTCCATATCGGCCGGCGCGTCCCCCTCGGGGCCGTTGATGGTGATCGTCGCCTTGCGGCCCTCGCGGTCCAGCTCGACCTCGACCGTCGAATAGGTCACCGCGTTTTCGCCGATCTCGCGCTTCAGCGGGGTCAGGGCGATGCCGGTCAGCCCGTCTGGCCGCGACGACGCCGCCGCGAACTCGGCCGCGCGCTCCTTCACCACTTCCTCGAACTTCGAATTCGGCACCACCTCGTCGACCAGCTTCCACTCCTTGGCGCGGTCGCCGCGAATGCCTTCCTCCATGGCGCAGAACACATCCGCCCGGTCGCGGCGCACCTTGCGCTTGTCGGTGACGCGGGTCAGCCCGCCGGTGCCGGGCAGCACCGCCAACAAAGGCACCTCGGGCAGCGCCACGCTGGACGAGCTGTCGTTGGTCAGCATGATATAATTGCAGGCCAGCGCCAGCTCGTATCCGCCCCCGGCGCAAGAGCCCTTCACGGCGGCAATGTATTTCTGGCCGCTGTCGTCTTCCGCCGCCTCGAAGGTGTTGCGGGTCTCGTTGGTGAACTTGCAGAAATTCACCTTGTGGGCATGGGTCGCCCCGCCCAGCATCCGGATATTGGCGCCGGCGCAGAACACCCGGTCCTTGGCCGATTGCATCACCACCACCTTGACCTCGGGATGCTCGAACCGCATCCGCTGGACGATATCCGAAAGCTCGATATCGACACCCAGGTCATAGGAATTGAGCTTCAGCTGATAGCCTTCGAACAGCCCGCCATCCTCGTCCACATCCATATAGAGATTGGCGATGGGCCCGTCATATTCCACCTTCCAATGGCGGTATTTCGACGGATCGGTCTGAAAGTCGATCATCTTGGTCATGGGGGCGGGCCTCCCTCGTTCGGCGCGTTGTCTTCAGGGTTATCTGCACAATAGTGCATTATAAATGAGGCGTAAACCTCGGATTCTCGGATTATAGTGCATTATTTTTCTTATTATATTTCAGCATATTGCGATACTGGTGGAGTTTTATGGTTGGAAATATGCATTATATTTCATATTTCCAACCGATTCTCTCACCCTATCCCTGCTCCGGCAGGGCCGCCTCGATCCGCTCCAGCCGGGCGGCGAAATCGGCAACCGCGTCCAGCACCGCCTCGGGCCGGTCGAACTGCGGCGCATGGCGGCAGTCCTCCAGCACCAGAACCTCGACCGGCGCATAAGAGCGCGTCTCGACCTCCTCGACCTGCGCCAGGGTGCCATACTGGTCGTCCCGCCCCTGGATCACCAGCGCCGGCACGCGGATGTAATCGATCGTGTCCGCCACGTTCCAGGCCCGGAACCCCGGGTCCAGCCAGGCCCCGTTCCAGCCGCGGAAGGCCGCGTCCGGATCGGCATGGTATTTCGCCATCCTGGTCCGCAGATCGGTGGTCTCATAGGCCTCGCGCGCCCGCGCGATCTCGGTCAGACCCATCTCCTCGGTGAAGAAATGCGGCGCCATCAGGACCAGCCCGCGCACCCGGCGATCCTCGACCGATCCGGCATGGATCGCCGCAATCGTCGCCCCGTCGGAATGCCCCATCAGGATCACCTGACCCGCCCCCAGCGCCTCCAGCACCTGCGGCAGCACCTCGACCGCCTCGCGGGTCATGTAATCCAGCGGCCGGGGCAGCTCGCAGGGCTCCGAGCGGCCATAGCCGGCCCGCGAATAGGCAAACACCCCCAAACCGGTCGCCCGCGACAGCGCCTCGGGAAAATCCCGCCACAGCGCCAGACAGCCCAGACCTTCGTGCAACAGCACGATCACCGGCCGCCCCGGCCCCGGCGCGGGGCCGAACACGCCCCATTCCAGCCGCTTGCCCCCGGCCTCCAGGGTGCCGCCGCCTGCCGCCCAATCCACCCCCCAGTCGATCACGGCTCAGTCCCGCAGCTTGAAGCGCTGGATCTTGCCGGTCGCGGTCTTGGGCAATTCGTCCACCACGTCGATCCAGCGCGGATATTTCCACATACCGATCTTGTCCTTGACGTAGTCCTTGATCGCCTGCGGGTCCGGCGCCGTCTCGCCCGGCTTCATCACCACATAGGCCGCGGGCTTCACCAGGTCCTTTTCGTCGGGCCGGGCCACCACCGCGGCCTCCAGCACGCCGGGAAACTCGATCAGCGCCTGTTCCACCTCGAACGGGCTGACCCAGATGCCCGAGACCTTGAACATGTCATCCGTGCGCCCGCAATAGACGAACCGCCCCTGCGGGGTGCGCTCGTACTTGTCGCCGGTCCGGGTCCAATGCCCCTCGAACGTGCTCTGGCTCTTGTGGCGGCGGTTCCAATAGCCTTCGGCGCTCGACGGTCCGCGCACCAGCAGCTCGCCGACATCGCCCTCGCCCACGTCCTCGTCATGCTCGTCGACCAGCCGCACCTCGTATCCCGGCACCGGCAGGCCGCTGGTGCCATAGACGCAATCGCCGGGCCGGTTCGACAGGAAGATATGCAGCATCTCGGTCGAGCCCACGCCATCGACGATCTCCGACCCCCACAGCCGTTCCCAGCGTTCTCCGATATCGCGCGGCAGCGCCTCGCCGGCCGAGGTGCTGATGCGGATCGTGTGCTCCGGCTTGCCGCCCTTCTTCTCCTGCTCGGCCACCACGGCCGCGAAGAGGGTCGGCACGCCGCAGAACACCGTCGGCTTGTGCTCTCTCATGATGTCGAACACCGCGTCCGGCGTCGGCCGGCCGCCGAAGATCACCGTCGTCGCGCCCACCGACATCGGGAAGGACATCGCGTTGCCCAGCCCATAGGCGAAGAAGAACTTGGCCACCGAATAGACCACATCGTCCTCGCGGATGCCCAGCACCTGCGCCCCGAACGTATCGGCCGTGGCCTTCAGCGACGAATGCACATGCCGCACCCCCTTGGGCACCCCGGTCGAACCCGAGGAGTAGAGCCAGAAGGCCAGCTCGTCGCCATAGGCCTCGACCGTCGCCTCCTGCGGCGCATCCTTGACGAATTCGCAAAAGCTCTCGGTGCCCTCCGGCACGCCGCTTTCATCGCTGTCGATCACCACGACGGCGCGCAGGAACCGGTTGCCCTCGGTTGCGGGCTTCACCACCTCCCACAGCTCTTCCGACACCACCAGGATCGAGGCCCGGCTGTCGTTCAGGATCGCCTCGTAGATATCGCTGGCCAGAAGCGTGTTCAGCGGCACCGGGATGGCGCCGGCCTTCAGCGCGCCCCAGAAGACGACGGGAAATTCGATCTGGTCGCGCACGATCATGGCGATGCGCTCTTCCCGGCGCACCCCGTGACGGTAGAGCGCGCCGGCAAAGCGCGCGCTCTCCTCGGCCAGCTTGCCATAGGTCAGCTCGCGCTTCTGCCCATCCGCCTCGCGAAAGGCCACCTTGCCGCCACGGCCTTCGGCAATGTGCCGGTCGACGAAATAAAGCGCCGCGTTTTCGTTCTGGTCCATGCGCATCTCCTCCCTGCGCCCCGCATGACCATCTCCTCACCGGCCATGCGCGGAATCGTTTATGCGTTATAGTGCATCTTGCGATGGTATTTTCAATCCGAAATCTCGCAACATGGAATTTTCCTGCATATCCCTCTCGCCGCCCCGCCGGATCGCCCCTTCGGCGGCGGGCTTCGCCCGCGCAGCGGCCCGTGCCCTTCGTCGCCCCGCCACCTGCCCCGAATCCGCCCTGGCCCGCCGAAGACCATGGCATCCATGGGCCGGGTGATCAGCAAAACCTCCGCATGTGGGACGCGCCCGCCGCCCGCCCGTACGCCCCTCCCAACCGCACGGACCCTTTCATCTTTCCTGCAAATACTCGCGTCGCAGACATCCGCGCCATCACGGCCGACCGGCCCTGCCCCAAAGGCCCCATTGCCGCCCGAGGGCCGCGGGGCGGGTGGGTGGGAGCGGCCCGAGGGCGGCAATCCGCCGGTTGCCCCGAAGGGCCAAAGGGCTTACATGCAAGGCCGAACCGCTGTCCCGGACAAAGGCCCGCCATGACCACCCCAAGACCCGTCGTTCTCTGCATCCTCGATGGCTGGGGCCTGCGCGAGGAAACCGCCAACAACGCTCCCGCCCTGGCCGACACCCCGGCCTTCGACCGGCTGATGTCGACCTGCCCCCACAGCCGCCTGATCACCCATGGCCCCGATGTCGGCCTGCCCTCGGGCCAGATGGGCAATTCCGAGGTCGGCCACACCAATATCGGCGCCGGCCGGGTGGTGGCCATGGATCTCGGCCAGATCGACCTCGCCATCGAGGACGGGTCCTTCTTCGAAAACGACAGCCTCGAGGCCTTCATCGCCCGGCTCGAGGCCACCGGCGGCACCGCCCACCTGATGGGCCTCGTCTCCGATGGCGGCGTCCACGGCGCGCTCACCCACATGATCGCGGCGGTGAAGGCGCTGACCGATGCCGGTATCCCGGTCGCGATCCACGCCATCACCGATGGCCGCGACGTGGCGCCGAAATCCGCCCTCACCCATGTCGCCACCCTGCAAGAGGCGCTGCCGGACACCGCCCGCATCGCCACCCTGACCGGGCGCTATTTCGCCATGGACCGCGACAACCGCTGGGAACGCGTGTCCGAAGCCTATGCCGCCATGATCCGCGGTGACGGCCGGTTCCGCACCCAATCCGCCATCTCGGCGATCAACAACGCCTATAACCGCTCGGAAACCGACGAATTCATCCAGGCCACGGTGCTGGGCGACTATGCCGGCGTTCAGGACGGCGACGGGCTCTGGTGCCTCAACTTCCGCGCCGACCGCGCGCGCGAGATCCTGGCGGCCATCGGCCAGCCCGGTTTCGACGCCTTCGACACCGGCCCGCGCCCCAAACTGGCCGCGCTGATGGGCATGGTCGAATATTCCGAGGCGCATAACGCCTATATGACCACGGTCTTCCCCGCCCGCGACATCGTCAACACGCTGGGCGCCTGGGTGGCGAAACAGGGCAAGCGCCAGTTCCGCCTGGCCGAGACCGAGAAATACCCCCATGTCACCTTCTTCCTCAACGGCGGGGTCGAAACCCCCTATCCCGGCGAAGACCGCTACATGGCGCCCTCGCCCAAGGTGGCCACCTACGATCTGCAGCCCGAAATGTCGGCGGCCGAGGTGACCGAGCACTTCGTCGGTGCCATCGCAAGCGGCCAATACGACCTGATCGTCACCAACTTCGCCAACCCCGACATGGTCGGCCATACCGGCGACCTGAAGGCGGCGATCGAGGCCTGCGAGGCGGTCGACCGGGGCCTCGCTCAGGTCATGGCGGCGCTGGAAAAGGCGGGCGGCGCGATGATCGTCACCGCCGATCACGGCAATTGCGAAACCATGGTCGACCCGGAAACCGGCGGGCCGCACACGGCGCATACCACCAATCCGGTGCCGGTGGCGCTGTTCAACGGGCCGGCGGGCGCCACGCTCCATCCCGGCCGCCTCTCGGATCTGGCGCCGACGCTGCTGGCGCTGATGGGTCTGCCGCAACCGCCCGAGATGACCGGCCACAGCCTGCTCGACCCGGCCCCCGCCGGCGCCGCAGTGCAAGACCCGGCCAAGACCCCGGCATGACCCTGCGCGCCGCCCTTCTCGGCCTGTCGCTCGCCGCGCTCGCGGGGCTGGCACAGGCCGAAGGCCAGGCCCCCGACCCCGCCGCCGCCGCCCGCGCCGCCGCCGACCGGCTCGACAAGGCGACCCGCGGTCTCGACGCCGCCGAGTCGGCCCGCGACCGGGTGAAGGCCCTGTCCGAAACCATCCGCGCCTTCGAGGACGGCCTGGCCGCGATGCGCGAGGGCCTGCGCCGCGCCTCGATCCGCGAACAGGCGCTGACCCGCGAATTGCAGGCTCGCGAGGGCGAGATCTCGCGCCTTCTGGGCGTGCTGCTCTCTTCGGGCGACGGCCGCAACCCGACCGCGCTGCTGCACCCGGCGGGTCCGCTCGGCACCGCCCGCGCCGGCATGATCCTGAGCGACGTGACCCCGGCGCTCAACACCCGCGTCACCGAACTGAAGGCCAAGCTCGACGAGGTCAGCACCCTGCGCAAGCTTCAGGACAGCGCCCGCGAAACCCTGCAAGAGGGGCTGGAAGGCGTGCAAGAGGCCCGCACCCAGCTCTCCCAGGCGGTGGCCGACCGCAAGACCCTGCCGCGCCGCTTCACCGAAGACCCGGTCAAGACCGCGCTGCTGATCGCCTCGTCCGAGACGCTCCAGGGCTTCGCCTCGGGGCTCTCGGATATCGCCGTGAACGAGGCCGAGGGCTCGCTCCCCGACATCTCGCACCGCAAGGGCAAGCTGGCGCTGCCGGTGCAGGGCCGGGTGCTGCGCGGCTTCATGGGCTCGGACGCGGCCGGCATCAAGCGCCCCGGCATCATCGTCGCCACCCGCCCGCGCGCCCTTGTCTCGACCCCCGCCGCCGCCACGATCCGCTATCACGGCCCGCTCTTGGATTACGGCAATGTGATGATCCTCGAACCGCAATCGGGCCTCCTGTTCGTGGTCGCCGGGCTCGATGTGGTTTATGGAGAGACGGGCCAGGTCCTGCCGGCCGGCTCTCCCATCGGTCTGATGGGCGGAACCGACCCCGCCATCGGCGAGATTGTGACGCAATCGGGCGAAGGGGCTGGCGCCGACCGCACGGAAACGCTCTATATAGAAGTAAGAGAAGATAACGTGCCGACCGACCCGATGGCCTGGTTCAGCACCGCGAAGGATGGATAAGCGATGAAGAAAGCCCTCATTGCCGCATTTGTCGGCATCACCTCCGGCGCCGTGGTCACCACCCAGGTGGCCGCCCCCCTTCTGGCGCAGGAGTCGGCCAAGACGACGAATGTCTATCAGCAGCTCGACCTGTTCGGGAACATATTCGAGCGGATTCGCACCCAGTATGTCGAACCGGTGGACGAACAGAAGCTGATCGAGGCGGCGATCAACGGGATGCTCACCTCGCTCGATCCGCATTCCAGCTATCTCTCGCCCAACGACGCCGATGCGATGCGGGTCCAGACCCGGGGCGAATTCGGCGGGCTCGGCATCGAGGTCACCCAGGAAGAGGGCTTCGTCAAGGTCGTCTCGCCGATCGACGGCACCCCGGCGGACGAAGCCGGCGTCGAGTCGGGCGATTTCATCACCCATGTCGACGGCGAATCGCTTCTCGGCCTGACCCTGGACGAGGCGGTCGAGAAGATGCGCGGCCCGGTCGGCTCGGAAATCGTCATCACCATCGCCCGCGAAGGCGTCGACGAACCCTTCGACGTCTCGATCATCCGCGACACCATCAAGCTGACCGCCGTGCGCTCGCGCACCGAAGGCAAGACCGTGGTGCTGCGGGTGTCGACCTTCAACGACCAGACCTATCCGAACCTGGAAGAGGGCATCGCCAAGCAGGTCGAAGAGGCCGGCGGCATGGACAACGTCAACGGCTTCATCCTCGATCTGCGCAACAACCCCGGCGGGCTCCTGACCCAGGCGATCAAGGTGTCCGACGCCTTCCTCGAAAAGGGCGAGATCGTCTCGACCCGCGGCCGCAACCCCGAGGACGGCGACCGCTATAACGCCCAGCCGGGCGATCTTACGGGGGGCAAGCCGCTGGTGGTGCTGATCAACGGCGGCTCGGCCTCGGCCTCGGAAATCGTCGCCGGCGCGCTGCAGGACCATCACCGCGCCATCGTCGTGGGCACCCGCAGCTTCGGCAAGGGCTCGGTCCAGACGGTGATGCCGCTCAGGGGCGACGGCGCCATGCGCCTGACCACGGCGCGCTATTACACCCCCTCGGGCCGTTCGATCCAGGCGCTGGGCATTTCGCCCGACATCGTGGTCGAACAGCCGCGCAAGCCGATGACCGCCGCCAATACCGACGAAGAACCCAAGAGCGCCGCCGCCAAGGCCCGGACCGAGGCCGACCTGCGCGGCGCGCTGAAGAACGACAGCCTGACCGAGGACGAGATCCGCCATATCGAGGAGGATCGCGCCAAGGCCGAGGCGACGGCGAAGCTTCGCGAAGAGGATTACCAGCTGGCCTATGCCATCGACATCCTCAAGGGCCTCAACGTGCTGGGCGACGCAAAGTAACGCCTATGCGCCGCCTGGCAAGATCGACGGGGGCCGCGGTTCTTGCCGCGGCCCTTGTGCTTTTCGCCTACATGGCCTGGGCCTGGGTCGAGGCCCGCCGCGATGCCCCCGCGTTGCTGGCCCGGGCCGAGACGCTTGCCCGCGCCGGTCGTGGCGGCGATGCGCTTGGCCCGCGCGGCGCATGGCTGATCGCGGTGCAAGACCCGGGCTTTCGCGACCATTCCGGCCTCGACTTCTCCACGCCCGGAGCGGGGGCGACGACCCTTACCCAGTCGCTGGCGAAACGCCTGGCCTTCGATCGCTTCACGCCCGGCATCCGCAAACTGCGGCAAAGCGCCTATGCGATCGGGCTGGAACAGAGGCTGGACAAGGACCTCATCCTCACCCTCTTTCTCGATACCGTTCCCATGGGCCAGGGCCCCGACGGCTGGATGACCGGCTTCTTCGCCGCATCGCAGGCGGTTTTTCACCGCCCGCCGGCGCAGCTGAGCGATGCCGAATTCCTTCGCCTCGTCGCGGTGATGATCGCCCCATCGCGGTTTTCCCTCACCGGCCCGGACAGCGCGCTGGATCGGCGCGCGGGCCGTATCGCGCGGCTGATCGCCGGCACCTGCCATCCCCGCGACCATGGCGATGTCTGGCTCGAAGGCTGCGCCGAAGACGAGAGCGCGGGCATTCCCCCTTCCGGTCGGTCCCGCTTCGGCCTAGGTTCACCGCATCAGCTTCCTCCCTCCGCGAAGGCCCGCCCATGACCCCCGACCAGATCGCCGCCCTGCCCTATCGCCGCAATGTGGGCGTCATGCTCGTCAATGCCGCCGGTCATGTCTTCGTCGGCCAGCGCATCGACAACGACCAGGCCGCCTGGCAGATGCCCCAGGGCGGGATAGACACCGGCGAAGACCCCCGCACGGCCGCCCTGCGCGAGCTCGAAGAGGAAACCGGCGTGCTGCCCGCCCTGGTGCGGGTCGAGGCCGAGACCCCGGGCTGGCTGGCCTATGACCTGCCCCACGATGTCGTGCCCCGCATCTGGAAGGGCCGCTATCGCGGGCAGGAACAGAAATGGTTCCTGCTGCGGTTCCTCGGCTCGGACAGCGATGTCCGGATCGAGACCGACCACCCCGAATTCTCGGCCTGGCGCTGGCTGCCGCCCGCCGATCTGGTGGCCAATATCGTGCCCTTCAAGCGCAGCGTCTACGAACAGGTCCTGGCCGAATTCGAGGGGCTGCTGTGATCCACCGGACGAAAGCCCTGTCGACACTGGCCCTTGCGGCCCTGATCGGCCTGCCCGACCCCGCCGCGGCGCTGTCCTGCCGCCGCCCCGACGTGGCGCGTAGCTACAAGACGGCGGCCGCCGCACCCGAGGCCTATGTCGTCGTGCTCGGCCGGCTCGCCTTCGCCGCCGACCGCCTGCCCAAACGCGGCAAGGGCGGCCGGATCCGCGCCCGCCTGACCGGCCACGCCGTCACCGCCACCGGCCTCGGCGCCCGGCTCGACAGGACCGTCACGCTCAACGTGACCTGCGTCTCGGCCTGGTGCGGCAGCGCGACCCCGGGTCAGGACATGCTGATGTTCCTGCGTCAGGACGGCGCCGACTATGTGCTCGACGCCACACCCTGCCAGCAGTTCCACTTCCCCGACCCGCCGGAGGCGGACCTGGCCACGCTGCGCCGCTGCCTGGCCGGCGGCCCCTGCAGCCCGCGCAGCCGCTGACGCGGCCGCCGGTTGCGCCGCCTGACGGCGTCGCCACGGGGCCCTCGCTTCGCTCGGGCCCCACGTAGAGGGGGGCGCCACGCTGACGCGTGGCGGGCAGCCGGAAAGCGGGCGCGCACCACCAAACGCCGAAATCGACGATGCCCGCTCTCGCAACACCGGCCTCGCCTCGCCCCACGCGCCTCTTCGTGCCGGCGCAGCATCGCCGCCAGGGCAAGCCGCCCCATCCCTTTCATCTTTCCAAAAATACTCAATCCGCCCCCGCCCGGCACGCACCGGCTGCGGCGGCCGGGCTCAGGGTTCGCGGAACGCCTCGCGCGACTTGTAGAGCGGCTTCAACAGGTATTGCAGCACGGTCTTCGAGCCGGTGTGCAGCTCGACCTCGGCCTGCATCCCGGGCCGCATGGCGATCCGGCGCTGGCGCTCGGTCAGCCCTTCACGGTCGACCCGGATCGTCACCTTGTAATGCGCGCTGGCCTCGGGGTCGCGGGCGCGGTCGTCCTTGAACGTGTCGGCCGAGATCACGTCGACCGCCCCCTTGAGCGAGCCATAGATGGTGTAATCATAGGCGCTGAGCTTGATCGTCGCCTCCTGGCCACGGCGCACATTGGCGATGTTCTCGGGCTTGACCCGCGCCTCGACGAACAGCTCCTCGTCGAGCGGGATGATCTGCAGGATCTCCTCGCCCGGCCGCACCACCCCGCCGATCGTCGTCACCGACAACCCGTTGACGATGCCACGCAGCGGGCTTTTCAGCACGGTGCGGTTCAGCTGATCCTGCGCCGCCTTCAGGTTCTGGTTCAGCGTGGCGATTTCCTTCAGCGTGTCGGAATAATCCTGCGCCCGCTCCAGCTCGGTCTGGGTGACGATCTCGTCGTAACGGATGCGGGCATCGGCCTCGGCCTTGCGCGCCCGGGTGACCTCGAGCAAAGCCACGATCTTGCGGCTAAGCAGATCCTCCATCATCGACTTTTCCTTGGCCGCCTGGTCCAGCACCCGCTTGGCACCGGCCTTGCGCGAGGCGAAATCGCTCTGCCGCGCGGCCAGAAGCGCGCGTTCCGATGCGACGATGCCGGGGCTGCGCGCCGCCAGCTGTTGCGGCACATCGAAGGCCTCGGCGCCCTTCATCTCGGCCTCGAGCCGCAGCCGCTTGATCTCGAGCGCGACGATCTGGTCGAGGAAATCGTCCGCCGCGCTCTGGAACTGGGTCGGCCGCAGCCGGGCCAGCACATCGCCCTTCTCGACGACCTGGCCTTCCTTCACCAGAAGCTCGGCCAGGATGCCCCCTTCGAGGTTCTGGATGATCTGCGGCCGCGACGACGAGATCATCTCGCCCTCGGCCCGCACGATCTCGTCCACCACCGCGAAGGCGGCCCAGAGGATGAAGATCCAGACGCTGGCCGCCGACAGCCAGATCATCAGGCTGGGCCCGCGCAGCCGCGCGTTCAGCTGCCCGGCCAGGTTGATCGGATTGGCCGTTGCCATGCTCATGCCGCACCCGCCCCGGCGCCGCGCAGATGCGCCAGCACCTGATCGCGCGGCCCGTCCACCGCCATCCGCCCCTGTTGCAGGATCAGCGTCCGGTCGGTCAGCTGCAGGATCGGCACGCGATGCGTCGCGATCACCGCCGTGCGGCCCTCGAGCCAGCTCCGCAACCGGTCGACCAGCGTGTTCTCCAGCGTCTGGTCCAGCGCCGCGGTCGGTTCGTCCAGCAGACAGACGGCCGGGTCCTGCAACCACAGCCGCGCCCAGCCGATCGACTGCCGCTGCCCGATGCTTAACCCCTGCCCGCCATCGCGAATCTCCAGGTCCAGCCCCTTGGGATGGCTGCTCACGAACGGCCCCAGCCCGGCGAAATCCAGCGCCCGCAACAGCCGGTCGTCGTCGCGCTCCAGAAGCGTCAGGTTCAGGTTCTCGCGCAGCGTCCCGGTGAACAGCCGCACCTCCTGGCCCAGATATCCGATGCCACGGCGCAGATCGCGCGGCTCGATCTGGCCCATATCGGTGCCATCGAGCAGCACGCGGCCCTCGGTCGGTGCATAAAGCCCGCTCAGCACCTTCAGAAGCGTCGACTTGCCCGATCCATTGGCGCCCAGGACGGCAATCTTCTGCCCCGGCTGCACCGCCAGCCCGGGGATCTCCAGCGTCGGCGCGCCCTCGTCGTCGTAACGGAAGCGAAAATCGCGGATTTCGTAAGCCCCGCTCAGCCGTTCCCGCCGCAGATAGGTCCGGCTCTCCTCGCGGTCCTGCGGCGCGCTGGCGATGGCGTCGAGCCCGTCGAGCGCGGTCTTCACATTGCCCCAGCGCGCCATGGTGCCGGCCAGCTGGGTCAGCGGCGCCAGCGTGCGGCCGGTCAGGATGCCGGTGGCGATGATCGACCCCACGGTGAACTCGCCGGCGAAGACCAGATAGGTGCCGGTGATCACGGCGGCCACGTAAGTGGCCTGCTGCACCCCCTGGCTCCAGAAGGTCAGCGCCGAGGCCAGCATCCGCTGCTCGCTCGTCTTCGCCGCCGACAGCGCGTTCAGCTCGGCCCAGAGCCGCCGCACCCGGTCCTCGGAGCGTTGCGATTTCACCGTGTCCAGCTCGAACACCGTCTCATGCAAGAGCCGGCTGGCCTTGGCCCCGGCGCCTTGGGTCTCTTGCGTCAGCGCGATCATCCGCTTCTGCAACAGGAACCCCGGCACCACCATCAATACGCCGCCCAGGATCAGAACCCAGACCACCGATCCGGCGATGGTCGAGACCAGGAACAGGAAGATGAAGATGAACGGAATGTCCGAAATCACCCCCACGGTCGAAGCGGTGAAGAACTCGCGCACCGATCCGAACTCGCGCATCGAGCTGAACAGCTGGCTCGGCTGCTGCCCCGCCAACTCGCTGCGCATCCCCAGGATGCGGTTCATAAGCGCGCTCTGCACGCCCAGCTCGATCTGCCGGCCGGCACCGTCCATCAACTGTGCCCGGGCGATCTTCAGCGCCGCCTCCATCAACAGCGCCAGCGCGGCGCCGGCGGCCAGAACCCACAGCGTCGCCTCGCTTTGATGCGGGATCACCCGGTCATAGACCTGCAGGGAAAACAGCGCCACGCTGACCGCCAGAAGGTTGGCCACGAACGAGCCCAGCGCAATCTCGGCGAAGGCGCGGCGGTATTTCGGGAACTCGCCCCAGAACCAGTGCGGCTCGGCCCTTTTCGGCGCATGGATCTTCGACAGCTTCTTCAGCGGCGCCTCGGCGCGCACCACCAGGCCGGTGAAATAAGGCTCGAATTCGTCCAGCCCGACATGGGCGCGATTGTCGGTGCAAGTGGTGTCATAGATCACCAGATCGCCCGCCTCGATGCCCAGCACCAGAATGAACTGACCGCTGGTCATCTGCGCCAGACCCGGCCATTCGCCGGCCCCGGCATGGGAAATCGTCTGGACCGCGGCGGTCAGCCCGACCGATTGCAGCCCCTCGGCCAGCGCGCCGGGCTGCACGCCCTCGCCGGCTTCGAACTTCTTCAGAAGCACGTCCAGAATGTCGCGCGCCACCGCCTGCACGCCCAGAAGCCCGGCATAGGTCGCGGCCAGCTCGGCCCGGGCGCGGGCGCTCGCGCCCGGTTCGGGCGCCTTCGGCGTCTCGTCCCGCACGGCCGCGCCCTTCGGCGGCGCGTCCGAGTTCGACACCGCCTTCAGCCGGGCCCGTCCGCCCGCCGCGATGGTCAGAGCCACGGGCCGCTTGGTCAAATCTCGCTCCCGTCCGCCAGAAGCCCCAGCTCGCGCGCCATATCCAGCCGCGCCGCCGCCATGTCGTATTTCAACCCGATGCGGGATTCCTCCTGCGCCACCCAGCTTTCATAGACATTGACCACGTCCATCACCTGGCGCTGGCCGGCATCGTACTGGCTCTGGAACAGGTCGAGATTGGCCTTGGCCTGCCCCGCCAGCGTGCTGGCCTCGCCCACCTGCCGGCCCAGCGCCGACAGCTCGGATTCGTGCCGCGCCAGCCGGCGGTTGGCCTCTTCGGTGGCCTGGGTCACCTGCCGCCCGGCCGCCTCTTCCGCCGCCTTCAGCGCCTTCAGGTTCGCCGCCGTGCCCAGCCCCAGCCCGTTTTCCGGCGCCAGCACCGCGCCGCCCTCGACGCCGGTCCTGGTCACCGTCGCCTGGGCGCCCAGCCCGGGCAGGAACCCGGCCCGGTCGATCTTGGCGCCCGCCACGGTGCGCTCTTTCTCGGCCTCGGCCAGCATCACGCTCAGCGGCTGCGCATCCAGCCGGCTTACCCGCACATCCGACAGGCCCTGCACCTCGCCCAGCTTCTTCACCGACATCGCGTTCAGCTCGGCCACGGCGGCATTGGCGCTTTCCACCGCCGCCGCGTGCTCGGCCCGCATCTTGGCCAGCTTGTGACGGATGACGTTGAGGTCCGACATGTCCGACACGCCGCCCTTGACGCGTTCGTTCATGATATATTCGAAATGGCCCATATCCTTCAGCGCCGCCTCGTAGAGCTTCGCCGTCTCGCGCGACTTCTGGCCCTTCAGGTAAAGCCCCAGCGCCGTGCGCACCCGCTCGTTGGTGTCGATCGACATGTTGACGGCGGCCACTTCCACATCGGCCCGGGCGAACTCGCGTTCCGCCTTTTTGCGGCCATTGTCGAAGATCACCGCGTCGATCACCAGCGACGCCAGCACCTCGCCCAGCGAACTCAGCGACAGGCTGGGGCCGATGGTGGGAAGCCAGTTCTTCTCTTGCGCCTCGGCCCGCAGCCGCGCCATGCGCAGCTCGCTTTCCGCGGCGCGCGCATTGGCGGCCAGCACCGGGCCCGCCACCTTGTCGAAGGCGCTGCCGGCGGGCAGCACGCTCTTGCGGGTCTGCAGATCGGCCACGATCAGGCTTTCGCTGCCCTCCTTGGCCTTGTCCTTCGCGGCCGCGCCGTCCAGCGCCCCCATGCGAAACCGCGTCACCGCGCCCTCGCCCTCGGGCCCCGTCGACATGCAAGCCGACAGCGCCGCGATCATCATGACAGATACACCTGTCCTAACCAATTTACCCTGTCCCATTACACCTGCCCCAAACTCGCGGATTTATTATTGTCGTTATGGGCGGTCCGGGCGGAGCGGGGATGCGCGCCCGCCCGAACCGTATGTCTTAGATCACCACATTGATATGCTCTTCGATCAGAAGCGTGCCGCTGTCGCCCATCGTGTAGGTCGCATAGGTATGGCCGTCGATCACCTGCGTCGTATGGGTATCGACCGCGCCCATCGCGGTGACGGTATCGTCGCCTCCGCCCTGGATCAGCACCTGATCGCTGTTGCCCGACAGCGCCAGAAGCTGGTCCTCGGTGATGGTCAGCTGGCTGTCCTCGGCGAATTGCAGGTCGATGGTCTCGATGTTCAGCGCCCCCAGGTTCGGGTTCGCCATATCGACGACGCTGGTCGAGGTATCGTCCAGCACCAGATAGGTCGAGGTCAGGTTGCCCGCCGCGTCCTCGGCACTCACCACCAGGTGCGAGCCGTTGGGGACGGTCGGCGTGAAGCCATAGATCGTCTCGCCCATCAGCGGAATGTCGGTCCCGTCCGAGGCGATATCGGTGATCGAGCCATCGGCATGGACATGGTGCAGGCTGATATCGTCCTGAACCGTCTCGATCGAGATGCCGCGGATACCGGTATGGTCGCGGGTATACGAGGCGACATCGGGCGCCTCGGGCAGCACCGTGTCGATCTCGATCTCGCGGGTCATGCTGTCGGTGTTGCCGGCCGCATCCGTCGCGGTGATCAGGGCGGTGGCCGTCACTTCGGCAACCGGGATGCCCGCCGCCGGAATGTCGACGCTCCAGGCCCCGTTCGACGCGACCGTGGCGCTGTAGGTCGTGCCGTTGAACTCGACCTCGACCACCGATCCCGCCTCGACCGTGCCGGTCAGGGTGAACCCGTCCTGGGCCTCCTCGGCGTTCACCACGTTGTCGCCCTCGACCGGCGCCGTGCTGGTCAGTTCGTTGACGAAGGTGTCGACCCGCACCGCCTGGGTCAGGCTGTCGGTATTGCCATGGCTGTCGACCACGTCGACCTGCACGCTGCTGTCGTATTCGCCCTCGGGGATCGACCCCGCCGGATAGGTGACCGTCCAGTTGCCGCTTGCGTCCACCGTCGCCGCCTGGGTCGTGCCCGCCAGCGTCACCATCACGGTCGAGCCGACCTCGACCGTGCCGGTCACCGTCACGCCATCGCCGCGTTCGGCGCCGTTCACCACGTTGTCGCCTTCCAGCGGCATGTTGGTGAAGCCCAGGTTCTCGACGATGGTGTCGATCTCGACCGAGCCGGTCACGACATCGGTGTTGCCCGCCGCATCGGTCGCCGTCGCCGTCACCGGCAGGCTCAGATCGCCATCGGGGATGGCGCTGGCCGGCAGGTTGACGCTCCAGGCGCCATTGGCCGCCACGGTGGCGGTATAGCTCACCCCGGCCACATCCACGACCACGCTCGAGCCCGGCTCGACCGTGCCGGTCAGGGTCACGCCGCTGGCGGATTCGGCGTCGTTCACCACGCCATCGACGCCGCCGCCGGTGCCCGTGAGGGCGAAGTCGCGGACATAGGTGTCGATCTCGACCGAACCGTTGGTGGTGGCCACGTTGCCCGCCGCGTCGACCGACGTCACCGACACCGGCATCGTCGTCTCACCCTCGGGCACCTGCCCGGGGGCCAGCTCGAGCGTCCAGTTGCCGCTGGCATCCACGGTCGCGGCATAGGTCGCGCCGCCCACCAGAACGCTCACCTCGGACCCGGGCTGGGTCGTGCCGGTCAGGGTCACCCCATCGGCCCGCTCGACACCGTTGACGATGCCGTCACCCTCGATCCCGGCGGTGTTCAGGGTCACGCTGTTGACGGTGTCGACCATCACCGTGCCGCTGGTGGTGCTGACATTGCCCACCGCATCGGTCGCGGTGACGTTGACCAACATGCTGGTCTCGCCCTGCGGCACCTGCGCCGGCGACAGGTTCAGGCTCCAGTTGCCGGCCGCGTCGACCGTGGCGGCATAGGTCGCCCCGTTCACCTGCACGCTGACGCTCGATCCCGGATCGGTCGTGCCGGTCAGGGTCACGCCATCGGCGCGTTCGGCCGCGTTGACCATGCCGTCGCCTTCCACGGTCGAGGCATTGAAGGTCACCCCGTTCAGCGTGTCGATATGCACCGTGCCGCTGGTCGCGGCCTCGTTCCCCGCCGGATCGGTCGAGGTCACGTTGACCGGCAGGTCCAGCTCGCCCTCGGGCAGCTCGCCGCTGGCGAAATCCACGCTCCACTGGCCGCTGGCATTGGCGGTGACCGTATGGCTCACCCCATTGGCCTCGACCACGACCGTGGAGCCGGGCTGGGTGGTGCCGGTGAAGGTCACGCCATCGGCATGTTCCGCCGCATTGACCAGCCCGTCACCCTCGACCGTATCGGCATCGAAGGTCACGCTGTTCAGCGTGTCGATCTGCACCGTGCCGCTGGTGGTGGCCACGTTGCCCACCGCATCGGTCGAGCTGACATCGACCGTCAGTTCGGTCTCGCCCGTCGGCAGCTCGCTGCTGGCGAAATCCACGCTCCAGGTGCCGTCAGAACCGGCCGTCACCGTATGGCTGACCCCGTTCGCGGTCACAACCACGGTCGACCCGGCCTGCGTCGTGCCGCTGAAGGTCACCCCGTCGGCGTGCTCGGCGGCATTGACCATCCCGTCACCCTCGACGCCGGCGGCATCGAAGGTGACCGTGTTCACCGTATCGATCTGGATCACCGTCTCGGTCGAGGTGCTGTTGCCATGCACATCGGTTGCCACCGCGGTCACGGTCGCCTCGGTCTCGCCGGTCGGAATCTCGGCCGACGCGAAATCGACGCTCCAGGTGCCGTCGGCACCGGCGGTCACCGTATGCGACACGCCCGCCAGCGTCACCACCACGGTCGAGCCCTCATCGGCGGTGCCCGTCAGGGTCACGCCGGCCGCCTGCTCGGCGCCGTTGATCAGGTCGTCGCCACCGGCCTGGCCCGCGTCGATACCGACATTGACCACCGTGTCGATGATCACCGTATCGGTCACGGTGGTCGAGTTGCCATAGCCGTCGGTCGTCACCACCGTGACGCCTGTCTCGTATTCCCCGCCGGGAAGCTCCTCGGGGGTGAAGACCACGCCCCAGCTGCCATCCTCGGCCACGGTGGTGGTGTGGGTCACGCCCTCGACCGTCACCTCGACCGTCGCGCCCGGCTCGCCGGTGCCGCCGATCTCGACGCCATCGACGTGATCCGCCGCATTGGTGAAGTCGCCGATCGATTCCACGCCATCGTCGAAGGCGATGTCCGGCGGGGTCAGGTCGATCACCACATCCGGGCCATCCAGTTCGGTGATGGTGCCGTCGTCCTCGGTCACCACCACATCGACCGGGTATTCGCCGTCGATCGGGAAATGCTCGCCGGTGAAATCCACCTCCCAGACGCCGTCCTCGTCGCTGGTTGTGGTCAGCACCTGATCGCCGATCGTCACCACCACTTCCGAGCCCGGCTCGGCCGTGCCACTGATGACGATGGACTGGTCGCCGTCGGTCACGTCGTCGCCGCCGATGGTGATGACGCCATCCTGATCCACCGTCGGCGGCGTCCGCGGATTACCGGCGCTGCCGCCGTCGCCTCCACCGAACACCACGGCCGCACCGGCCGCCGCCGCGCCGGCGCCCAGCAGGCCCAACCCGCCCAGCCCGTTCAGCAGGCCCGCGCCCAGCATGGTGACGTCCTCATCCGCCGCCGGCCCGGCCACCGCGACCTCGGTGCCGTCGAGAAAGATCAGATCGTCCGAGGGGCTCCATTTGCCCCATTGTTCCGTCGGCCCATAGGTGGCGAACACCGCCCCGTCGGCGCCCTGCACCAGATCGACCTCGTTGAGATAACCGTCGGCCGAAATGAACAACCTCGCGTTCTCGCCGGTCGCGCCGAAGAAATCCTCCAGCATCACGACGCGCCCGTCCATCAGCGTGATCTGCAGGTTGTTGCCCAACCGCTGATAGCCCTGGATGTCGCTTTGTCTGAGGTTGAGCGAAATCTCCTGACCCGCTCCTGCGGCAATCGGGGTCACCGACCCATCTGCCGAAATTTCACTACGCTGAACTGCGCCCGCACCGCTGCGAACGACAAAACCGATCGGTTTCATTACACCACCTATGCCTCAATACGCGGCGTCTTCTTGTTTGCGCCGCTTTGTTCTGATGGGCCTTGGATACAGAAGATCGATTCGCCGCGCTAGTATAATTTTTGTAAACATCCGCAAAATCCTGTGTCAGGACCGCTATTTAGTGGTCGCTTTGCAACGCATTCTCCGTGTTCCGCACCTCGCCGCGGCGCAATTTCAGCCGCCGTTCCGCCCGGCCGCGCCAGGCAAGACCGCAGGCTTCGGCGCCGGAAACAAGGCGCCGCGATGTCGCCGGCGCGCCGGTTCCACACCGCCCGTCAACCGCCCGTCAGCCGCCCAGCAGCGGCAGCATCAGCGTGAACAGCTCGGCCTGCGAGGAGATCGCGCATTTGCGATAGAGCTGCTTGCGGAACACCTTCACCGTCTGCGGGCTGATCCCCAGCCGCAGTCCGATCGACACCGACGAATGCCCCTGCAGGATCAACAGCGCCACCTCGGCCTGGCGCCGCGACAGATGCACCCCATGCGCCGCCTCCAGCGATTCGCTCAATTGTGCCGCCACCTCGACCCCGGACTGGCTTCCCCCCGCCGCCAGATCGGCCCAATGGCGTTCGGCAAGTGCCGCAACAATGGGCGAAACGGCGCGCGCGCGGGCAATCTCGCGCGATGTGAAGCGAATGTTCGAACTGGCATCGCGCCCGACACAGACATGCAGCGACACCCCCGGCGCCGGATAGGCCAGAAAGGCCAGTTCGTCGATCAGGGTGGTGGCCGCGTAATAGTCCAGGAAGTAACGGTTGCGGTGAAACTGGTCCGGCGCGATCTCGCTCAACCGATAGACCCCGCGCGGCGCCCGCAGAATGTGAAGTTCGTGAAACGGATCAAGCAGATAAGCCCCGTTCACATAGGTCTTCTCGAAGTTCTCATGGACCTCGGGGCGCGGCGAATGGCGATAGAGATCGGCCGGCGGCCGGCCGTTGAAATAGGCCACCACGGTGACGTTGTCCTGGCCCAGAACCGCCTCCAGCCAGCGCTCCAGCGCCGGGGCGAAATCCTCGCTTCCCAGCACCGTGATCGCTGCCGCCAGGGCCTCTTCCGCCGTGCGCTCGTGCATGATCATACCTCCCTGGGGGTATATACCCCCCATTGTGCCCTACCTAACCTTCTACCATCATTCCAGGGGGTATGTTGAGGAGTTCATGACCGTGGCCGAAACACCGGGCCAGATCGCCGTCGATATCGACACCGTGACCAAGCGCTATGGCAGCTTCACGGCGCTCGACGGTGTCTCGCTTGCCATCCGTTCGAACGAATTCTTCACCCTGCTCGGCCCTTCGGGCTGCGGCAAGACCACGCTTCTGCGCTGCATCGCCGGGTTCGAGGATATCAGCGCCGGCGCCATCCGCCTCTATGGCGAAAACATCGCCGAGCTGCCGCCGAACAAGCGCCCGGTGAACACCGTGTTCCAGCAATACGCGCTCTTCCCGCATATGGACGTGACCCGCAACGTCATGTTCGGCCTCCTGCGGCTGGGCCAGCCCGAGGCCCAGGCCCGCAAGCGCGCCGGCGAGGTGCTGGAACTGGTGCAGCTGTCGCAATTCGCGAACCGCCTGCCGGCCCAGCTGTCCGGCGGCCAGCAACAGCGCGTCGCGCTGGCCCGCGCGCTGGCGCCCAACCCCAAGGTCCTGCTGCTGGACGAGCCGCTCTCGGCGCTCGACCTGAAGCTGCGTCAGGCGGTGCGGCTGGAACTGCAGCAGATCCAGCAGGAAACCGGCATCACCTTCATCTTCGTCACCCACGATCAGGAAGAAGCCCTCACCATGTCCGACCGCATCGCCGTCATCTCGGACGGGCGCCTGCAACAGGTCGGCACCGCCCGCGACATCTATGAAGAGCCCGACAACCGCTTCGTCGCCGATTTCATCGGCGAGACCAACCTGATCGACGTCGCCGTCGCCGGGGTCGAGGCCGGACAGGCCGCCTGCACCCTGCCCGGCGGCACGCCCTTCACCTGCCCGGCGGCCAGGGGCGCCCATTCCGGGCGCGGCCACCTGTCGGTGCGGCCCGAACGGGTGTCGCTGGCCGCGCCCGATCAGGGGCTGCTCAGCGGTCAGGTCAGCCGGCTGATCTATCTCGGCACCGATATGCATGTCGACATCGCGCTGTCGGACGGCGAGACCGTCACCGCGCGGGTGCAGAACTCGGCCGATACGCGCATCCCCGCGATGGGCGAAACCGTCGGCCTGAATTTCGAGACCCGCGCCGCGCGGCTTCTGGTCGACTGATGGCGGGGCTGGGGCCATCGGGGGGCAAATCCGCCCGCACCTATCAGGGCAAGGGGCCCTGGCTGATCCTGCCCGCCTGGGTGGTGATCGGCATCTTCCTGGTGCTGCCGATCGGGATCATGCTGGTCTATTCCTTCCTGACCAAGGAATTTCGCGGCGGCGTCATCTGGGAGCCCACACTGGCCGCCTATGACCAGTTCTTCTTCGACCGGGGCCTCTTCGGCGACGATCCGGCCAAGATCGAATGGACCTATATCCTGATCTTCTGGCGCTCGATCTGGCAGGCCGGGCTGGCCACCATCCTGTGCCTGCTGATCGGCTTCCCCACCGCCTGGTTCATCGCCACGCGGCCCGCGTCGTCGCGCACCGTCTGGCTGTTCCTCATTACCGTGCCCTATTGGGTGAACCTGCTGATCCGCACCATCTCGATGAAATTCCTGATCCGCGACAACGGCCCGCTGAACCAGTGGCTGCTCGACGCCGGGCTGATTTCCGAACCCATTCACCTGATCAACACCGCCCTCGCCGTGCAGCTGGGCCTGTTCTATTCCTACCTGCCCTTCATGGTGCTGCCGATCTATGCCTCGGTCGAACGCTATAACTTCGCCTATTCCGAGGCGGCGGCCGATCTCTATGCCTCGCGCCTCGTGACGCTGACGCAGGTGATCATCCCCGTGGTCAAACCCGGCATCGTCGCCGGCTGCATCCTGGTCTTCGTGCCCTCTCTCGGGGCCTTCCTGGCGCCCGACCTGCTGGGCGGGGCCAAGAATTTCATGATCGGTAGCCTGATCGAGGAACAGTTCAAGGGCGCCGCCGGCAACTGGCCCTTCGGCGCGGCGGCGGCGATGATCCTGCTGTCGATGGTGCTGATCGTGCTGGTCTTCCATGCCCGCAACCAGACCCGGCAGGAGCGCGCGTGATGGCGAAGAAGCCCGACCTCCGCCGTTTCCCCGGTTTCCTGGCCGTCACGCTCTTGTGCCTCTTCCTGCTCTATGCGCCGCTGATCATCGTCGCGGTCTATTCCTTCAACGATTCCAAGTCGATCACGCTTTGGGGCGGGGTCTCCCTACGGTGGTATGCGGATGTCTTCTGGGGGCTCGAGGCCGCCAAGTTCAAGGAGGCCGCGATCAATTCCCTGACCATCGCGGTGGCCGCCGCCATCACCGCCACGGTGATCGCCACCATGGCCGCCACCGCCATGCTGCGGTCGGGGCATTTCCGCGGCCGCACGCTCAGCTTCGGGCTGATCTCGCTGCCCCTCATGGTGCCCGAGATCGTCACCGCCGTGGCCACCCTGATCTTCTTCTCGGCCATCGGATTCCAGACCGGCATCCTGTCGATCCTGATCGCCCATATCACCTTCTGCATCCCCTTCGCCTATCTGCCCATCGCCGCCCGGATGGAAGGGATCGAGGATGTCTACGAACAGGCCGCGCAGGACCTCTATGCCACCAAATGGCAGGCCTTCCGCCTGATCCTGTTGCCGCTGATGACGCCCGGCATCGTCTCGGGCTTCCTGCTGGCCTTCATCATCTCGCTCGACGATTTCATCATCACCAACTTCGTCAAGGGCGCCGGGGTCGAGACCCTGCCCACCGCCATCTTCGGCGCCGTGAAACAGGGCATCAAACCCAACATCATGGCGATCTCGACGCTGCTTCTGCTCGTCTCGGTCGTCTTCGTCACGCTTTCGTATTTCGCCGGCCGGCCAAGACAGAACGGCGGCCAAACCCGCAATCGAAAACCAACAGGAGAGTCACAATGAAATCCACCCTCGGAACCGCCACCTCGGCGCTTGCCCTGTCCCTGATCGCCTCGGTCGCCAGCGCCGAAGGCAAGCTGTCGCTCTATCACTGGTTCGAATACATCCCGCAGGAGCTCCTGGACAAGTTCGCCGCCGAATACGACGTCGAGATCACCATGGACACCTATGACTCGAACGAGGCGCTTCTGGCCGCGCTGAAGGCCGGCAAGCTGGGCCAGTATGACCTGGCCGTGCCCGGCGATTACATGGTCGAGATCATGGGCAAGGAAGGGATGCTCGACACCTTCGCGCCGGACGAGATGTCGAATTTCGGCAATATCCTGCCCCAATGGGTCGATGTCGCCTTCGATCCCGGCCGCCACAGCTCGATCCCCTATCAGTGGGGTTCGACCTCCTTCGCCGTGAACCGCGATGTCTATCAGGGCGACATCCAGACCACCGACATCATCTTCAACCCGCCGGCCGAGCTGAAGGGCAAGATCAACGTTCTGGACACGGCGGGCGAAACCCTGACCCTGGCCTCGATCCATCTCGGCATCCCGCAATGCAGCACCGACCGCGACCAGCTCAAGGCGCTCAACGATCTGGTGCAGGGCGCCAAGGCAGACTGGGCCAGCTTCGGCTCGGACACGGCGAAGGACGTGCTGGTCTCGGGCGATGCCGCCGCCGGCATGATCTGGAACGGCTTTTCCGCCAAGGCGCGCGAGGAAGGCGCCAATATCGAATACGCCTTCCCCAAGCAGGGCTATATCGTCTGGATGGACAACGTGGTGCTGCTGAAGGACGCGCCCAACCGCGACAACGCCATCAAGTTCATGAACTTCCTCTTGGAGCCCGAAAACGCCGCCGCGGTCACCAATTACGCGCAATACACCGCCGGGGTGGCCGGAGTGGACCCCTTCCTGGACGAGTCGGTGAAATCCGCGCCCGAGCTGAACCTGCCGCCGGCGGCGCCACCCAGTTCGTCCAGGCCTGCCCGGAAGAGGTGCAGACCGTCTATGACACGATCTGGACCAACCTGAAGAAATGACCTCGACGGGGGAACGCGGGCGCGCGCCCGCGTTTCGCGGGGCCGCGCGGCCCCGCCTACCCGCCCAGCCACGGACCGGAACCGATGAAACTGGCGCTCTACCAAGGCCCGCCCATCCAAGCCGATATCGAAGCCGGTTTCGCCCGGATCGAAGCGCAGCTCGGCGCCGCCGCGCTGTCGGGCGCGCAGATGGTCGTCTTCCCCGAACTGTTCCTGCCCGGCTACAACCAGCCTGCCCTGCACGCCAGCCTGTCGCAGCCGCTGGGCGGCGACTGGTGCCGGCGCCTGTCCGCCCTGGCACGGTCCGCCGGCTGCGGTCTCACCATCGGCTGGGCCGAACGCGACGGCGACACGGTCTATAACGCCGCGACCAGTTTCGGCCCCGACGGCGCCACCCTCGGCCATTACCGCAAGATCCAGCTCTACGGCCCGATGGAACAGGCCAGCTTCGCCTTCGGCGACAGCTATACCGTCTTCGACCTCGCCGGCTACAAGGCCGCGCTGATGATCTGCTACGACGTCGAATTCGCCCATCACGTCAAGGCCCTGGCCGATCGGGGCGTCGACCTGATCCTGGTGCCCACCGCCAACCCGGCGGGGTTCGAACATGTCTCGACCGCCATCGTGCCCAGCCAGGCGTCGTCCTATGTCCTGACCATCGCCTATGCCAATTTCTGCGGCACGGAAGGCGGCGTCACCTTCGGCGGCCATTCGGTGATCGTGGGCCCCGACGCCCGCGCGCTCGCCGCGGCGGGCACCACCGAGACGCTGCTGGTGACCGACATCGCCAAACCCCATGACCCGGCGCTTCTGTCGACCCAGCGCGCCGATTTCCGCAGGTCCCCGCCATGACCCGCACACGCCCCGAACCTTCGTCGATCACGTTCATCCCCCGGAGCCCAAGATGAAAACCGTCCAGTCCGACAAACACCTCCTGCGCGACGCCCAGACCGAGCTTTACGGCGGTCAGCTCGTCTATCCGTTCGAACGCCCCAGCCGGGTGCAGTATATCATGGACCGCCTGTCCGAGGTCGATCTCGGCCCCGTCCTGCCGCCCCAGGATCACGGCACCGGCCCGATCCTCGCCATCCACGATGCTGGCCTGGTGGATTTCGTGCAGACCGCCTGGGACCTCTGGCAGGCCGAAGGATATAAGGGCGAGGCGATCGCCACCTGCTGGCCCGCCCGCCGCATGACCGACCGCCGCCCGAACCAGATCGACGGGTTGCTGGGCTTCTACGCGCTCTCGACCGAAACCTCGATCAGCCCCGGCACCTGGGAAGCGGCCTATTGGTCGGCCCAGGTGGCGCTCACCGCCGCCGATCTGGTGCAAGGCGGCGAACGCGCCGCCTTCGCGCTCTGCCGCCCGCCCGGCCACCATGCGGCCAAGGACATGTATGGCGGCTATTGCTTCTTCAACAACGCCGCCATCGCCGCGCAACGCCTGCTCGACAAGGGCGCCAGCCGCATCGCCATCCTCGATGTCGATTTCCACCACGGCAACGGCACCCAGGACATCTTCTATGACCGCGCCGACGTGCTCTTCGCCTCGCTCCACGGCCAGCCGGAAGACGCCTTCCCGCATTTCCTCGGCTACGCGGACGAGACCGGCACGGGCGCCGGCGAAGGCTTTACCCTGAACTATCCCATGCCCCCCGGCACGCCGTTTTCCGAATGGCGCAAATCGCTGGCCGATGCGCTCGAGAAGATCGCGGCCTTCGCCCCCGACGCGCTCATCGTCTCGCTGGGGGTCGACACGTTCGAAACCGATCCGATCAGCTTCTTCAAGCTGACATCGCCCGATTTCGCCACCTATGGCGCCGACATCGCGGGCCTCGGCCTGCCCACGCTCTTCGTCATGGAGGGCGGCTATGACATCGCCGAGATCGGCCTCAACACGGTGAACGTGCTGCAAGGCTTCGAAGACGCATCGAGTTAAAGGGAGAAAGACCATGAACAAGCTGACCACCGACGAGATCCTGACCAAGGACGCCCACCTGATCCAGTCCTGGGCCAATCTGAACGCGCTGAAGCAGGATCACGCCCGCACCGCCATCGTCGCGGCCGAAGGGGCCTATGTCACCGACAGCGAAGGCAACCGGCTGATCGACGGCATCGGCGGGCTCTGGTGCGTCAACGTCGGCCATGGCCGGCGCGAGATCATCGACGCCATCACCGAACAGCTGAACACGCTCGATTACTATTCGACCTTCTACAACTTCACCCACCCGGCGGCGGCGGCGCTGGCCGAAAAGATCGCCAGCCTGGCGCCCGGTCCCCTCAACCACGTCCATTTCGGCAATTCCGGCTCGGTCGCCAACGACTCGGCGGTGCGGATGCTGCACCACTACAACATCCTGCGCGGCAAGCCGTCGAAGAAGCTGATGCTTTCCCCGGTCGGCGCCTATCACGGCTCGACCATGATGACGATCGCCCTGACCACGCCGGGATACTCCGAAGGCTGGTCGACCGCCGAAGGCCTGGTCCACCACCTGCGCTCGCCCAACAAGTACCGCGAGGCGCCCGAACTGTCCGACGAGGAGTTCGTCGAGGAACTGGCCCGCGACATGGAAGACATCATCCACCGCCTCGGTGCCGACAACATCGCCGGCTTCTTCGCCGAACCGATCATGGGCGCCGGCGGGGTGATCGCCGCACCCAGGGGCTATCAGCAAGCGGATGCGCGAAATCACGACCGAGCACGACATCGCCTATGTCGCCGACGAGGTGGTGACGGCCTGGGCCGGCTCGGCCACATGTTCGCCAGCCAGGACGTGTTCGACCATACCCCCGACATCATCACCACCGCCAAGGGGCTGACCTCGGGCTATCAGCCGCTCTCGGCCACGATCGTCTCGGACCAGATCCACGATGTCATCTCGGGGCCCGACGCGATGTTCCTGCACGGATGACCTATTCCGCCACCCCGCCGTCGCCGCCGCCGGCCTGGCCAATATCGAGATCCTCGAACGCGAGAAGATCCCCGAGCGCGTCCGCACCACCGGCGCGATCTTCGAGACCGCCCTGCGCGGGCTCTCCGACATGGCCATGGTCGGCGAGGTGCGCGGCTCGCATTTCATGATCGGCATCGAGTTCGTGAAGAACAAGGCCACGCGCGAGGAGTTCGCCCCCGACGCGATGATCGGCCTTCTGGTGTCGCGCGAATGCCGAAGCGCGGCCTGATCGCGCGGGCGCTGGGCAATATCCTGATCCTGTCCCCGACCCTGATCATGGACGAGCCGATGATCGCCGAGATCGAGGCCACCTTGCGCGAGAGCATTGCCGTGGTGTCGAGCAGCAGGGCATCTGACACCGCCGACGTGGTGCTGCGCCGGCTTCGCCGTCGCCAAGGCGCCGCGCTTCGCGCGGGCCCACGTAGAGGGCGCCGCGCTGACGCGCGGCGGGCCTTCGCGAGGTTGCGCATCGGGTTCAGGCGAAATGCCTGCTGCCAGTTTGGGAACGAGTATTTGGAGAAAGATGAAAAGAAGCGCCTCGCGTGGTCCTGCCTTTCATCTTTCTGCAAATACTCATCCTCGATCCCGGCATTGCCCGCCCTTTCCGTGCGTGCAACCGCGGCCCCGTCCCGCCGCGCGGGGTGGGAGGGCCCGACGCCGGGTTCGGCACCGAGCGTCAAGGGTGGGAGCGCGGCGTGGACGGGGCCGCGGCTGCGCGCACCGCTCAGACCGGGCGGAAGAATACGATCCAGCCGATATCCCCGGCATGGGCGCCGCTGGCACCGTCGCCATAGAACCGTACCGGCATACGCCGCAGCCCTCCGATCCGGCCGGCCAGCGCGTCGAACGCGGCCGCAAATCCCGCTGCCTGCCAATGCGCCCCGTTGATCGATAGCGCGATCAGCCCGCCGGGGCGGACCACGCGATCACCTCGGCCAGACCCTCGGGGCCGACATGGCCGTTGGCGAAGGTGCCGGCACTGACCGCACTGCCATAGGCCGCGTCCGCAACCGGCAGCCGCGCCGTCAGATCGCCTTCGAAAAGCCGGGCATAGACACCCTTCCGCGCCGCCTCGGCCAGCATCCCGGGCGAGATGTCTGTGCCATCGACCGGCCCCACGCCCAGCCCGTCCAGCGCCCGGCCCACCAGCCCGGTGCCGGCGCCCACATCCAGCACCGGCCCCTCGGGGCCCTCGGCGGCGAAGGCTTCGGCCACGCGCTCGGGCAGGCGATAATCCATCCCGGCCACGAACTCGCTGTCATAGCTGCCCGCCCAGCCATCGTAATGCCGCCGGTTGTCCTCCGGCGTCTTCAGCCGGTAAACCGCGTCGAGATCGTCATTGCCGTCGCCCATGGCCCCAGTCCAGCGCATGTGCCGCCCCCGGTCAACCCCGCGCAGTGCCGGCGTAGGCCGGGGTTCACCCCGGCCCCCCTCAATTGCCCGAGGCCAGCGCCTTGCCGAACTCCAGGAATCGCGGATCGCCCTTTACCCGCGCATTCATCGCATCACGCAGCGCCGCCACCGATTTCACCGGCCGCATGACGACCTCGAACTCGGCAATCGTCCCATCCTCGCCCAGCGTGATCAGATCGACCCCCACCGCATCCAGATCGCCCACCCTGCACTGGAACTCGAGCGCCCAGTCGCGCCCCTCGCCCATCACCCGGCGATAGCGGAAATCGCCGAACACCTGGCCGACATGCCCCAGCACCCCCGCCACCGCGTCGCGCCCCCGCCAGACCGCCCAATAGGTCGGCGGCAGGAACCGCACATCCTCGGCCAGCAAGGGCGCAATCGCCGTATCGTCGCCCTTGGCCACCACCTCCATCATCGTCGCAATCGTCGGATGCATCGCCACGCCCTCCCCTTTCCGGCCAGCCTGCGCCCGCTTTACCCGCCCGGGCAAGCCTGACGTCGGGTTGCACGCGCCCCGCCCAAGGGCTATCTGCCCGCGCATGAGTGCCGACTACGCCCCGCCCCAGGACCCGCTCGAGATCCTGCACGAAGACCACGCCCTGATCGTGGCCGTGAAACCCGCGGGCCTCCTCTCGGTGCCGGGCAAGGGCGAGCATCTGGCCGATTGCCTGCTCAGCCGCATCCAGGCCGCCTTCCCCACCGCGCTGCTGGTGCACCGGCTCGACCGCGACACCTCGGGCGTCATGGTCTTCGCCGCCAGCCCCCAGGCCCAGCGCCACCTCGGTCTGCAATTCGAGAAGCGCCAGACGAAGAAGGCCTATGTCGCCCGCGTCCAGGCCGGCTCGACCAGGCCGAGGGCACCATCGACCTGCCGCTGATCGTCGACTGGCCCAACCGCCCGCTGCAGATGGTCTGCCACGACACCGGCAAGGAAGCGATCACCGATTTCAAGCGCCTTTCCGCCAGCGATACGGAAAGCCGCGTCCGCCTCTTCCCCAGGACCGGCCGCAGCCACCAGCTGCGCGTCCACATGAAGGCGCTGGGGCATCCGATCCTGGGCGATCCGTTCTATTCCGAAGGGTATGAGGCTTACCCCCGCATGATGCTCCACGCCGAGGAGCTGCGCCTGCGCCACCCCGATGGCGGCCGCGGCATGAGGTTCTTCTCGAAGACCCCGTTCTGAGCCAGCGGGCCCGTAGGGTGGGGTTTCACCCCACCACCCGCGCCTATTTCCGCCGCCGGCTGACCTTGCGCGCCACCTTGGCGCCCTTCTTCTTCGCCCGCTCCAGCTTGCGCTTCGCCGGCTTGCCGCGCCGCCCGGCACCGCCGCCGCGCCCCGAACCCTGCGGCAGCTTCGCGCCCTGATGGGTGATCAGCTCGAAGGCCAGCCCGCCGGTGATCGGCGCCGCCTCGGCCAGCCGCACCACCACCTTGTCGCCCAGCGCGATGACCGTGCCGGTATCGGCCCCCACCAGCTCGCCCGCGTCGCGGTCGAAGTGGAAATACTCATGCCCCAGCGCCCGCATCGGAATGAGCCCGTCGGCCCCGGTCTCGTCCAGCCGCACGAACACCCCGAACCGCGCGATCCCCGAGATCCGCCCCGAGAAATCCGACCCCACCCGTTCCGACAGGAAGGCGGCCAGATAGCGGTCGTTGGTGTCGCGCTCGGCCATCATGCTGCGCCGCTCGGTTTCCGAGATATGCGCCGCCGTCGGCTCCAGCCGGGCGATGTCCTCAAGGCTCAGCCCGTCCTCGCCCCACTTATGCGCCGCGATCAGCGCCCGATGCACGATCAGGTCGCTATAGCGCCGGATGGGCGAGGTGAAATGCGCATAGGACTGCAGGGCCAGCCCGAAATGCCCGAAATTCGACGGGCTGTAATAGGCCTGCGTCATCGACCGCAGCGTCGCCAGGTTGATCAGCTCGTCATGATCGGTGCCCTCGGCCGAAGCCAGCAGCGCATTCAGATGCGCGGTCTTCAGCACCTGCCCCTTGGCCAGCGTCAGCCCGGCCGCCTCGGCGGTGTCGCGCAGCGCGTCCATCTTTTCCTTGGTCGGTTCCTCATGCACCCGGAACAGCAGCGGCGAACGCCGCGCGATCAGGTCCTCGGCCGCGGCAACATTGGCCAGGATCATGAATTCCTCGATCAGCCGATGCGCATCCAGCCGGTCGGCGAAATTCACGCTTTCGACCTCGCCTTCCTCGCTCAGCACGATCTTGCGCTCGGGCAGGTCCAGGTCCAGCGGCTGGCGTTTCGACCGCGCCCGGGTCAGCGCCTCGTAGGCCTCGTAAAGCGGCCCGATGACCTCGCCCATCAGCGGCGCGCATTTCTCGTTCGGCTGCCCGTCCTGCGCCGCCTGCACCTCGCGATAGTTCAGCGACGCGGTCGAGCGCATCAGGCCACGGGTAAACCGGTGCCCGCGCTTCTGGCCCTGGGCGTCGATCTGGATGCGCACGGCAAGGCAGGCGCGCTCGACGCCCTCGTGCAGGCTGCACAGATCGCCCGACAGCCGGTCGGGCAGCATCGGCACCACCCGGTCGGGGAAGTAACTGGAATTGCCGCGCCGGCGCGCCTCGTCGTCCAGCGCGCTGCCCGGCGTCACGTAATGCGCCACATCGGCGATGGCGACCCAGAGGACAAAGCCGCCTTCGTTCTTCGGGTCGTCATCCTCATGCGCCCAGACGGCATCGTCATGGTCGCGCGCATCGGCCGGGTCGATGGTCACCAGCGGCAGATCGCGCAGGTCCTCGCGCCGGTCCAGCCCGGCGGGATGCATCGCATCGGCCTCGGCAATCGCGGCATCGGGAAAGTCATGCGGCAGCCCGTGCTGATGGATCGCGATCAGCGACACCGCCCTCGGTTCGCTCGGGTCGCCCAGCCGGTTGACGATGCGGGCGCGCGGCAGGCCCATCCGGCCCTTCGGCCCGGCCTGCTCGGCCTCGACCAGCTCGCCCTCCCTGGCGCCGCCCATATCGGCACGGGCGACCTGCCATTCCTTGCCGTCGCCCTTGTCGATCGGCAGGATGCGCCCGCCCTCGGGGGTGACGCGCAAGACGCCCAGAACCCGGCGCGGATTGGTGCCGATGCGGCGAATGAGCCGCGCCTCGTACTGGAATTCGCCCGTGACCTCGGTCAGCCGCGCCAGGATGCGGTCGCCCTCGCCCAGCGCCGGGTCCGAGGCGCGCGCGACGATCACGATACGCGGCGCCTCGCCCTCGCCCTGCCATTCCATCGGCCGCGCCGTCAGATCGCCATCCGCCATCGGCGCGCCCACCTGCAACACCGCCACCGGCGGAAGCTGATCCGGCGCGCGCCGGGTGGTCTCGCGCTTGCGCAGATGGCCCTCCTCCTCGAGCTCGGCCAACAGCCGTTTCAGGTCGACCTTGGCCGCGCCCTTGATGCCGAAGGCACGGGCGATATCGCGTTTCGAGGTCTCAAGCGGGTGGTCCTCGATCCATTGCAGGATCTGGTCCCTGGTCGGCAACTGGCTCATTCCCGTTCCCTAAAGCGTTTCGCGATAAACGGGAAGGGCGCGTTTCGCCAGGCCGCCCCCTCCGGCGTGCGGGGTGGGAAAGCGCAACAGTCGGATCAGGCACCCCGCCGACGGGGCGGGAGCACGCCGGAGGGGGCGGCCGCGATGTCAGAGCACCGCGCCCAGGCGCACCCCCTGGTCGATGGCGCGCTTGGCGTCCAGCTCGGCCGCCAGCTCGGCGCCGCCGATCACATGGGCGCTCACCCCCTTCGCGGCCAGCGCATCGGCCAGCCGCCGGTCGCTCTCCTGCCCGGCGCACAGAACCACCGTGTCCGCCGCAATCACCCGCGGATTTTCCCGTGCCTCGCCGAAACTCACATGCAGGCCGGCGCCGTCGATGCGTTCGTAATTCACCCCGCCCAGCATCTCGACGCCCTTCATCTTCAGCTGCGCCCGGTGGATCCAGCCGGTGGTCTTGCCCAGCCCCTTGCCCAGCGCCTGCGCCTTGCGCTGCATCAGCACCACCTGCCGCGCCGGCGCGTGCGGCTGCGGGCCTTCCGCCGCCAACCCGCCCGGCGTCTCCGAGGGATCGCCCACCCCCCATTCCTCGCGCCACAGCGCCAGATCCTCGGTCGGGCTCTCGCCGCCCGCCACCAGGAACTCGGCCACGTCGAAGCCGATGCCCCCGGCGCCGACCACGGCCACCGTCTTGCCCGCCTCGGCCCCGCCGCGCAGCAACTCGACATAGGACAGGACAGTCGGCCCGGCCCCGCCCGTCTCGCCCGGAATGCCCGGATCGCGCGGCGTCACGCCGGTCGCCACCACCACCTCGTCGAACCCCTCCAGCGCCTCGGCCGTCGCCTCGGTCCCAAGTCGAAGCTCGACCCCGGCCTTGCGCACCATCGTGTCGAACCAGGCCACCAGCCCGTGGAACTCTTCCTTGCCCGGGATCACCTTGGCCATGTTCAGCTGCCCGCCGATCTGCCCGGCCCGGTCGAACAGCACCACCTCGTGCCCCCGTCCCGCCGCCGTCATCGCCACCGCACAGCCCGCCGGCCCCGCGCCCACCACCGCGACCCGCTTCGCCGCCGCCGCGGGCGTCAGCACGATCTCGGTCTCGTGGCAGGCCACCGGGTTCACCAGGCAGCTGGAAATCTTGCCCGAGAAGGTGTGATCCAGACAGGCCTGATTGCAGCCGATGCAGGGCGCGATCTCGCCCGCCCGGCCCTCGGCGGCCTTCTTCACGAACTCCGCATCCGCCAGGAACGGCCGCGCCATCGACACCATATCGGCACAACCCTCGGCCAGGACCTCCTCGGCCACCTCGGGCGTGTTGATCCGGTTCGAGGTGATCACCGGAATCCCACCTTGCCCATCAGCTTCTGCGTCACCCAGGCAAAGGCCCGGCGCGGCACGCTGGTGGCGATGGTCGGCACCCGCGCCTCGTGCCAGGCTGATGCCGGTGTTGAGGATGCTGGCACCGGCCTTCTCGATCTCGACCGCCAGCCGCACCACCTCGTCATGGGTCGAGCCATTGGGGATCAGGTCGATCATGCTGAGGCGATAGATGATGATGAAATCCTCGCCCACCGCCGCGCACCCGTTTCACCGATCTCGATCGGCAGGCGCATCCGGTTCTCGTAAGACCCGCCCCAGCGGTCCTCGCGCCTGTTCACATGGGTGACCAGGAACTGGTTGATGAAATACCCTTCCGAGCCCATCACCTCGACGCCATCGTATCCCGCCTCGCGCGCGCGCGGCGGCGGTGGCGAAATCGGCGATCTGCTTCTCGATGCCCTCCTCGTCCAGCTCCTTCGGCGGGAAGGGCGAAATCGCCTTTACCGCGCTGGCGCTGAACGCATTCGGCCCATAGGCGTAACGCCCGGCATGCAGGATCTGCATCGCGATCCTGCCGCCCTCCTCGTGCACGCGGGTCGTGACCCGGCGGTGATTGGCGATATCCTCGGCGGTATAAAGGGCCCCGCCGCGCCGGGAAAGACACCGCCCTCGCGATTGGGCGCAATGCCCCCGTCACGATCAGCCCGGCCCTGCCCCGCGCCCGCGCGGCATAATATTCGGCCACCCGGCCCCAGTCGCCGCGCTCTTCCAGCCCGGTATGCATCGAGCCCATAAGGACACGGTTCTTCAGCGTGACATGCCCCAGGTCGAGCGGGGCAAGAAGATGCGGATACTCAGTCATGGCAGGCCTCCCCTGGTTGCCGCGCAGAATGGCCCGGCGCGCCCCGGCTTGTCACTAACCAACGCCGCGTCAACCCGGACGCGCGCCCGGGGCGCCTCGGACCAGCCGCCGCACCATCAGCAGATCGTCGCTTTCGCGCCCGCCCTCGCGCACGGCGCCGGGTATCCGGCCGACCTCGGCAAACCCCTGCCTCAGATAGAACCGGATCGCGGCGGGATTCTCGGCGCTGACATGCAGTTCCAGCTGCGCGATGCCGTCCCGGCGCGCGGCATCCACGACATGCGCCAGCATCGCGCCCGCCAACCCGCTGCCGCGCTGATCGCCGCGCAGATAGACCATGATCAGACTGGCCCGATGCGCCATCTTGCGCCCGCCCTGCCGCAACAGGCCCATCATCCCCACCGGCGCGCCGCCCCGGAAGGCGGCAAAGACCGGCGCCTCCAGCCGCCGGCGCCATTCCGCCTCCGCCAGCGCCTCCCAATCCTCGACGGTATTGGCAAAGGACGCAGGCTCCAGCCGCAACGCCTCCAGCCGCAGCTGCCGGAACAGCTCCAGATCGTCCTGCCCCAGCCGCCTGATCTCTGTGTCCGGTGACGTCATGCGCGGCCTCCAAGGTTCCGTCCGGCCGCCACAGCACACCAGCCGGCACCGGAAGGCAAGCCCGGCCGCCCGCCTTGCCACCCGGCCCCGCCGCCCCGATACTGCGCACAGCCGGCGAAGGAGCGGCGCCCATGCGAACCAACGGCATCAACCACACCGGGCTTTCCGTCCGCGACCTCGACACCACCACCCGCTTCTTCACCGAAGTGCTGGGCTGGAGCGAGCAGGGCCGCGACGAAAGCTATCCCCGCAGCTCGGTCTCGGACGGGGTCAGCCGCCTGACGCTCTGGCAGGTGTCGGACGACCGCGCCCCCACCGCCTTCGACCGGCGCCACAATATCGGGTTGCACCACCTCGCCATCGAGGTCCCGACCGAAGCCGCGCTCGACGCCTTCGCCGCGAAGATCGCCGCCCATCCCGGCGTGGAGATCGAATTCCTCCCCGAACCCCTCGGCGCCGGGCCCCGCAAGCACATGATGTTCACGGAACCCGGCGGCATCCGGCTCGAACTGATCTGGCCCGGCCCCTGACCGGGCCCCTGACCGGGCCCGTGATCAGGCGCGGGTGCGCATCCGGTTGACCAGCAGATCGTCGGCGACGATCCTGTCCTGCATCGCGTCCAGTTCGCCGACATCCCAGGTCGCGCTCAGATAGCGGCCCCTGGCCCAGTCGGCCCGGCCCGAGGCCAGCCAGACCACGAAACCGGCGGCCAGTTCGGGCGTATCCACCAGATACTCGTGCATATGATCCGGCATCGCGCGGCCCAGCTCGGTCGCCACGCCGCCGGGATGGATGGCGAAACACTTGATCCCGTCTTCGTCATGGTCGTTCTGCACGAACTCGCACAGCCGGTTGATCGCGTGTTTCGCCGTCTGGTAATCCGACGCGCCGGGCATCACGAACTGCGCCCCGATCGACGACAGCAGGATCAGGTGCCCACCGCTCCGGCCTTGCTCCGCCGCTTTCGCGGCGCTGGCGATCAGATGCGGCAGGGTGAAACGGATGACGTGATAGGCACCCTTCACGTTCACCTCCCAGTTCCACCACCAGCCCTCGGGGTCGCTCTCGCCGATCTTCACCCAGGGGCCCAGATAACCGGCATTGGCATCCGCCACGTCGATGGCCCCGAACCGCGCCACGCAATCGGCGACGGCGGCCTCGACCTCGGCGGCGCGGGTCACGTCGCAGACGGCAATCGCACACTCGGTCGCCGGATTGGCCGCCGCGACCTTCGCCTGCGTCTCCCGCAGCGCGGCCTCGGACCGCGCCGTCAGGTAAAGCGCCTTGGCGCCGGCGGCGGCAAAGGCGACGGCGGTCGCCTGCCCGATCCCGCGCGAGGCGCCGGCGATGAACACGACCTTGCCCGCGGCACTGCCCTGCAAGGCGCCTTCGGGGTCGATGGCGTCATAGGTATCGTGGCGGGCGGTCAGGTCAAGGAATTGGCTCTGAATCGATGACATCGTCGTCTCCTGCGGTTCGATTGCGTCGCCCCGACAGATAGCCCCAACGGCGCGCCCGCGCCTGCCACATCCTCCGCAAGACCTGCCCGATCCTCCGAACCCTCGAAGGAATGGCTGCGCCCGGCGCGAAACCCTGCTATCCCTTGCAGGCAAGGAGACCGCCATGGACCTGTCACATCTCACCGCGCTTTGCTTCCGAATGAGCGCCGAAACCGGGCCGAACCTGCCCGGCCTCACCGTCTATCGCCGCGATGCCCCCAGCGCGATCGAGGCGCTTCTCTATGAACCCGTCATCTGCCTGATCCTTCAAGGCAGCAAAGTCACATCCTCGGGCGACCAATCGGTCGCGCTGTTCCCGGGCGATGCCCTTCTGGTCAGCCACGACCTGCCCGTCACCTCGCGCATCACCCGCGCCAGCCGGCAGGAGCCCTATCTTGCGCTCATCCTGTCGCTCGATCCGGTCCTGGTGCGCGGCCTCTACGATCAGCTGGCCGAGGCGCCGCTGCCCGATGCCCCGGCGCGTCCGCTGTCGGCCGGGCCGGCCGATCCGGCCTGGCTCGACCCGCTGGCCCGGTACCTCGCGCTGGCCGCGAACCCGCTCGACGCCCGCGTCCTCGGCCCGGCCACCTTGCGCGAAATCCACTACCGCCTTCTGCTGTCGCCCCTGGGCCGGATGCTGCGCAACCTGGCCACCGCCGACAGCCATGCCAGCCGCGTCGCCCGCGCCATCCACCAGCTGCGCCGCGACTATCGCAGCCGGCTCAGCGTCGAGGATCTGGCCAGGACCGCGGGGATGAGCGCCTCGTCCTTCCACGAGCATTTCAAATCGGTCACCGGCACCACGCCGCTGCAATATCTCAAGGAGCTGCGCCTGATCGAGGCCCGCAGCCTGCTGACCGACCAGCGCCAGAGCGTCGCCCAGGCCGCCTTCGCCGTGGGCTATGAAAGCCCCACCCATTTCAGCCGCGATTACAGCCGCAAGTTCGGCCTGCCCCCCAGCCGCGACAGCACCGCCCCGCCGCTCCCCGCCTGACTCTCGCGGCCTGCCCCTGCCGGCCTGACCCGGCTTGTCGAGGGCTCCCGCCCGCTGCGGGGCGCCTGGCGGCGCCTCCTCCCGGTTGGGCCGGGCGCGCCGCTGGCGCGGCGCGTCCCCCCCTCAGCCGGCGCGCGTCGAATTCACCCGCGCGATCAGCGCCGCGCCGCTTTCCTTGCGCTCGGAATAGCGGTCGGTCAGATGCTCGGACACGCCGCGCGTCAGCAGGGTGAACTTCACCAGCTCCTCCATCACGTCGACGATCCGGTCATAGAAGGGCGACGGTTTCATCCGATCCTCCTCGTCGAACTCGAGGAACGCCTTGGCGACCGAGGACTGGTTCGGGATGACGATCATCCGCATCCACCGCCCCAGGATGCGCATCTGGTTCACCGCGTTGAAGCTTTGCGAGCCGCCCTCGACCTGCATCACCGCCAGCGTCTTGCCCTGCGTCGGCCGCACCGCGCCCAGGCTCAGCGGAATCCAGTCGATCTGGGTCTTCATCACCCCGCTCATCGCGCCGTGCCGCTCGGGCGAGCACCACACCATGCCCTCGCTCCAGGTCACCGCCTCGTGCAGCTCGGCCACCTTCGGATGCCCGGCATTCGCCTCATCCACCAGCGGCAATCCTTCGGCGGAATAGACCCGCGTCTCGGCCCCCAGCCGGTGCAGGATCCGCGCCGCCTCCTCATTCGCCAGCCGGCTGAACGACCGCTGCCGCAGCGACCCGTTCAGCAGCAGGATCCGCGGCTTGTGCCCCGGCCGCGCGGCCGCGAACAGCGCCGCCTCGTCGCTGGCGCGGAAGGCATCCTCTTCCAGGTTCGGCGTGCTCTCATCCATGCGCGTTTCCCTCACATCCACAGGCAATGCTCTCGATCAGCGGCGCGCACAGCGCGGCCTGGCCGCCGCAACAGTCCTCCAGCAGGAAAGACAGCAATCCGCGCAGCCCCGCCTCGTCGACGAAATAGCGGATCGACCGCCCCTCGCGCCGGTTCTTCACCACCCCGGCGTTCAACAGCACCGACAGATTGGCCGACATCGTGTTCTGCCGCACCCCCAGCCCCTCGGCCAGCGCCCCCGCCGTCAACCCCTCGGGCCCGGCCCGGACCAGCCGCCGGAACACCCTCAACCGCGTCTCCTGCGACAGGGCGGCGAACATATCCAGGGCGCGAATCATATCCATAATTCATGAAGTATAGATATATGTGCGAAACCTCAATCCCGTTCTCTCGCCGGACGGGCCGGTTTCCTCGCGGCGCCCGGGCGGTTTCAGTCCGCGCGATGCAGGCAGCACCCCGCGACAAGCCCCACCGCGGCTGTCGCGGCGCCGCGGAAGGCCGGAAAGACCGTCCCGCCGAAGCCGCCGAAACGGCATGCCCCTGAACCCCATTGGGGCAGGTGCCGGCCCACCGCCCCGGCTTACTCCAGATCCAGGCCGCTCAGCTCGTTCAGCAGGTCCAGAAGCTGATCCATCCGCGCCCGCCCATAGCGCTCTTCCAGCCGGGCGAAGATCGCGTTGCTCTCGGGCGCCGCCGCCTGCAACAGCGCACGGCCCGCGCCGGTGATCTCGACCAGCACCTTGCGCCGGTCGGTCGGGTGGTCGTGCCGCGCGATCAGGTCCTTCTTCTCCAGCAGCTGCATGATCCGCGTCAGGCTGGGGTTCAGAAGGCAGGCCGCCTGCGCCAGGTCCTTGGGGTCCATCATGCCGCGCTCGTCCAGCACCCGCAGCACGCGCCATTGCTGTTCGGTCACGCCGGCCTTGTTCAGCATCTGGCGAATGGGCGCCATCATCGTCTCGCGTGCGCGCAGCATCGCGATGGGCAAAGACCGCGTGGTCTGCGGCAGGTCGGTTCTCTCGCTCATGTCCTTCTCTTGCCGATTTCGCGTCATCCGGCAAGCCCGCGCTTCGCCGCGCCCCGCGCGCCGGGTTAACCCATTCCCTGCAGGGTCCTTACCGCAGCGTGCGCCAGACGGAAGGCAGCCGCCGCGCAGCCGGCCGGCAGACCGGGCCAACCCGTTAACATCCGTTGATTAACCTTACCGGACGCCGGTGTAACCTAGTCTTCCGAGACCCCGGCCTCGGCGAAGGTCGCCATGCCGGAATGGCAGGCCACGGCGCCTTGCAGCACCCCGATCGCCAGCGCCGCACCCGAGCCCTCGCCCAGCCGCATCCCGAGATCGAGAAGCGGCTCTTTTCCCAACCTTTCCAACAACCTGCGATGCCCCGCCTCGGCGCTGACATGGCCGGCGACGGCGTGATCCAGGGCGCCCGGCACGGCGGTTTCCAGACAGGCGGCGGCGGCGCAGCAGATGAACCCGTCCAGGATCACCGGAATCCGCTCGATCCGCGCCCGCGCGATGGCCCCCGCCATGGCCGCCAATTCGCGTCCGCCAAGGCAGCGCAGCACCGCCAGCCCGTCGCCCAAGGCATTGGAATTGCAGGCAATCCCCTCGCGCACCACCTGCGCCTTCAGATCCAGCCCGGCGTCACTCACCCCGGTGCCCCGGCCGACCCAATCGACCGCCCTGCCATCGAAGAGAGCGCAGGCGATGGCCGCGGCCGAGGTGGTGTTGCCGATCCCCATCTCGCCCGTCACCAGCAGGTCGGCAGCGGGGTCGACCGCCTCCCAACCCGTTAGAATCGCTTGCACAACCTCGGGCTCGCTCATCGCCGGGCCACGGGTGAAATCCGCCGTCGGACGGTCGAGCTCGAGCGCGTGCACATCCATCCGCGCACCAAAGACCCGTGCCAACTGGTTGATCGCCGCGCCGCCGGCCTGGAAGTTCAGCACCATCTGCGCCGTCACCTCGGCCGGAAAGGCCGATACGCCACGCGCCGTGACCCCGTGATTGCCGGCGAAAACAATGACCTGCGGGCGCTCCAGCGCGGGCCGCGCATCGCCGCGCCAGCCGGCATACCAGATCGCCAGAGCCTCCAGCCGGCCCAGCGCGGCGGGCGGCGGTCAGCTGCGCATTGCGCGCCTCGGCGCCTTCGCGGGCCGAATCATCTGCGCACGGTGCGCTCTGCAAAAGCTCACGAAACTGCTCTAGACTTGCGAAATCGGCCATCGAAATCCCCGTTGATCTGGCATTGGACCCCGTGTTTAACGCAATGACCCCGCCCCACAAGCCCGCAAAAGAGACCGCCCCATGCCAGAAAGCGACCGCACCGTCCAATCCTCCGATCTCGCCGCCGCCCTGGTCCTGCTGTCGCGCCTGCCACTGCGCGTGTCCGCCGCCAGCCTTTCCCGTGGCGCCCGCACCGCCTGGAGCTGGCCGCTCGCCGGCCTGATCCTCGCGCTCCTCGCCTGGGCCCTGGCGCGCATCGCCCAGGCCGTCGGCGTGCCTTCCGAGATCTCGGCGCTTCTGGCGCTCGCCACCCTCGTCATCGCCACCGGCGCCCTGCACGAGGACGGCCTGGCCGATGTCGCCGACGGTTTCTGGGGCGGCTTCGACCGCGCCCGCCGGCTCGAGATCATGCGCGACAGCCGCATCGGCAGCTATGGCGTGCTGGCGCTTGTCCTCGGCCTCGCCCTGCGCGGCGCCGGCCTCATCGCGCTTGTCGATCACCTCTTCGTGGCGCTCCTGGTGCCCGCCGCCCTGTCGCGCGCCGCCATGGCCTATGTCATGCAGGAATTGCCTCCGGCGCGCCCCGATGGCCTGTCGCGCGCCACCGGCCGCCCCGGCGCCCCGGCGCTGCAACTGGCCCTCGCCCTCGCCGGCCTCGCCGCGCTGATCCTGGCCGGCTGGGCCGGGCTCTGGGCCCTGATCGCCACCGCCGCCGCCTGTGTCGCCTGCGCCAATATCGCCCTCGCCAAGATCGGCGGCCAGACCGGCGACACCCTCGGCGCCACTCAGCAAATCACTGAAATCGCAGCCCTTATCGCCCTGAGCGCCGCGCTCTGAGCCACCTCAGCGGCGCGGCATGACGATCGCCTCGGCCTCGGTCACCACCATGTCCAGCGGCTGATCGGTCGGCTCCAGCGGCAACCCCTCGGCCTCCTGCGCGGCAAAGGCGAACCCGATGGCCAACGTCGCCCGCCGCGCCCTCAGCCGCTCCAGCGTGCGGTCGTAAAACCCGCCGCCATAGCCCAGCCGCCCACCCGCCCGGTCGAACGCCACCAACGGCACGATCAGGATCTCCGGCTCGAAAAAGTCATCCACCTCAGGCACTTGCGCCCCGAACGGCCCCTCTCGCAACGGCCCCTCGGGGGTCCAGCGCGAAAACGCCAGCGGCTTCCCCTTGCCTTCGATCACCGGCACCCCCACCGGGCCATAGGCCGCCGCCTCGGCCATCGCCGCCAACGGGCTGATCTCGGTCCGGATCGGCATATAGCCCGATAGCGGCACGCCGCGATAGCCGGCCAGAACCTCGCTCAACACGCCCCCCCGGTCCGGCCCCAGAGCCTCGAACGCCGCCTTGCGCCGCGCGAAAGCCGCCTTGCGCGCCGCCGCCTTCACCTCAGCCAACCCCTCGCCCATCGGCCTGTAACCCTTTCATCTTTCTACAAATACTCAGGGTCTGGCGCCCGGCTCACAACAACAGCACCGCCGCCAGCCCGAGAAAGGCAAAGAACCCCACCACATCCGTCACCGTGGTGACGAAGGCCCCCGAGGCCAGCGCCGGGTCGATCCCGACCTTCTCCAGCGCCACCGGAATCACCGTGCCGGCCAGCCCGGCCACCACCAGGTTCACCACCATCGCCACGCCGATCACCACGCCCAGCATCGGCGTCCCGAACCACAGCACGCCCACCAGCCCCATCACCACGGCAAAGACCACCCCGTTGATCAACCCCACCAGCACCTCGCGCCGGATCACCCGCCAGACGTTCGATCCGGTCAGGTCCTTGGTGGCGATGGCGCGCACCGCCACGGTCAGGCTCTGGGTGCCGGCATTGCCGCCCATGCTGGCCACGATCGGCATCAGCACCGCCAGCGCCACGAAGCCGGCGATCACGCTTTCGAACATCGAGATGACCAGGCTGGCCAGGATCGCCGTCACCAGGTTCACCGCCAGCCAGGGCAGGCGCTGGCGGGTGGTGTCGACCACCCGGTCGGTCAGGCTGCCCTCGCCGACCCCGGCCAGGCGCAGGATGTCCTCCTCGTGCTCCTCGTCCAGCACGATCATCGCGTCGTCGATGGTAATCACGCCGACCAGCCGCTCGTCCGCATCCACCACCGGCGCCGAAATCAGGTGATACTGGTTGAAGGCATAGGCCACGTCGCCCTCGTCCTGGTCGACGGGGATGGCGCGGAAGCTGTCCTCGGTGATGTCCTGCAACGGCCGCGCCCGGGGCGACGACATGATCTTGCCCAGCGTGACATAGCCGGTCGGCCGGAACTTCGGATCGACCAGGATGACGTGATAGAACTGCTCGGGCAGGTCCTCCTTGCCGCGCATGAAGTCGATGGCCTCGCCCACCGTCCAATGCTCGGGCACCGCCACGACCTCGCGCTGCATCAGGCGGCCGGCGGATTCCTCGGGATAGCTGAGCGCCTGCTCGACCACCATCCGGTCGGCATCGTCCAGCACCTCCAGGATGGCCTCCTGCTGCGGCTCCTCGAGGTCTTCGAGAAGGTCGACGACATCGTCGCTTTCCATCTCGCGCACGGCCTCGGCCAGGACGTGCGGCTGCAGCACCGCGATCACGTCCTCGCGCACGCCCTCGCCGAGTTCCGACAGGATTTCTCCATCGAATTCAACGCCGTACAGCTCGATCAGCCGGCGCCGGTCGAAGGCGTTGATCTGTTCCAGAAGGTCGGCGATATCGGCCGCGTGCAGCGGTTCCATCAGCGCGACCAGGCGGTCGCGGTCGCCCACGTCGACGGCATAGAGGATCGCGGCCACATCGCGCCTGTTCAGCGCATAGTCGTCCTCCTCCGGGGCGTCGTGATCGTGGTCCAGAACCTGGTCGTCGCTCATCCGTGCTCCCCTTGGCCGCTGGCCGGACCATACGGGAAAGGCGGGCGGAAAAACAATGCGCGGATTGCCCCGAAGGGCGAAAACGCGCGCCGCCGCCGCATGGACGCGCGCCCGCCGCGCCGCCGCCTCAGCAGCCGCCCCGGCGCGTGCCCAGCACCATCACCCAAAGGTCGCCGGCGGCCCGCGCGACCCCGATTTCGCGCAGCTTCGGCATCAGCATGTTCTTGCGGTGCCCCGGCGACGCCGCCCAGGTCTGCATGACCTCGGCGGCGCTTTTCTGGCCCTTGGCGATGTTCTCGGCGATCAGGCAAAAGCGATAGCCCTGCCGCGTCGCCCGCCGCCCCACGCTCGACCCGTCCCGCCCGCTATGCGAGAAATATCCCCCTGCCGCCATGTCCTGGGCATGGCCCTGCGCCGTGGCCGCCAGCGCGGGCGAAACCGCCAGCGCCGGCAACCCGTTCTGCGCCCTCAGCCGGTTGGCCATCGTCACCACGTCGGCGGCCGCATCGGCCCGCGCCATCCCGGCCAGCAAGACCGCCAGACCGGCCAGCACCATCCATCGCATGTCGCACCTCCTTGGTCGGGTGGGTTTTCAACCCACCATCCGCCCGGATCAGCCCGCCAGCCGCCGCGCCAGGGCATTCTGCCGGGCGATGACCGCGTCCAGGTCCAGCGTCGCCATCCGTCCGCCGCGCACCACGGCCCGGCCCTCGACGATCAGGTCGCGCACCCGCGTCGGCCCGGCCAGCAACAGCGCCGCCGGGTCCCAGCTGCCGGCGCTCTCGATCCCGCTCACGTCCCAGATGGCGATGTCGGCGCGCTTGCCCGGGGCGATCCGGCCGCAATCCGGCCGGCCCAGCACATCCGCGCCGCCCCTCGTGGCGATCTCCAGCGCCTCGCGCGCGCTCATCTTGTCGGCCCCGCCGGCGACCCGCTGGAGCAGCATCGCCATCCGCGCCTCGGCCACCAGGTTGCCGGCGTCGTTCGAGGCCGACCCGTCGACCCCCAGCCCCACCTTCACGCCGGCATCGCGCATCGCCCGCACCGGCGCGATGCCACTGCCCAGCCGGCAGTTCGAGCAGGGGCAATGCGCCACCCCGGTGCCCGACCGCGCGAAAAGGTCGATCTCTTGCCCGTCGAGTTTCACGCAATGCGCGTGCCACACGTCTTCTCCGGTCCAGCCCAGGTCTTCGGCATATTGCCCCGGGCGGCAGCCGAACATCGCCTCGGAATAGGCGATATCCTCGTCATTCTCAGCCAGATGGGTGTGCAGCATCACGCCCTTGTCGCGCGCCAGATGGGCCGCATCCCGCATCAACTCGCGACTGACCGAGAAGGGCGAACAGGGCGCCACGCCGACCCGCACCATCGCGCCCTCGCGCGCATCGTGATGCGCGTCGATCACCCGGATGCAATCCTCCAGAATGGCCGCCTCGCGCTCGACCAGGCTGTCGGGCGGCAGACCGCCATCGCTTTCGCCGATGCTCATCGCGCCACGGGTGGGGTGGAACCGCAACCCCACCTCCCGCGCCGCTGCGATGGTATCGTCGAGCCGCGCGCCATTGGGAAACATATAGAGATGGTCCGAGCTGAGCGTGCAGCCGCTGAGCGCCAGTTCCGCCAACCCCACCTGGGCGCTGACGAAGATCTCCTCGGGCCCCATCCGCGCCCAGATCGGATAGAGCGTCTTCAGCCAGCCGAACAACAGCGCGTCCTGCCCGCCGGGACCGGCCCGGGTCATGCTCTGGTAAAGGTGGTGATGGGTGTTGACCAGGCCCGGCGTCACCACGCATCCACGCGCCTCGATCACCTCGCTCCCGGTGGTCAGCCCATGGCCCACGGCGGCAATCGCGCCGTCGCGGATCAGGATGTCGGCGCCGCGCAACTCGTCGCGGGCCTCGTTCATGGTCAGGATGTGATCGGCATTACGGATCAGACATTCGGGCATTGCGGCCTCCAGGGGGTCCCTGCCTCTCTCATGACCCATGACCCGTCCCGGGCGCGGCGCAGGGGGAAAAGAGGCTCAAGACCCGCGTCGCCCGCCCAATATGCCCTTGGATGCCCGCCGCGATCAACCCCGCAGCTGGGGCGGCGGCCAATCCACCGGCCGCCTCGGCCCGGACCGAACCCCGACCGCCCGTAGGGTGGGTGCCAACCCACCATCCGCCTCAGTCCAGATCGAACCCCGCCAGGATCGCCAGCGCCGCCTCGTGCTGTTCGCGTCCCGCCGCGGCCAGCGCGCGGCCGCCCTCATGCACCGGCCCGCCGCGCCAGTCGGTGACGATCCCCCCGCCGCCTCGATCACCGCGATCGGCGCCTGGATGTCGTAATTCGACAGGCCCGCCTCGATCACCAGATCGACCTGCCCGGCGGCCAGCAGGGCATAGGCATAGCAATCGCAGCCATAGCGCGTCAGCCTGACCTGGCCGGCCACCGCCCGGAACGCCGCCGCCTCGGCCGGCGTGCCGACCTCGGGGAAGGTGGTGAAGAGCGTCGCCTCGGCCAGCGCCCGGCCGCCCGCACGCCCAGATCGCGCGCGCCCTGCGGCCCCTGCATCCGGGCCTCGCCGAAACCGCCCCAGAACCGCTCGCCGATATAGGGCTGGTCGATCACCCCGAAGAGCGGCCCCTGGGCATCCGACAGCGCGATCAGCACGCCCCAGGTGGGCGTCCCGGAAATGAAGCCACGGGTGCCGTCGATCGGGTCCAGCACCCAGGTCAGGCCACTGCTGCCGCCGGTCGCGCCCATCTCCTCGCCCAGCACGCCGTCCTCGGGCCGCAGCCGCGCCAGCACCTCGCGCATCGCGGCCTCGGCGCCTCGGTCGGCCTCGGTCACCGGGTCGAAGCCGCTATCGGCCAGCTTGTCGCCCTTGTTCTCGGCCACCAGGCCGGCTGGCGGAAAAACGGCAAGACCGCCCCGCGGGCCATCGGCCATCGCATGGGCGGTCTCGGTGATCGCTTGGATCGTCTCTGCGTCGATGTCGCTTCGCCTCACCCGCCGGTCCTCCGCTGCACCCCTACGGCGGCAGAGCTACCCCGGCGCGGTGCCGGGCTCAAGCCACGTCGGACAGAACCCGCGCCAGGTCGAACAGGCGACGACGCTGATTTTCCGGGATGGCATAGTAGGAGCGCACCAGATCCAGCGCTTCCTTGTCGCCCATCAGATCGGCCGGAACCGCCTCGCCGCGCCCTTCGGCCGCACCGGCCTGGGCCTCGGCATCCAGCCCTTCGAAGAAGAAGCTCACCGGAACGTCCAGCGCTTCCGAGATATCCCACAGCCGGGACGCGCTGACGCGATTGGCGCCGGTTTCGTATTTCTGGATCTGCTGGAACTTGATCCCGACCTGCTCGGCCAGCTGCTGCTGGGTCATACCCACCAGCCAGCGCCGGTGGCGGATACGCTTGCCAACATGAACGTCTACAGGGTGTGCCATAAAAGACTCCTTATTACCTTCGTCCTGTTACTCCGACGACCGGTCGCCTCATCCCCTTGAAAGACCAGCCTACGGATCGCTGCCTTCTGTCTGCTTGCAACAAAGGTATGACCAAATCTAGCACCGCAAACGCCGCAAATGAAGCAGGAATACATCCTTTGGGTGTTTTTACCAGAACGTAAAACAATCTAAACGGGCTCAACCCCCGGTAAAACAAGGGGATTCCGATATTCCTCCCGCTTTCTCCCATGAGGTGAAAAAACTCCGTGATTTCGGCGCGGCCTCCACATATATGGATTTCCCATGCGCGTTTACCATGTCCCCGCCACCGGAGAGCCGCCCCGCCTGGGCGAAATCCCCCGCCCCACCCCCGCCGCGGGAGAGATTCTGGTGCGAATCGCCGCTTGCGGTCTCAACTTCGCCGATCTGCTGATGATCGAAGGCAAGTATCAGGACACGCCCGAACCGCCCTTTACCCTGGGCCTCGAGCTGTCCGGCACGGTCGCGGCGCTGGGCGATGGCGTCGCCGGGCCCGCTCCGGGCACCCGCGTGGCGGTGTTCGGCGGCCAGGGCGGGCTGGCCGAGTATGGCTGTTTCCCGGCCGATCGGGTGATCCCCCTGCCCGACGGCGCCGGTCTGGACGAGGCGGCGGCGCTGCAGATCGCCTATGGCACCAGCCATGTCGCGCTGGCCCACAAAGCCCGGCTCGCGCCCGGCGAGACGCTGCTGGTGCTCGGCGCCGCCGGCGGTGTCGGCCTGACCGCGGTCGAGATCGGCAAGCTGATGGGCGCCCGCGTCATCGCCTGCGCCCGCGGCGCCGACAAGCTGGCCATCGCCGCCCGCGCCGGCGCCGACCACCTGATCGACAGCGACACCGACGATATTCGCGATGTGGTGAAGGCCCTGGGCGGCGCCGACGTGGTCTATGACCCGGTCGGCGGCGACCAGTTCCGCGCCGCGCTCCGCGCCTGCAGGCCCGAGGCCCGGATGCTGGTGATCGGCTTCGCCTCGGGCGACGTGCCGCAGATCCCGGCCAATCACCTGCTGGTCAAGAATGTCGACGTGCTGGGCTTCTATTGGGGCGGCTACCTGAAGTTCCGCCCCGAGGTGGTGACGCAGAGCCTTGCCACCCTCTTCGCCTGGCTGGCCGAAGGCCGCATCGCGCCGCATATCAGCGCCCGCCTGCCGCTCGACCGGGCCGCCGAGGGGCTCGAGATGCTGCGCGCCCGCACCTCCACCGGCAAGGTGATCATCCAGCCCTGATCCAATTGTGTGCTGCGCACCCACGATGTGTGATGTTGGGGGCTCTGCCCCCAAACCCCCGGGATATTTAGGGTCAGATGAAGGGGGGGCAAAACGGTCCTTCATCTGACCCTAAATATCCCCGCCGGAGGCTTCCGCGCTCTCAGCGGCAACCGACGGCAGAGCGGCGCATCGCCTCTCGGATATCTGAATGAGAGCGTGCGGAAGCACACAATCCGGCCACGCCCCTACCAGGCGCGAAACGCCTGCCGGATCAGGTCGGCCAAGGTCTGCGACGCCTCGTTCTGGCCGAAATCGGTGCAATAGAGGTTGATGCGATGCACCGGCAGATCGGGCAGCGCGCCGCCATGGGCGATGGGCTCCAGGTGGCGCGGCTCGGTGCCCTCGATCATCGCGTTGACCGCAAGATCGGCACTGACCGTCGCCTCGATGGCCCGGTCCGAGGTGGTCTCGACCCCGATCTCCCATTCGATCCCGGCGGCGTTCAGCGCCCCGATCGCCTGCGGCCGGAAGGCGCAATGCCGCTCGAAGGCCAGCCGCAACGGCCGCTGCCGCCAGGCCGAGCCCCCCGGCGCCCCCATCCATTTCAGCGGCTTCTCGGTCAGCGTCTCGCCCTCGGGGCCGCAATCGGTTTCGGTGGTCAGGATCATCCCGGCCTCGCCGCGGGCATATTGTTCCTTCAGCCGATAGGTCCAGGACGACACCAGCTGCACCTTCATCCGCGGGAAGCGGGCATGGAATTCCTGCAGCACCTTCGGGATCAGCGGATAGACGATGTCATGCGGCACGCCGAGCAGGATCTCGCCCTCGTAGACCTGGTCGGTCAGCCGCGCCACCGCCTCGTCGTTCAGCTCGACCATGCGGCGGGCATAGCCCATCAGCTGATCGCCGCTGGCCGTCAGCGCGATCCGCCGGCCGCTGCGGTCGAAAAGGTCGATCCCCAGCAGTTCCTCGAGCCGCTTCAGCTGCATCGACACCGCCGATTGCGTCAGGTTCAGCATGCCCGCGGCGCGGGTCACGCCGCCATGTTCGGCCACCGCCACGAAGGACCGCAGGGTCGTCAGGTCGAGATTGCGCATGGCCGGAGGTCCTCTGATCGCCGTGTTTCATCACGTTCCGTGAACTAAAAACCATCAAACATTCATTTTCAAGATGAAAAATTCCCTCCTATACATCAGCATATGGAATGATTGATCTCTTCAGCATCACGAAAGGAGAATGAGATGACCATGTCCCGGACCCTCTCTCACGACGCGCGGCGGCTCGGCCGGCCGGTTCTCCTGCCCGCCCGGATCGGCGCCATCCTGTCGCTGCGGCGCCAGCGCGCCCGGCTGGCCAAGCTCGACGACGACCGGCTGGCCGATATCGGCCTGACCCGCGCCCAGGCCGAAACCGAGGCCGCGCGGCCGTTCTGGGACGTGCCCGCAACCTGGCGCGACTGAGCCCCGAAAACCGCCACCCGGCGCGAACACAGCGTTTCCGCGCCCCCCGCTCCGAAAATCGACGGGAAATCCTTGAAATGCCGCCCCGCGCGCACGATATTTCCCGGGAAGGTCCCGTCGCAGGCTGCGGCGGGGCACGAACGACACGATCATAACGATCACTCGGAGATCATTCGGAGGTATTCGATGGCTGAATTTGACACGGTCCGGGGCCATGCCGGCACCCGCGCCCCCACAATCGACGAAGGCCTTCGGGCCTATATGAACAAGGTCTACGGCCTGATGTCGGCCGCCCTGGCGGTGACCTTTGCGCTGGCCTATGTGGTCGCGTCCAGCCCGGCGCTGATGCAGGTGCTGCTGGTGCCGCCGCTGGTCTATGCGGTGATCTTCGGGCCGCTGGCCTTCGTCATGGTGGCCAATTTCGCCTTCCAGCGGCTCAGCACCGGCGCGCTGAACGCCATCTTCTGGGCCTATGCCGCGCTGACCGGCGTGTCGCTGTCGGTCATCTTCCTGATGTTCTCGATGACCGATATCGTCAGCGGCTTCCTGTTCACCGCCATCGGTTTCCTGGGCCTCAGCATCACCGGCTATGTCACCAAGCGCGACCTCGGCCCGATCAACCAGATCGCCGTGATGATGACCTGGGGCCTGGTGGCCATCGGTCTCATCGGGTTCTTCATGGGCGGCCTGGGCGAAAACGGCTTCTGGCTCTACAACATCGCCATCCTGGGCGTGTTTGCCGTGCTGACCGCGACCTCGACCCAGGGCATCAAGAACATGTATCTCGAAGCGCGCCACCATGGCGGGCAAGAGGCGCAGCTGTTCCTCGAGAAGGCCGCCATCATCGGCGCGCTGCAGCTCTACATCTCGTTCATCGCGATGTTCCGCTCGATCATGTATCTGTTCATGGGCAATCGCGACTGATCGCCCGACACGACACCAGACTTGAGAGGGCCGGTCCACAGCGACCGGCCCTTTTCAGTTCAGCGCCAGCCGCATCTCGACCGCCGGAAAGTAAAGCCCCGGCTGCAGCCGCAAGTCGATCTCGGCCGCGCCCTCGAAGCCCAGCGCGCGATAGAACGGCACCGCGCCGCGCGTGCTGAGACAGCAGAGCAGCCTGATCCCCGCGTCCCGGGCCTGATCTATGGCCGCGCCGATCAGCGCCCCGGCGATGCCCTGCCGCAGATGGTCGGGGTCGCTGGCGACATGGCGGATATGGCCGACATCCCCGGCCCCGGTGCCGCCCTGCGGCGCCGCCCGCGTCCAGCCGCCACAGGCCAGCAGCGCCCCGTCGCGCAGCGCCACCAGATACGAGGGCGCGCTCAGCAGATCGGGCCGCGGCCGGGTCAGCACCGGCAATGCCCGGGTCAGCAGATCGTCGGGGTAATCCGCCGCCAGCTGCCGCGAATAGGACCGTTTCAGAAGCGCCGCGACCGCGTCGAAATCGCGGGATCGGGCGGGGCGGATGATCAGATCGGGCATGGCGGGCGAGCTCCTTCCTGAGGGCCGCGCGCCGGTCCGGGTCTGTCCTTCCTGTCACAAGAAAAGGCCGCGTCCCGGGTCCGGGGCGCGGCCTTGTCGTTGCGTCGGTCGGCGATCTTACTTGATCTTGCCTTCCTTGTACTCGACATGCTTGCGCGCCACGGGGTCGTATTTGCGCACGGTCATCTTTTCGGTCATGGTGCGGGCGTTCTTCTTGGTCACATAGAAGTGGCCCGTGCCAGCGGTCGAGTTCAGGCGGATCTTGATGGTGGTCGGCTTCGCCATGTTACGTCTCCTGCGGCGGGCCGCATCGCGCCCGCGAAATTCTCATGAAGCCTGCCTTTTAGAGATTGCAGCCCCCGAGTCAACCGGCATTCGCGCGAAAACCGGGAAAATCACCGCCCTTTGAACACTCGCGCGGCGGGCAGCCTCGGCCGCGCCCGGCAGGGCAGGTCCCGCTTTCCCTCCGCGCGCGGTTCGACAAATCCGGGGCGCATCCGGCCGCCCATGCATGCGGGTCACTTCGGGCGTCGGGCGCGTGTCCCGCCCCCGCCGCAAGCCGGCAGCCGGGCGCGGCACGACTCAGATATAGGACGAGCGCGGCGCCCCGGTCGCTTTCACCCGCCGCCGCCCCGTCCGGCGCAGCGCCAGCAACCCCAGCACCACGGCCAGATAGATCAGCGGCTCGGCCTGCCAGTTCTTGGCGATCATCACGAAATGCCGCCCCCAGCACCACGGCCAGATAGGTCAGCTTGTGCAGCCGCCGCCACGCCGCCGCCCATCCGGCGCAGCGACCAGTCGTTCGAGGTCAGGGCCAGCGGCACCAGCGCCACGAATCCGGCCATGCCCACTGTGATATAGGGCCGCTTGACGATCTCGGCCCAGATGTCGGCCAGGATATAGACATCCAGAAACACCCACACCGCGAGATGCATGAAGACATAGGCAAAGGCCGTCAGCCCGATCGCCCGCCGGAACCGCACCAGGTTGACCCGCGCCCCCCGCATCAGGGGCGTGATCGCCAGCCCGAGCACCAGAAGCTTCATCCCGGTCTCGCCCAACGCGCGTTCCAGCGCATTGATCGGCTCGGGCCCCAGCCCGCCGCTCTGGCCCAGCCAGATGAGCCAGACGATATGCGCCGCCCCGGCAGCATAGATCAGCCAGGGCGGCACCCGCCGCGCGGCCGCGTTTATGCCCTGCGTCACCCGGTTCAATAATTCGCCCTCAGATCCATGCCCTCATAGAGCCCGGCCACCTCTTTCTCATAGCCGTTGAACATCAGCGTCTTCTGCTTGGCGGCGAACAGCCCGCCGCCGATCGCCCGCTCGCGCGCCTGGGACCAGCGCGGATGGCTGACCTCGGGGTTCACATTGGCATAGAAGCCGTATTCCTCGGGCTGCAGCGCGTTCCAGGTGGTTTCCGGCTGCATGTCCGACAGCGTGATCCGCACGATCGACTTGATCGACTTGAAGCCGTATTTCCACGGCACCACCAGCCGGATCGGCGCGCCGTTCTGGTTCGGCATCGGCTTGCCGTAAAGCCCCGTCGCCATCAGGGTCAGCGGATGCATCGCCTCGTCCAGCCTCAGCCCCTCGCGATAGGGCCAGTCGATCGAGCGGCTGGATTGCCCGCGCATTTCCTTCGGGCGGTAAAGCGTCTCGAATCCGACATACCGGGCTTCCGGCTTCACCCCCGCCCAGTTCAGCAGATCGGCCAGTTCGAACCCGTTCCACGGCACCACCGCGGCCCAGGTCTCGACACAGCGGAACCGATAGATCCGCTCTTCCACGGTCATCGCCGCCAGAATCTCGGTCAGGTCATAGCTGCCGGGCCGCTCGACCAGCCCGTCGATCTCGATCTTCCAGGGGCTGGTGGTCATCGCCCCCGCGTATCGCTTGGGGTCGCCCTTGTCGAAACCGAACTCATAGAAGTTGTTATAGCTGGTCAGGTCCTCGAAACTGTTGGGCTCCAGCGTCTCGGCCCGGGCCGCGCCGCCGCCCGCCCCGATCAGCCCCAGGCCGGCGGCGCCGGCCATCACCGCGCGGCGGCTCATCCAATGCGCCTCGGGGGTCACATCGGCACGGGTCAGTTCATTTTTCCAGCGATAGGCCATCTCGGTCTCCGGTCGGGAATGTCGGTCTGCCACCGAGGTAGCGCGCCGGCCGGCTTTCGCCAACAAACATGATCTCACGTTGACGTTGGCAGTTTGTAACAGTTGTGGCCGTTTCGGGGCAGCGGCGCCGCAGCAAGGGCCCAGCGCCTGCTTTTTCCGCGCAAGCCTCACAGATCGGCGGCGCGGTCGACATCGGCCAGCCGGTCGGCCAGAACCACCCGCCGGCCCCGCAGCGTCGCCCGGCTGTCGCTCAGCGCATGGGGCCCGGACCAGCGCACATCGCGGAACAGCCCCGCCGGCGCCCGCCCGGCATGGCGCAACCCGACCAGCCAGAAGCCGCCATCCTCGGCCGGGCCGAACACCGCCTCGGCCCCGCGCACGGCCCGGAAGGCGCGCGCGACATGCGCTTTCCGCACCCCGGGAATATCGCCGCCGATCAGGCAGACCGGCCCGTCATGCGGCAGGTGCAACAGCCGCGCCATGCGCGCGCCCAGGTCGCCGTCGCCCTGCGGCACCCGGGCCAGATCGGCGGGCCAGAACCGCGCGCCCAGCATCCGGTCGGGCGCGATGGCCAGAACGATCTCCCAGCGCGGATCGCGCAGCCGGCGCAGCAGCCGCGCGGTCTGATGCCGGAACCACCAGGTCGCCTCGATCACCCCGATATCGCGCGCCAGCCGGGTCTTCACCCGCCCCGCAACCGGCGCCTTCAGCATGACGATCAGCCGCCCCCTGCGAGGCGCGCGCGCAAGCGAGCGACGAGCGCCCGGCTCAGGCAAAGTAATCCGTCAGGATGCGGGTATAGATCGCCTTCAGCTGCTCGATCTGCTCGGCCGGCACCTGTTCGTCCACCTGATGCATGGTCTTGCCGACCAGGCCGAACTCGACTACCGGGCAATGCGCCTTCACGAAGCGCGCGTCCGAGGTCCCGCCCGAGGTCGACAATTCGGGCCGTCGCCCGGTCTCGGCCTCGACCGCGCCGGCCACCAGCTCGCTCAGCGGCCCCGGCAGGGTCAGAAAGCTCTCGCCCGAGATCTTCACCCGCATGTCCACGCCGACACCGAATTCGGCGGCGACACGGTCGGCCTCCTCCTCCATCCATTTCGACAGCGACGCGCCCGAATGCAGGTCGTTGAAGCGGATGTTCACCGCCCCCGTCGCCCGCGCCGGGATCACGTTGGTGGCGGTATTGCCGGTGTCGATCGTCACCACGGCAAGGGTCGAGGCGTCGAAATGATCGGTGCCTCGGTCCAGCTCGCGGCTGGCCAGCCGGTCCATCAGCCGCGCCATCGCCGGCAGCGGGTTCACCGCGCGATGCGGATAGGCCGAATGCCCCTGCTTGCCGGTCACCGTGAACCAGGCCGACAGCGACCCGCGCCGGCCGATCTTCATCATGTCGCCCATCTCGTTCGGACAGGTCGGTTCGCCGACCAGGCAGACCGACATGCGCTCGCCTTCGGTTTCCATCCAGTCGAGGATCGCGGTGGTGCCGTCCACCGCATCGCCCTCTTCATCGCCGGTCACGGTCAGGACGACGGCGCCGTCGGGCGGCGTAAGGCGCACGAAATCCACCGCCGCGGCGGCAAAGGCGGCAACGCCCGTCTTCATGTCGGTGGCGCCGCGCCCCCACAGGATACCGCCCTCCAGATCGCCCGAGAACGGCCCGTGGCTCCACGCCGCCTCGTCCCCCGGCGGCACCACATCGGTATGGCCGTTGAACCCGAAGGTCCTGGCATGGCCCTTGTCGCCCCAGCGCGCAAACAGGTTGGCCACCCCGCCGCGGTCGACGCGGGTGCAGGTGAAGCCGGCCTCGCTCAGCACCTCGTCCAGCAGCACCAGCGCGCCGCCCTCGGCGGGGGTGACGGACGGGCAGCGGATCAGGCTCTGGCTCAGATGGACGGGGTCGAGGGGCGCGGTCATGGCAGGCTCCGGATTGATGCGGTCTCACGGTCTTGCGTAACGAAACCGCAGGCCCGGCGCAAATGTGGCGAAATGGTCGCAATTTCACTTTTTGCGTGCGTGACGCAAGGGCAGTCGCGCCGACTGTCTTAACAACCGCGCCAGGCGCATGTTAACAAATGATTAATAATGAAACCCAGAGGCAGGGTTCGCGCCGAGGGCGAAAAGCTCCGGACACGCAGTGTAACGATCACCATACCGGTATGCCCGTAATCCACGGGTGCACCCACTGTTTTTCCTTGCCTCGCAATGCGGAACGGGTGCGGGCAGGCATGGTTGCGGCGTCGGAACTCCCGATCGATACATCCGCCACGGCGATGGAGATGGCCCAGACCATCTTCGGCGATGGCGTCACGGTTGTGAATGCCTCCTATACCGGCGACAGCCGGTCATCGGGCATCTTCACCGACGGTTACGATACCTCGCCCGGCGTGGTGCCCGGCGATACCGGCATCATCCTGTCGACCGGCTATGCCCGGGATTTCACCAACCCGGCCGGCACCACCGGCGGCGGCTGGTGGGGCGGCGGCACCCCGGCGCAATCGAACCAATCGACCAACACCTCGAGCAACACCTCGGGCGTGAACAACAACGCGCTGTTCAACAGCGCCGCCGGGGCGAACACCTATGACGCGGCCTGGATCAGCGTCGATTTCATCCCCGAAGGCGATACGATGACGATGCAATTCGTCTTCTCCTCCGAGGAATTTCCGGAATACGCCAATTCGCTCTACCAGGATTTCGTCGGCGTCTGGGTGAACGGCGTCCAGGTCGAGATGTCGATCGGCTCGGCCAACCCGGGCAACCTGGTCGGCGGGATCAACCAGAACCTCTATAACGACAACACATCCGACCAGTTCAACACCGAGATGGACGGCTTCACCGTCACCATGACGCTGACCTTCCCGGTCAATGCCGGGGTGGTGAACTCGATCATGATCGGAATCGCCGATGTCGCGGATTCGTCCTACGATTCCAGCCTGCTGATCGCCGGCGACTCGGTCCAGACGGTGCTGATCGCCAATGACGACGTGCTGCACATGCTGGGCACCGACACCAAGACCGTCTCGGTGTTGTCGAACGATCACTCCGCCAGCGGCGGCACCCTGACCGTCACCCATATCAACGGTCAGGCGGTCACGGTCGGCAGCACCATCACGCTGGCCACCGGCCAGACGGTGACGCTCAATGCCGACGGCACGCTCACCGTGGTGGGCGACGGCAACGACGAATATTTCAACTTCACCTATACGATCAGCGACGGCACCCATACCGATACCGGCTTCGTCCTGGTCGACAGCGTCCCCTGCTTCACCGCCGGCACGATGATCGAGACCGAACACGGCCCGCGCCCGGTCGAATCGCTGCGCCCGGGCGACCGGGTGCAGACCCGCGACAACGGCCTGCAGCCGCTGATCTGGACCGGCGGACGGCGGGTCCCGGGGCAGGACGATCATGCCCCGGTGCATTTCGCCCCCGGCACGCTGGGCGATCATGGCGCGCTGGCGCTGTCGCCGCTGCACCGGGTGCTGCTCAGCGATCCCCTGGCCGAAATGCTGTTCGGCACCTCCGAGGTGCTGGTCGCCGCCCGCGATCTGGTCGACGGCGCCGGCGTCCGGGTGCGCACCGGCGGTTCGGTCGACTATTTCCACCTGCTGTTCGACAGCCACCAGATCGTCTTCGCCGAGGGGCTCGCCACCGAAAGCTTCCTGCCCGGGCCGCAGCTCAGGCACAGTTTCGAGGCCGGGATGGTGGCCGAGATCGGCGATCTGATCCCCGGGTTCGACCCCGAAACCGGCGCCGGCTATGGCTCCGGCGGCGCGGCGGATGCTGAAACGGTTCGAGGCCGCGCTTCTGATGCGCCTGCGCGCCGCCTCGTCCGGCGCCGAACTGGCACGGGCGGCATGACGCGGGCCAGGGTCAGAGGGGCAGGCACGCGATGAGCTGGATCGCGATTTCGGATGCCGAGGAACACCGCTTCTGCGCGGCGGGGCTCGACCCCTCCGATCGCGCGGACGGCACCGAAGACGCCCCACCACGACGCGATGGCGGGCTCTTGCGCCAGGGCAGCCTGATGATCGAGACCCGGCTCTCGCCCGAAGGCCGGCCGCAGACGCTTCTGGCCTATGAGCGCGCCCATCCCCGGCCCTATCGGCTGTCGCTTCAGGCCCTGCCCGGCGGCGGCCTCGTGCTGGTCATCGGCGACGGGGCCGACGTGTTCCATACCACCCTGAACCCGGTCAGCCACGACCGCCCCGATATCCTGCGCATCACCTACAGCTGGGATCTGGATCACCGCCCGCCCGGGGCCGGCCGCGAGGACGAACACCAGGGCTGGGGCCGCCTGAGCATCGAACAGCCCGAGCATGACCGCGTCACCGAAACCCGGCTGGCAAACGCCCCCGCCCTGACGCTCGAAGATGTCCGCGTCATGGCCACCGATCCGCGCCGCCGCCATCTCGACCCGGACGTCCTCTTTTTCGCCGTGTCCGACCGGGTCGAACCGATCGGCCCGATGCCCAGCCTGACGGCCGAGGTGCCGGTGCTGGGCCGCGATGCCTATCGCTTTGCCGGGCAGTTGCGGCGCGGCGACCTGGTCGAGACCCTGGAATCGGGCCCGGTGCCGGTGCTTCAGGTGGTCAGCCGCACCGTGCCGGCCTGCGGCTCGTTCCGCCCGGTGCGGCTGCGGGCGCCCTATTTCGGCCTGCTGCGCGATATCGTGGTCGCCCCCGATCAACGCCTCATCGTCGGCGGCTCCGAGGTCGAATACACCTTCGGCCGCGAGGCGGTCCTGGTCCCCGCCCGCCATCTGGTGAACGGTGTCTCGGCGATCGAACTGACCGGCAGCGTCATCGTCACCTACAGCCAGGTGATCCTGCCGCGCCACGAATCCCTGATCGCCGCCGGCTGCCCGCTGGAAAGCCTCTATGTCGGCCGCATCCGCCGCAAACCCGAACAGCTGGCCAGCAGCCTTCTCGCGCCCTTCGACCGGCGGCTTCTGCCGGAACATGCCCGCTCGGCCTATCCGATGGTGAAACCGTTCGAGGCGATCACCCTGATGCGCCGCCGCGCCGCCTGATCCTTCACCCCGGCCCGAAGACCGGGCAGGACGCGGCGCGACCCTTGCCCGCCTCGGCCCCGAAAGGCCGCGTCATCGCGGCCGGGCGCGCCGGCCCCGCCGGTTCGGCAGATTTCCCCGCCGGCCCTTTCCCCGCGACCGTTTCCGCCTTACCCTTGGCGCCAAAACGACAACCACAAGGCTCGGGCATATGCGTATCGGTTTGCTTCTCGCCCTCGCGGGCGTTTGTGTTTCCCTTCTGGCCGGCCGGACGCTCGGCCAGGACACCGCCGTCGCCCCGGAAACCTCGCTCCGCCCGAAATCCCGCCAGATGCCCGACAGCCCCAGCCCGACCGAGACCCAGCCCACCGCCCAGGCCTTCCGCCACTGGGTCGACGCCTTCCGCACCCGGGCCCGGGCCGAAGGCCTGCCCGACACCACGCTCGACGCCGCCTTCGCCGGCATCCGCTACAACCCCGACATCGTCCACAAGGACCGCACCCAGAACGAGTTCACCAAGACGGTCTGGGTCTATCTCGACAGCGCCGCCTCGGACGCCCGCATCGCCGCCGGCAGGAAGGCGATGGCCGCGAACGCGGCGCTGCTCGACCGGATCGAGGCGCGCTATGGCGTCGAGAAGGAGATCGTCGCCGCCATCTGGGGGCTGGAAAGCGCCTATGGCAGCTATCGCGGCACCATTCCCACCATCGAGGCGCTGGCCACGCTCGCTTTCGACGGCCGCCGCCGGGCGTTCTTCGAGGGTGAGCTGATGGGCGCGCTGCGCATCCTCGCCCAGGGCCATACCACCCTGGCCCGCCTGATCGGCAGCTGGGCCGGCGCGATGGGCCATACCCAGTTCATGCCCTCGTCCTGGGCCGAACACGCGCAGGATTTCGACGGCGACGGCCGGCGCGACATCTGGGGCGACGACCCGGCCGATGCGCTGGCCTCGGCGGCGGCCTATCTCAAGGCCAATGGCTGGCAGCAGGGCCTGCCCTGGGGGTCGAAGTGGCCCTGCCCGACGGGTTCAACTATATGCTGGCGCGGCGCGATCTGGAAAAGATGCCCTCGGACTGGGCCAATCTCGGGGTGCGGGGGCTGGATGGCAATCCGGTGCCCGATCACGGGCCGGCCACGATCCTGCTGCCCGGCGGCGCGCAGGGGGCGGCCTTCATGATCTTCCGCAACTTCGCGGTGCTGGAAAGCTATAACACCGCCGACGCCTATGTGATCGGCGTCGGCCATCTGGCCGACCGCCTGGCCGGCGGCGGCCCGATCCGCCACGCCTGGCCGCGCGACGACCGGGCGCTCAGCTTCGACGAGAGGGTCGAGATGCAGACCCTGCTGCGCGCCCGCGGCTTCGATCCGGAAAAGCTCGACGGCCGTATCGGGCCGCTGACCATCAACGCCGTGCGCGCCTATCAGAAGGCGCATGGGCTGGTGCCCGACGGCTATCCCTCGCCCGGGTTCCTGGCCTTTCTGCGCCGCACCCCTGAGCCGCGCTGCGCGCGCGTTTCGCCGCGGCCTTGCGGCCCGCGTCGACCGGGGCCTCGCTCCGCTCGGGCCCCACGTAGGGGCGCCGAGCTGGCGCTCGGCGGGCGGACGGAACCGTTGTGCAGGAGAACCGATCGCTGGCTGGTTTCTAGGCCGAGGGCTTGAGTATTTGGAGAAAGGTGAAGCGGCAGGGTCAGCGCAGGCCCGATCCGATCTCGTCTTCCTGTCCAGGATACGCGGTGCCCGCCGTCCAGCCCGCGCCCCCGCCGCCGCGCGGGGTGGGAGCGCGCAACAGCCCGGCGCGGCACGGCATCGAAGGGGTGGGAGCGCGGCGGCGGGGGCGCGGTTTCGCTGCCCTCAGGAGAACGCGGCGCCCGGGCGGACCTCGGCGGCGCGGATGCCGCGGCAATTCACCATCGGCGCGTTCAGGTACTTCCGCGCCACCGGATGCGCGGGGTCGAGCGCGCCCTGCTCGACCAGGATCGAGGCGATGGCGCATTCCGCGCCGCGCGTCTGGCCGTCGACCACCTTCAGCGCGATGCCCAGCCCCTGCTCGGGCAGGATCGCCGCGAAATAGGCCTCGGCCCCGGTCTTCAGCGCCACCCGACCCTCCATCGCCCGCATCAGCTCGGTGCAGGATCGGCCCTCGCCCGCCACCAGTTCGGGATGCGTGACCATCGCCTGGCGCAGCCGCAGTGCCGCACGGCCGCGCGCGCTGCTGTCGGTGGCGGTGGCGAACCACGCCATCGCCCGCGCCATGCCCTTCAGCGAGGTGGCGAAATTCGGCGCCGAGCAGCCGTCGATGGCAAAGCCGGGGCTCTCTTCTCCGGTCACATCCTCGAAGGCCTCGCGCACCGCCATCTGCACCGGATGCTCCGGCTCGACATACTCGGGCCCCGCCCCCAGATGCTTGGTCAGCGTCAGAAAGCCCGCGTGCTTGCCGGAACAGTTGTTATGCACCTGATCGGGATGGCCCGAACCGCAGATCACGCATTTCGCCTGCTCCTCGTCGCGCGGAATATGCCCGCCGCAGCGCAGATCGTCGTCGCCCAGCCCCAGATCCTTCAGCCAGGCCCGCACGCGATCCACATGGATCGTGGCGCCGTTATGCGACGCGCAAGAGAGGGCCAGCTGTTCGCTCCCCAGCCCGGCCGCGTCGGCCGCCCCGCTTTCCACCAGCGGCAGCGCCTGGATCATCTTCGAACTGGACCGCGGCAGCACCACCAGGCCCGGGTTGCCCCAGGCCTTCACCACCTCGCCCTGGGCGTTGCACACCACCGCGTGGCCCATATGCACGCATTCCAGAAAATCCCCGCGCCAGACCTGCGCCATTTCCACCGGTGCCGTCATCCGCCGCTCCCCTTGATGTTACGCGAAAAATCGCCCATTGCTCTTCCGTCCATGGCAGATTTCAGGCTAATGTAGCAATGTCGAGAAGGAAAATCCGACCCCAAGCCACAAAAGGCCGGGAAATGCCGGGCGGACGGGTCGCAGGTTGAGGCAAAAAAGACAGCTGGAGGCTGTAACGATGGTATCACGTATCGCGCAGGCGTTTGCCGGGGTCCTGATCGCGCTGACCGGAACGGCGGCCATGGCGCAGGAGACCAGCACCAACCAGGTCGCGGCCAAGACCGACTGGTCGGTGTTCGAGGACAAGAACCCGCGCGAATGCTGGGCCGTGTCCGCGCCCAAGGAAACGGTCAACACCAAGGAAGGCCGGGTCGTGGCGGTGAAACGCTCCGACATCCTGCTGATGGCCTTCTTCCGCCCCGAGGCCGGGGTGGCGGGCCAGATCACCTTTACCGGCGGCTATCCCTTTGCCCCCGGCTCGACCGTGAACCTCAGTGTCGACGGCAATTCCTTCGACCTCTTCACCGAAGGCGAATGGGCCTGGCCGGCCTCGCCGTCGGATGATTCGAAGATCCTGACGGCGCTCAAGCGCGGTTCGCAGGCTGTGCTGACGGCGCGCTCGTCACGCGGCACCCAGACCAAGGACACCTTCTCGCTCTCGGGTTTCACCGCCGCGGTGGAAGACGCCGAGAAGCGCTGCAAGTAATCCCTCCCGCCAGGGTTTGCCGACGGCCTCCGCTCCTGCCGGGGCCGTTTTCACTTGCCTCGCCCGGCGCTTTCGCCCTCTCATGGTGCTGTTCGCAGAGGGAGGGGACCATGGATCTCGGACTTGAGGGGCATCGCGTCATCGTCACCGCCGGCGCATCCGGCATCGGCCTCGCCGCCGCCCGTGCCTTCGCCGCCGAAGGCGCCCGCGTGGTGGTCTGCGATGTCGACGAACCGGCCCTCGCGGCGCTGGCCGAGACCGACCCGCAGATCGCCGCGCTGACCTGCGATGTCGCCGACCGCGCCGCCGTCTCGGGCTTCTTCGATGCGGCGCTCGGCCGGCTTGGCGGGCTCGACTGCCTGATCAACAACGCCGGCATCGCCGGCCCCACCGCCCCGGTCGAAGCCATCGCCCCCGAAGACTGGGACCGCACCCTTGCCGTCTGCCTGACCTCGCAGTTCAATTGCACCCGGCTGGCGGTCGAACCGCTCAAGGCCTCGGCCAACGGGTCCATCGTCAACCTCTCCTCCGCCGCCGGCCGATTCGGGTTCCGCAACCGCACGCCCTATGCCGCCGCCAAATGGGGCGTGCTTGGCCTGACCAAGTCGCTCGCGCGCGAGCTCGGTCCCTTCGGCATCCGCGTCAACGCCATCCTGCCCGGCATCGTCGCCGGCGACCGCCAGGACCGCGTCATCGCCGCCAAGGCCCGCAGCCTCAACCAGGGGTTCGACGAAACCCGGGCGCAGATCATGTCCCAGGCCTCGATCCCGGAAATGGTCACGGCGCAGGAGCTGGCCGACATGATGCTCTTCCTCGCCTCGACCCGGGGCAGGACGATCTCGGGTCAGGCCCTGGCGGTGGATGCCGATCTGCAGGGGCTGGTGTGACGCGCGGGTTTACATCCCCGCGCCCCGGCGCCATCAAGACGGCTGCATCCCCCTGACGAAGCCTCGCCCATGCTCTCGATCCTGCTCAACGGCCTGCTGCCCAGTTTCCTGCTGATCGGCCTTGGCGGGCTCGTCCGCAAGCGGCTGTCGGAAAACGCCTGGGCCGGGCTGGACCGGCTGAATTTCGAACTGCTCTTCCCGGCGCTGATCTTCACCGCCGCCGCCGCGCGCCCGATCGCGCCCGACAGGCTGCTGATCGTCGGGCCGCTGGTCTGGGCGCTGCTGGCGCTGGGCCTGGCGCTGGGCTGGCTGGCGCGGCCGTTCGGGCCGGCGCGGTTTCTCGATTTCGCCGGCGGCTGGCAGACCGCCTGGCGCTTCAATACCGCGCTCGGCTTCGTCGTGGTGCAGGCGCTGCCCTCGGCCGATCTGGCCTATTATTCGGTGACCATCGGCCTCGCCATCCCGATGGCCAACATCCTCGCCGTCTCGGCGCTGTCGAAGGGGCACGGCCTGTCGCCCGCAAAGGCCCTGCGCAAGGTGGCGCTGAACCCGTTCCTGCTGGCCAGCCTCGCCGGCGTGGTGGCGGGTGTCAGCCAGATCGCCATTCCCGGACCGGTCCTTGCCCCGGTGAAGATGCTGGCCCAGGCCGCCATCCCGGTGGCGCTGATCTCGATCGGGGCGACGCTCGACTGGCGCGCCCTGGGCACGCTCGACCGGTTCTCCGGCATCCTGGTGGCGACCAAGCTCATCGCCCTGCCGGCGGTGGTCAGCCTGACCGCGCTGGCGCTCGGGGCGCATGGGCCGCTGGTGCCGGTGCTGCTGGTCTTCGCGGCGCTGCCCACCGCGTCGGCCGCGCATGTGCTGGCGGCGGGCTTCGGCGCCGACCGGCAGCTTGTCGCCACGCTGATCGCGCAAAGCACGCTGCTCAGCGCGCTGACCCTGCCCCTCTGGATGACCGTGGCCGAGGCGCTGGCCCGCGCGCCCGTCTGACCGGACGCCGCCGCGCTCCGCGCGCCTGCCTCGCCCACCTTCCCTTTTGCAATTCCCCGCGACTCCCCTATATAAGCGCATCCTTCCCAAGGACTCGCGCGCCATGACCGATACGCCCATCACCCCCGATGTCACCGCCCTGCCCCGCGCCGTGAAACGCGCCGATGGCAAGGTGAACCTGATCGGCCTCACCCGCGACCGCCTGCGCGACGCCCTGATCGCGGCCGGCACACCCGAGAAGCAGGCCAAGATGCGCACCGGCCAGCTCTGGCAGTGGATCTATCAGAAGGGCTGCGCCGATTTCGACGCCATGACCAACCTGGCCAAGCCCTATCGCGCCCAACTGGCCGAGGCCTTCGTGATCGAACGCCCCGAGGTCGTGACCAAGCAGGTCTCGGCCGACGGCACCCGCAAGTATCTGGTGCGCATCAATGGCGGACACGAGGTCGAAATCGTCTATATCCCCGAGGAGGATCGCGGCACGCTCTGCATCTCGTCCCAGGTGGGCTGCACGCTCACCTGTTCCTTCTGCCATACCGGGACCCAGAAACTGGTACGCAACCTGACGGCCGGCGAGATCATCGGCCAGGTCATGGTCGCCCGCGACGACCTGAACGAATGGCCCCTGCCCGGCGAAGGCTCGGACGCGCGGCCCCGGCTTCTCAGCAACATCGTCCTGATGGGCATGGGCGAGCCGCTCTATAATTTCGAGAACGTCCGCGACGCGATGAAGATCGCCATGGACCCCGAAGGCATCTCCCTCTCGCGCCGCCGCATCACGCTTTCGACCTCGGGCGTGGTGCCCGAGATCGCCCGCACCGCCGAAGAGATCGGCTGCCAGCTGGCGATCAGCTTCCACGCCACCACCGACGAGGTGCGCGACAAGCTGGTGCCGATCAACAAGCGCTGGCCGCTGAAAGACCTGCTCGAGGCGCTGCGCACCTATCCCAAGGCCTCGAATTCGGAACGGATCACCTTCGAATACGTCATGCTGAAGGGCGTGAACGATTCCGATGCCGACGCGCGGCGGCTGGTGAAACTGATCCAGGGCATTCCGGCCAAGATCAACCTCATCCCGTTCAACGAATGGCCCGGCTCGCCCTACGAACGGTCGGACTGGACCCGGATCGAGGCCTTCGCCAACATCATCTACAAGGCCGGCTATGCCTCGCCCATCCGCACGCCGCGCGGCGAAGACATCATGGCCGCCTGTGGTCAGCTGAAATCGGCCACCGAACGCGCCCGCAAATCGAAAGCCCAGATCGAGGCCGAAGCCGGGCTGTGAGCCGGGCCAGCGGCAGACCGCGCGGGCGATCCGAAACTGTGGGTCGTGGCCTCAAGCGGGCTTTCGCCGGGGGCGCGGGAAGGCCCGGTTTCCCGACGGACCCGGCCTTGACCCTTGCCTCACCCCGTCCCGGACTTGACCCGGGACCTCTTTTCCGACCTCGCGCAGGCCCAACGCGCGCCGGGCGAGCGCCGTCCCGCGGGGTGGCGCAGCAACGCCGGTGTCGCGCCGTTTATCCCGCAAAACCATCCCCCGTTCCAAGCTGTGCGCTTGCCCGCAAAAGCGCCGCCCCGGGGGGGCGGGACGGCGCTCGCCCGGCGCTTTCAGCGCTGTTCGGGCGGACTATGCTCCGGGGGTCTCTGTGCGCAAAGCAGACCGCGAAGACGGCTGCACCAACCGCCCGCTCCGACCATTCCGGCCTCTCAGCCCTCCTGCCGCAGGATGACCCCCCAGGGGTCGGCCTCGGTCCCGAACTCGACCATGACCTCGATCAGCGCCGGCTTGTCGGCGGCGATGGCACGGGCCAGCACCGGCTTCAGCGCCTCGGCACTGTCGACACGGTATCCCGCCACCCCCTGCGCCTCGGCCAGGGCCACGTAATCCACCCCCGGCAGGTCGCTGGCAATGACACGCCCGTCATAGCGGGTCATCTGGTCGCGCCGCACATTGCCATAGGCGCCGTTGTTGAACACCACCGTCACCACGCCAATGCCGTGCTGCGCCGCCGTCGACAGCTCCTGGCTCGCGAACATGAAGCCGCCATCGCCGGTGATCACCACCACCGGCTTCTCCGGGCAGCCCACCTTGGCACCCAGCGCGGTGGGGAAGGCAAAGCCCAGATTGCCCTGATATCCGGACGTCAGATAGGTGCGCGGTTCGTAAGCCTCCCAGGCGAAATAGCTGGCGAACCCTGCCTGACAGATATCCTTCACCAGGATGCCGTCCCGTGGCAGAACCTCGCGGATCGCGTCCAGATAACCCACCTGCGGCTGCACCGCCTGCACCGCCTCGGCCGCGCGCGTCCTGGCCGCCGCAATCGCCGCGCCGGTCTCGCGCGGCGCGGCGCCGGCCCGCGCCAGCGCCTCGGTCAGCGCCCGCGCGCCGACGGCGGAATCGGCCACGATCCCCACATCCGGCTTCAGCCGCAAAAGCTCCTCGGCGTCGATCTCGATCCGGATCAACCGGCGCGGCGGCGCCAGCCGGTCCTCGGCCTCCATCATGCCGCGCCAGCGCATCGCCTGCATCTCACAGCGCGACCCGATCCCGATCAGCACATCGGTCTCGCCCCACAGCTCCCAGGCCGCGGCCGAGCTGACGCCCAGCGGATGATCCTCGCCCACCACGCCGCGCCCGCTTCTGAGCGCGGTGACCGGCGCGCCCAGGGCCTCGGCCAGGGCGCGGACCTCGGGCGCGGCGAGCTGCGCCCCCGATCCGCACATGATCATCGGCCGCTGCGCGCCCGCCAGCAGCGCCACCGCTGCCGCGATGGCCGCGCCATCCGGCGCCGGTGCCGGCGGCACCTCCGGCAGGTCGGGAAAATCCACCGGCCCGGGCGTCGCCAGAACGTCCCAGCACATTTCCAGCGCCACCGGCCCCGGCCGGCCGCTCAGCATCTTCGCGAAGGCTGCATCCACCGCCGCCGGTGCCTCGGCCGGACGCGCCACCCGCTCGGCCCCCTTGATGAAGCTCCGCAAGGTGCCCAGCTGATCCGGGATCTCGTGCAGATGCCCCCGCCCCCGGCCCAGAAACCCCGATGGCACCTGCCCGGTCAGCATCAGAACCGGCGCGTTGGTCGCCACCATGGTGCACAGCGCCGCCCCGGCGTTCAGAACCCCCGGTCCCGGCACCACCGAAAAGACGCCCGGGCGCCCGGTCGCCTTGGCATAGCCCATCGCCATATAGGCCGCCGTCTGCTCGTGCCTCGGCCCGATCACCCGCACCCGGTTGCCGGCGCGCTGCAGCGCATCCATGATCGGATAGGTCTGCACCCCCGGCAGGGCAAAGACCGTGTCCACCCCATGCGCCAGCACCCGCTCGACAAGCGCCTCGCCGCCAGTCATCCGCTCTCCCGTCATCCGCTCGCCTGCATCCGCCTCGCCCATCGCCCGCCCTTTCCTCCGCCGCTACAGGCCAAGCCTACCCCCGGCCACGCCCGCCCGAAAGGGCAGAGCGCAACAATTTCCGCCCCGGCGCCGCAGCCCCGTCCGCCCCATCAACACTCTGTTTCCAATTGCGGCGCAAACCGGACAGCCCCCGCTCCCCGGTCCCGAAATTTCCCAAATCGGGTCAAACAGCTGCCATTTGCCCCAACCATCGTCGGATCAGAAACAATGCTCTGGAAGGAGTGACCCAGATGATGAAGCCCGAGCAGCTTGATATCGAAATGACCGCCAAGATCTGCGAGATCGTCCTGCACGAACGCGCCATGTCGCTTTCGGACCGCGAATGGAAGTTCCGCCTGCGCGGCTATGGCTATGGCATCCGCGACACCGATGCCGGCCGCGTCGTGACCTCGCTGACGAAAGGCCAGGACCTCTGCGCCCTGCCCGAGCCCCAGCCGGTCGAGCCCGAACCCCGCTACGCCGCCTGATCCGCTCGCGACTGCCCCACCGGATCTGGCGTCAGCCCGGCCCGCGCGACGCTGCGCTGTCTTCGGCCGCGATACGGCGCATTCCGGCCGCCAGTTCCCGCGCCGCCAGCTCCTGCGCTGGCGACAGGCCGCGCCGCCGGGTCAGCGCATAACGGATGTTCGGCAGGCCCGGCAGACCGCCGTCGTCGGCCAACGCCGGCAGCCGAAGCCCCGGCACGGTCCGGCACGCGATCCCAAGGCCCGCCGCGACCGCGGCCCGCACCCCCTCCAGGCTCGGTGTGACCACTGCCAGCCGCCAGGCCCGCCCGTCCCGCTCCAGCGCGCCCCGCGCCGCCTCGAAATAAGGGCAGGGCGGCGAAACCGACACCAGCGGCACCACCTCCAACCGCGCCAGCTCCGGATCGCCGAACCAGCGCATCCTCAACTCGGCCCCGCTGTCGCCGGCCATGACATCACTGGCGAAAACTGCGGTGTCGATGCGGTCTTCGCTCATCGCCGTCAGAAGCGCGGCCGTGCCATCGACCAAGATCTCGAACTGCGCGGTCGGAAAGGCGGCGCGCACGCCGGCCAGCACATCGGCCAGCAGCGGCTCGGCGAAATCCTGCACCACCCCGATCCGCACCGGCCCCGGCGCCCCCGGGTCACCCAGTTCGGCCCGCGCCCTGTCGATCCGTTCAAGGATCGCCCGGGCATGGCCCAAAAGCAGGCTGCCGGTCTGGTTCAGGCGCAACCCCCGCCCCTCGCGGTCGAACAGCGGCTGTCCGACCAATGCCTCCAGCCGCCCCATCTGCAGGCTCAGCGCCGATTCGCTGCGCCCCACCCGCACCGCAGCCCGGGCCAGCGAACCGCCCTCGACCACGGCCACGAAACTGCGCAAAAGAGGCGAAGGCAGATCGTCTTTCATGAGATTTCCTCAAGGCTGATTTGTAAATTTTGCGAATTTTATCGAGATTTTCTGATGTAAATCCGGCGGCATCGGCAAATCAAGGAGAAACCCCATGCCCTTCGCCCGCCTTACCACGCTGCCACCGCTGGCCCCCGCACCCGCAGCCCGGCTTGCACAAGATCTCGGCGCGCTGATCGTCCGGCATCTCGGCAAGAATCCCGACCTGACCTCGATCCTGATCGAAACCCCGTCGCAGCCGCATTGGGCGATCGGCGGGGCCGCGCGCGACACCGCCGCCCATTTCGAGGTCACGGTGACCCAGGGCACCAATACCGAGGCGCAGAAACGCGCCTTCCTCGCCGCCGCCGCCCGGGCGCTGCAACAGGCTCTGCCCGGACTGGCCGAAGCCACCTATGTCACGATCCGCGAACAGCCGGGGGCGAACTGGGGCTATGACGGCCAGTCACAAGCCGACCGCGCCGCCGGACGCGCCTGAAACTCCCGTTGCGGCGCGCCCGTCAGGCGGGCCGCAAAGCCAGCATCTCGCGCGCCTGCGCCACACTGGCCACCGGCCGCTCGTAACGCTCGCACAGCGCGACCGCGCGGGCCACCAGCGCGGCGTTCGACGGCGCCAGACGGTCGCGGTCCAGCCGCACGTTGTCCTCCAGCCCGGTCCGGGTATGGCCGCCGGCGGCGATGCACCATTCGTTGACCTCGATCTGGTGCCGCCCGATCCCGGCGGCGCACCATTCCGCCTCGGGCGCCAGGCGCTGCATCGTCTTCACATAGTAATCGAACACATCCTTGTCGGCGGGCATGGCGTTCTTCACCCCCATCACGAACTGGACGTAAAGCTTGCCCGGCAGGATGCCCGCGCGGCTCATCCGCACCGCCTGATGGATATGGCTCAGATCGAAGGCCTCGATCTCGGGCGTGATCCCGTAGGTCGTCATCTCCCCGGCCAGCCAGGCCACCAGATCGGGCGGGTTCTCGTAAACCCGCGTCGGGAAGTTGTTCGACCCCACCGTCAGGCTCGCCATGTCCGGCCGCAGCGGCAGCATCCCGCCCCGCTCGGCCCCCGCGCCCGACCGTCCCCCGGTCGAGAACTGGACGATCATGCCGGGACAGTGCTTTTCCAGCCCCTCCTTCAGCCGCGCGAACCGCTCGGGATCGCTGGTGGGGGTGCCATCCTCCACCCGCACATGGCAATGCGCGATGCTGGCCCCGGCCTCGAACGCCGCCTGCGTGCTCTCGACCTGCTCGGCCAGGGTGATCGGCACCGCCGGATTGTCCGCCTTGGTCGGCACCGAACCGGTGATCGCCACACAGATGATGCAAGGCTTGGCCATGAAATCCCTCCCCGATCCGTTCTTCATCTGACCGAAAATATCCCGGGGGTGTGGGGGCTGGCCCCCACGTCCACCGCTTCAACCGGCCCGAAGGTCAGGGCATAGAACCACCCGCCGCAGCGCGCCGCAACCCGTAGGGTGGGTTTTCAACCCACCATCCCCCGGGGTCACTGCAGGAAATCGTCCCGCCCGTATCCCTGCAGATACAAAAGCGCCGTCAGATCGCCGAAATTCACCCGCAGCTCGCATTCCGCCGCCACGCTCGGCTTGGCGTGCAGCGCCACGCCGGCACCGGCCCGCTTCAGCATCCCCAGGTCGTTGGCCCCGTCGCCCACGGCCATGACCTCGGCTTCGGACAAGCCCAGCTTCGCGGTGATCTCCTCCAGCGCCTGCACCTTGGCGGCGCGCCCCAGGATCGGGCGGGCCACGTCGCCGGTCAGCACACCGCCTTCGGCCAGAAGCGTGTTCGCCCGGTTCTCGTCGAAGCCCAGCTCGCCCGCGATGCGCGCCGTGAACGCGGTGAACCCGCCCGACACCAGCGCCGCATATCCGCCCGCGCCGCGCATCGTCGCGACCAGCTCGCGCCCGCCCGGCATCAGTTCGATGCGGGTCTCCAGAACCTTCCCGATCACCGCGTCCGGCAGACCCTTCAGCAGCCCCACCCGCTCGATCAGCGCGCCCTCGAAATCCAGCTCGCCATTCATCGCCCGCGCGGTGATCTCCTTCACATGCGCGCCCACGCCCGCCTCCTCGGCCAGCTCGTCGATGCATTCCTGCCGGATCATGGTGCTGTCCATATCGGCCAGAAGCATCTTCTTGCGACGCCCCTCGGCCGCCTGCACCGCCATATCCACGCCCAGCTTCTGCATGTCCTCCCAGACCTGCCAGAAATTCCCCGGCCGCACCTCCAGATCGAACTCCGCCGCCTCGCCCGGGCTCAGCCAGCGCGCGTCGCCCCCGCCCCAGGCATTCCTCAGCGAATCGACCAGCGCGCTGTCCAGGCTCGGCGCGGCAGGAGAGGTTAACAGCGTCACGACATGCATTTACGAAGTTTCCGATAATAGCCAGTCCGCGCCGCATTCCGACGCTTCACGCGCTTCTAACGACATTTCTGCACTTGCGAAAGCCCCGGACCCGCCGTAAATCCGGCGGCGGGACACTCCTCCCCAACGAGGAGCGTTTATCTGGAAGGATACCATAGATGACGACCCATCAACCGGCCGCGCGGCCGGCAAATCCGCGCTTCTCCTCCGGCCCCTGCGCCAAGATTCCCACCTTCGATCTGAACCTGCTCGCCGATGCCGCGCTCGGCCGCTCGCACCGTGCCGCCATCGGCAAGGCCAAGCTGAAAGCGGCCATCGAGGGCACGCGCGAGATCCTCGGCATCCCCGCCGATTATCGCATCGGCATCGTGCCCGCCTCGGATACCGGCGCCGTCGAAATGGCGCTGTGGTCGCTGCTCGGCGCCCGCGGGGTCGAGATGCTGGCCTGGGAAAGCTTCGGCGCCGGCTGGGCCACCGACGTGACCAAACAGCTCAAGCTCGACGATGCCGTGGTCAAGACCGCCGAATACGGCCACCTGCCCGACCTCGCCTCGGTCGATTTCTCGAACGATGTCGTCTTCACCTGGAACGGCACCACCTCGGGCGTGCGCGTCCCGAACGGCGACTGGATCCCGGCCGACCGCGACGGCCTGACCATCTGCGACGCCACCTCGGCCGCCTTCGCCCAGGACCTGCCCTGGGACAAGCTCGACGTCACCACCTTCTCCTGGCAGAAGGTGCTGGGCGGCGAAGCCGCGCATGGCATCCTGGTCCTGGGCCCCCGCGCGGTCGAGCGGCTGGAAACCTACACCCCCGCCTGGCCGCTGCCCAAGATCTTCCGCATGACCAAGGGCGGCAAGCTGATCGAAGGCATCTTCGTCGGCGAAACCATCAACACCCCCTCGATGCTCGCGGTCGAGGATTACCTGGTGGCGCTCGACTGGGCCCGCTCGGTCGGCGGGCTCAAGGGCCTGATCGCCCGGGCCAATGCCAACACCAAGACGGTGGCGGATTTCGTCGAGCTGCACGACTGGATCGACTTCCTGGCGCATGACCCGGCGACGCTGTCGAACACCTCGGTCTGCCTGAAGTTCACCGATGCCCGCATCCAGGACGGCGCCGCCTTCGCCAAGGCCGTGGCCAAGCGGCTCGACACCGAAGGCGTGGCCTATGATATCGGCGCCTATCGCGATGCCCCCCCGGGCCTGCGCATCTGGTGCGGCGGCACGGTGGAAACCGCCGATGTCGCAGCCCTGATGCCCTGGATCGAATGGGCCTTCGAGGCCGAGATCGCCGCGCAATACCGACCGCTGTCGATCCTGACGGACCGCCTCGCGAGGCGCGCCCGTCAGGGAGCGACGAGCCTTCCCCCTGGATTTTCTCTCAAAGGACCACGACAATGGCTCCCAAAGTTCTCGTCTCCGACAAGCTCTCCGAAACCGCCGTGCAGATTTTCCGCGACCGCGGTATCGAGGTCGACTTCCGCCCCGAACTGGGCAAGGACAAGGAAAAGCTCGCCGAGGTGATCGGCCAGTATGACGGTCTCGCCATCCGCTCGGCCACCAAGGTGACCGAAGCGATCCTGGCCAATGCCGACAATCTGAAAGTGATCGGCCGCGCCGGCATCGGCACCGACAATATCGACAAGCCCGCCGCCTCGAAAAAGGGCGTGATCGTGATGAACACGCCCTTCGGCAACACCATCACCACCGCCGAACACGCCATCGCCATGATGTTCGCCGTCGCCCGCCAGATCCCCGAGGCCAGCGCCTCGACCCATGCCGGCAAATGGGAGAAGTCGAAATTCATGGGGGTCGAGCTGACCGCCAAGACCCTAGGCGTGATCGGCGCCGGCAATATCGGCTCGATCGTCTGCGACCGCGCCCGCGGCTTGCGGATGAAGGTCATCGCCTACGATCCGTTCCTGTCGGAAGAGAAGGCCGACAAGATGGGCGTCGAGAAGGTCGAGCTGGACGAGCTTCTGACCCGCGCCGATTTCATCACCCTGCACGTCCCCTTCACCGAGCAGACCAAGAACATCCTGTCGAAGGAAAACCTCGCCAAGACCAAGAAGGGCGTGCGCATCATCAACTGCGCCCGCGGCGGTCTGGTCGATGAAGAGGCGCTGGCCGAGCTGCTGAAATCCGGCCATGTCGCCGGCGCCGCCTTCGACGTCTTCGCCGTCGAGCCGGCGACCGACAACGTGCTCTTCGGCCTGCCCAATGTGGTCTGCACCCCGCACCTGGGCGCCGCCACCACCGAAGCGCAAGAAAACGTCGCCCTGCAGGTGGCCGAGCAGATGTCGAACTATCTGCTGACCGGCGCGGTCGAGAACGCCCTGAACATGCCCTCGGTCACCGCCGAAGAGGCCAAGGTCATGGGCCCCTGGATCAAGCTCGCCGACCACCTGGGCAGCTTCATCGGCCAGCTCACCGACGAGCCGATCAAGGCGATCAACATCCTCTATGACGGCGAAGCCAGCACCATGAACCTCGACGCGCTCAACTGCGCCGTGGTCTCGGGCATCATGAAGGCCGCCAACCCGGATGTGAACATGGTCTCGGCCCCGGTCATCGCCAAGGAACGCGGCGTCCAGATCTCGACCACCAGCCAGGATCAGTCGGGCGCCTTCGAGGGCTATGTCAAGGTCACCGTGGTGACCGACAAGCGCGAGCGTTCGATTGCCGGCACCGTCTTCTCGGACGGCAAGCCGCGCTTCATCCAGATCAAGGGCATCAATATCGACGCCGAGGTCGGCGCCCACATGCTCTATACCACCAACGAGGACGTGCCCGGCATCATCGGCACCCTGGGCGGCACCATGGGCGAAAACGGCGTCAACATCGCCAACTTCACCCTCGGCCGCACCAAGGCCGGCGGCGAAGCCATCGCGCTTCTCTATGTCGACGCCCCGGTGCCCGACCCGGTCCTGGCCAAGCTGAAGGCGACCGGCCTCTTCCAGCAGGTCCAGCCGCTGGAATTCGACATCGCCTGATCCGGCGCCCCGGCGCGCGAAAAACGGCCGCCGTCCTTCCCGGGGCGGCGGCTTTCCCATGTCCCGGCGCACCATCGCCGCCCCACACCGTCGCTGCGGCCTTCCCCTTCCCGGCCCCAACGGCTAAACCCTGCGGCAAACGACAGGCTGGCCCCATGACACGACCCATCTATGCCATCGGCGATATCCACGGCCAGCTGGGCCAGCTCGACACCGCCCTGACCCGGATCGAGGCCGATGGCGGCGCCGAGGCGACCGTGGTCTTCCTCGGCGATTTCTGCGATCGCGGAGCCGACAGCCGCGGCGTGATCGACCGGCTGATCGAAGGCCGCGACCAGGGGCGCGACTGGGTCTTCCTCAAGGGCAATCACGACCGGATGTTCCGGCTCTTCATGGCGGATTACCCGCAGAACGACGACCGCCTGCTGGTCGGATACCACTGGCTGCACGAGCGCATCGGCGGCCTTGCCACGCTCGCCTCCTACGGCGTCGAGGTGGCGGCGGGCGCGCGCATCTATCAGGTCCATGCCGCCGCCCGGGCCGCGGTGCCGCCCGAACACATCGCCTTTCTCGACGGGCTCAGGCCCTTTCACCAGGCCGGTGGCCTGCTCTTCGTCCATGCCGGGATCCGCCCCGGCGTGCCCCTGGCCGAGCAGCACGAGGACGACCTGATCTGGATCCGCGAGGAGTTCCTGCTCGATCCCGTCGCCCACCCCTGGCTGGTGGTGCATGGCCACACCCATGTCGACACTGCCGAACACCGGGGCAATCGCGTCAACCTCGACACCGGCGCCGGCTATGGCGCGCCGCTTTCCACCGCCGTGTTCGATGCGGACGGGGTGTTCCTTCTCACGCCCGACGGGCGCGTTCCGCTGGTGAAACATGGCTGACAGGCAGTTCACCCCGATCTATGCCATCGGCGATATCCACGGCCAGCACGACATGCTGCTCGATGCCCTGACGATGATCGAGGCCGATGGCGGCGCCGCCGCCCGGGTCGTCGTGCTGGGCGATCTGGTCGATCGCGGCCCCGACAGCCGCGCCGTGCTCGACACGCTGATCGCCGGCCGCGCCCAGGGCCGCGACTGGATCGTGCTGCGCGGCAACCACGACCGCATGTTCCTCGATTTCCTCGAATCCGCGCAGCTCGACAACCCGCTGATCCGCTCGCGCGAGGTGCGCAGCTCGGGTCTCGGCTGGCTGCACGAGGTCATGGGCGGCGCGGCGACGCTGGCCTCCTACGATGTCGACCCCACGCTGCCCCTGCCCCAGCTGCTGGCCGCCACCCGCCAGGCGGTGCCGCAGGCGCATCTCGACCTGCTGCGCGGCTGCCCGCTCTATCATATCGAAGGCCATCTGCTCTTCGTTCATGCCGGCATCCACCCCGAACTGCCGCTGGACTGGCAGACCGAGGATCAGCTCTGCTGGATCCGCGAACCCTTCCTCGAGCATGAACAGCCCTTCGACTGGCTGGTGGTGCATGGCCATACCGCCATCGAAACGCCGCGCCACTATGGCAACCGCATCAACCTCGACAGCGGCGCCGGCTGGAACCGGCCGCTGACCGCCGCCGCCATCGAAGGCGCCAAGGCCTGGGTGCTCAGCCCCAAGGGCCGGCTGCCGCTCGAGCCCTGACCGCCCTTTCCGGGTTGCGCCGCGCGACGCGCGTCGCCCGGGGGCGCCGAGCTCACGCTCGGCGGGGCCAGGCCGCGCCGGACGGCCCGAGACCGATCCGCCGGGCCAGTGGCGGGCGCAGAGACAGGTCCGAGAGGTCCGCGCGCCTCTCCAACGGCCTCGGCCCCTCCCCCCAACGCGCGGCGAGCGGGGACAGGGAGGGTGGGCGGGCCCCCGAGCCGCGCGTTTCACGGCGCCGGCCTCACCCCGCCAGATAGGCCTCGACCCCGACCACCTTGGCATAGCTCGACCCCGGTGATGATCAGCCCCGCCGCCTTGGCGAACCAGCGGATCCACCAGCCCGCCCGCCCCCAGGGGCTGCGCGCGGTCGAGGGCGCCCAGGCGCTCTCTTGCCCCAGATTGACGATCGGAATCACCACATCGGCGGCATAGGCGAAGCCCTGGAAGGTCTCCCAGTCCTGACCGGCCTGGCCCTTTGCGGCCCAGAAGGCGCCGGGGTTCTCCGGGTGGCGCTCGACCGCCTCGGCCCAGGCCGCCGACACCAGGATCGGCGCCGCGTTGGGCGCCATGTCGCCCGCCTCCCAGGTCTTCTGGAAGAACAGGCCCAGCCCCAGGATCAGCACCACCGCCAGCCCCAGCACCCGCCCGGGGCGATAGCCGTATCCGACCGCGCCGCGCATCACCATATCGCCCGCCCAATGCACCGCCCGCCGGGCCGGACCGCGCATCGTGCGCCGGTTCTCGCGCCGCAGGATCCGCTCCTTGCGCATCAGCACGCTGCGCGCGTCCGACCGGTGCCCCAGATGCATCAGCACCCGCGCCAGCTGTTCATAGGGCTGGGCGGTAAAGGGCGTATCCGCCGGCCGTCGCTCCAGCCACCGCAGCCGCGCGCCGATCCCGGTCTCGGTGTGGCGCGAGAAATCGTCATAGCCGAAGCCGTCCAGCCGGATCGGATACTGCGCCCCCGGCCCGTCGGGCTCGTCCCGGAACCGCGCCGCCCAGGCCCCGGCCAGCGACACGATGCCGGGCGCGATCCGGTTCTCGCGGAAATAGAGGATGCCGCCGACATGCGCCCGCGCCAGCGACAGCGCGTTCTCGGCGCCATGCTCCTCCGAGCCCTGGAACAGGCCCGCCGTCACGCCGCGCTTGGCCGCAATCGCGCATTGCGTCACGAAGAGGTCATGCTCGACCTGGACCGAGGCCAGGAAGATCGCGCCATCGGCCGTAAGCCCGGTCTCGCCGTTGGAATAGGGGTAATTGCCCAGGAAGACCGAGCCGCCCACATGCATCGACGGCGCGAACACCGCGTCCTGCCCAGGGCTGACGATCTCGAGATCGCAAAGCTGCAGATCGCCCGCGACATGCGCCCCCGCCAAGGCGATCTCGCCCTCGACCCGGCTGCCGGCGCGGATATAGAGCGCCCCGTCCAGCCGGGCGTGATCGCCCGCGATCCCGGCCAGCGCGCAGCCCGAGATGTGAAAGCCCCGCAGCCGCGCGTTCACCATCTCGATGGGCGCCGGCAGGCGGCAGGCGGTCAGGGTGATGTCATGGCTGATATCCGCGCCCTGCAGGTCCAGCGGCCCGGCAATCCACGCCCCGCGCAGCCGCAGCCCCTTGTCGTGCAGCGTGACCTCGGGGTCGCTGCCGGTCAGCAGCATCCGGATCAGCCCGGCCCGGATGCTCACCTCGGGGCGGTCCTCGCGCGGCAGTTCGCCATCGCCGATGGTGATCCGCCCGCCGGTGGCGGCACCGGCGATCAGCTTGTCCTCGGCCGCGCTCAGGGGGGTGTAATCGGTCAATCGCATGGCATAACTGCTGGCACAGTGGGGACGTTACGGCAAGCCTTCCCCGCAGCCCTTTCCCCCGCCGCGGCCCGCGCCTATGCTTGGCGCGACCTTGACACCATCCCGGGAACAGACCCATGACCGATATCGTCATCCTCGGCGGCGCACGCACCGCCATCGGCACCTTCGGCGGCACGCTCGCTGCCACGCCGCCCTCGAAGCTCGGCGCCATCGCGGCGAAAGAGGCCATGGCCCGCGCCGGGGTCGAGCCCGGCCAGATCGGCCATGTCGCCTTCGGCCATGTCATCAATACCGAGCCGCGCGACATGTATCTCAGCCGCGTCGCCGCCATCGAGGCCGGCATCCCCGACAGCACCCCGGCGATGAACGTGAACCGGCTCTGCGGCTCGGGCGCGCAGGCGATCGTCTCGGTGGTGCAGAACCTGATGCTGGGCGACGCCGATTTCGGCCTCGCCGGCGGGGCCGAGGCGATGAGCCGCTCGCCCTATATCGTGCCGCAACAGCGCTTCGGCCAGAAGATGGGCGATGTGAAGACGCTCGACATGATGCTGGGCGCCCTGAACTGCCCGTTCGGCACCGGCCATATGGGCGTCACGGCCGAGAACGTGGCGGCCGAGCACGGCATCACCCGCGAGGCGCAGGATGCCTTTGCCCTCGAAAGCCAGGCCCGCGCCGCGAAGGCGATTGCCGAAGGCCGCTTTGCCGAACAGATCGTCCCGGTCGAGGTGCAGGTCAGGCGCGACCTGGTGCCGTTCGACACCGACGAGCACCCCAAGGCCACCTCGGCCGAGGCGCTGGCCGGCCTGCGCCCGGTGTTCCAGAAGGACGGCACGGTGACCGCGGGCAATGCCTCCGGCATCAACGACGGCGCCGCTGCGCTGGTCCTGGCCCGGGCCGACGCGGCCGAAGCGGCAGGCCTCAAGCCCCGCGCCCGGGTGCTGGGCTATGCCCATGCCGGCGTGCCGCCGCATCTGATGGGCATCGGCCCGATCCCGGCGGTGCGCAAGCTGTTCGAGAAGACCGGGCTCTCCGCCGGCGATTTCGACACCATCGAATCGAACGAGGCCTTCGCGGCCCAGGCCCTGGCGGTCAGCGACGCGCTGGGCTTCGACCCGGCGAAGGTGAACCCCAATGGCGGCGCCATCGCGCTGGGCCACCCGGTGGGCGCGACCGGCGCGATCATCACCGTGAAGGCGATGTACGAACTGGCCCGCATCGGCGGCAAGCGGGCGCTGATCACCATGTGCATCGGCGGCGGCCAGGGCATCGCGCTGGCGATCGAGGCGCTCTGACCTCGACGCAGGGCCCGGGCGCGCGCGCGCCCGGATCACGCGGCCGCGCGGCCGCGTGTGCCCGCTCTCGAACCGGTCACTGAACCTCGACCATCGCCCCGGCCGAGCGGCCCCGCGCGTCGATCACCGACAGGCGCACGAACCCCCTTGCGCGCCACGGCAACGCGATCTCGCGCCGCTGCGCCCCGGTCACCAGCGCCGCGCCATCGGCCAGCACCGTGAAGGGCGGCACCCCGTCGCGGATCTTCACCACCAGCGGCAGATCGTCCTCCAGCGGCACCAGCGCCCCGTCGGGCGGAAAGGCCAGCACCGGCGCGTCGGCCTCGGGCTTGAACAGCGCCTGCCGGCCGCGAAACCGCTTCAAGGGCTGCGGCAGCTGCGCGTTCGACACGATCAGCGTCTCGGGCGGCGGCGGCGGCAGTTTCGCCAGCTCGGGCGCCACCCGCTGCATCAGCTCGGTCAGGATCGGCGCCGCCAGATCGCCGCCGAACGCCCCGGGCACCGGCATGCCATCGGCCCGCCCGATCCAGACGGCGGCCAGCATGCGCCCCGTCGAACCCCACCGCCAGGCGTCGCGATGGCCGTAGGACGTGCCGGTCTTGAACGCCAGCCGGCCTTCGCCCTGCCGCCCGGCGGCGTCAGCCCGGCCAGGATATGGCTGACCCGCCGGCCGCCGCGCGGCGACGATGCGCTGGCCATCGCCGGCGCTGCCGCCCTTTTCCCACGTCAGGTCGATGGCTTCCCCGCCCCGCGCCAGCCCGGCGTAAAGCTGCAGCAGGTCCTGCATCCGCAGCCCCACGCCGCCCAGCGCCACCGCCAGCCCCGGCTTGGCCCCGGGCTCCACCGCCCGCACCCCGGCGCGCCTCAGGCCCGCCATGAACCGCGCCGGCCCGATCTCGTCCATCAGCATCACCACCGGGATGTTCAGCGACAGCCGCAGCGCCTCGGCCACGCGCAATTCGCCGCGATAGCCGCCATCGAAATTCTGCGGCGCATAGGCGCCGAAGGCCACCGGCCGGTCATCGACAATCGTCTCCGGGTGCACCAGCCCGCGGTCGAAGCCCATGGCATAGATCAGCGGCTTCAGCGTCGATCCGGGGCTGCGCAGCGCCTGCGTCATGTCGACGAAGCCCTGCCGCGCGCTGGCCGTGCCATAGCTCGCCGACCCGACCGAGGCCAGAATCTCGCCCGTGCGATGATCCGCCACCATCATCGCCACCGAAACCTGCTCGGGCAGCCCGCGCAGGCTCTTGTCGGCAAGCGCCTCCAGCGCCGCCTGAAGCCCGGCATCGAGGCTCAGATCGTGGCGCATCGCCAGCGGCTCCTCGGCGCGGACCCGGTCGGTCAGATGCGGCGCCAGCGCCGGAAAGGGCAGCCGCGCCTGCGGCACGCGCTCGGCCACCGCCGCCGCGACATCCTCGGCCCCGATCACGCCGGCGCGCTGCATCCGCGCCAGCACCCGGTCGCGCGCCGCCTTGGCCGCCTTCCAGTCGCGGTCGGGCCGCCGCGCCTCGGGCGATTGCGGCAGCGCCACCAACAGCGCCGCCTGCGCCGGGGTCAGCCGCGTGGGTTCCTTGCCGAACCACGACAGCGTCGCGGCGCGCACCCCCTCGAGGTTGCCGCCATAAGGCGCATGGGTCAGGTAGAGCGCCAGGATCTCGTCCTTCGAAAGCCGCCGCTCCAGCGCCCAGGCCAGCCGCATCTGCCTCAGCTTGCCCTCCACCCGACCGGTGCCGCTGTCCTCCAGAAGCCGCGCCACCTGCATCGTCAGGGTCGATCCGCCCGACACCACATGCCCGTTCCACAGCGCCTGCGCCACCGCGCGGGCCATGGCGCGCAGGTCCACCCCGGCATGGTCGTAAAACCGCTTATCCTCATAGGCGGTCAGCATCGCCAGGTATCCGGGGTCGACATTGGCCACCCCCGCCCCCAGCCGCCAGCGCCCGTCGCGCAGGGTATAGACCCGCAGCAATTCGCCCTTGCGGTCGCGCATCTCGACCGAGGTCTCGGCCAAAAGCACCGGCAGTTCCGTCGCCGCGACCCAGTCGTCGAACCGGTCCCGCGCCGCCGCCCCGATCAGCAGCAGCGCGGCCAGCGCCAGGATGGGCCAGGCCCGCATCGACGCGCGCCTATTCGGCAATGCTGAACCGGCCCGTCGCGGTCTGGGCGCGATAGTTCGGCCGATACATGTCCTCGACCTGCGCCGCCGGGTGATGGAACTCGCCCGGGCTGACCGCACGCACGATAGGCCAGCTGGAACGCCTTGTCGCTGCGCCAGTCGACCGCCGCCAGGAAGCGGTCGGCGCGGAACTCGGCATGTTCGGCCACCTGCGGCTTCAGCCAGTCCAGCGCCCCGATATCGCCCGAACGCAACAGGTTGGGGTTGTCGATCTCGAACCCCGCCGGCAGCGGATCGTCGATCATCAGCCGCGCCTCGCCCTTCTCGAACGGGTTGACCCGCAGCACCACCACGAAGCGGTCGCCCACCTTGGGCGCCAGCGTCTCGACCAGCTGGCCCTCCATCGTGTAATAGAGCCGGTCGATGCGATAGCCGTAACCGCCCGCCTCGGGCGCCACCTTGGGCACGCCGAAGGTGGTCAGCGTCACATCGGTATCGCGCCCGCCCTCGTTGCGGATGGCGACGCCTTCGCCCAGCGTCTCGCGCTCCAGAAGCTTGACCAGCGGCCCCTCGACCGGCTGGCCGTTCAGCGTCAGCCCGGCGATCGACGGGTCGGTCACCAGCGCCCGCGCCGCCATCAGCGTCCAGACGCTCTCCTGCGTCGAAAGCCGGCCCCGCGCCGCGCCCACCCGCGCCGCCAGCGCATCGCGGTCGACCGCGTTCGACCCGGCCTCGACCGCCAGCGTCAGCACGCCCGCCGCATCGCGCAGGTTGGTGCCGTAATCGGCGCGCCAGACCTGCGTCTCCTTCGACGTCTGCGCCGCGATCATCCGCCCGGCGCGGGCGAACATCCGGTCGGCCCGGGTCTGGTCGCCATACATCGCCAGCGCCGCGCCGATCTGGGCCGCGCCCAGGGGCGTGGTGAAGGCCTCGGCCTTTTCGTCGGCATAGTATCGCAGGTCCGCCATCGCCGCCGCCCCCTCGCGCGCCAGCACCATCAGCGCATAGGCGATATCCTGACCGCCATCGTCGAAGTCGGCGGCATAGTTCACCCGGTTGCGCAGGTTGTCCATCGCCAGGCGGAACCCCAGCTGCGGCACCTCGTATCCCTCGGCCCGCGCGCGGGAAAGGAAATCGCCGACATAGGCATCGAGCCACAGATCGCCCGACGACGGATACCACAGGCCGAAGGACCCGTTCGAGGCCTGCCGCGACAGCACCTTCTCGATCGCCTGATCGACCCGTTCCTGCACCTTGTCACGCGCCCCCAGCCCCAGCGCCTTGGCCACCGGCCCGAAGTAAAGCAGCGGCATCGCCACCGAGGTCACCTGCTCGGTACAGCCATAGGGATAACGGTCGAGCGCGGTCAGAAGCCCCGGCGCGTCCAGCTTGGCCAAGGGCCCGGCCGACACGATGGCCGATCCGGTGCCCGGCCGCATCCCGGCAAAGACATTCTCGTCGAGCGTGAAGGTCCCGCCCTTGGCCAGATCGAACCGCTGGGTGATCGCCACCTCGGGGTCGTTCATCCGCACCGGCATCACCAGGCTCTTGGTCAGCTGCTTGCCGTCCGGCGTGGTCAGCGCGATGCGGATCGAATGATCGCCCACCTCCCCGGCGACAACCGGGATCGAGAACACCGCCTTCTCCTTCTCGCCCAGGCTCAGCCCCGAAGGCACATTGCCCGCCAGCGTCACGCCCTCGGCGCTCACATCGAGGCCCATCCGGCCCGTGGGCCCCTCGGCATGGACGATCTCCAGCAGCAACCGGCTGGTGTCCCCCGGCGACAGGTAACGCGGCAGGCTGGCCGTCACCACCACCGGATCGCGCACCAGAACCTCTTTCTCGGCCTGGCCCACGGCGCCCTTCGACCACGCCACCGCCATGAAGCGCAGCGTGCCGTTGAACTCGGGGATATCGAACGACACATGCGCCCGCCCGTCCGCGCCCACCTGAACCGGCCCGCTGAAGAAGGTCACCAGATCCTCGTTCGGCGGGGGCGAGGCCTGACCGTCCGGCGAACCGGAATCGCCGCCCGAGCGCACCGCGCCCATATTGCCGTTCAAGCCGTCGATCAGCCGGCCATAGACATCGCGGATATCCATCCCCAGCCGCCGCTGGCCGAAGTAGTGCGCCGACGGATCGGGGCTTTCGAAACCGGTCATGTTGAGAATGCCCAGATCCACCGCCGCGACGGTGACATAGGCCGTCTCGCCCGGCGCCACGCCGTCGAGCTTCACCGCCGCGTCGAGCGGCCCGCGCGGCGCCGCCTGGTCGGGCACCTCCAGCGAAACCGCCAGCTGCTTCGCGCCCGGATCGATCTTGGCATAGCTCAGGCCCATCGAGCGCGCCGGATTCTGCCCGGCGGCCACGTCCATCGGCCGGATGACCGAGGCGGTCACATAGGCCCCGGCGCCCCAGTCGTCGGTGACGTCGAGGTCGATCAGGTTCTCGCCCTTCACCACCTCGACCGCCTTCATCGCGATCAGCCGGTTCGACATCACCGTCACCAGCGCCGTGCCGGCATAGCGCGGCACGATGCGCAGCTTCGCGGTGTCGCCGCTGCGGTATCCCGGCGCGTCCAGCGACAGGTCCAGCACATCGGGGGTGGTGGCGGTGTCGGCGGGCACATACCAGCCGGCATAGAAATCGGCGGAACTGGCCAGGTATTCGTCGTCCGTCGTCCGTTCGACCACCAGCTCGTACCGGCCCCAGTCGACGCCGCCGCCCACCTCGACCGGGCCGCCGCTCAACAGCGCCTCGCCGCTGGCCACGGCCTTGCGGGTGGTGATCACCTCCCACTGCCAGTCGCCATATTCCTTGTACCACTGATAATGGCGATAGACCCGGTTCAGCGTCCATTTCACCGGCATGTCCACCGGCTTCAGGTCCGGGCCCAGCGCGATCAGCTGGAACCTGGCCTCGCCGCCCTCCTCGACCTCGTCCTCGAACAGCGGCTTGATCCCGATCACCGGATTGGCCGGCGCCACCGCCTGGGTCAGCCGCCGTTCCACCGGCCGGCCCGACCCTTCCGAGACGCGGGCGATCACCTCGACCTCCAGCGGCCGGTCGTTCACCTCGGCCTCGGGCAGGCTGACGGGCACGATGGCCACGCCATCGGCACCGGTCCGGCCGCCGTCGAAATAGCCGCGACGCGGCGACGCGGTGGAATCGTAGCGTCCGAACAGGAAGCCCTTCCAGCCCTCGACGCTGCGCTTGGCACGCAGGATCGTGTCGCCCTCGACCGGCAGATCAGCCCGCCGGCGCCCCGAACAGGTAATTCGCCGTGACCGTCATGTCGGCGGTCTCGCCCGGGTGCAGCTGGTCCTGCTGCATCGCCAGATCGAAGTCGATCCGCTCGGGCACGAAATCCTCGACCAGAACCGTGGTGCTGGCCAGCGCGGGCTGATCGACATCGGCCTTGATGTCCAGCCGCCAGGTGCCGCGCGGCACGGTCGCGCCCACCGGCATGTCGAACACATGCCCCCCGGCCACCCCCTGTGCCGAAAGGTGGCGGGCATATTCCACCCCGTCCGGCCGGGTCAGGATCGCGGTCAGCGGCAGGTCCTCGACCGCCGTCGCCACGCCGTCGCGCGCCAGCGCCGTGGCATGGATCACCTCGCCGGCGCGATAGGCGCCCCGGTCGGTCGCCAGGAACACGTCGATCGGCCCCGCCGGGGCGCGGCCCTCGACACCCCGGTCCGACAGGTCGAAAGCCGGATCGACCAGCGACAGGAAGGCGAAATCGTCGCCGCCGGCCAGCGTCACCAGCCCCGGCTCGGCGCCCTTCAGGCCACGGGTCAGCCCGGCCTCGAAATGCGCGTAGCCCTGCGCGTCGGTGGTGGCGGTGCCCAGCACCCGGTTCGAGCGCGACACCAGCGTCGCGGTGACGCCGGCGCGCGCCTGCGCATCCGACAACCCGCGCACGAAGACATGCAAGCCATCGGCGCCGCTCATCGTGGTCAGGCCCAGATCGGTCAGCACGAACCATTGCGTCGCGCCATCGCTGTCATATTCGTCCTCGCCCGGGACGGTGGCGCTCAGGGCATAGACCCCGGGCTCCAGCCCCTTGACGATATCACCCACCGGCAGGCGGGTGGTCATGTCGCGGTTCAGTTCGCTCTCGACCTCGCCCTTGCCGGTCCAGACCGTCTCGCCGATCTCGCTGTCGATCTTGCGCGACCGCCAATAGGTGATGCGGTTGCCCAGGTAATCGTCCTGGATGGCGCGCAGGATGTTGCGGTCGGAAATCCGGCGCAGGGTCAGGTCCAGCTCGGTCATGTTCACCGTCTGCACCGGGATCGCCGCATCGGCGACGCGCGGCAGCACATAGGCCCGGCCGGCGAAATTCACCGAAGGTGACCGGTCGCGCACATAGAAGCGCAGCTCGACATCCTTGATCAGCTTCTCGCCGCTTGCCGCCGGCAGGCCCTCGCGGAAGGTGACGGTATAGCGTTCGCCATGGCCGACCCCGCCGATGCAGATCCGCTTGCCCTCGGCCTCGACCGACATGCGCTGATCGGGCAGTTTCACGTAAGGGGTGTAATCCACGCCGGTCTTCACCAGCCGTTCCGAGAACTCGGCGCAGACCCGCGGTTCGGCCTTGTCGCTCTCGACCTCGTGCTCGACGATGCGGAAGCCGTATTTGGCAATCGCCTTGTCCAGCCGCGCGGTCAGCTCTTCCCTCGGCTGGATCCGCTCGGCCAGCCGCAGCACCGGGATCATGTCGCGCCCGCGCCCCAGCCGCTCCAGCGCATCCGCCATCACCGACAGCGCATTGACCCGCGCCGGATCGTTCAGCGCCCGCAGATATCCGTTCACCGAAGCGCTCATCGCGCGGCTCGCGTATTTCGACTTCTCGCTCGAATTCTGGGTCGAGATCGCCAGCGACAACCGCCCGTATTCCACCCATTGATCGCTCTGGTCGGTCACCGCCACCGCCGCCCCGGTCCAGCGCATCGCGTTCAGGTGATCGCCCGTCGCGCGGCGCTCATCGGCCGCCTTCAGCAGCGCCTCGGTGCTGTATTGCCCGCCGGGATGCAGCGCCCCGATCCCCTGCGCCTGGCTCAGCGCCGCCGCCATGTCGCGGTCCGACAGGACCAGGTCCAGCTCCGCGCCCCGCGCCGGCGCCACCTTGGCCAGCCGCGGGTCCAGCCGCAGCACCTCGGCCGAGCTCGCGCCCTCATAGGGCTGACGGTCGCTGATCTCGGATTTCGGGAAACAGCTGTTCGACCGGGTGTTGAAGGTGAACGCCTTGCAGCGCTCGTCGCTCAGACAGGCCTTGCGGCACGACGCCAGGTCGGTGTCGAACAGCGCCTGCAGATCGGCACCATAGAAATCCACGTCCTTGGTCACGACCAGCCGCCGGTCGGGCACATAATCCCCCGCCAGCGCGGGCAGGACAAAGGCGACAAGCAGGGCGAAGGCGGCAAGAACGCGGCGCATGAAATCCTCCTCTTTCGAATGCCGCGATGGTGGCATGGCCCGCCGCCGGTGGCAACGATTCCCCGGGGTGCGGAATTCCTGACCTTGCCCCGGCGGACTTAAGCCAATGTTCACCATGGCTGCGCAATATCGCGGCCAGATGACGATACACCCGGGACCCGGCATGAACCTTGCCAGCAAACTTGCGGAGGAGCGGCGGCTGCGGCTTGCCGCCGAACGTTTGCTCGAGCAGAAACAGGCCGAACTCTTTGCCGCCAACCGCAAGCTCGGCCTCCACGCCCGCAAGCTCTCGAACGAGATCGTCGAGACCCGGGCCGAGGTGCAGACCATCCGCTCCGAGAACGAAAAGGTGAAATCCGACCTCACCGTCGCCAACCAGAAGGTCGAGATCGCCCATCAGAAGGTGGAAATCGCCGAACGCCGGCTGTGGCATTCGATCGAAACCATCCAGGACGGCTTCGCCTTCTTCGATGCCGACAGCCGCATGATCGCCGCCAATCGCGCCTATCTCTCGGTGTTCGACGGGCTGGAAGAGGTCGGGCCGGGCATCACCTATGTCCAGATCCTGCAATTCCTGACCGAGGAAGGCATCGTCGATATCGCCGGCGCCACCCCGGCCGCCTGGCGCGACATGATGCTCAGCCGCTGGCACCTGCCCGCCCCCGAGCCCATCGTGATCCGGCTGTGGAACGGCGAATACATCAAGCTGATCGACCAGCGCGGCCATGGCGGCGACATCGTCACCCTGGCGCTGAACATCTCCGACACCGTCCGATACGAGAAAGAGCTGAAGCGCGAACGCCGCCGCGCCGAGGAGGCGGCGCGCGCCAAGGCCGCCTTCCTCGCCAATCTGAGCCACGAGATCAGAACGCCGATGAACGGCGTCGTCGGCATGGCCGAGCTGCTGAAAGATACCACGCTCGACGACGAACAGGCGCTCTATGTCGACACCATCAAGAACTCGGGCGAGGCGCTCTTGGTGATCATCAACGACATCCTCGATTACTCGAAGATCGAGGCCGACAAGCTGGTCCTGCGCCCCGAACCCTTCGATCTGGAACGCACCATCCACGAGATCGTGATGCTGCTGCAGCCGGCGGCGCGCGACAAGGGGCTCGACATCGCCGTCGACTACGACCTGTTCCTGCCCACCGGTTTCGTCGGCGACCGCGGCCGGTTGCGCCAGGTCATCACCAACCTGATGGGCAATGCCGTCAAGTTCACCCTCTCGGGCCATGTCATGGTGCGCGTGGTCGGGTTCCAGGCCGAAGACAGCCCCGAAACCCAGTTGCATGTCACGGTCGAGGACACCGGCATCGGCATCGCCCCCGACAAGGCCGCGCATATCTTCGGCGAATTCAACCAGGTCGAGGACGAACGCAACCGCCAGTTCGAAGGCACCGGCCTCGGCCTCGCCATCTCGAAGAAGCTGATCGAGCTGATGGGCGGCAAGATCTGGGTCGACAGCGAAGAGGGCAAGGGGTCGAGCTTCGGCTTCAACATCGCGCTGCCCTCGACCGACGCGCCGCGGCTGCGCCCGCCGGCCCTGACCGATGTGATGCGCCGCGCCCTGGTGGTGGACGATCTCGACGTCAACCGCCTGATCCTGACGAGGCAGCTTCAGGCGCTGGGGCTCGACCCCGTCCCCTGCGCCAGCGGGGCCGAGGCGCTGGACCGGCTCTCGCCCGAGATCGACCTGGTGCTGACCGATCACAACATGCCCGACATGGACGGGTTGGAACTGACCGCCGAACTGCGCCGCCGCGGCTTCGACCGCCCGATCCTGCTGCTGTCCTCCTCGCCCGCCTTCGCCGAAAAGGACCCGGCCGTCGCCGAGGTGCAGGCCATGCTACAGAAGCCCGTGACCCGGGGCGAGCTGTTCCAGCGCCTGGAAGAGATCGCCGCCGTTCTGGCCGCGATGCAGGACCGTCCGCCGCCCCCCGCCCCCGGCCCCGAGCCCGATGCCCCCCCGCTCCGCGCCATGCGGGTTCTCGCCGCCGAGGACAACAAGACCAATCAGCTGGTCTTCCGCAAGATGGTCAAGACGCTCGACATCGACCTGCAATTCGCCGGCAACGGGATCGAGGCGGTCGAGCTTTATCGCAGCTACGACCCCGATCTGATCTTCATGGACATCTCGATGCCCAAGATGGACGGGAAAGAGGCCACCGCCGAAATTCGCGCGCTCGAACGCGAGACCGGCCGCCATGTGCCCATCGTGGCGCTCACCGCCCACGCGATGGAGGACGACCGCGACGGCATCCTCGCCGCCGGGCTCGACCATTACCTGACCAAGCCCCTGCGCAAGGCCGAGATCTTCGCCGCCATCGGCGAACACCGCCCCGCCGCCGCCCGCCCGGTCACGCCCGACCTGCCCGAGGCGCCCGCGCAATCCGCGTAGGGTGGGTGCCAACCCACCACCCACCTCCAGGTCACCGCCCGGCCCGCAGGCTGGGTGCCAACCCACCGCTCACCTCCCGGTCATCGCCCGGCCCGTAGGGTGGGTGCCAACCCACCACGCGCCTCCAGGTCATCGCCCGGCCCGTAGGGTGGGTGCCAACCCACCGCTCCGCCGCCATCGCCCGCCCGGTTCCGTAGGCTGCGTTTTCAACGCACCATCCGGCCGCGACCCACCGCGCGCCGCGTTAACCCGGCCCCTTACCGAAACCTTACCCCCACCGAACGCCCGACGGAAAGCAGCCGGAGCGCAGCCGGGGTGCAGACATTTCACTTTTCGTTAACCCGGCCCCGCACGGTGGCGTTAACCTTTCGCCCGGATCAGGCCGCCTCGTCGCGCAGGAACACCCAAGCATCGCCCTCCGACAGCTCGGGCCGATAGGTGTAACCGCCCCAGTCGAAGTCCTTGATCGCCTCCGGATCGGTCAGCCGCCGCTCGACGATGAACCGCGCCATCGACCCCCGCGCCTTCTTGGCAAAGAAGCTGACGATTTTCGCCTGGCCATTGCGCATCTCCTGAAAGACAGGCGTAATAACACGCAATTTCAAGGCTTTACGGTCGACCGACTTGAAGTACTCCTCGCTGGCGCAGTTGATCAGAACGCCCGTCCCCAGCGCCTCGCCCTGGGCGTTCAGCGCCTCGGCGATGCGCCCGCCCCACCAGTCATAGAGGTTTTTCCCCCGCGGGGTCTTCAACCGCGATCCCATCTCCATCCGGTGCGGCTCGATCGCGTCGGTGGGGCGCAGCAGCCCGTACATCCCCGACAGGATCCGCAAATGCTCCGCCGCCCAGTCCCATTCCTCGGGCTCCAGCGACTTCGCCTCCAACCCGGCATAGGTATCGCCATCGAACACCAGCGCCGCCGCCCCCTTGGGCATATCTCCAAAGCTTTGATAACGCTGGTAATTCAGTGTCGACAAGGTATCCGAAATGCCCATCAGCCTGCCGATTTCCGGCGCGCTCAACCCGCGCGCCACGGCCGCCAACTTCTCGGCCTCGGCCTGAAACATCGGTTCGGTCAGCGCAAAATCCGCCGCCCTGTCCTCGTTCAGCCGCTTCGCCGGCGACACCACGATCAGCATGTCCGTTCCCCCGTTGATCCGCTGCGCAGGACCGTTCCCTATCCCGCCTCGCGCAGAACGTCCAGAAAGGCCGCCCCGAACCGCTCGGCCCGCTTGTCTCCCAACAGCCGCGCCATCGCGCCCGCGTCCCGGGGCCGGGTTTCGGCCACCTTCGCCAGAAGCGACGCGGAACAACTCATCGGCTTGTCGGTGCCGTCCCCGCCCCGCAGCAGATCGGCCTGGGCTTGCAGCAGAAGGTCGTAAACCTCTCCCGCCGCGCGCCCGGCCAGCTTGCGCCGCGAGGGGTGCAGCGCGGCCACTTCACCCGCAATCACCTCAAGAAAATCAAGGCCATAGCGTTCCAGCTTCTTGGCCCCCACACCGCCGATCCGGGCCATGTCATCCAGCGTCGCGGGGCGGTTTTCCGCCATCTCGATCAGCGTCCGGTCGGTAAAGATGATATAGGCCGGCACCGATTGCGCCTCGGCCAGGGCCCTCCGCTTGGCCTTCAGCGCCGACAGAAGCGGCGCGTCCTCGTCCGAGACCAGCGCCTTGACCGCCGGCCGTTGCGGCGCGGCCTTGACGCTGTCCTTGCGCAACCGGATGCCCCGATCGCCGCGCAGGATCGGGTGCGCGGCCTCGGTCATCTTCAGCGCCCCATGCCGGGTAGGGTCGGGCCGGGCCAGGTCATGGCCCATCATCTGACGGAAGATCGCCTGCCATTCGGCCCGCGAATGGTCCTTGCCCACGCCGAAGGTGGGCAGGCTGTCATGGCCCCTCTCTCGCACCTTATCCGAGAGGTTTCCGATAAGGATATCAATCAGATGCGCCGCGCCGAACCATTCTCCGGTGCGCAGCATCGCCGACAGGGCCATGCGCACCGCGGTGGTGCCGTCGAAGCTTTCGACCGGACGGTCGCAGATGTCGCAATTGCCGCAAGGCTGGGCCAGTTCCTCGCCGAAATAGGCCAGCAGCACCTTGCGCCGGCAGTCCTGCGCCTCGGCCAGGCCCAGGAGGGCGTTCAGCCTTCCATGGTCGGCCACCCGGCGCTCGGGCGGGGCCAGGCCTTCGTCGATCTGGGACCGGCGCAGGCGGATATCCTCGGGGCCGTAAAGCGTCATCGTCTCGGCCGGGGCGCCGTCGCGGCCGGCGCGGCCGATCTCCTGGTAATAGGCCTCGATCGACTTGGGCAAATCGGCATGGGCGACCCAGCGGATATCGGGTTTGTCCACCCCCATGCCGAAGGCCACGGTGGCCACGACGATCAGCCCGTCCTCGCGCGAGAAGCGGGTTTCGACGATGCGGCGGTCCTCGGCCTCCATGCCGCCGTGGTAATGGGCGGCGTTATGGCCCTCTTCGCGCAGGGCCTGGGCCAGGCCTTCGGTCTTGGCGCGGGTGCCGCAATAGACGATCCCGGATTGCCCCCGCCGCGCGTCGGCAAAGCCAAGAACCTGTTTTCGCGGCGCATTCTTGGCCTCGAAGGCGAGGTGGATATTGGGCCGGTCGAAGCCGTGCAGGAAGGTATCCGGCGTCTGCCCGTCGAACAGCCGCGCCACGATCTCGTCGCGCGTTTCCATGTCGGCAGTGGCGGTGAAGGCCGCCAGAGGCACGCCGAGCGCGCGGCGCAGCTCGCCGATCCGCAGGTAATCGGGGCGGAAATCATGGCCCCACTGGCTGACGCAATGCGCCTCGTCCACCGCGATCAGCCCGACCCCGATCCGCCGCAGAATCCCCAACGCCGATCCTGCCGCCAACCGCTCGGGCGCGATATAGAGCAGCTTCAGCCGCCCCGCCTCGAGCGCCTGCCACACGGCATCGGTTTCCTCTTGCGTATTGCCCGAGGTCAGCGCCCCCGCCTCGACCCCCACCTCGCGCAGGCTGCGCACCTGATCGCGCATCAACGCGATGAGCGGCGAAATCACCACCGTCACCCCGTCGCGCATCAGTGCGGGCAGTTGAAAACACAGGGATTTTCCGCCCCCCGTGGGCATGATGGCCAGTACGTTGCGGCCCTGGGTGACAGCCTCGACAATCTCTTCCTGACCGGGGCGGAAGGCGTCGAAGCCGAATATGTCCCGCAGAAGCGTATCCGCGCCGGGCATGGGAATCCTGTCGATTGTCTGTCTGCTCTCGAGCAGAACAATCACATTTTAAGATAATGTGAACAAGTGCGCGCCTCAGCGCAGCAGCAGCTCGGGCAGGATGAAATCGCGCAGCGAGATGATGATGATGAAGACCACAAGCGGCGCCAGATCGAGCGGCCTGGTGTCGGGCAGCATCCGCCGGATCGGGGCATAGATCGGCTCCAAGAGCTTGTTCAGCCCATACCACAACTGCGCCACGAAGGGCTGATGCAGGTTCAGCACCTGGAAATTGATCAGCCAGCTCATGATGATATGGGCCAGCAGGATGAAGAAGGCGACGTTGAGGATCAGCGCCAGCGGCCCATAGATTGCCATCATCTTGCGGCTCCTGCTTCGGTTCGGTTGCGGTCGTGGGCCCACAGGTAGGCGTCGCCCGGCGAAAGGGCAAGGGTCGAGGCCAATCTAATCCTTGCCACAAAAGGGTTAATTCGCTCTAACCATGGCCAGGCAATGGGGGAGCAGGGACATGGCGGAAATTTCCGCGCGCAAGCGAATCTGGGGGTGGTGGTTCTTCGACTGGGCCAGCCAGCCCTACAACACCCTGCTCCTGACCTTCATCTTCGGGCCCTATTTCTCGAAAGTCGTGACCGAGATGCTGATCCGGGACGGCATGGCCGAGGATCTGGCCAAGGCCGAGGCCCAGGCCTATTGGGGCTACGGGCTGACCATCGCCGGCATCCTGATCGCCATCTCGGCACCGATCCTGGGCGCGGTCGCGGACAGCACCGGGCGGCGGATGCCCTGGGTCTGGGTGTTTTCGGCGCTTTACGTCATCGGCTCGGGCGCGCTGTGGTATACCACCGAACCCGGCCAGTTCAGCATCACCCAGACGCTGTTCTACTTCGGCCTGGGGCTGATCGGGATGGAGTTCGCCACGATCTTCACCAACTCGATGCTGCCCGATCTGGGCGACCGGCACGAGGTGGGCGAGATTTCCGGCTCGGGCTGGGCCTGGGGCTATGTCGGCGGGGTGATCTCGCTGGCGATGATGCTGCTGCTGTTCCAGGCCGGCAGCGACGGGCTGACCATGGCCAGGATCCCGCCGATCCTGGGGCTCGACCCGGCCACCGGCGCCGATACCCGCGCGGTCGCGCCCCTGACGGCCATCTGGTATGTGGTCTTCATGGTGCCGTTCTTCCTGTGGGTGCGCGGCGTCGACGACGCCGAGCACCAGCGCTACAAGGTGGGCAAGGCACTGGGCGATTTGGGGCGCACGCTGCGCGGGCTGCCGAAACACCCCAGCCTGCTGGCCTATCTGACCTCGTCGATGATCTATCGCGATGCGCTGAACGGGGTCTATACCTTCGGCGGCATCTATGCCCTGGGCGTGCTGAACTGGCCGATCATGAAGGTCGGCATCTTCGGCATCGTCGGCGCGCTGACCGGGGCGCTGTTCGCCTGGCTGGGTGGCAAGGCCGACCGGCGGTATGGGCCGAAGCCGGTGATCGTCACCTGTATCGTGATCCTGTTCCTGACCGCCATCGCCATCGTGACGATCACACCGACGAGCGTTCTGGGCCTGCCCGTCGCGGCCGGATCGTCGCTGCCCGACTATGCCTTCTTCTTTTGCGGCGGGCTGATCGGGGCGGCAGGTGGCGCCATGCAATCGGCCAGCCGGACCATGGTCGTCTGGCAATCGAACCCCGAACGCATGACCGAGGCCTTCGGCCTCTATGCCCTCTCGGGCAAGGCCACGACCTTCCTTGCCCCGGCGCTGATCGCGCTTGCCTCGGATATCAGCGGAAGCCAGCGGATCGGCGTTCTTCCGATCGCCGGGCTCTTCCTTATCGGGCTGATCCTGCTACGGTGGGTCAACCCGGAAGGAGACAAGGAAACATGGTCCGCCTCGTCGTAGCGATTATCCTGAGCCTGTCGTTCGCCCTGCCCGCCAGTCCGCCCGCCATGGCCGGCGAGACGCTGGCCAAGCAGCTGTTCGGCGCCAAGAAGACGCCATCGAAGCAGAAGCCCGCGCCGATCGGGTCCTATTCCAAGGGTTGTCAGGCCGGCGCGATGGAACTGGCCGAGACCGGCCCCACCTGGCAGGCCATGCGGCTGAGCCGCAACCGCAACTGGGGCCAGCCCGAGACCATTGATTTCCTTCAAGATCTTTCGGCCAAGGTGGCCCGGATGCCGGGCACCCGGGGGCTCTATATCGGCGACATCTCGCAGCCGCGCGGCGGGCCGATGACCTCGGGACATGCCAGCCACCAGATCGGGCTCGACGCCGATATCTGGCTGATGGCGGCGCCCGACCTGAAACTGTCGAAGAAGGCGCGCGAGAACATCTCGGCGGTGTCGATGCGGCGCGCCAAGGGCGCCTATGTGAACAGCACCTGGAGCGCCCTGCAATTCGAGATGGTCAAGGCCGCCGCCCAGGACCCGCGCACCGCCCGCATCTTCATCTTCCCGGGCGCCAAGGTCTGGATGTGCCAGCACGAAAAGGGCAACCGCGCCTGGCTGCGCAAGGTCCGGCCGTGGTGGGGGCATCACTATCACTTTCACGTCCGCCTGAACTGCCCGCGCGGGATGCGCGGCTGCGTCGATCAGGACCCGCCCCCCGCCGGCGATGGCTGCGAGGACGCCGAGAAATGGGTGCATGACATCCTTAACCCGCCGCCCCCCGACCCCAACGCGCCGCCGCCCAAGAAACGTCGCGAATACGTGCTGTCGGACCTGCCCCAACAATGCGCCGCCGTTCTGCGCTCGCGCTGATCGCGGGCCTTGTCTTCGGTGGGCTGACCCTGTCGGGACAGGCCCGTCAGGGCGATGGCCTGACCTATCTCGGCGCCTACAGCTGGCATGTGGAAGACGCGAATTTCGGCGGGCTCTCGGGGCTGGAATTTTCCGCCGATGGCAGCGGCTTTACCGCCATTTCGGATCATGGCTTCGTCCTCTCCGGCCGGGTCAGGCGTGCCGACGGCGTGGTCTCCGACGTGAGTGCCGGGCCGATCCTCCCCCTGCTCGACCGCAAGGGCAGGCCCCTCGCCGGCCCGCGCCGCGATCCCGAGGGCCTGGCCATCGCCCCGACGGCCGCGCCTTCGTCTCGTTCGAGGGCGACCATCGCGTCTGGGCCTATCCCGCGCTTGACGGCCTCCGGCGCGGCTGCTGCCCAGTCACCCCGATTTCGCCCATATGCAAAGTACTCGCTCGAAGCCCTGGCGGTGACGCGCGGCTGGCTCTATACGCTCCCCGGGAGGGTCCGTAAGCTGACCCGTCCGTTCCCGCTCTACCGCTTTCGAGGCGGGAAATGGGACCGCAGCCTCTGATCCCCCGAAGTGGCGACTTCCCGTCGGCGCCGATTTCGGCCCTGACGGACGGCTTCCCATTTTCTCGAGCGCACTTCGTCGGCATCGGCTTCCGCTCGCGCGTTCGCAGCTTTGCCATCCACCCGATGCGGTCACCGACGAGCGCGAGCCTTCTCGTCACCCGGGCACCGGCGCGCATGACAACCTCGAAGGCCTCAGCGTCTGGCGCGATGCCCAGGGCCGCATCCGCCTGACGATGATCTCGGACGATAATTACCGCGCCTTCCAGCGCACCGAGTCGAATACGCGCTGGACAACCCTGGCTGAGCTCACCTATACGCCGCCCGTCCTTCATCCGAGGGGCCATGTCGCCGCACCATGCTGTCAAAACGGGCTTAACGAACCATGAACCGCACGCACATTCCTGTATTCTTGCCATGGCCGCCATCGTGGTGGCCTCGAACATCCTCGTTCAATTCTCATCCTCGACGGGCTTTGACCTGGGGCGCCTTCACCATCCTTCGCCTTTCTGGTGACGGATGATGAACCGCGTCTATGGCGCCGGGCCGGCCGCCGGGTCGTGCTGGCCGGATCTGTCACTGGCATTCTCTGTTCGCTGATCGGATCGCAGATCATGCTGCAGGGCGACGGCTATGAATATGCTTCGCCGTCTCCGCTGCGCATCGCGGTGGGGATCGGGCACGGCGTTTCTTGTCGCGCAACTGACTGATGTGGCGGTGTTTAATCGCTTCCGTGACGGCTGTTGCGGCGCGCGCCGCTGGTTTCGACGCTTGTGGGATCGGCGCTCGACACCGCGCTCTTCTTCACCATCGCCTTCTCGGCCGCGCTGTCCTTCGGCCCCGCCGCAGATGAGGCCGTCTCGTGGGCGCAGGGCGCCGTGCCCTTCCTGAACGCGGGCCCCGAGGCGCCGCTCTGGGTCTCCCTCGCCTTTGCCGACTGGATGGTGAAACTTGCCCTCGCTTTGATCGCTCTTGTGCCGTTCCGCATCATCGTGGGGGCATTACGGCCGCGCACCACATGATTTTGTTTGACATCTGATTCGGCTGTGGCAGGCTGAACCCAGGCGAAACAAACGAAAGGAGGTGCTCTGGTGTCTAAAGGGATCATGGAGACGTGCGGCGGAACAGTTCGGGAGACGCTCACCTGAGGCAGCCCTTGGGTGCGAAAACCCCGGATTGGTGCAAATCCTAACCGATGCACCTCCTTAAATCTCGAAGGGCCGTTCCATCGCCGGAACGGCCCTTTTCGCATCCCCGCACGGTGGGGTAAGATGTGGCCCAGGCGGCGAAAACGGGTGTCTGCACCCCGGCTGCACCCTGGCTGCAAAACGTCTGGCACCGGAAAGGGCCCATGCCGTTAAGAATTACGGACAATCTGTTAATCGAGGACTGGGAACTGACCGAGGTCTTCACCCGCGCCAGCGGCCCGGGCGGGCAGAACGTGAACAAGGTCTCGACCGCGGTCGAACTGCGCTTCGAGGCCGCCCGCTCGCCCCACCTGACGCCCGCCGTGAAGGCCCGGCTGAAACGGCTGGCGGGCCGGCGCTGGACCAAGGAGGGCGCGCTGGTGATCCAGTGCGACGAGACGCGGCATCAGTCGCGCAACCGCGAGATCGCCCGCGAACGCCTCGCCGAGCTGATCCGCCGGGCTTTGGTCGCGCCGAAGCGGCGGATCGCGACGAAGCCGACGAAGGGGTCGAAGGAGCGGCGGATCAAGGCGAAGAAGGAGCGGGGGGAGGTGAAGGCCCTCAGAAAAGGGCCGGAGGTCTAGGCGCAGGAAGTTTCCCGCCACAGTTAGCTACAATACCTCATTTCCCAGTGAAAAAAGCTCGCTCATGATCCCTAAAGAGCTTTTTCGCCGCTTTTTTCGCTTCCTTACTGACTCTCCACCTAAGTGCTTCAATAACCTTGATTTGAATAGCTGCTTCGATGCTGTCGTGCCCGATGGGTAACAACGAAGTACAAAGCGCCGCACTATGCGCTGCCAGTTCGCATCCGGCATCAAGACCAGCGTTCGTGCTTCCAGCAAGGAATAGCCCTTCACCGACTAAGTCAGCCAAGTTATCCAGAAGGCCCGCCGAGTTAGCATGAATCCGATAGCTTGAGACTTTATACGTCTGCGGGAGGTCTTCGGCGCCCAAGAACCTTTCCAAATCGCGAAAAGTTGGGTCATTGTTGTTTGAAAATATGGGAGCTGACCAGCCGTAACCTTTGCGAGCTGCAATAGCTTCTCCGTATACGGATTTTAGTTCATCGACGATTTCCGTCTGCTGCTTTAAAGCTTCCTGAAGCTCATTTGATTGGGTCGAGCTGAGCCTGAGCTCGTTCTTCAACTCATCGAGCTTTACCACTTCGTATGAAGCAAAATATCTTTCTGAAATTTCTTCGCCACATCTCTCGAGTACCATCATAGTTATTGTTGTCTCATAAAGCGTGCGCCACCTCGCCAACGCGCCATCGGCAAACCCGCTTTCGGCCAGAACCAGAACTTCATGAGCAACTCTCATGCTTCGAGCGTGACACCCCAGCAAAGCAGCACGCTTCAGACGGTCTTTTTTTGCTCGCGATCTAGCTAGTCTTGCCTGCTCAGCGTGCCCAATTTCACGGCAACTTGTCAGTAAGATGCGATACGCATCAAACATTTTTCCCCATCGAACTTCCAAGTTCTGCTGAAAGGCAAAGCGTTCTGACCGCTGATAGGCGGCCTCCTGCGGCCAGCGACGAAAGAGCGATCGTTCCAATGTTTCAGATGCCTTCTCGATCAAGTCCGAAACAATCTTGGGAACCTCATTCGCGATAAATTCTTCAGCTTCTTCCAAGATCCGCTTAAGGTCGTCTTTTCCCAATGAGACCTCGATGTCTGGAAGATCGGAATGGTCAATCTTTGATATATCCCAATCAGAATCAAACAGCCGAGTCGCAAGGGTCTCAGTCCATGGCCCAACCTCGTACCCTTGCTTTTCAGCATTCTCGGCAATCCGCTTCGCTAGAAGCTTTCTCGGCAAATCAGCGACCAGACTTTGAACAGTCTCTTCTATTCCTTTTGAACGACGAGTTTTCAGTCCCAACTACACCACAACCTCCAGCCTCTCCTGCTCCCCAACCCCGAACACCCGCTTATACCGCTCGATCTCGCCCAAAGGCCCCATCGCCTTGTTGGGGTTGTCCGAAAGCTTCACCGTGGGCCGGCCGTTGGCCGAGACGGCCTTGCAGACCAGCGAGAAGGGCGACAGGGCGTCGTCGGGCGTCAACCCGCGGAAATCGTTGGTCAACAACGTGCCCCAGCCGAAGCTGACCTTGGTGCGGCCCTGGAACTGGCGCTGGAGCTCGATGATCTTGTCGACGTCGAGCCCGTCGGAGAAGATGATCAGTTTTTCGCGCGGGTCCTCGCCACGGGATTTCCACCAGTCGATGGCCACCTCGGCCCCCGCCGCCGGGTCGCCGGAATCGATGCGGATGCCGGTCCAGCCGGCCAGCCAGTCGGGGGCGCGGTCGAGGAAGCCACGGGTGCCGTAGGTGTCGGGCAGGATGATGCGCAGGTTGCCCCTGTGCTCCTGATGCCAGTCGGAGAGCACGTCATAGGGGGCGCGGGCCAGGGCGGCGTCATCCGGGGCGAGAGCGGAATAGACCATGGGCAATTCGTGGGCGTTGGTGCCGATGGCTTCCGTGTCGCGCTTCATGGCGATGAGCACGTTCGAGGTGCCGACGAAGGCCTCGCCCAGGCCCTCGATCATCGCCTGGACGCAGCGGTCCTGCCAGAGAGGGAATGCCGCGCCGCGTGCCGAAATCGGCGATCCGGAGGCCGGGGGATGTCGCGCAGGCGTTCGACCTTCTCCCACAGCTTGGTCATGGCGCGGGCATAGAGCACCTGAAGCTCGAACTTGCCCATGGCGTTGAGGACGGCGCGGCCGCGCAGTTCCATCAGGGTGGCCAAAGCGGGGATCTCCCACAGCATGACCTCGTGCCATTTGCCCTCGAAGGTCAGCTCGTACTGGCCGTCGACCTTTTCCAGGTGGTAGGGCGGCAGGCGCAGGCCCTCGAACCATTCCATGAAGTCGGGGCGGAACATCTGGCGTTTGCCATAGAACATGTTGCCGCGCAGGAAGGTGGATTCGCCCCGGGAAAGCGACAGCGAGCGGATATTGTCGAGCTGTTCGCGCAGCTCGCCCTCGTCGATCAGCTCGGCCAGGCGGACATGCCTGGAGCGGTTGATCAGCGAGAAGGTGACATGCGCGTCGGGCTTGCTAGGGAACACCGACTGGCACATCAGCAGCTTGTAGAAATCGTTGTCGATGAGCGACCGCACGATCGGGTCGATCTTCCATTTGTGGTTCCACACGCGGTTCGCGATATCCATATGACCTCGCCCTCTTCCTTCCGTCCCGAAGGCCCGCATTATGCCAGAAAGTCGCGGGGCGGAAAGGGAAATCGCGCCGGAGGGCGGCGCGGGCACGGGGCCGCAAAGGCGAAAAGGCCGCTTCCTTTGGGGGAGGAAGCGGCCAGGACGAGCCGGGTCAGGCGGGGCGGGCAGCGGGACGGGGAGGCAGGGCGCCCACCCGCCGGGCCGGCTCATTCGCGGGGGCTCAGTGGTGCTGCCCGCCGGTGGTCTGGGGCCAGCCACGACCGCCGAACGGGGCCGGATCGGGCCGGGGGCGCGGGATCGGCTTCAGGGTCTCGATCTCGCGGACGGGCTTCACCTCTTTCAGGATCGCCCGGTACTTGCCGCCCGGCTTGGCCACCATCTGGATCTTCAGCTCCTGCGGCGGGGCCGACTTGCTCTTGTTCTTGTTGTTCTTGTGATAGTCGTCGCAGGCGTTCATGCCGGCCTGCGAGCAGGATTCGGGGTGGCGCGAGGCGTTGCAGGCGTTGATGACATGGTGATAGCAGGCCGGCAACGAGGCGCCGGCGCCTCCGGCCTGGGCGGCGGGAGCGGTCAGGGTCAGGCCGGTCAGGGCGGCGGCGATCAGGGCAAGGCGTTTCATTTCAAGAGGTCCTTTCGGGTTGAATGTTCGCGGTGCATCCGCGTTACGTTCATGTGTCGAAAGACCCGGGCCTTCGGTTCAAAGTTTTCGAGAAAATTTTCAAGAAAATCTCAAGGCGCTGAAAATACTGATATTTTCAGCATCCCGGCAGCAGCGGCATACCCCAGCCGAAGCGCGGGTCGCGGCCCTTGTCGCCCAGATCGGCGGCGGATTTCCTGAGCCCCGCACGCACCGAGGAGAGCGAGCCCGCGCCGCGCGCCATCAGACGGGCGGCCAGAGCGGTGACGATGGGCGCGGCATAGGATGTCCCCGAGGCATAGCCGCCCGATGCGCTGCGCGCGACGAAGAGGTCCACCCCCGGCGCGGCGAACTCGATATAGGGGCCGTAATTGGCGCGGGCATAGCGCCGCCGCGCGGCATCGACGGCGGTGACGGCGATCACCTGCGGCGCGGCGGCCGGGAAGGCCGCCACCGCCTTGCCATCGTTGCCCGAGGCCGCGACCATCACCGCACCACGCCGGGCCGCCGCATCCAGGGCGACAGCCAGCGCATCGTTCGGGGGGCCGGCGAAGGACATGTTGATCAGCCGCACCCCGCGCCCCAGCAGCCAGTCGAGCGCCAGGGCGATGCGTTCCACATCGGCGCCCTCGCCGCCCTTTTCGCGGGCGAAGGCCGCCACCGCGTAAAGCCGCGCACCGGGGGCGAAACCGCCCAGCGCGCCCGAGGCATCCTGTCCGACGATCAGGCCCGCCACCGCCGTGCCGTGGCTGGCCTTGGCGCCGCCGTCGCCCGGGTCCAGAACGCTGTGACGGGTGATCTGCGCCCGGGCCAGCGCCGGGTGCCCCGGGTCGACCGGCCCGTCGATCAGCCCCACCGGCACGGCGCGCCCGAGCGGGCAGGCCTTGCCCGCCTCCTGCCCCAGCATCGCCGGCGCATAGAGCCGGGGCGACCCGGCATAGCGATAGATCATGTGCCGGTCGACCCCGGTCTGCGGCGCCACCTGGCGGGCCAGCCGCAGCATCGCGTTGAACGACAGGCCATCCTGCAGATCGACCACCAGCGCCTGTTGCCGCATGCTGGGCAGATCGCGCGTGCGCAGGACCCGCGCCCCCCCCTGGGTCAGCGCCCGGGCCAAGGCGGCGACCTGCCGCTGCGGCCCGACGGCGATATATTCCGGCCGGCCGCTGGTATAGGCGATGTCGCTGGCGCGGACCGACTGTCCACCGCCGCCACCGCCGCCGCGACTGCCCCCGGCGGACTGTTGCGCCCCGGCCTGCAACGGCCAGAGCAGCAGCCCGCAGACCAGGCCGAGAACGATCAGGAAGGTATGGAGGGGCTGGCGCATGGGTTCTGTCGTCCTCAGTCCTCCGGGCTCTGGACGCTGTCGATCAGCGGCGAGGCTTCGAGAGCGGCGCGCGCCGCAGCAAGATCGGTGCCTTCGGACGGCGCCAGATCGTAGAGCCCCAGCGCCGACGGCCCGCCGACGATCGCCACGCCGGCGTCGAGCAACAGCGCGCGGAAGGCCTCTTCGCTGACGCCGGGGGCGACGGCGACGCTCAGCGCCGCCTCGCCCGCGCCGGCAAGCTCGTAGCCGCCGGGCGCCGGAGCGCGCCAGGTCAGCGCCGCCTGCCCGACCGCCACGGCCAGAAGGACGGCCGCCGCGGCCTGCCAGATCCAGGTGCGGCGCGGGGCGGCGGCAACCGCAGTTTCGGCCTCGACCCCGCGCATCAGGCGGGCCAGGCCCATCTCGCCTGGGGTGAACTCGGCCTCGTCCTGCATGGTGGCGCGGATCGCCCGAAGCGCGCGCAGCTCGTCGCGCAGGACGGTATCCTCGGCCAGGGCGGCCTCGACCTGGGCCTTCTCGTCGCCCTCCAATGTGCCGTTGGCCAGGAAGGGCAGCAGCGCGGAAATCTCGTCGCGGGTCATGTCGCCACCCCCTTCGCGCGCAGCCCGAAGCCTTCGAGGCAGCGCATCAGCAGTTTCTTGGCGTGGAACACCCGGGTCTTCACCGTGCCTTCGGGAACGCCGGTGACCTCGGCGATCTCGCCATAGGTCATGTCGTCGTAGAAGGCGAGAGAGATGGCGCTGCGATGGTCGGGTTTCAGGGTTTCCAGGCACTGCCGCACCTGCACCGCCTCTTCGCTGGCGGCGATGCAGGCTTCGGTATCGGTGTCGTCGGCCATGTCGGGGATGTCGTCGGTCACATCCACGCGGCCACGCTTGCGATGTGCGTCGATCACCTTGCGATAGGCGATTCCCATGATCCAGGTTTGCACTTTCGATCTCCCTTCGAAACGGCCGGCCGAGCGCCAGACCTCGATGAACACGTCATGGAGTATGTCGGCCGACTCGAAGGGATCGTTCAAACGGGAGCGGATAAAGCGGAAGACAGGCCGTTCCAGCGCCCGATAGAGCGCCGCCAGGGCCTGTTTGTCGCCCCCAGCGATGCGGGGGATCAGATCGGAATGCGGGTCCATCGCGGCGCCCAGCCTGTTGTCTCGAACCAAGCTTAGGCCAAGGCGCGGGGCGCGGTCCAGTCAGGCATGCCTTACCTAGGCTCAGGACCCATTAATCCTGCACCACTGGTTTGACAGATTTTTTGTCTGACTACGACCAAGGGCGCCGGAATAGTGGCTCTATTTCAAGGCCTTGAGAGGACGTCAGGCGAAAAATCCGTCAAATCCGAAGGACGCCAAATCCACTTCATCTCAGTGGCTTGTCGCGCTTGAACATAGAACCACTATGCCCGGCGCGCACCAAACCCCTGATATTTCGTGGATTTGGCGCCAGTGACGCAGGATTAATGGGTCCTGAGCCTAAGCCAGTTTCACCCCGGCCGCGCGCATATTGTCCCGCGCCGCCGCCAGCGAGCCGTCGAGGTCGATGGCGCGGCAGAGCCCCTGTTCCACCGCCGCCTGAAAGCCCAGCCGGGCGGCATCCATCGCCGACCAGGCGACGCAGAAATCGGTGGCGAGGCCGACGAAGGTGAGGTTCGTCAGCCCGCGCGACCTGAGCCAGCCCTCGAGCCCGGTGGCGGTGGTCTGGTCGTTCTCGAAGAAGGCGGAATAGCTGTCGATGCCCGGATTCATCCCCTTGCGCAGAATGAGCGCCGCGCGGTCGGTATCGAGCCGCGGGTGAAACGCCGCGCCGGCGCTGCCCTGAACGCAGTGATCGGGCCACAGGACCTGGGTGCCGTAAGCCATCTCGACGGTGCCGAAGGGCGTGCCGCCGGGATGCGAGGTGGCGAAGGAGGAATGCCCCTTGGGGTGCCAGTCCTGGGTCAGGACCACGGCATCGAAGAGGCCCATGCGGGCATTGATACCCTCGACGATGCGGTCGCCATCCTCGACCGCCAGGGCGCCGCCGGGGCAGAAATCGTTTTGCACGTCGATCACGATCAGGGCTGTTCCGGGCAGGGCGGATGCGGGCATGGGCGGGCTCCATTTTCGTTCTGCGGCCAGCCTAGCGCGCGACCGCCCGGCGTCAATCCCGCCGCGCCTTGCCAAAGCGCCGCGGCCGCGATAGACCCCGGCGCTTTCCCAGACGCGACAGGAGGGCGCCCCATGGCCCGGCTTGGCATCGACTTCGGCACCTCGAACACCGCTTGCGCCTGGCTGGACGCGGGCCGGCCGCAGGTCATCGCGCTGGAACCGGGGCGGGCCACCCTGCCCTCGGCCGTGTTCCTCGATTTCGACAGCCGCGACATGCTGATCGGCCATGCCGCGCAGGCGGCGATGATGGAGGGGCGCGAGGGGCGGTTCCTGCGCGCCTTGAAAAGCGTGCTGGGCACCGCGCTGGCGCGCGAGAAGCGGCAGTTGATGAACGAGAGGATCACCCTGATCGAGGTCATCGCCCGGTTTCTGGCCGAGATCCGTAGAAGGGCCGAGGCGGCAACCGGCCAGCGGTTCGAAACCGCGCTGTCGGGCCGGCCGGTGCGGTTCCATTCCGCCAGCCTGGAGCGCCACGAACAGGCGCTGGCCGACCTGACCGAGGCCTACCGATTGGCCGGGTTCGACGCGGTCGATTTCCTGCCCGAACCCGAGGCGGCGGCGCTGGCCACCGGCGGGGAAGGCCGTATCCTGATCGTCGATATCGGCGGCGGCACCTCGGATTTCACGCTCTGCGACCGGCACGACGGCGAAACGCGGGTTCTGGCCTCGACCGGGTTGCGGCTGGGGGGCACGGATTTCGACAAATGGCTGAGCCTGGCCCATGCCATGCCGCTTCTGGGCCATGGCGCCGAGATCGGCAACGAATTCGGCGAAGGCACCCATACCGCGCCGAAGGCCCTCTTCAACGATCTGGCCAGTTGGGAAAAGATCGCCTTCGTCTATGGCGCCGCGACCCTGCGCGAGGTGCGCCGCTGGGAGCGCCTGTCGCCGCAGCCGCATCTGTTCGCGCGGCTGGGCGAGGTGCTGGAATCGCATCTGGGGCACGAAGTCGCCTATGCCGTCGAGGCGGCCAAGATCGAGGCCAACGGCGCCAGCGCGGGCATGATCGAGCTGGGCATGATCGAACGCGGGCTCAAGGCCGAACTGGCCCACGGCGCGCTTCAGGCGGAACTGCACGAGGCCGCCCGCCAGATCGCCGGTTGCGCGCTTCAGGCGGTGGCCGAGGCGGGCGCGGCGCCCGGGACGGTGGACCGGGTGGTCTTCGTCGGCGGCTCGTCCCTTCTGGGGGCGGTGCAGGCGCAGCTGCGCGCGGGTTTCCCCGGCGCCGCCTTCGAGACCTCGGAAGTGTTCACGGCGGTGGTCGACGGGTTGGCGCGCGCCGCCGGGTGAACCCTTGCCACAGGGGCGCGAGGGGCGTAAATCGCGGCCCATGTATACCTGCCGCGCGCTTTATCATTTCGCCCCGATCCCGGACCCCGCCGCCACCAAGGGGCCGCTTCTGGCGCTGTGCGAGGAAAACGGCATCACCGGATCGCTGCTGCTGGCGCGCGAAGGCATCAACGGCACCATCGCGGGCGGCAAGGCCGGGCTGGATGCCGTCCTGGCCCATATCCGCGCCCTGCCCGGCTTTGCCGACATCGTCTGGAAGGACAGCCCGGCCAGCGAACAGCCCTTCCGCCGGATGAAGGTGAAGCTGAAGCGCGAAATCGTCACCATGGGCCAGCCGGACGTGGACCCGACCCTGAAGGTCGGCCGCTATGTCGCGCCCAAGGACTGGAATGCGCTGATCGAAAGCCCGGACGTGGCGGTGATCGACACCCGCAACGACTATGAGGTCGCCATCGGCACCTTCAAGGGCGCGGTCGACCCCGATATCGCCACCTTCCGCGACTTCCCCGCCTGGTGGGAGAAGAACAAGGACCGCTTCCACAACAAGCGCATCGCCATGTTCTGCACCGGCGGCATCCGCTGCGAGAAATCGACCAACTGGTTCCTCAGCCAGGGCGTGGAAGAGGTCTTTCACCTGCAGGGCGGCATCCTGAAATACCTCGAAGAGGTGCCCGAGGATGAGAGCACCTGGGAAGGCCAATGCTTCGTCTTCGACAATCGCGTCTCGGTCGGGCACGGGTTGAAGGAAGGGCCGCATATCCTGTGCCACGCCTGCCGCCGCCCGATCCTGCCCGAGGACACCCGGCGCCCGGAGTATGAAGAGGGCGTCAGCTGCCATCACTGCGTGGACGAGACCAGCGACGCCGACAAGGAGCGCTTCCGCGAACGCCAGCGGCAGATCGCCCTTGCCGCAAAGCGCGGCGTCGCGCACCTGCGCAGCGCCTGATCCGGGCCTTTGCCCTTTCCCTTCCCCCGGCGATGGTGTGAACTGCCGCCTGGACAAGCGGGGACAGCAAGACATGACGACGCGACTGAGAGCCAGCCCGGAGACCTGCGCCTGGGGCTATTTCGACGCCACCCTGCCGCCGGCCGTCGAGATCGAGAGCGGCGCGACGGTGGTGATCGAGACGGTGTCGGGCGGCCCCGATCATATCCCCGCGCCGGACAGCGGGCTTTATGTTCCGCCCGAGCTGTTCGACATCCACGCCAGTTCCGAACGGATGCTGCCGGGCCATATCCTGACCGGGCCGGTGGCGGTGAAGGGAGCGCAGCCGGGCCAGGTGCTGCAGGTCGATATCCTCGACATCACGATCCGGCAGGACTGGGGCTGGAACCTGATCCGCCCGCTGGCCGGCACATTGCCCGAGGAATTTCCGCAAGGCCGGGTCGAGATCATCCCGCTCGATCTGGAGGAGGGGGTGGGCAAGCTGTCCTGGGGGCTCGACCTGCCGCTTGCGCCGTTCTTCGGGGTGATGGGCGTGGCGCCGCCGCCGAACTGGGGGCGTATCTCGACCATCCAGCCGCGCCGGCATGGCGGCAACCTGGACCTGAAGGAACTGGTCGCGGGCAGCACGCTGTACCTGCCCGTCCATGCCGAGGGCGCTCTGTTCTCCTGCGGTGACGGCCATGGCGCCCAGGGCGATGGCGAGGTCTGCGTGACCGCCATCGAAACCGCGCTGGAAGGCACCTTCCGCCTGACCGCGCGCGACGATCTGGGCTGGACCTTCCCCCGGGCCGAGACGCCGGCGCATATCGTCACCATTGGCCTGCACGAGGACCTGAACCGCTGCGCCGAGATGGCGCTGCGCGACATGATCGGCTGGATCGTCGAGATCGAGGGGCTGAGCCGCGAGGATGCCTATATGCTGTGTTCGCTGGCGGGCGATTTGCGCATCACCCAGACGGTGAACGGCCAGAAGGGGGTGCATATGATGATGGCGAAGGACCTGCTGAAAGGATGGGCGGCATGAGCGTGACGACGGCGATCATCGGGCTGGGGATCATGGGCCGGCGGATGCTGGAGCATATGGACCGGCACGAAGGCTATACCCCGGTCGCCCTGTGGGACCCGGACGCCACGGCCTGTGCCGAGGCGCTGAAACTGGCGCCCGAGGCGGTGATCGCCGAGACACCCGAGGCGGCGATCGCGGCGGCCGATCTGGTCTACCTCGCCTGTCCGCCGGTGCTGCGCAAGGCCTATGCCCTGGCTGCTGCGGCGGCGGGCAAGGCGGTGTTCCTGGAGAAGCCGCTGGGCGTCGATGTGGCCGAAAGCGAGGATCTGGTGGCGCGTCTGGCCGGGTTCGGCGTGCCGGCGGCGGCGAATTTCACCCAGGCCGCCGGCGTGGCGATGACCGGCGTGGCGCAGGCCGCGCAATCCGGCGCGCTGGGCGAGGTGCTGGGCGCCGATATCGTGGTGACCTATGGCGCCTGGCCGCGGGCCTGGCAGGTCGACGCCGACTGGCTGCGCTTCCGCGCCGAGGGCGGCATGACGCGCGAGGTGATCTCGCATTTCCTGTTCTTCTCGGAACGGATCCTGGGGCCGCTGAAGGTGGTCTGGGCGCGGCCGTCCTATCCGGCCGACGACAGGCTCTGCGAGACCCACATGCTGGCCCGGCTCGAAGCCGCCGACGGGCGAGCCCGTCACCGTCATGGCCAGCGTCGGCGGCGCCCAGCCCGACCGGCAGGAGCTGACCATCAAGGGCAGCAAGCCCAGCCGCCGGATCACCGATTTCTATGTCGATGCGGCCTCGGACGGGGGCGAATACGCCCCGGTTGGACCCTGCCCGAGGACCCGCGCGCGGCCAGCCTGAAGGCGCAGCTCGACGATCTGCTGCTGCTTCTGGACGGCAGGCCCAGCCGCCTCGCCACCCCGGCCGAGGCGCTGAGGGTGCAGAAACTGGTCGAGGCGATGCTGGCGGGGGTCTGACCCTTTCCCCTTCCGCCCGGCCGCCAATGGTGGTTAACTCCGCGCCGGAGATATAGGAGAGGGACCAACATGACCCGCATGAACCGCCGCCACGCGCTTGGCCTGATGGGCGCGGCCGCCGCCAGCACGCTGGCCGCCCGGCGATTGCCGCCAATCGCAAGATCACCGTCGCCGCACTGCGCTTCACCTCGCATTCGGCCAGCTTCATCGGGGTCGAGCGCGGCTATTTCGCCGAGGCCGGGCTGGACGTGGAGCTGAAGTTCTTCCAGGCCGCCCAGCCGATGGCCGTGGCCATCGCCTCGGGCGATGTCGATTACGCCGTCACCGCCATTTCCGGCGGTCTGATCTCGCTCGCCGACAAGGGCGCGGTGAAGGTGATCGGCGGCGGGCTGTCGGAGAAGGCGGGCATCGACGGGCAGAAGATCCTGGCGTCCGACGCCGCCTTCCAGGCCGGTGTGACCACACCCAAGATGCTGGACGGCAAGAGCTTCGGCATGACCACCGCCGGGTCCTCGTTCCATTACATGGGGGCGAAGATCGCCGCGGCCGAGGGCATTTCGATGAGCTTCAAGCCGCTGCAGAAGGTCGGCGCCGTGATCGGCGCGCTGAAATCGGGCCAGATCGACGCCTGGTCCATCGTGCCGCATATCGCCAAGCCGCTGGCCGGGTCGGGCGCGGTGCATATCATCGGCAATATCTCGGACTATCTGCCCGACTATCAGGTCACCACCGTCTTCACCTCGGCCAAGAACGCCGCCGACGAGGGCGACATGACCCGCGCCTTCCTGGCCGGTTTCTCGAAAGGGGTGGACGATTACGACAGCACCATGGTCGACAAGGCCCATGGCGACGAGGGCGTCACCGCCATGGTCGATCTGATCCACAAATATGTCTACGAGGATCAGCCGATCGAGAAGGCCTCGAAGTCGATCATCAACGGCACCATGTGGCTGAACAAGGGCGCCGCGCTGAACGTCGCCTCGATCAAGGATCAGCTCGACTGGTTCAAGGCCGAAGGGCTGGTCGATGGCGGCATGACGATGGAGAAGCTGGTCGACACCTCCTATGTCGAGACCATCGGCTGAGGTCGGCGGCGCCGCCGGTTGCGGGCGGCGCCATAGCTTTGCGTATCGACCATGGAACTTCGCCTGAATTCCGTCAGCCATGCCTATGGCGCGACCGAGGTGCTGCGTGACATCACCCTGACGGTGCCCGAGGGGCGCATCGTCTGCATCGTCGGGCCGTCGGGCTGCGGCAAGTCCACCCTGCTCAGGATGATCGGCGGGCTGGAGCGACCCGACCGGGGAGAGATCCTTCAGGTCGGCACCCCGCCCGAGGGCTGCCTGAACCCGCTGACCTATGTCTTCCAGGACTTCGCCCTGCTGCCCTGGCGCACGGTCGCCGGCAATATTACCCTGGCGCTCGAGGACCACCGCCTGGGCCGCGCCCGGCAGGCCGGGATCGTCGCGAACGTACTGGACCGTACGGGATTGTCCGACTTTGCCGACGCCCTTCCGAGGCAGCTGTCCGGCGGCATGAAGCAGCGCGTCGCCATCGCGCGGGCGCTGGCGGTGAACCCGGCGGTGATGCTGCTGGACGAGCCGCTGTCGGCGCTCGACGCGCAGACCCGCGAGCTGTTGATGGACGATCTGGTCGGGCTGTGGACCCGGGCGCCCTTCACCGCAGTCTATGTCACCCACAACCTTTCGGAAGCGGTGCGGCTGGGCCATGCCATCGTGGTGTTGTCGCGCCGCCCCGGGCAGATTCGCGAGGTGGTGGAAATCGACACCCCGCTCGACACCCGCGACGAGGCCGATCCGGCGCTCGAGGCCCGGCGCAAACACCTCTGGCACCTGATGCGGGACGAGGCCCGCGCCGCCGACGCGGAGCTGTCCAATGCCTGAAGACACAAGACAAACCCGCCCGGTCCCGTTTCGCGGCGGCGGTTTCCGGCCGCAGCCGGTGCGCTTTGCCGGGATCGTCGTCTTTGCCCTGCTCATCGCCCTGGCCGAGGCCGGCACGCGGGCGGGATGGATCACGCCGCTGACCCTGCCGCGCCCCTCGGACGTGGTGGCCACCTTCGGCGAGCTGTGGCAATCGGGGCTGTTGTTCAAGCACCTGGTGCCGTCGCTCACCCGGCTGGCGGTGGGCGCCACGCTGGGCGCCGCCATCGGCATTTCGGTGGGGGTGCTGATCGGGCTCTTCAGTTACATACGCGCGGGTATGGTGCCGCTGGTGGCGGCGCTGATGCCGATTCCCAAGATCGCGCTGTTGCCGCTGTTCGTGATCTGGTTCGGCATCGACGAGGGATCGAAATACGCGCTGATCGCCTTTGGCACCTTCACCCCCACGGCGGTGGCGACATACGGCGCCGTCGACAATGTCGACCGGGGGCTGATCCGCATGGGGCAGAGCTTCGGCCTGTCGTGGTTCTCAATCGTGCGCAAGATCGTCATCCCCGGCGCCTTGCCCGGCATCCTGTCGGGGCTGCGCATCAGCCTGACGATCGCCATCATCCTCTTGGTCGCGGCCGAGATGCTGGGCGCGGAATACGGTATCGGCGCCTATATCCTGGAAGCCGGATCGCTTTACGACCTGGAACGCCTGTTCGCCGGCGTGGTCATCCTGTCGGCGCTGGGCGTGCTGGTTTCGGCCGTCATCACCCAGGCCGAGAAACGCCTGCTGCGCTGGCGCGGTTGAGACGCGGCGGCGTCAGTCGGTCAGGTTGCCGGCCGCGTTCGACACCCCGATCGCCGTTCCCAGCAACCCGAGGATGGTGCGGGCGGCATTGACCGGGCTTTCGGTCGCCAGCACGGTGTCGCGCGGGTTGATCTCGAACTTGCGGGCGGCGAACAGACCATCCGCCTTGGTCAGGTCGAAGGTGAACACCACCTGCTGCATCTCGGGGCCCTTGCCATCGCTGCGAACCTGCTTGGCGGTATAGTCGCGCAGCACCAGCACGCCCTTGGGGTTGGCGCGGCTGTCGCTGAGACCGCCGATGATCGACATCGCCTCGAGCGCGCTGATCTGTTCCTTCTGGAAATAGACCAGCTCTTCCTTGCCGGTCGCCCCCAGCGCGGTGAAATAGCGCTTGTCCTCTTCCACCAGAACCTTGTCGTTGCCGCGGATGAGGATGTTCTTCGACGCGTTGGCAAACAGATCCTCGGCGCGCACCTCATAGGTCTGGCCACCACGGATCAGCCGCACCAGCGGGTTGCGCAGGCTGTTGGAGATGCCGCCGCCCTGGGCGATCAGGTTGAGGATGGTGACATTGCGCCCGTCGATCACATAGCTGCCCGGCTTGGGCACGCCGCTGACCAGATCGGCCGAGTTGTTCTCGCCGGAATGATGGATCACCTGGACCTGCGCATCCGGCGCGATGGGGGCCAGCGCGTCCTGAATCTGGGTGCGCGCGGCATCTGGGCTCATGCCGCTGACCACCATGGTCTGGGCATAGGGCACGAAGATCTCGCCGCGCGGCGAAACCACCAGACCCTCCATCCGCACCATCTTCTGTTCCGGCGCGGTGATCAGCGAGTTTTCCTGGCTGTCCCAGATCACCAGGTCGATGGTGTCGCCGACGCGGATGACGCTGCTGTTGCCGCCGCGCGAGGCGCTGAGCCAGCGGTAATGCCCGGCCCAGCCGGTGGCCGGCCATTTCGCCAGGTCGCCGACATTGGCGCGGCTGACGGCAACCACCTGAAAGCTCGGCGCTTCCTTGTCCTGTTCCCTGAGGATTTCGTTGACCATGCCGGCGCCGCGCGGCAGCGTGCAGGCCGTGACGGACAGACCCATGGCGATGGCTAAAATCAGCTTGGCAGAACGACGCACGAGGCCCCCTGGTCTCTATATGACGTATTTCGCTTTGTATTACATGCAATATGCGGTGATAAACAGCCTCAAATGCCGAAATCGGGCGGAGAATTCGTGACCATGGCCGGAACGCATCAGACGGGGGGCATTCTGGTGTTGGGCAGCAGCGGCAAGCTGGGCCGGATGTTGCGCGCGCTGTGGCGCGACGGGGCCGGGCCCGGTGGATCAATTCATTGGCAATACAGGGATAATCCCGGCCCCGGCGGGGTTGTCTGGCGCCCGGGCGAGGCCCCGCCCGCCGGCCTGCCGCCGATCCGGACCGTGCTGGCGCTTTGGGGTGTGACCCCGGGACCGGGCCGCGATCTGGCAGAAAACCGCCGCCTGGCGCTGGCCGCGATGGAGCTGGCCACGGCGCTGGGCGCGACCCGGGTGCTGCATTGCTCGTCCGCCGCCGTCTATCCGCCCGGCCCCGCGCCGCTGAGCGAGGACGCCGCCGGCGGAGGGATCAACCCCTATGGCGCGGCCAAGCTCGATATGGAGGCGGCGCTTGGCGCCTGGGCGGCCGAGCATCCGGGCGGCGCGCGCGCCTGCGCCCTGCGCATCGCCAATGTCGCCGGCGCCGACAGCCTGTTCGGCGCCATCGCGGGCGGCGCGGGCGAGGTGACGCTCGACCGGTTCGCCGATGGCGAAGGCCCGTGGCGGTCCTATATCCCGATGCCGGCGCTGGCCCGGGTCCTTGCCGCGCTGCTGACCTGCCCGGACGCGGCGCTGCCCGATGCGGTGAACGTCGCCCTGCCGCGCCCGCTGGCGATGGAGGCGCTGGCCCGCGCCGCCGGCTGCCGGGTCGCCTGGCGCCCGGCGCCCGAGGGCGCGGCGCGGATGGTGGCGCTCGACACCGCGCGGCTGGCGCGGCTGGTCGCCCTGAGGGACGAAAGCGCCGAGCAGATCGTCGCCGGCTGGCGCGCCCTGGAGGCGGTGGCATGACCTGGTCGAAACGGCTGTTCGATCTGCTGCTGGCGGCGCTGCTGACGGTGCTTCTGGCGCCGCTGATCGCCGCGGTCGCCGCCCTGGTGCTGATCCGCGATGGCCGCCCGGTGCTCTATATCTCGGAACGGATGCGGGCGCCGGGGCAGCCCTTCCTGCTGTGGAAGTTCCGCACCATGGCGGTGGTGCAGGCGGATGCCGGCGTCTCGGGTGGCGACAAGGTGGCGCGGATCACCCCGCTGGGCCGGACCCTGCGCCGCACGAGGCTGGACGAGCTGCCGCAGCTGTGGAACATCCTGCGCGGCGATATCAGCTTTGTCGGCCCGCGCCCGCCGCTGAGGCGCTATGTCGAGCAGTTTCCAGAACTATACGCGGACGTATTGAAGTCGCGGCCCGGGGTGACCGGGCTGGCCACGCTGGTCTTTCACCGCACCGAGGAACGGCTGCTGGCGAATTGCGCCACGCCGCAGGAGACCGAACGGGTCTATACACGGCGCTGTGTCCCGGCCAAGGCGCGGCTGGACCTGATCTATGCCGCCAACCGCAACCTGTGCTTCGATGCGCTGCTGATGGCGGCCACCGTGTTCCGCCGCCTGCCGCTGCATCTGCGCCGCAAGCCGCGCTGAACCCGCCCCGAACCGGCGACCATACCATCTGGTATACCAACCCGGGCAGGCCGGCCCACCCGCTGCGCCCTTGCCTGGACCCGGGTCCTGTCGAGGCGAGAATCGGGCGCGGCGAAGCCCGCCGGGGACGGGCCGCGCCGACCGGCGCGATTTTCCAAACGATTCGGTCCGGTATGCTGAGGTATCGCCAAGGTTGTCGCCGTTTCGCCGACAATCCGCCGCAGCCGGCGTCTTTGACGCAGGGGGCGAAACGTTTTTGAACACAATCAAAGGGTTATCGAGATATTTCTTTTCGGCCTGACGGCTTTTCCCACATAGTTAACGCCACCATCCAGTGCTCAGAAAATAAACATCTTGACTCGTGACCTAAACATATTCCAATGTTTGAACCTGTTCTCAGGGACGGTTTCGAGCGGTCAAGAAACACGATCCGTCGGCATTAAACGACGGGCTGGATACGGGACAGGATGCTGGAGGAAGCATTCCTGCGGAGAGGAGGACCGCGATGCCCGCTTTGTTTTCTGACGACTGGATGGTCGATTTCGGCAATGCATGGAACGACGAGCCCGACCTGGGCGATGCCCTGGCCAAGATCGGTTTCAACTCGGTGATCGGCTATGGCTTCGAGGGCGAGGATCAGCCCCGCGGCTATATCGATGTTCAAAATGGTTATGTGACCGCCGCCGGGGCCTTTGACGGCCAGGCGCTGAACTGGGACCTGCGCGCCAAGGCAGCCGATTGGGAGAAATGGTGCAGCAAGGGCCTGGGTATGGTGGCCCTCGGGCTGGCCTATACCGGCGGCAAACTGAAATTCAAGACCGGTGATTACGGCGCGATGATCAAGAACCCGGCCATGGCCGGCCCGTTCATCAAGAGCTTCACCGTCATGGGGCGCGTCGACCGCGGCTGATTGCACACGCGGCTGGCCCCCGTTTCACACCTGCACCGAAGGGAAGCGGTGCGTGCTAGGGAGGGAGAGACATGATCTCCGGATTGATGCGTTTGCGCCGCTGTTCGTTGCGGCCGTCATCGGGGGCGTTGTTGCGGCTTGGTTCGCCGGCGGCTCGGGTGACGACCATACGGCTGCGTCCGGAGGTCATGGCGGGGGCTATCCCGTATCCGGCATGGGCGCCTTCATGTCGCCCATGGCGGGTCTTGCCACCGTCAGCCAGATGCCGGCCGCCGAACGCATCCGCCTGGGCGGTTATGTCGAGGCCGGCCGCGTGGTCAAGCTGACCGCGCAGGCGCCGGGCCGCGTCACCTATGTCGCCGGCGATATCGGCGAGAGGATGGCGGCGGGCCAGGTCGTGGTGGCGCTCGATGACGATGCCATCGCGCCCAACTATCGCGCCGCCTGGAGCGATCTTTCGGCCCAGATGACCGGCATCCAGGACGCCCAGACCCAGCTTTACGACCAGCTGGAAGGGCCGCAGACCTCGCCTCTGGGCGGGGCCGGCTATGACGCTTACGACAAGATGACGGTGCCGTTCTACAACATGGCGCAGGGCATGTTCGGCTCGATGTTCCCCGGCATGGGCGGGCGCAATTCGCCCTTCGGCATGGCCAGCCCGATGCAGACCCAGGAACAGGCGCGACGCGGCTTTCCCGCCGCCAGCCAGGCGCGCGCCGCCTATGAGCGCCAGCTGAGCCAGATGGTCGCCTCGCAATCGCGGCTCGACGGGCTGGACGCACAACTGCGGATGCGCCGCGCCATCGCGCCCTGGTCGGGTGCCATCGTGAAACGCCATGTCCGCGTCGGCGACGTGGTCCAGCCCGGCCAGCCGCTGGCCGATATCGCCGATGTCGATCAGATGGACGTGCGGGTCGAGGTGCCGGTCGCGCTGGTCGCCAACCTGCATCTGGGCGACCCGGTGCCGGTGACGGTGAACGACGGCAACGGCTGGGCCGTGGTCAGCCAGGTCTATCCCTCGGCCAATCCCGGCGCCCATACGGTGACGGTGAAGCTGACGCTGCCCGCCGGCGCGCCGGTGGCGCCCGGCATGTATGTGCTGGCCTGGATCGCCCAGCCCGGCGGCGGCAGCCCGAACCAGCTGGCCCCGGCCGTGCCCAGCAGCGCCATCGTGCAGCGCGGCAGCCTGCCCGTGGCCTTCGTCGCCAGACCGGACGGTACGGTCGAGATGCGGGTGCTGCGGCTGGGCGACGCGCAGGGCCAGAACACCGCCGTCCTCTCGGGCCTCGGCGTCGGCGAGCAGGTGGTGGCCAATCCCAGCCCGCATCTGAAATCGGGCGATCCGATCCACGGCGGCCCCGCCTTCGGCGGCGCCATCCGGCCGAGCCACTGAGCGGGGGCGCTGAGCGGTAGGGTAACATGAGCGACAGCACCAACCATAACGGCGCAACGCCAGCCCAGCGCGGCACTCCCGCCGGTCACCGGCTGGGCCTGGCCGGGCGCACCGCCAAGGCCTTCATCGAAAGCCCGATCACGCCCTTGCTGCTGATCGCGTTCTTCCTGATCGGCTTTCTCGGCGCGCTGGTCACCCCGCGCGAGGAAGACCCGCAGATCTCGGTGCCGATGGTCGACATCCTGGTCGCCTATCCCGGCGCCTCGTCGAACGAGGTGGCGAACCTGGTGAGCGAGCCGCTGGAACGGCTGATGAGCGAGCTGTCCGGCGTCAAGCATGTCTATTCGATGAGCCATGACGGCTTTTCCATGGTCACCGTCCGCTTCAAGGTGGGCGAGCAGATGGAGCCGTCGCTGGTCAAGCTCTACGACAAGCTGCAGTCCAACATGGACGTCACCCCCAAGGGCGTGATGCCGCCGCTGGTCAAGCCCAAGTCGATCGACGACGTGCCGGTGGTGACGGTGACGCTCAGCTCGGACCAGCTGGATCTGGTGCAACTGCGCAAGCTGGGGCTGGACGTGCAGCAGAAGTTCAAGGCGCTGGAAAACACCGGGCTCAGCTTCGTCACCGGCGGCAGCTTCGAGCATATCCGGGTTGAGCTCGACCCGTCGCGGCTCAGCTCCTACAACCTGACGCCCAGCATGATCGCCGGCGCCATCCAGGCCGCGAACCAGCGCACCCCGGCGGGCGACGTGATCGACGGCAGCCGCTATTTCGAGATCTATACCGGCGATTTCCTGAAGACCGCCGGCGATGTCGGCAACCTGATCGTGTCGGCCCGCGACAACATGCCGGTCTATCTGCGCGATGTCGCCAACATCGTCCAGGGCCCGTCCGAGACCAAGACCATCGTCGAAAGCACCATCCGCGGCGAGGACGGCGGTTTCTCGACCCGCCCGGCGGTGACCGTGGCCGTGGCCAAGAAATTCGGCTCGAACGGGGTCGATGTGGCTCATGCCCTGCTGCACGAGCTGGACCTGATGAAGGGCGCGCTGATCCCCGACTCGGTCGATGTGATCGTCAGCCGCGACTATGGCGAAACCGCCCGCGACAAGGTTTCCCACCTGATCATGAAGCTGTTCATCGTGTCGGCGCTTGTCACCGTGCTGGCCTATGTCACCATGGGCTTCCGCCCCGCGCTGATCGTGCTGATCACCATTCCCGCCGTGCTGCTGATGTCGCTGGCGGTGGCCTATATCCTGGGCTTCACCATCAACCGGGTGTCGATGTTCGCCCTGGTCTTTGCCATCGGCATCCTGGTCGACGAACGCCATCGTGGTGGTCGAGAACATCTATCGCCGCTGGCTGGCCGACGAGGATACCAGCGACGACGTCACCACCGATGCCGTGGACGAGGTCGGCAACCCGACGATCCTGGCCACCTTCACCGTGGTCGCGGCGCTGCTGCCTATGGGTTTCGTGAGCGAGATGATGGGCCCCTATATGCTGCCCATCCCGGTGCTCAGCTCGGCCGCGATGCTGTTCTCGCTGGTCGCCGCCTTCATCTTCGTGCCGTGGCTGGCCGCCCGGGTGAAACCGTCGATGGAGACGATGCGCCGCGCCGCCGCCGCCGAGCATCGCCAGTCCGAGATCATCGCCGGCTGGTACACCAGGCTGATCGTGCCGATCATGAACAACCGCCTGATGGGCTGGCTTACCCTGTTCGGGATCGTCTTTGCGATGATGGCCGCCGTGGCGCTGCTGCCGCTGGGCAAGGTGGCGTTCAAGATGCTGCCCTATGACAACAAGTCCGAGCTTCAGGTCGTGATCGACATGCCGGAAGGCAGCGATCTGTTCCTGACCGCCAACCTGGCCACCCGGATCGGCGCCGAGCTGCAGAAGATCCACGAGGTCACGGCCTATCAGACCTATGTCGGCACCTCGTCGCCGTTCAACTTCAACGGGCTGGTGCGGCATTACTTCATGCGCAACCGTCCCTGGCAGGGCGATCTGGCGGTGCAACTGCTGCCCAAGCACGAGCGTGAGCGGTCGAGCCATGTCGTGGCCGAGGAAATCCGCGCCACCCTGACCCCGATCGCCGAGGCCGTCGGCGCCCGCCTGACCATCGCCGAGGCCCCCCCGGGACCGCCCGTTCTGGCGCCGCTGGTGGCCGAGATCTATGGCCCCACCCCCGAGATTCGCCGCGAAGTGGCCAGCCACATCATGGAAATCATGCACAAGGTGCCGGATATCGAGGACGTGAATTCCTTCCTCGAGGCGCCGCATAACCGGCTGGAATTCCAGGTCGACCGCCAGCGCGCCGCGATGTTCGGCGTCAGCGTCGAGACCATCAACCGCGAGCTGATGATGGTGGCCGGCGGCTTCGAGGCGGGCGCGCTGCAATCGAAGCACAACCTGGAACAGGCCGTCATCGTGCTGCAGGCGCCGCTTGCCGTGCGGGTCAACCTGGGCAACCTGTCGGTGCTGCCGATCCCCAGCGACAACGGCCAGATGGTGCCGCTGGGCGAGCTGGGCCGCTTTGCCCAGATGCCGGTGAACCCGCCGATCTATCACAAGGACCTGCGCGCGCTGGAATATGTCACCGGCGACGTGACCGGCCCGCTGGGCGCGCCGCTCTACGGGATGCTCAGCGTCGACAGCGCGCTGCAGAAATACGTCACCCCCGACGGTCAGGTGATCGGCGGCAAGTATTTCTCGCGCCCCGAGAACACCGATATCTCGGGCTTCAAGTGGGATGGCGAATGGCAGGTGACCTATGTGACCTTCCGCGACATGGGCCTGGCCTTCATGGCGGCGCTGGTGCTGATCTATATCCTGGTCGTCGCCGAATTCCGCAACTTCCTGCTGCCCGCCGTGGTGATGGCGCCCATTCCGCTGACCCTGATCGGGATCGTGCCGGGGCACTGGATGCTGGGCGCCGATTTCACCGCCACCTCGATGATCGGCTTCATCGCCCTGGCGGGGATCATCGTGCGCAACTCGATCCTGCTGGTCGAGTTCGCCCGCGCCGAGGTCGAAAAGGGCATGGACGTGAAAGAGGCGATCACGCTGGCCGCCCAGGTCCGCCTGCGCCCGATCGTGATCACCGCGCTGGCTCTGATCATCGGCTCGATGGTGCTGCTGTCGGACCCGATCTTCCAGGGCATGGCCGTGTCGCTGCTGTTCGGCTCGCTCGTCGCCACCTTCCTGACGCTGGTGGTGATCCCGATGGGCTGCATCAGCGCCCGCAACCACTTCGAGGCGATCCACGGCCCCGATGGCGGTCCGCACGGTGGCTCCGCAGGGCGGTCCGGCCCCCGATACGCCCCCCTCGGGCGGCAACGGTGGCGGTGACGCCCCGGCCCCCCGGGCCGCCCGGCCAAGCTGGAACGCAAGACTGACGACGCCGCCGCACCGGCCGCCACGGGCCGTCCGCCACGGCTGGAAAAGAAGTCCGACAGCGGCAAGGATGCAGCCGCGCCACGCCCGCCCGGCCCGGCTGGAGCGCAAGTCCGACAGCGCGCGGTCGATGCCCCGACCGCCACCCCGGGCCGGCCGGCGAAACTGGAGCGCAAGTCTGAGGACCCGGCCGCCGAGGCCCCCGCCCTGTCGGGCCGCCCGCCGCGGCTGGAACGCAAGCCCGAGACCGCCGCGGCAGAGGCCGAGCCGCCGGCAACCGGCCGCCCGCCCCGGCTCGAGCGCAAGCCCGCCGCCTCGGACACCGGCGATGCCGTGGTCGAAGCGCCGGCTCCTGAAGCGACGCCCGAGCCCGAGGCGCAGCAGCCCGACCCGGCGCCGCAACCCGCAGCGCAGCCTGCCGAAAGCCAAGCCCAAGGCCCGCAAGGCGCCGCGACCAAGTCCAGGGCCAAACCGGCCCCCGCCGCGGACCGGGACCAAACCGACCCGAACGATCCGCTGGCCGCCGTGATCGCCGCGGCCCGCCGCGCCGCCACGGACGGCAGCGATGGCGAAGGAGACGACGCATGACAAGGACGCACAGCATGTCACATCTGGCCAAGACCCTGACTTTCGCCTGCGCCATCGCCACCGGCGCCACCGCCTCGGGCGCCGCCACCTTCGGTGAACTGACCGGCGCCCAGCCCTCGGGCATGAACGGCATGGGCATGGCGCCCTCCTATTCCGCCGGGCCCTATGCCAATTCGCCCTATGCCTGCCCGCCCAGCTGCTATCAGCCCGGGATGGGAATGCAGCCCGGTTTCGGCCAGGGCATGATGCGCGCCCCCGCCGCCGGCTATGGCCCGATGGGGATGAACGGCGGCGGTCTGCCGCTGAAGGGCGGCCCGGAAGGCACGCTGCCCGGCGATCCCGGCGCATCGCCCGAAGGCCCGTTCGTGCCGGCCCTGGCCGCCAATCCGCGCGCCTTCCTGCCGTTCCGCAACTATGCCGACGGCCCCAACGCGCCGCTGATGCTGTGGAGCTTCGGACAACTGAATTCGGGGACCGACCCGTTCAATCCCTACGGGCTGAGCACCCCTTACATGCGCGTACCCTGGTCGACCCCGATGGCCGGCTGGACGAATTCGCAAACCTGGAATTGGTGGCGGGAACGCTCTGGCGCCCTGCCCCGCAACTGGTGATCGGCATGTGGCCGTTCGCTTTAACCCTGGAAGGAGAGAGACCCATGAAAACTCTTACATCCGTGATTGCCGCCGCAGCGTTTGCGGCAACTGCGGGCGTTGCAAGCGCCCAGCAGACCATGCAACCCCCGCCCCCGTCGGGCCCCTATGGCCAGGCACCGGCGCAGCAGCCGCAGATGGCTCCGGCCCAGGGCCAGGCCCAGGCACCGGCGCCCGCACCGCAGGGCTGGGGCCCGCCGCCGGCACCCTATGGCTATGCTCCGGCACCCTATGGCTATGCGCCCTACGGCTATGCCCCCTATGGCTATAACCCCTATTACGGCGGTGGCGCCTATGACGGCTATGGCTATGGCGACGGCTATGGCCGCGGCTATGGCTCGGGCTACGGCCGTGGCCGTGGCAACATGTCGGGCAACTTCAGCTTCGGCGGAGACAGCGACATGTGGGGCGACGGCTGGGGCGATGGCTGGGGTAACAACCGTTACAACGGCAACGGCTGGAACCGTGGCCGCAGCTGGGCACCCTGGGACTGGTAAGCAGCCCCTCCCGCGCCCGGGCATTCTCAAGCCCGGGCGTCGGACCCACGCGCAGGGAGACCCATAAGACGGTAAATCCGCACCCGCATGAATTGTCGAAAGACAGGAACGAAAACGAGAGAGGAACGACGATGTTCTATCGCAACACGCTTCTGAGCGCGGTGGCCGTGGCGGCTCTGGGTATTCTGCCCGCCGGTCTCGCCAGCGCGCAAACCACCGAAGGCCAGGCCGCGGCCGAGCCCGCAGCCCCCGCAGCCGACCAACCCGCACCGGCCCACAAGCCCGGCGACTGCAACGGCATGGGCCCCTATGGGCACGGCATGGGCATGGGTCAGGGCATGATGCAGCGCCCCGACTGGGCGATGCAGCGCCCCGAGCGTCCGCAGCCGCCGGAATGGGCGATGCAACGCCCCGAACGCCCGCAGCCGCCCGAATGGGCCATGCAGCGTCCCGAGCGCCCGCAGCGTCCGGATTGGGCGATGCAGCGCCCCGAGCGCCCGCAACCGCCGCAATGGGCGATGCAGCCCCCGCCGCACCGCAGGCCCCGGCCGCACAAGGACAGGCCGCACCGGGTCAGGCCGCACCGGCACCGCAGCAATATGCGGTCCGCCGGCTCCGGCCCCTATCCCTATCCGCCGGCGCCCTACTATGGCGGCTACAGGCCCGAATTACGGCAACAACGGCTATTATGACGGCTATGGCTATGGCGACGGTTCCGGCCGTTCCGGCTATGGTCGGGCTATGGCCGCGGGCGCGGCAACGCAGTCGGGCAACTTCAGCTTCGGCGGCGATGCCGACATGTATGGCGACGGCTGGGGCGATGGCTGGGGCAACGGTCAGAACCGTGGCAACGGCTGGAACCGTGGCGGCGGCCGCAGCCGGGCACCCTGGGACTGGTAGGTCCCTCGCCCGCGGCGCCGCATCCGGCGGCGCGGGCGTTCCGTCCTGAAAGGAGGAGACCGATGAAGACATTCAAGCACGCGATCGGCGCCCTGACGCTGGCCGTCGCGCTGGCAATGGCCGGCGGCGCCCAGGCACAATGGGGCGGCTCGCCCTGGTCCGGCGGCCTGGGAGGGCCCTGGGGGGCTAACCCCTATGGCTATGGCTACAACGCCGCAACGTCGAGCACCGGTTATGGCCGCGGCTGCTGGCAGTGGCTGGGGCGATCTGCGCTTCTCGGCTGATCTCTCCGGGCCTGACCAACGGCTGGGGCGATGGCTGGGGCAACGGTTGGGGCAGCCCCTGGGCGGCTCCGGCGGCCCCTGGAGCGGACCCTGGGGCGGCAGCCCTGGGAGGTTCTCCGTGGGGCGGGTCCCCGTGGGGCGGTTCACCCTGGGGCGGCAGCCCCTGGGGAGGCTCGCCCTGGGGCGGATCCCCGTGGGGCGGCAGCCCCTGGGGCAGCCCGATGGGGATGGGCAGCCCGATCAGCCCGTTCGGCGGCTTCCCCGGCATGGGCTGGTAACGGCCCGGCCCGGCAGGACGGCCCTGTCTGACGATACTGCGGCGGCGGGCCTGTCTGCTGCCGCAGGTGTCGCCTCGCCCCGGCGAGACGGCACCGCAACCCGAAAGGAACGGCCATGTTTGGACGACTTCTGGCGGCACTGTTCTGGGCCGCGATCTTCTTTGCGCTCGGCGCCTGGAGCGGCGGCAGCCTGAAACCGGTCGGCAACGCCATCCTGCGTGGCGCCGAGGCCCTGAGCCATGGCGCGCGAAGCCGGAACTGGGCCTTCTATCAGGACGGCAGCACGGCACCGCACGCCGTCGCCGCCACCGAGGCCGGCCATGGCGTGGCCGCCGTCGAGCATCTGAACGCCGACGCGACCCATGCGAACCTGGCCGAGGCGCGCCAGGCCTTCGCCGACGGCGACGTCGCGAGGCGGTCGCCGGATACAAGGCCTATCTTGCCGCCAACCCGGCCGACGCCGATGCCCATGGCGAGCTGGGCAATGTCTATTACTTCAACGGTCAGGTCGGTGAAGCCGCCCGCGCCTATTACGCCGCCTCTCTCTATCTGCTGTCCGAGGGCCGCCGCGACGAGGCCGGCGCCCTGGTCCCGGCCATCCGGATCGGCGCGCCGGCGCTGGCCAGCGAACTGCAGAACCGCATCGACGCCTCGGCCGCCGCCGCGCAGCGGCCGGGCGAAGCCGATCCACGCACCGGCCATGACCGCCGACACCGGCGCCATCTCGGCCCGGATCCGGATACCCTGGCGATCACGGTCGCCCCCGGCCCATGCCGCCGACGGCGCAGACGCCACCCTCCCACGCACCCGCAACGCACTAAGACCAATGCCCTACAGGGGCCCCTCGAGCGGAGGCCGAGCATGACCAAGAAAGCCGCAGACGAACCGCGGCCCAACCCACCGAATTTCGACTATTCGAGCGGTGCGGCCGAGTTGCGGGGCGAGGTCTATCGCCCGCCCGAGTACCTGGAATACCTAGAGAAGGCGACGGTGGCGATGCGCACCGTCCGACTGATCGTCTATGCCGGCATGACCGGCTTCGTGATCCTGGCCTTCTACGGCTTCTTCCTGATCTACCGGCTGACCACGGACGTTCATGCCATGCTGGGCGAAAGCCAGAAGATGACCCAGCAGATGCAGGCGATGACCCGCTCGATGGTGAACATGAACCAGAACATCTCGGTCATGTCCGAGGATATCGACAGCATGACCGCCGACATGGGCGAGATGAACGCCACCATCACCGACATGAACGCCAACATGTCCCGGATGCAGCAGGCGGTGACGCTGATGCAGCATTCGGCCACCAATATCGACCGCACGGTCAGCCCGATGATGGGCACGCTGAATTCGATGATGCCGTTCGGCTGGCCCGGCAATTACGGTGCCCCCGCCCTATGCCCAGTAACCCGGCCTGACGGCGCCGGCGGCGCGGCGCCGGGACAGGCCGGGCATTGGGTCAGGCCGCGATCGGCCCGCAACGGCTTCGCCGCGGCGCAAGGCCTCAGCCGGTGGCGCCGAATGCCGGATCGTCCGCGTCGTCGGAACCGGGACGACGCATCGCGGGCGAAACCGTTTCCAGCCGATCCCGGGCGCCGCCTCGAGCGCCCAGTTGCCGGATTCGAACGGATCGGTCTCGGCATCGGCCATTGACGGATCGAACCCGGTGGCAAGGTCGAGCCCGCCGGCAGGCGCCCCGCTCACGCCGAAATCGAAGACCGAGATCAGCCGCCCCAGCTCCTCCGCCTCCGACCTGAGCGACAGGCTGGCGGCGGTGGTCTCTTCGAACATGGCGGCATTCTGCTGGGTGGTCTGATCCAGGTCCGCGACCGCGCCATTGATGTCGGAAATGCCCTTCGACTGCTCGGCCGAGGTGGTGGCGATCTCGCCGACGAAATCGGTCACCTGCGAAATGCCGGTCAGGATCTCGCGCAGCGCGGCCCCGGTCCTGTCGACCAGCGCGGCGCCGTTCTCGACGCTGGCGCCGCTGCGCGCGATCAGTTGGCTGATCTCCTTGGTGGCTTCGGTGGCCCGCTGCGCCAGGCCGCGCACTTCCGAGGCGACAACGGCAAAGCCCTTGCCCGCATCGCCGGCGCGCGCCGCCTCGACCCCGGCATTCAGCGCCAGCAGGTTGGTCTGGAAGGCGATGTCCTCCAGCACGTCGGTGATCTTGGCGATCTCGGTCGAGGAGGTCTGGATCTCGGCCATCGCCGCGATGGTCTGCTTGACGATATCCTCGTTGGCGACCGCCTCGTCCTTGACCTTGCGCACCACCGTGCTGGCCTTCTCGGTGCCGGCGGCGGTGTCGTTCACCGACTGGGTCAACAGTCCGATGGCCGAGGCGGTCTCGGCCAGCGAACTGGCCGAGGCTTCGGTCCGGCGCGCCAGATCCTCGGCCGCGGCGCTGATTTCCGAGGTGCTGACCCGGATATTGCCGGCGCTGCCCGAAATCGTGCCGATCGCGTTTTCCAGCACGGTGAGCGCCGAGTTGAAATTCTGCCGCAACTGCTCATAGGCGGGCGGGAAGGCCTCGTCGATGCGAGTGCGCAGATTGCCCCCGGCCAGCCCCTCCAGCCCGTCGCCCAGCGCCATGACGACCTGCGACTGTTCGGCCTCGCGCCGCGCGCGTTCCTCGGCGCTGCGTTTCTCGGCCTCGCGCTCGGCCGCGAGCCGGCGCTGCTCCTCGTCCTGGCGTTCGCGGTTCTCCTGGATATTGCGGCGGAACACCGCCAGCGCCGCGGCCATCTTGCCGATCTCGCCCGCGCCCGCGGGCAGCGCGCCCAGATCCTCCATCTCGCCGGCGGCCAGACGTTCGGTGGCGCGGGTGATCCGGCCCAGCGGCCGCACGATCGTCAGGAAGGCCGCCAACAGGACCAGCGCGGCCACCGCCAGCGCGGCCCAGGCGATCGTCTTCATCCGGGTCTCGGCCTGGGCGATCTGATCCGAGATCGTGCCGCCTGCGGCCGCGATGTTGTCGACCGCGGCATCGCCGATCTCGCGGGCCTTTCCGGCGATGGCCAGAACGCTTTGCGCGGTCGCTTCGGTGATCGCCAGGGCCTGGCTGCGGCCTGCGAGCATCGCTCGCTGAGCCGCCACGATGCCGGCATCACCGGTCACGCTTTGCAACAGCTGTTCGAGATCGTCGCGGATTCCCGCCGCGACTTCGCCGTCGAGCTGGCGGCGCAGCTGATCCTCGGCCGTGATCAGCCGTTCCTGGGCGATGTTCAACGCCGCATTGTCCTGTGCCGCCGCCGCTTCCAGCGCGGTGATCGACAGCTGCTTCACCGCCGCGTCCAGATCGGCCACGCTGCGGATCCGGGCCAGCTGCACGTCGATCAGATCGCGGATCGCCTCTTCGTTGCCGCTGCCGACATCGTCGACCGAAAGCATCAGCGCGAAGGAGGTATCGTCGATTGCCGTCGCCAGGGCGGTGTCGGCGATCTGCCGCATGCGCAGCGAATCCTCGCGCGAACGGCGGACGGGCGCCCCGACGAGCCCCAGCGTTTCCTCGTAGAACGTGCCGGCCTCCTGCAGCGGATCGGAATAGTCGGTGATCAGGCCCAGCGAGACGCCCATGTCCAGCGCGTCCACGAACCGGGCATGGGAGACGGTGGCAAGATCGCGCAGGATGGCCTGCAACCCGGGATCGTGGGTCTCGCCCAGCGCCAGAAGCGTGGCCGAGATCAGGTTGATCTCGCCCCGCATCGACAGCAGCGCCTGGACCATGGCAAAGTCGTGATCCGCCAGCTGGCTCAGCGTCTTGGCCAGCGTGTCGACGGTCTCTTCCCCGCGCAGCGTCAGGTCGAAGACCGTCTCGTCCGACAGCGCCACGAGATCGCGGCTGACTTGGGCACCCTGTTCGTTCAGCGTCTTGACGATGACCTGAATTCTGGCCCTGTGCTCGAAATCGGCCTGGCGGATCGCGGTCATCTGCTGAAGCTCGGACGCCACCTTGTCGAGCAGCGGCGCCAAGGCCGAGCTTTGGGCATCGCCAAGCGTGGCGATGGCGGCGCGCGACCGGGTCAGCTGGGCCGCAATGCCGCCCTGCATCGCCGCCACCTCGTCGCCGTCCTGAGCCATCAAAAGGCCGTTCAGCCGATCCTTGAGCAGGTTGGCCTCGGCCACGACCTGGGCGCCATTTCTGAGATCGGGCACATAATCCTGCGCCAGAACGGCAAAGCGGTCGCGGATGCCCTGGAAGGTGATGGTCGACACCACAAGCGAGGCAGCGATCAGCCCCCCCATCGCCAACAGCGCAAGGGCCAGTTTGAAGGCGATGCTGCCAATCAGGCCTTTCAGCTTCCCAATCATCGTTCGGAATCCTCTGCTCGTATTCTGTCTGTGCAAGCGATGGTGCCGGCGGGGCTGCCCCCGCCGGCCTTGTCCGCGCGGCGCGATCAGGCGTCGGGGCCCGACCCGCTCTTGACCGGTTCGAAATGCCCGTCGGCGGTGATCCGCGTCATGAAGACCGCATCCATGCCCTGATTGTCGCCCGGCCCGAAGCTGAGCAGCGCGCCGCCGAGGTCGATCTGGGTCAGGCCGGCCAGGGCCGTCAGGAAACCGTCGCGGCTCAGATCGGGGCCGGCGGCCTTCAGCGCCTCGATGGTCAGCCGGCCGACGATATAGCCCTCGAGCGTGACGAAGCCCGGCTCGGCCTCGGCATTCACCGCCTTCAGCGCCGCCTGATATTCGGCCACCACCGGCAGCGAGGCGTCCCAGGGGAACGGCACCACCTGCGAGATGATCACGCCGGCGCCCTCCGGGCCCAGTTCATCGGCCAGCGCGCGCGAGCCCACGAACGAGATGTTGACGAAGGCCGGGGTGAATTTCAGCTTGTGCGACAGCTTGATGAACTCGGCGATCGGCTTGTAGGCGCCGACCATCACCACCGCCTCGGGCTCGGCCTTGCGGATGCCGAGCAGCGCCTGCTTCACCGCCACGGTGTTGCGGGTATAGGTGCCTTCGGCCACCAGCTTCATGCCGCGCCGGTCGAGCGCGGCGGTCACGCCGTCCAGACCGACCCGGCCGAAGCCGTCGTCCTGATAGAGGATGGCGATGGATTTCATCCCCTGCTCGTCGACCAGATACTTGATCCAGGCCTCGGTTTCGGCTGCATAGGTGGCGCGCACGTTGAAGATGTTGCCGAAGCTGGCATCGCGCAGGAAGCCCGCGCCGGTGAACGGCCCGATGAACGGCATCGCCGCGGCCGAGGCGATCGGCTGGGTGGCCTTCGTGGTCGGCGTGCCGACCGGGCCGACGAAGCCCAGATGGTTGTTGCCGGCAATCACCTCTTTCACATGGGTGACCGAGCGGTCGGGCTCGTAACCGTCGTCGAAACTGTCGAGCTTCAGCATCCGGCCATGGACACCCCCGGCGCGATTGGCTTCCTCGAAGGCGGCGAGGATCCCCTCGCGCATACCGTTGCCGAGGGCGGCGGCGGGACCGTCGAGCGCGGCGACCTGGGCAAAGGCGACCTCGGTCTCGCTGACGCCCTCGAACGCCGCCGCGGGCAGGGCCGGGGCCGCGATCAGAAGCGCGGCAAGAAGGGATTTCATGGATTTCATGGCAAGCTCCAGCTGCTGAAGAGATATGCGCGAAGCTCGGGCCAAAACGTGAAGATACCGATAATATCGCCAGACAGGCCCAATTTTTAAACATTTTGCCGCATCAGCCCGGTGAAAACCGGTGTCAGTACGCATGCAGTGCTCAAAACTGCGCGAACCTCGCGAAACCTGCAAATGACCATGGCGGCGCGGTGCGGCTTAGCGTAGATTCAAAGAAAAAGAGCGGTTACCATGACATCGAAACGCGCAGCCTTCAGGACCAGTTCTTTGCGCCGGCCTTGTTCGCGCCAGCGCGCCGCGGGCTCGACCGGGTCGATCTGCGCCCCTGTCGGCCCCGCCAACCCCGAATTGCGCCAGACCCTGAGCGACGGCTCGCTCGCTTCTGATGGCGCTGTTCCGGCCACGCCGATGCCGCCCCGGACGAGATCGTCGCCGCCGCCCGCGCCGATTACGCCCGGCTGGTCGAACTGGCCTATGGCGCGGGTTATTATTCGGTCGCGGTCCATATCCTGATCGACGGGCGCGAGGCCGCCACGCTCGATCCGTTCCGCGATCCGGCCCGGGTGAACAAGGTCGAGATCGAGGTGACGCCGGGCCGGCTGTTCCGCTTCGGTCAGGCCCGGGTCGGCCCGCTGGTGCCGGGCACCGCCCCGGCCGAGGGTTATCGCAACGGCGCCCCGGCCCGCGCCACGGTGGTGCGCGAGGCCGCGCAATCGGCGGTCGACGACTGGCGCGACGCCGGCCACGCCAAGGCGCGCATCGACGGGCAGACGGTGCTGGCGAACCACCCGCAGGCGCGGCTCGACAGCGATCTGCGGCTGGCGCCCGGCCCGAAGGTGCGTTTCGGCAAGCTGGTGATCACCGGCGACAGCAGCGTGCGGCCATCGCGCCTGCGCCGCATCGCGAGCCTGCCCAAGGGCGAGGTCTTCACGCCCCAGGCCGTCGACAAGGCCGCCGCCCGGCTGCGCAAGACCGGCACCTTCAAGTCGGTCACGCTGAGCGAGGGCGAAACGGTGAACCCCGACGGCAGTCTGGACATCGGCCTCAACGTGCTCGACCGCAAACCGCGGCGGATCGGCGGCGGGCTGGAGTTTTCCAGCCTCGACGGGCTGACCCTGTCGGGTACTGCTGCACCACCAACCTGCTGGGCAGGGCCGAAAGGCTGCGGCCTGGATGGCGAGATCGCCCAGATCGGCACCCGGGCCAAGGGCATCGACTATACCCTTGCGCTGCGGTTCGAGAAACCCGCCGTCTATGGCCCCGACACGCTGTTCTTCACCGAGGCCGAACTGGCCTATCTGGACGAGCCCACCTATATCGAGCGCCACGCCGCGCTGACCTTCGGCGTGTCGCGCGAATTCAGCGACAGGCTGACCGGCAGCCTCGGGCTGGGCTACAGCTTCTCGCGCGTGACCGACCTTTACACCCTGCCCAAGACCACGCGCGAGCTGCGTCTGGTCAGCCTGCCCGCCACGCTGACCTTCGACAGCCGCGACAACGCGCTCGACGCCAGCAAGGGGCTTTATCTGAAGGGCGAACTGACCCCGTTCGTCGAAACCGCCAGCAAGCGCGGCGGCGCCCGGTTCGCCTTCGATGGCCGCACCTATCACGCGCTGGGCGGCAGCGGCAGCGTGCTGGCGGCGCGGCTGCAGCTGGGGGCGCTGGCCGGTCCGCCGGCGGTGGATGCGCCGCCCGATTACCTGTTCTATTCCGGCGGCGCCGGCACGGTGCGCGGCCAGCCCTATAAATCGCTGGCGGCCGATTACGGCGGCGTCACCCTGGGCGGGCGCAGCTTTGCCGCGCTCTCGGGCGAAGTGCGGGTGCCGGTGGGCGAGAAATGGGGCGTGGTGGGCTTTGCCGATGCCGTTTCGTCGGCGACGGCACGGGCAATGGCGACTGGCACGCCGGCGCCGGTCTGGGGGTGCGCTACAAGACGCCGGTCGGGCCGATCCGGCTCGATATCGCAGGGCCGGTCGCGGGCAAGACCGGCAGCGGCCTGCAGCTTTACATCGGCATCGGGCAGGCCTTCTGATGCGGGTGCTGGCGCTTCTTCTCTTCTGCCTGCTCACGCCGCTGGCGGCCTGGGCGCAACAGGATCAGGGCGACCGCGGCTATATCCAGGGCCTCTTGGAAGACGCGCTTTCCGCCCCCGGCCGCACGGTGCGGATCGAGGGCTTTGCCGGCGCGCTCAGCTCGCGCGCGACCATCGACAAGATCACCGTGACCGACCCCGAGGGCGTCTGGCTGACCGCGACCGACCTGGCGCTGAAGCGGAGCCGCACCGCACTTGCGAAGGGCGCCATCGAGATCGACGAGATTTCCATCGGCCGGATCGACCTGCCCCGCGCCCCCGTGCCGGCCGAGACCACCCTGCCCAGCCCCGAGGCGCAGGCCGCCTTCACCCTGCCCGAACTGCCGGTTTCGGTCGACATCGCCAAGCTTGCCATCGCCCGCACCGTTCTGGGCGCCCCGATCTGGGCGAGGGAAGCCGAGCTTTCGCTTGCCGGCAGCGCCGCCTGTCGGGGGGCGCCGGCACGCGCGAAGCTGACGGTCGAGCAGCTCGACAAGGCCGGCAGCTTCGCCCTTTCGGGCTTCGACAATACCAGCCGGGTGCTGACGCTCGACCTGTCGCTGGAGGAGCCCGCGGGCGGAATCGCCGTCTCGACCCTGGGCCTGCCCGGCCAGCCGGCGCTGCAGCTGGCCATCGCCGGCAAGGACCCGATCGGCGATTTCACCGCCACGCTGCGCCTGGCCACCGATGGCAAGGACCGGCTGACCGGCACCGCCACGCTGATCACCGACGCCGCCGGCGCCAACCGCTTCGCGCTCGATATCGGCGGCGATGTGGCGCCCGTGCTGCTGCCCGAGTTCGCCGGTTTCCTGGGCGACCGGGTCGCCCTGAAGGCCGAGGGCGCGCGCGACACCGACGGCGCGCTGGCGCTCGACACGCTGCGCCTGGCCACCGCCGCGATGCAGCTTGACGGCAGCGCCCGGATCGGCGCCGATGGCTGGCCGCGCAAGCTGGCGCTCGACGGGCGTATCGCGCCGGTCGAGGGCGATATCGTCATCCTGCCCCTGCCCGGGCCTCGCACATCGGTCACCGGCGTCACCTTCACCGCCGGCTTCGACGACAGCGCCGGCGAGGCCTGGAACATCGCCGGCCGGATGACCGGCTTCGCCCGCCCCGATCTGACGCTGGCCACGGCCGGGTTCACCGGCGCCGGACGCATCTCGCGGGGCGAGGGCTGGGTCACCGGCCAGATGCAGCTCGATGCGCGCGGCCTGGCCCCCACCGACCCGGCGCTGGCCCGCGCCCTGGGCGACAACCTGCGCGGTCGCTTCGGCTTCGACTGGGGCAAGGGCCTGCCGCTGAGCCTGCGCGACATCGACCTTGCCGGCGCCGATTACGGCCTGACCGGCGCGATGTCGCTGAACGGGGTGGACGGCCTGTCGGATCTGAAACTGGCCCCCGACCTGACCCTTTCGGCCCGCGATCTGGCGCGCTTCGGCCCGCTGGCAGGGATCGATCTGCGCGGCGCGGCGCAGCTGGACATCGACGGCTGGCTTGCCCCGCTGACCGGGCAGATGCAACTGATCTTCGAGGGCGGCACGACCGATCTCGGCACCGGGATCGACCGGCTCGACCCGCTTCTGGCCGGGGCGGGCAACCTCAGCCTGACGCTCGACCGGGACGAGGCGGGCCTGCGCGCCGATCCGGTTCTGATCGCCACCGATCACGCCCGGATCGAAGGCAGCGCCCGGCTGAAGACCGGCGCCAGCGACGTGACCCTGAAGGCCAGCCTGCCGCAGGCGGCGCTGGTCCTGCCCGGGCTGCAGGGCGCGGCCGACCTGACCGCCACGGCCCGGCAGGACGGCACCGCCTGGCAGCTTAACGCCGACGCCGCCCTGCCCGGCGCGACCCGGGCGCAGATCGCCGGCACGCTGACCGACAACACCGCCCTGCAGGGCCGCGTGACGCTTGCCAGCGATCAACTGTCCGCCTTCTCGGCCCTGGCCGGCCGCCGACTGAGCGGCACCGCCCGGATCGAGGCCCAAGGCGCGGGCGATCTGACCGCCGGCAGCTTCGATCTGACGGCCAACGGGCAGACCACCGGGCTGGGCCTGTCGCAGCCCCAGATCGACCCGCTGTTGCGCGGCACGTCGCAGATCGCCCTTGCCGCCGGCCGGACCGAGGACGGCACCGTCACGATCCGCGAGGCGACGGTGCGAAACCCGGCGCTCTCGGCCGATCTCGGCGGGGCCTTCGGGCCGCGCGACGGCACGCTCTCCTATCGCCTGTCGCTCACGAATCTGGGCGCCGTGGTGGCCGAGCTTCCCGGCCCGGCCAGCGTCACCGGCACCGCCCGGCGCAACGCCTCCGGCTGGAGCCTCGACGCCAGCGCCACCGGCCCCGGCGGCATCGCGGCCAGCACCCGGGGCAGCGTCGCCTCGGACGCCAGCCGCGCCGATCTGAGCCTGACCGGCAACGCCCCGCTGTCGCTGATCAATCCGCAGCTCAGGGGGCAAGCGCTGTCAGGGCTGGCCCGGTTCGACCTGGCGCTGCGCGGCCCGCTGCAACTGGCCTCGCTCTCGGGCGCGGTCACGCTGGACGACGCGCGGCTGGTGGTTCCCGAACGCAACGTCGCGCTCAACCGCATTCGCGGCCAGATCGGCCTGTCGGGCGGCGCGGCGCAGGTCGGGCTTGCCGCCGATGTCTCGACCGGCGGGCAGGTCACCCTCAGTGGTCCGGTCACGTTGAGCCCGCCCTTCGCCGCCCGGCTCAGCGCCGATCTCAGCGGCGTCACCCTGCGCGAAGCCTCGTTCTACAAGGCCGATCTGGGCGGGCGCGTGACCGTCGACGGGCCGCTGACCGGCGGTGCCCGGATCGGCGGCGTGATCGACATCGCCTCGGCCGAGTTGCGCCTGCCCAATACCGGGCCCAGCTATTCGCCGCTCGATGGGTTGCGCCATATCGCGCCGGGCGCGGCCACGGCCCAGACCCTGCGCTTTGCCGGGCTCGACCAGGCCGCCACTGCGACGACATCGACGGCGAAACCCTATCCGCTCGACCTGACCCTGCGGGCGCCGTCGCGGATCTTCGTGCGCGGCCGCGGGCTCGACGCCGAACTGGGCGGCAGCCTGCGGCTTGCCGGCACCACCAGTGCGATCACCCCGATCGGCAGCTTCGACCTGATCCGCGGGCGGCTCGACCTTCTCGGCCGGCGGCTGACCCTGACCGAGGGCAGCCTGCGCCTGCGCGGCAGCTTCGATCCGGTGATCGGCTTCGCCGCCACGTCGCAGGTCGAGGACGTGGCGATTTCGCTCAGGCTCGACGGGCTGGCCTCGGCGCCCGACCTGACCGTCACCTCGACCCCGGACCTGCCGCAGGAGGAGGCGCTGTCGTTCTTCCTGTTCGGCCGCGACGTGACCAAGATCTCGGCCTTCCAGGCGGTGCAGCTGGCCGCCGCCATCCGCACGCTTTCGGGCAAGGGCGGCGGCTTCAACGACAAGCTGCGGCGCAAACTGGGGGTCGACAATCTGGACCTCGGCACCGATTCCGAGGGCGTCACCCAGGCGCAGGTCGGCAAATACCTGACCGACAAGCTCTATACCGACGTGACGGTGAAAAGCGACGGCACCAGCGAGGTCAACCTCAACCTCGACCTCAGCCCGACGCTGAAGCTGCGTGGCCGGGCGAACAACGATGGCGAAACCGGGCTGGGCCTGTTCTTCGAGAAGGATTACTGAGGCTTGTCTCCGGTCCCGGCCGCATCGCCGGGCAGCTTGACGCCGTGCTTTTCCATATAGGGGCTGAAATAGCCGCGGAACGCCTCGAACCCTTCGGCCAGCATCAGAAACTCCTGCCGGTTCATCACCAGGACCTTACTGTCCTCGACCGCCCGCACCGTGGTCCGCCGCCGCGTCGCGCCCAGGATCAGACGCTCGCCGAAATGATCGCCCGGACCAAGCCGGCGGGTCGTCACCACGCCCGTCTCGCGGTCGGTCCGGTCCATCTCCAGCGCCCCCGAGATCACGGTATAGAACCCGTCCGAACGGTCGCCGCTGTTATAGATCGTGTCGCCGGCGCGGAAATAGACATGCCGCATCGGCGGCTTGCGATAGCTTTGCAGCTGCACCAGGCTGCGCGGCCCCAGCAGATCGAGGATCCAGTTCATCAGCACCCGCACCTTGGTGCCGAACCCGGGCAGCAGCGCCAGGTAATAGGACCGCCAGACCACCCAGGCGGCAAAGCCCTTCAGCCGGAACCCCATCAGATCGGCCACCCCGCGCCGCGCCCCCAGCGAGGCCAGCGCCCCGCGCGAGCGATAGGCGAAGGGCGCGGGCATCTGCCCCTTCAGCACGGCGGCGATGTTGCGCGCCACGCGGTCGGCCTCGCGCACCGCGAACTGCGCCGTCGGCGGGGCGAAATCGCCGCGCTCGGTGGCGCCCTCCTTCAACGGGATCAGCGCGCAATCGCCCAGCGCCCAGACATCCGACTTACCCTCGACCCGCAGGGTTCGGTCGACCGACAGCCGGCCATGCTGCAACGGCAGCCCCATCCGCGTGACCACCGGCAAGGGCGCGTTGCCGATCGTCGCCACGATGGTGCGGGTGTCGATCACCTCGTCCTTGTTGGTCACCAGCTGGCGGTGGGTGCAGCTTTTCACCCCGGTCTCGAGCATCAGCTCGACGCCGTGCTTTTCGAGATGCTTCACCGCGTAATCGGCCAGCTCCTGCGGCATCTCGCCCAGGATGCGCGGCGCGAATTCGACCAGCTTCACCCGCACCTCGGACGGGTCGATGCGCGGATAGAACGGCAGCGACCGGTCGATCAGCTCTTTCATCTCGCCCACCGTCTCGACGCCCGAGAACCCGGCCCCGACCACGGTGAAGGTCAGCGCGCCGCGCTTGGTGTCGGGCAGGTTGGTGACCTGGGCGTGCTCCAGCTGTTCGATCACATGCGCCCGCAGCCGCCTTGCGTCTTCCAGCGTCTTCATCTTCAGCGCGTGTTCTTCCAGCCCCGGCATCCGCGAGAAATCGGTGCCCTGGCCCAGCGCGATGACGAGATGGTCGAACGCCACCTCGGTCGGGCGGCGCTGGATGCCCTGGAAGACGATCACCACCTTGCGCTCGAAATCGACGCTGTCGACCACGGCCTTGCGCACGGTCACGCCCTTGAGGATGAAGCGCAGCGGCGACACCGCGTGCGCCGGGGTGATCGAGCCGGCGCCGACCTCGGGCAGGAGCGGCTGGAAGACGAAGTAATTCTCGCCGTTGATCAGCTCGACCTCGGCCTCGGACCCCAGCCGCCGGCGCAGCGCCCGCGCCGTGTACATGCCGCCGAACCCGCCGCCCAGAACCACGATCCGCATCGTTCCACCATCCTCTGCCATGCCGCGTTGCAGCATATCGCAAGGCCTCCCGGCCACCAGAGACCTAATTGCCGCGCCCCGGCCCGGGCCTCGCGCCCGCAAAGGAAGAACCTCCGCGGCGGCGACCGGCGAAGGCGTCGAACGGGGTTATGGATGCGGGCCGGGAAAGCGATCCTTCGCCGCATCGTCCTGATCGGCCCGGATGGCACCCAGCGACCAACGGAAAAAAGAGGGCGCTGTCGAGCGCCCCCAAGTTTGTCGCATGACGTGAACCGTTCAGAAGGTCTTCGCTATTGTGAACTTGATCGTCCGGCCCGGCGCCTTGCGGGTGGCCAGATGCGGGGTGTAGTCGAGATCGAAGAGGTTCTCGACCCCAACGCGAAACTCGGCGCCTTCCAGAACGCCCTGCTGCGGGCGATATGTTGCGCGCAGGTTGTGGACCACGTTCGACGGCGTCGGGGTGGCGGCGCGTGTCATCGGCCTGTTGGCCACCACCTCCCAGCTCAGGTCAAGCTCCTGCGTCCATTTCTTGCCGACCGTCAGGCGCAGCTGGTCCGCGGGAATCCCAGCCCAGTATCCGCCCGGCGTGGGCGTCGTATAGCGGCCGCGCTGGATGTTCGCGTTGAGGTCCATGTAGAGGCCCGATGCCAGGCTGTAGGCGGCTTCAAGCTCCAGCCCCTCCAGTTCGCCATCGGTGATCGGCACCATGGTGGCGGTGGTGTAGGAGGTCATGTCCCAGACCTTGGTCTTGTAGCCCGTGAGCTTGAAGGCCAGATCGTCGCCGGGGGTGAAGGCATCGAGCCGGTCGAACGAGAAACCAAGCTCGATCGTCCGGGCCTTCTCGCTTTGCGTCATGTAGGCCGGGGTCGTCATGTCGTCGATGATCGGCAGGTTTTCGGTATAGGCCGCCGAGCCGAACACGGCAAAGCCGCTGTCCCATTTGTAATGCGCCGACAGCCCGCCCATCAAGGCGTCGTTGCTGTAGGACACGGTGCCATCGCCGATGTTCTGGGTCTCGTAGCGCAGTGCCGGGGTGAGGGTGAAGCGGTTGCCGAACTTCATGTCGTCGACGACGAAGAGCGCGATCCGGTCGTCCGTTCCGCCGGGCGCCGACGAGGCGGCAAGCCGTTCCTTGCGCTTGAATTCGAGACCGGTGCGCAGGTTGTGGTCGATGGCGCCGGTGGCGAAGATCGCGGTGTTCTTCACCGTCAGCTTGGTCGTCTGGTAACGGTGGTCGGCATCGACCAGCGGCTGCAGGAACGGGAAGGTCGAGGTGCCCTCGAGCGGCGAACTGCCGGCGACATAGGCCTGGTCGATCTGCTGGTCGGCATAGGACAGGATCACGTCGAGATCGACCAGGTCATTGCCGGCCGGGTTGAAGTTATAGGCCAGCGTTGCGGTGCGCGAATGCGTCTGCCGGTCGACATTGCCGAAGCTGCCGGCCGTGGTCATGAAGGTATCATAGGGCACGTCGCGTTCGTCGGAGTTGGTGTCGCTGAACGAAAACGACAGCGAATGATCGCCATTGCCGAAGGTCTTCTTGGCCTTGAACTGCCAGCTGGGCAGCCCGAAGGACGAGTTGCCGATCACCGCGCCGGACCCGTCGGTCTGATTGTCCTGGGTCGAGTAGGTGTAGTTCAGCAGGGTCTCGAAATCCTCGCTCGGTTGCCAGGCCAGGATGGACGAGCTCGAGACGCCATTGCCGTTGGTCGAGAACTGCAGCGTCTGGCGCAGCTTGAAGCCGGGCACGCCGCCGGTGAAGTCCGACGCGTCCTTGGTTTCGAGCCGGACCAGGCCGCCGATGGCGCCCGAGCCGTATTCGAACGTACCGGCCATGCCGCGCACGACGGTGACTTCCTTGTAGAGCGCCGGGTCGGTGTAAAGCTGGGTGCCGATGCGATACAGCTCTTCCGCGCCGACATCGGCATCGTCGACCTGGATGATCACCTTCTGGTCGTTGCCATAGGTCGCATTGGCGCCGAAGCCGCGGATGTTGATGCCGCTGCCCTGCGGCGACTGGCCGTTGATCAGCGTCACGCCGGGCACCGAATCGGTCAGTTCGGCGATGGTGCTGGCCTGACGGTCCTCCATCTCCTCCTGATCGACGGTGGTTTCCGATGTCGCGGTATCGGTTTTGACCTCGCGCTTGGATTTGCCGAGGATCACCTCGTCAAGCTCGGTCACTTCTGTTTCGGCCAGGGCCGGCAAGGCCCAAAGCAGCGCCGCGCCCATCATGAGCGCCGCTTTCGCGGAGTGGTTCACGCGCATTCCTATCCCTTTCCAATCCTCACGAAATCTAGGGCTGGCAAGGGGCTGGCATTGTTCGTGTTTCGGTGTTCCCGAAAACGGGAGACTTGCGCTTGCTAATTAACCCGACTATTTTTGTCAATATTGAAGATCGCTCGACGATCGTGGCGCACCAGCGAATTCGGCATCTCTGCCTCTAGCCAGACGCACCCCCCAAAACGTGACGAGAAGGAGAGCCGAAATGGCCGAGGCAAATGCAATTTCCGTGCCTGAAATCAAGGCTGCACGGGCCGAAAACCCCAAGATGCGCGACCGTGACCTGGCCGACAAGCTGGGCATCTCCGAGGCCCAGCTGGTGGCCGCCGATGTCGGCGAAACGGTGACGCGAATCACCGCCGACATGGACCGGATCATGCCCGCGCTGGGCCGCTTCGGCGAGGTGATGGCGCTGACCCGCAACGAGAGCTGCGTGATCGAGAAGGTCGGCGAATACGACAATTACACCGCCGGCGAGCACGCCGCGATGATCGTCAACGAGACGATCGACCTGCGGATGTTCCCCAAGCACTGGGTCCATGGCTTTGCCATCGAGCAGGAAACCGAACGCGGTATGCGCCGCACCATCCAGGTGTTCGATGCCGCCGGCGATGCGGTGCACAAGGTGTTCCTGCGCGACGGGTCGAACGCGGCCGAATGGCCGGCCGTCGTGGCGGAGCTGAGGATCGAGGACCAGTCGAACAGCCTGACGGTCGAACCGCGCAGCCCCACGGAGCCCGCCAAGGGCGACCCGGAAAAGGCCGAGAAGCTGCGCGCCGAATGGGACAAGCTGACCGACACGCACCAGTTCCTGATGATGACCCGGCGGATGAAGATGAACCGGCTGGGCGCCTATCGCATCGCCGGCGAGCCCTATGCCCGCAGGCTTGCGCCCGAGGCGGTGGAGCAGCTGCTTCACCAGGCGGCCGAGACGGAAACCCCGATCATGGTGTTCGTCGGCAATATGGGCTGCATCGAGATCCATACCGGTCCGATCAAGAAGATCGTCGAGATGGGGCCGTGGATCAACGTGCTCGATCCGGGGTTCGACATGCACCTGCGCCGCGATCACATCGCCGAGGTCCATGCCGTGACCAAGAACACCAAGCGGGGCGATGCGATTTCGGTCGAGGCCTTCGATGCCGAGGGCGGGCTGATCGTCCAGTTCTTCGGCGTGCTGCGCGATGCCGAGGCCGCCCGCAAGTGGAACGCGCTGGTGGCGGGATTGGAAACCTGCGCAGAAGGCGTTCCGGCATGACGCGGACGCATCCGTTCTTCTGGGGGCAGGTCGTCGCCTGCCTTCTGGTCTGCCTCTTCGTGGTCGCCACGGCCCGCGCCGACCAGGCGCCCGGGCGCGTCGTCTCGGTCGGCGGGGCGATCACCGAGATCGTCTTCGCCCTGGGCGAGGAGGGCCGGCTGGTGGCGCGCGACACGACGTCGAACTTCCCGGACGCGGCGCGCGATCTGCCCGATGTCGGCTATATCCGGCAGCTTTCGCCCGAGGGGGTTCTTTCGGTCGATCCCGAACTGATCATCGCGCAGGAGGGTGCCGGCCCTCCCGAGGCGGTGGATATCCTGCGCGAGGCCGCGATCCGGATGGTCGAGATCCCCGAAGGGTTCGACGGCGACGCGGTGATCGCCAAGATCACCGCCGTGGCCGAAGCCCTGGGCGTGCCCGAGAAGGGCGCGAAGCTTGCCGCCGACATCCGCCGCGATCTCGACCAGGTGACCGCCTCGAACCGGGGCGCCGAACCGAAGCGGGTTCTGTTCATCCTGTCGATGAACGGCGGGCGCATTCTGGCCGGCGGTGGAAATACGGCCGCCCAGGGCATCATCGAACTGGCCGGTGCCCAGAACGCCGCGGCCGGGTTCGACGGCTATAAGCCGATGACCGACGAGGCCGTCATCGACAGCGGCGCCGAGGTGATCCTGTTGATGGATCGCGCCGGCGGCACCGGCGTGACGGATGATCAACTGTTCGCGCAACCGGCCATTTCGGCGACGCCGGCCGGAATGAACAGGGCCGTCATCCGCATGGACGGCATGAAGATGCTGGGCTTTTCGGTGCGCACGGCCGAAGCCGCCAGGGATCTGGCGCAGGCCCTGGGCAATGTGGGTGGCTGAACCGGCATGAGCATACTGACGCAGGACATGAGCCCGGATCGGCAACCGGGCGATCGCAGCCACAAGGCGCTGGCGCTGGCGTCGGTGCTTGTCGTGGTGCTGATCTTCGCCGCCTTGCTGAGCCTGGCCGTCGGGGCGTCGGGCGTGTCGCTCGCTGATGCGGCCCGGGCGCTGATCAGTGCGCAGGACATGGCCCCGCGCGACCGGATCGTCCTTTACGACATCCGCCTGCCGCGCACCGTGATGGGGATGCTTGTCGGGGCCGCGCTGGCCCTGTCCGGCGCGGTGATGCAGGGGCTTTTCCGCAACCCGCTGGCCGATCCCGGCCTGGTCGGCATCAGCGCCGGCGCCGGGCTGGGCGCGATCCTCGCCATCGTTCTGGGCGGCTTGCTGCCCGCCGCGGCCACGGCCGCCTTCGGATATTACCTGGTGCCGGTCGCGGCCTTCTTCGGAGGCTGGGCCTCGACCCTGATCCTTTATCGGGTCTCGACCCGGCGCGGGCGCACCTCGGTGGCGACGATGCTGCTGGCCGGGATCGCGCTGGGCGCCCTCGCCGGGGCGGTGCAGGGCATCCTGGTCTAGATTGCCGACGACGCGCAGCTGCGCGATCTGACCTTCTGGGGCATGGGCTCGATCGCCGGGGCGACCTGGACCAAGGTGTTCGCCGCCGCGCCGCTGATCGTGCTGGCGCTGCTGACGGCGCCCTTCCTGGCCCGGGCCCTGAACGCGCTGGCGCTGGGCGAGGCGGCGGCGGCCCATATCGGCATTCCGGTCCAGCGGATGAAGAACACCGCCATCCTGATGGTCGCGGCGGCGGTCGGCGCCGCGGTGGCGGTGAGCGGCGGCATCGGCTTCGTGGGCATTGTCGTGCCGCATCTGCTGCGCCTGATGGTGGGGCCGGATCACCGCTATCTGCTGCTGAATTCCGCGCTTCTGGGGGCGGCCCTGCTTCTGGTCGCGGATGTGATCAGCCGCACGGTCATCGCCCCGGCCGAGCTTCCCATCGGGATCGTCACCGCCACGCTGGGCGGGCCGTTCTTCCTCTGGATCCTGCTGCGCCAGCGCGGCCTTCTGGACATGTAGACCGATGGTGAACGCCAACCATATCACCGTGACCTACGGCAAGCGCGCCATCCTGCACGAGGTGGATTTCCACGCCGACCCCGGCGCCATGACCGCCATCGTCGGCCCCAACGGGTCGGGCAAGACGACCTTGATGCGGGCGCTGACCGGCGAAGCGGATTACAGCGGACAGGTCACGCTGAACGGGCAGGATATTGCGCGCGCGAAACCATGGGAGCTGGCCGCGATCCGGGGCGTGCTGCCGCAATCGACGCCGCTGGCCTTCCCCTTCACCGTGGTCGAGGTGGTCCGCCTTGGCCTGAGCCGGGGGGTATCGGCCGGACGCGGCGGGTTGATCCGGCAGGCCTTGAACCGGGTCGATCTGGGCGGCTTCGAGGGCCGGTTCTATCAGGAGCTTTCGGGCGGCGAACAGCAACGCGTGCATCTGGCGCGCGTGCTGGCGCAGGTCTGGCAGCCGGTCGAGGACGGCGCGCCGCGCTGGCTGTTCCTTGACGAGCCGGTCTCGGCTCTGGACATCGGGCACCAGTTGCAGGTGATGCAGATCGCCCGGGACTATGCCGATGCCGGCGGCGGCGTGGTCGCGGTGATGCACGACCTGAACCTGACCGCGATGTTCGCCGACAGCGTCGCGCTGATCGGCGAAGGCCAGGTCCTGGCCCAGGGAGCGCCCGAACTGGTGCTGCGCGACGACCTGTTGAGCATGGCCTATCGCTGCGATGTCCGGGTCAACACCGCCCCGGCGCAGGGCACGTTCATCCTGCCCCACGCGGCACGGCTGGCGGCGGAGTGATGACATGGCCGATCTGATGGCGATTCCCATTCTTCTCACGCCGGATATCGCGGCGACCGGCGCGTTTGCCCGCGCCTTGGGGTTCGATGTCGAGGAATGGGACGGCTATGCCATCCTGCGCGGGCATGGGATCGAGCTTCACTATTCACACACCACCCGGCCGGATGTGTGTTCCGAAACCAGCTGTTACGTCCGCGGCGTCGGCATTCTGGCCCTGCACGCGGCGCTGTCGGCGCGGGGCATCCCGCGTCTTTCGCCGATCCTGTCCCGCCCCTGGGGCATGACCGAGTTCTACCTGCACGACCCGCACGGCAATCTGCTCAAGTTCGGCATGAGCAGCGACGAGTTGCCCGACGGGCAGAGTTTCCCGGAGAGATGAAGATGGACATTCTGACACGCTGGACCGAGGTCCAGGATTTCCTGATCAAGGGCGGCCCGGCGATCTGGGCCATCGCGGCCCTGTCGGTGCTGACCATGGCGCTGATCCTTTGGAAGATCTGGCGCCTGGCGCTGATGGGGGCCTGGGCCGGGCGCCGCACCGAGCAGGCGGTGCGGCGCTGGGAAGCCGGCGATGCGGCGGCGGCACGGGCGATGCTGGACGGGCGCCGCTCGCTGCGCGCAACCGTGACCGCCAACGCGATGGCGGCGCTCACCGGCGGCCAGTTCGACGAGACGGAAGCGCGCGAGGAAATCCAGCGCGTCGCGCGAAACCAGCTGGCGCGCGCCCGGTCGGGCCTGCGCGCGCTCGATCTCATCGCCACCATCGCGCCGCTGCTGGGCTTGCTCGGCACGGTGCTTGGCATGATCGCGGCCTTCCAGACCCTGCAGGAGGCCGGGTCGCGGGCCGATCCGGCGATGCTGGCCGGCGGCATCTGGGAGGCGCTTCTGACCACCGCCGCGGGGATGGCCGTGGCGATCCCGGCCGGCGTGGCGCTGGCCTGGTTCGAAAGCGTGGCCGACCGCGCCCAGGGCGACATGGAAGATGCGCTGACGCGCCTGTTGACCCGCAAGCCCAAGGCCGGCCAGACCGTGCTGACCGCGGCGGCCGAGTAACCCCATGCAGCTCGGCTCTCCCTCCCTCCGGCGAAAACCCAGCCTGACCCCGATGATCGACGTGGTCTTCCTGCTGCTGGTCTTCTTCATGCTGGCCTCGCGCTTTGGTCAGGACGTGGTGATCGACCTGCCGATCAGCGCCGCCTCGGACAAACCCTATGAGGGCCCGCCGCGGCTGATCGACGTGCTGCCCGACGGGGTGCGCCTGAACGGTGTCGAGATGGCGATGACGGCCCTTCTGCCCGAACTGGGAACCATGATGCTGTCGCACACCGACGCCATCATCCTGCGCCCGCGCGACAAGGCCGACCTTCAGCGCGTCGTCGAGGTGATGGAGGCCCTGGGCAAGGCGGGGTACGAGACACTGGTTCTGGTGGAGTAAGGCATGGACCTTGGCCAGCCCCGCAAGCGCCCCGCGCGTGAAAGCGTCGTTCCGATGATCAACGTCGTGTTCCTTCTGCTGATCTTCTTTCTGATAACGGCGCAGATCACGCCGCCCGAGCCGTTCGAGGTCAATCCGCCGGAATCGAGCGCCAAGGCGCCCGCCGATGGCAACAGCATCCTCTACATCTCGGCCGGGGGCGAGCTGGCGATCGGGGATCTGCGCGGCGAGGCGGTGCTGGACGGCCTGCCGGTTCTGGGCGAGACGGAAGCCCTGATGATCCGCGCCGACAAGGCGGTCGAGGCCGGTCAGATCGCCGTGCTCCTGCCCAAGCTTGCGGCGCGCGGCGTGCGCCGGATCAAGCTGGTCTCGGTGGTGAGGTAGAGGATGCGGACCCTGTTCGAAGCCACGACCTTCGTGTCGCTTGCCCTGGCGGCACATCTGGCCCTGTGGATGCCGGATCGGGACATGGGCGTCGAAGCCTCGGGGTCAGAAGGGCAATCGCTGCTGTCGATCACGGCCGCCAGCGCCAGCGTGGCCCGGATGGTCGAAACCTGGGACAGCCCGCCCGAGATGTCGGATGCGGTCGAGGTCGAGGTCGCCCTGACCGATCCCGACATCGCCCCGACGACGAGCCCGGCCCGGCCCCAGGTCGAAACCGACCGGGTCGCGCGGCTCGAAAGGCCCGTGCTCGACGTCATGCCCCCCGCCTTGCCCGAGCAACTGCCTGCGTTTCAGGATCGGGCGCCGGGCAAGATGCTCGAGGCGCCGCAGCTGGCCGCGCTCGCCCCGCTGGCGATGCCAGCGGCGCCGGATGCCCCCGTGCAGCCCGCCGCGCCGACGCAGGCGCCGCTTGTCGCCCTGCCGCCGAGCATCGCGCTGCCCTCGGCGCCCGCCTTGCCCCGCTACGAGCCGCCCGCGTCGCACGACCGGCCGGCGGTTCCTGCACAGCCTTCGGAAAGCCCGACCGCGCCCAGCACGAGCAAACGCCCGCCGAAGACCGTTCAACGGCCGTCGGCGACGCCGCCTTCGCCCGATGCAGGCCCGGCTTCGCCGACACCGCCGGTCGCCACGGCGCAAAAGGCCAGGCCGAAACCCGAACCGGCGGCCAAGCCGGCGGCGAAACCCGCCAAGAAGCCACCTTCGAACCCCTCGAGCGGTGCCAATGCCAAGGTGGCCGAAGGCACCGGCGGCGGCGTGGCCAGGGGCGACAAGCAGAAGGCCAAGGCGGCGACGGTGTCCCAGGCCAGGAAGAACTCGATGCGGGCCGAAGGGGGCGGCCAGATCCGCGCCCGCATCGCGCGGCGCGCGCCCCGGGGCGTGGGCCGTGGCACGGCGGTGGTCACCATCACGGTATCGGGCAACGGGTCGCTGTTGGGCGTGCGGCTGGCGCAATCCTCGGGGAATTCCAGGATCGACACGCTGGCGCTGGCGGCCGTGAAACAGGCCGGGCGCTTTCCCGCCGCGCCGAAGAGCCTGGGGATCGCAAAGCACACGTTCCGGCTGCCGATCAAGTCGAAGTAACGCCCGGTCGGCAACGCCGATGGCCTTCGGGCCCTCGGTCTGGCCGATCTCCCGCAGGGCCCCGATCCGCTGTCAAACGCGCGGTGGCACCGCCCTCATGCCTTGGCGCCACCGGGTCTGGGTCACGCCTGGTCCCGCACCTTTCGGCGATTGAACAGCCGAGCCACGACCACGAAGAACAGCGGCACGAAGATCACCCCCAGCACGGTGCCGGTGATCGTCCCGCCCAGCACGGCGGACCCGACGGCGGTGCGCCCGCCCGCCCCTGCGCCGGTCGAAAGCGCCAGTGGCACCACCCCGAGCGAGAAGGCGAGCGAGGTCATGATGATCGGCCGGAACCTCTGCCGCGCGGCTTCCTTCGCGGCGGTATAGAGGTCTTCTCCGGCCTCGAAGCGTTCGCGCGCGAATTCCACGATCAGGATCGCGTTCTTGCCGGTCAGGCCGATCACCGTCAGCAGCCCGACCTGGAAGAACACCCCGTTCTCGAAGCCGAACCAATAGGCGGCCCCCATCGTGCCCAGCACGCCGATCGGCATCGCCAGCATCACCGAGAACGGAATGGCCCAGCTTTCGTAAAGCGCGGCGAGGCACAGGAAGATCGCCGCCAGTGACAGCGCATAGAGCATGAACGAGGAATCCCCCGCCTCCATCTCTTCCAGGGAAAGCCCGGTCCAGGCCGCGCTGTAGCCCGGCGGCAGCTGACCGATCAGCCGCTCGATCTCGGCGATGGCCTCGCCCGTCGTCACCCCCGGCGCGGGCGAGCCCTGAATCTGCATCGAGGGCACACCGTTATAGCGTCTGAGCCCCTGCGGCCCGTATTCCCAGCTTTCGGACGTGAAATTGGCAAACGGCACCAGATCGCCGCTGGCATTGCGCACCCGCCATTTGCGCAGATCGGACGGCGTGGCCCGGCTGTCGGGCTCGCCCTGGACATAGACCCGCTTGATCCGGCCATTGTCGTTGAAATCGTTCACATAGGACCCGGCCCAGGCGATGTTGAGCGTGGTGCCCACATTGGCCGGCGTCACCCCCACCGCACCGGCGGCGCGCCAGTCGATGTCGAGCTTGAACTGCGCCGCATCCTCGAGCCCCGAAGGCCGGGCCGAGGCGATGAGCGGGCTTTGCGCCGCCATCCCCAGAAGCTGGTTGCGGGCTTCCAGAAGCTGCTCGTGGGTCTGCCCGGCCTGGGCCTGGAGATAGAAGTCGAAGCCCGAGATATTGCCCAGTTCGATCACCGAGGGCGGCACGATGGGGAAGACCATGGCGTCGCGGATGCCCATGAAGGCGGGAAAGGCCCGTCCCGCCACCGCCTGAACCGATTGCCCCGGCGAGGGCCGCTCGTCCCAGTCCTTCATCCGCACGAAGGCCAGCCCCATGTTCTGGCCCTGACCGGCGAAGCTGAACCCGACCACCCCGAAGGCCGATTGCACGTTTTCCGCCTCGGCCTCGCGGAAATGGGTTTCGACCTGCTTGACCACGTCCAGCGTCCGCTCGGCCGAGGCACCGGTGGGCCCCTGCACCAGCGTCATCAGGATGCCCTGATCCTCGGCCGGCAGAAACCCGGTCGGCGTGTTCTGGAACAGGAACACCATGCCATAGCCCAGCGCGGCATAGACCGCGAACATCCGGAACGGTCGCCGGATCAGATAGCCCACCGTGCCGGCATATCCGCCCGTCACCTTTTCGAAGCCGATGTTGAACCAGCCCAGCGGTCCGCGCCGGGCGTGATGCGCGTCCTTGGCCTTCAGAAGCGTGGCGCACAGCGCCGGCGTCAGGGTCAGCGCCACCAGCACCGACAGCGCCATCGCCGAAACGATGGTGATCGAGAACTGGCGATAGATCACGCCCGTAGAGCCGCCGAAGAAGGCCATCGGCACGAACACCGCCGACAGCACCAGCGCGATGCCGATCAGCGCACCGGTGATCTGGCCCATCGACTTGCGGGTCGCCTCGCGCGGGGAAAGCCCCTCTTCCTCCATGATCCGCTCGACATTCTCGACCACCACGATGGCGTCGTCGACCAGAAGGCCGATGGCCAGCACCATCGCCAGCATGGTCAGCGTGTTGATGGTGAACCCGGCCAGCGCCAGGATGGCGAAAGTGCCCAGGATGACGACCGGCACCGCCAGCGTCGGGATCAGCGTGGCGCGGAGATTCTGCAGGAAGATCAGCATCACCAGGAAGACCAGCCCGATCGCCTCGAACAGGGTCTTCTGCACCTCGTGGATCGAGATTTCGATGAAGGGCGTGGTGTCGTAGGGAATGACATAGTCGACGCCTTCGGGGAAATAGGCCTTGAACTCCTCGATCCGCGATTTCACCCGCTCGGCCGTGTCCAGCGCGTTGGCCCCCGAGGCCAGGTTCAGCGCCATCCCCGAGGCCGGCTGGCCGTTGAACCGCGCGATGGTCGAATAATTCTCGGCCCCGACCTCGACCCGCGCCACGTCCTTGAGCAGCACCAGCCCGCCATCGGTCTGCGAGCGCAGCACGATGTTGCGGAAATCCTCGGGCGTGGTCAGCAGCGATTGCGCGGTGATGGTGGCGTTGAGCTGTTGCCCGGCGGGCGCCGGCAGCGTGCCGAAGGCCCCGGCCGAGATCTGCGCGTTCTGCGCAGAGACGGCGGCCACGACATCCGACGGCGTCATCTCGAACGCCGCCAGCTTCGACGGGTCGAGCCAGATCCGCATCGCATATTGCGCGCCGAAGACCCGCGCCCCGCCGACGCCCTCGATCCGGCTGAATTCGTCCACCAGGTTTGAGTTCAGGTAATCCGACAGGTCGGCCTGATCCTGCTTGCCGTCCTTCGAGATCAGCGCGACCACCATGAAGAACGAGGACGAGGCCTTTTGCACCCGCACCCCCAGCCGCTGCACCGTTTCCGGCAACAGCGGCGTGGCCTGGGCCAGCTTGTTCTGCACCTGGACCTGCGCCACATCCGGGTCGGTGCCGGCCTCGAAGGTCAGGGTGATGCTTGCCGTGCCGGCCGAGGTCGAGGACGACGACATATAGCGCATCCCGTCGAGCCCGGTCATCTGCTGTTCGATGATCTGGGTCACGGTATTGGCCACCGTCTCGGCCGAGGCGCCGGGATATTGCGCACTGATGCTGACGGCGGGCGGGGCGATCTTGGGATATTGCGCCACCGGCAGCGTGAAGATCGACAACAGCCCCACCCCCATGATGAGGATCGAGATCACCCAGGCGAAAACCGGCCGGTCGATGAAGAAGCGCGCCATCTCAGTCTCCCTGAATGCTGGGTCAGTTGCCCGCGGGCGCCGCCGCGCCGCGTTCCTCGGGCGCCACGATCATCCCGGGCGACACCTTCTGGAGCCCGGCCACGATGATCCGGTCCCCGGGGGCCAGCCCGTCGGTGACGATCCATCGGTTGCCCTGGTCGCGCTCGACCGTCAGTTCGCGGCTTTCGACCTTGTTCTCGGCATTCACCACCATGGCCACAGGCCGGCCGCGCCGGTCGCGCGTGACCCCTTCCTGCGGGGCCAGCACCGCGTTCTCGACCACGCCCTGGGGCATTTCCACCTGCACATACATCCCCGGCAGCAGGAACCTGTCCGGGTTGGGGAAGGTCAGGCGCAGCACGATCACGCCGGTCTGTTCGTTCACATGCGGTTCGGCCGCGGCCAGCACGCCCTTGTGTTCGTATTCGCCGCCATCGGCCAGGCGCAGCGTCACCATCGCGCCATCCTCCTGAGCGAATTGCTGCCCCGAGCGGCGCCATTGCAGGATTTCCGCCGCCGATTGCGTCACATCCACATAGACCGGATCGAGCCTGCGGATGACGGTCAGCGCGCCGGCCTGCCCGGCGGTCACCAGGGCGCCCTGCGTCGTCTGGCTGAGGCCGACGATGCCGGAAATCGGCGCCCGGATCGTCGTCCGGTCGAGGTCGATCGTCGTCGCCAGGACCTGCGCCTCGGCCACCTTCACCGCCGCCTCGGCCACATCGCGGGTGGCGACGGCATCGTCGACAACCTGCTGGCTGGTCACGTTCCGGTCCAGCAGCTCCTTCTGCCGTGCCTCCTCGCGCTTGGCCGCGCGCAACTGCGCCTCGGCCTGCGCCAGACCCGCCTCGGCGGCGGCCTTCGCCGCCTGATAGCTGGCCGCGTCGATCTGATAGAGCGGATCGCCCTTCTCGACCGGGCGCCCCTCCTCGAACAGCCGTTCGGTCACGATCCCGCTGACCTGCGGGCGCACCTCGGCCAGGCCCGACGCGGCCACGCGCCCGGGAAGCGCCGCGGTCAGCGTCACATCGCCGGCCTCCAGCACCACCACCGTCACCGGCGTCGGCGGGCGCTCGCCGCCCTGGCTCTGGGCGGCGGCGGGCAGGGCCAGCGCGGCCGCAACCAGCAGCGACGCCGGAAGCTGACGGACAAGGGTCGATCGGAGAAGACGAGAAATCGGCACGGCAGGCTCCAGCAAGACAGGCCCGCCGGTTCGGCGGGCGTTCGCCCCTCAAATAAGGAAACTGGAAAGTTTTGTAAAGTTGAGATAGACAGGCCTGGTAAGACACGTCCCGGGACCCGGGCAGGAGCGAGAGACATGCCGAAGAAAATGGCGGAGTGCTGCGAAAAGGCCGGCGGGCGCAGGCGCGGTCGGCCGGTGCAGATGACACCGGCCGACCGCGAGGCGCTGGTGCTCGACTGCGCCATCCGGCTTCTGTCCGAGCGCGGGCCCGACGAGGTGAGCATGGCGGATATCGCCCGCTGCGCCGGCATGTCCAAGCGAACGCTTTACGCGCTCTACAGCAGCCGCGAGGAATTGCTGGGCGCCGGGCTCAAGCGGATGGGCGGCGGATTGTTCCGCCCGCTGCACCCAGACGAGCGCAGCGCCGGACTGGAAGACCGGTTGCGCATTCTGCTGACCTTCAGCCCGAAGGCCGAAAACCCCGCGGTTGCCATCGAAATGCTGCGCGTCGTCATCGCCGAGGCGCGCAATTATCCCGAGATGGCCCGCAGTCTGAGCCAGCGCGGCCCCGGCCATGTCGTCGATCTGCTGTGCGAGGAACTGGCCGAGGCCGCCCGGACCGGCGAAATCACGCTGGAACCCGACGACATCCCGGCCGCTGCCGAGCTTCTGTTCGACATGGTCGTCGGCAACACGATTCCGTGCCTGCTCGATCCCGACCGGATCCTTCACCTGCCGGAAATGCGGGCGGCCCGTCGAGACCGGGCGATCCGCATTTTCCTCAACGGCGTGCGCCTGTCACACTGTCCTGGATAGTCGGAATCCGGTTTGAGACTTCCCGTGTTTTCGCTGCCGATCCGCGCCCGGAACCTTTGTCCTCGACCGGCGACCGAACCTACCCTTGCGCTTCCCAAACCGAAGCCCTGTCGCAGATATGCGCGACCAGCCCGGTCAAACTGCAAAAACAGCTATGCCCCGTGGCGCCCATTGGATGTAGAGAGACGGGGTGAGGTGTGGCAGAGTGGCTTAATGCAGGCGGCTGCCTCGAAAGAGGCCCGCTTCGGGCTCGGAGCGTCCGCGGAGGTTCGCGGGCCCGCGCAGGTTCGAATCCTGCCGCCTCGCGATGGGCAGCATCCGATCCGCCCATCATTTCCAACATGAGCGAGGCTGGCCATGTTCACCATTCCCGACAACGTCCTGGCGTTCTGGACCGAGCGAAACGCGGAACGGCAGGCCTCGGGCCGTGAACCGGTCATGGCGATGAGCGCAGAGGATTTCCGTCGAATCGAGACGGTCTGGGGTTTTCCTCTGCCCGAAGCCTACAAGCGTTTCCTCTCGACCTATGGCCCGGTCGAGTTTCCCGACGGGTTCTCTGTCTTCGATTATGTCGGGCACGCCCCGGATGGGGGCGAGCGGGTCCTGCAGGGCGATATCTCCTGCATGGTCTCGGCCGAGGCGCTCGAAAGCGCTCATCGCCATCTGATCGCCGATCCCGACAATGAAACGGATGAGCCGTTCTTTCCGCCCAACATGCTGTGTTTCGCCGGCAGCACCGGAACCGACCAGCTCTTGCTCGAGCTTGGCACCGCGACGCCGCGTGTCTGGTTCTGGGAAGACAGCAACGATGCTTTCGGCCGGAACGACAACCGTCATCTCGGATTTGTCGCGGAGACGTTCGAAGCCTTCATCGACAATCTGCGCAGTAACGATGCTGCCGCGCCGGCGGAAACGCCGCGCGCTCCGGTCTGCCAGCCGCAGACAACGCACCAGATCGACGCCATCGAACAGATCGCGGGTCTGCCCTTGCCCGCCTCCTATCGCGAGTTTCTCGCCACCATGGGGCAGACGAGTTTCGATCCCCCGAGGCAGGTTGGCTACGAATACCCCGACGAAGGGTCGATCGCCGTTTCGGCGGTCGGGGTGGACGAGATCTTCGGACATGACACGATGCGCAAGGCGCTCGACCACTGGTGGGGGCCAAGCGCGGGCCAGTTCCTGCCGCCCGGCTTCCTTCCGATCGGGCTCGGCGTCGGTTTCCAGCCGCTCCTGCTGGGGTTCGGGGGTGCCGCCGGTATCTGGTCTCTGAGCGAGACGGTCACGCATCCCTGGGGGCCGGACGACCAGCCCCACCTTCACCTGATCCGGCCCGATTTCGAGAGCTTCGTGGCGGCGCTCGGACGGGGCGTCCCGGCGCCAGGATAATGTCGATCTGACGTGCCCCTGGTTTCCCAGACAGTTGCCTCGTTCGGATTGTGCTGTCTCATTTCGAAGTCGACGGGCGACAGCATGCCGTTGTTCGTGTGCTTGCGTTTTGGGTTGTAGAACATCTCGATGTCGTCGAATACGTCGCGCCTGGCATCGTCGCGCGTCAGGTAGGTGCGCCGCCTGATCCGTTCAGTTTCAGAAGCCGGAAGAAGTTTTCGGCGACGGCATCGTCGTGACGATTGCCACGCCGGTTCAAGGTCGTGCTGGCTGAGGAATGATTGCCATTCCCGACTGGTGAACCGAGAACCCTGATCGGAATGCACCGCGTCGCGCGCGAACTCGTCGCTGTAGTTGCTTGTCCCCATGTCCGCCTCCTTGCCTCAAAGTCGGGGCGCAAAGCGTCTTCAAATCTAAGGGCACCTCAAGCCCTCCTCTTGCAGTCGCGACACGATGGCAAGGCGGCGCGGGTCTCCGGGTGCTGCAAATGTGGTCGCAAGATCCTTGGGCGGGAGACCGTGGCCTGCGATCACTCCACGAAGTCCCTGATGTTTTCCACCTGTACGTCCCAACCGCCCCGGTTGTCGCGGACGGCCTGCATACGCTTGTCTTCGGGCAGCTTCTCAAAGCCGCTCTCTCGGAGTGGTCGAGAAACAATTCGCAGGCATGTGTCGCCACCCCATGACGAGATCACGATGAAACGCGGGCACGACGGCAAAGCCCCGGGAATTCCGATGCCGCAGCTTTCGCCGAAGTCCTTGCCCGCAATTGCGATCTCGCCACCGAAAGCCTCCATCGCCGCGTTCTTTTCGCTGGAGTTGCCCTCCTGAACGACGATCAGCCCAGCGGCAGGCGCTGGCGCACCAGTGTGGTCCAATAGGAACAGCCCAGGCGATCACGTCATCGTTGAAATCATAGGCCGGGTGGTGCAGCCCGGCCGAGGGCCCGTTACCGATATTGATCATCGCGCCAGGCACCTCGTTGAGCATGAAGGAAAAATCCTCGCCCCCCAGCGTCGGCGGCATATCGAGCGTGACCTTGTCTTCACCCGCAACCTCCTGCGCCGCCCGGGCGGCCAGCATCGTTTCATGCGCGTGGTTCACCGTCACCGGATAGTGGCGGATATAGTCGAGATGACCGCTGCCGCCAAAGCCGGCGGCGATGTTGTCGACCATGCGAGCAAGCTGTTCCTCGATATGGCTGCGGACCTCTTCGCGCAGGGTGCGCACCGTGCCTGTCAGGGTGATGTCCTGCGGCACCACGTTGAACGCATTGCCGGCCTGAATGGTGCAGAGCGACAGCACGGCATTGTCCATCGGGTCGATGGTGCGCGAGGTGATCGTCTGCGCCGCCTGGATGAAGGCCGCGGCCATCGGCAACGGATCGATCGTCTGTTCGGGCCGCGCCGCATGGCCGCCGCGGCCGGTCAGCGTGATCTTCACCTCGTCGACCGAGCCCATGATCGGCCCCGACGCGATGGTGAATTCGCCCAGCGGCAGGTTGGGCCGGTTGTGCATCCCGTAAACTTCGTTGCAGGGCCAGCGGGTGAACAGCCCGTCGTCGATCATCGCCTTGGCCCCGGCGCCGCCCTCTTCGGCGGGCTGGAAGATGACGATCACCGTGCCGTCGAAGGCGCGGCTTTCGGCCAGGTGCCGGGCCGCGCCCAACAGCATGGTGGTATGGCCGTCATGGCCGCAGGCGTGCATCTTGCCGGGGATCTGCGATGCCCATTCGGCGCCGGTTTCTCGGTGATGGGCAGCGCGTCCATATCGGCGCGCAGCCCGATCATCCGGCCCGATCCGCTTGCCTGGCCCCGGATCACGCCGACGACGCCGGTGCGGCCGATGCCTTCATGCACCTCGTCGACCCCGGCGGCGCGCAGCGCCTCGGCCACGGTGGCGGCGGTGCGCGTCACGTCATAGAGAAGCTCGGGATTGCGATGCAGGTCGCGGCGAAATTCGGTCAGGCTGGCCATCTCCTTGGCGACCCAGTTTTCGACGGCCATCTGTCAGGCTTCCTTCTTCATTCTGTAGCGGAAATCGCAATGCGAGGCGCCCTGCATGATCGTCTGGCTGCGGGTCAGCTCGATCTCGGGGTTGTAGCCGATGCAGAAATCGCCATCGCGGTTGCACGACAGCAGATGTCCGATGTCACCCAGTCCCATTTCGCGATACATCTCGGAATAACGGCAGCGGGTGACGTTGAAATCCATCTTCTCCTCGGTCGCCTCGACCATCTCGATCTCAAGCGCGCCTTCGCGGGTCCAGGCGGGCTGGATCGCGGCGAAATCGGTCAGGTCGGGGGCATGATCGAGCAGCGCGGCAAGCTGCTCTCCCTGTTCGATGGCCGAGCGCGAACAGGTTTCGCCGATCACCGCCTCGCCCTCTTCGCGACCTGAGCGTTCGGTGATCACGTCGAGCACATGTTTCAGGATCATCGCCTCGATCTTGCGGCGCAGCAGGATCGGAATATCGTTTATGTCCATACCTTCGGGCACGGTCTTGTCGGCGGGGCTCATCTCATCCTCCTTACAGTTTCGGTTCACGCAGGTCCTGGCGCTTCAGCCAGGCGAGATAGGTGGGCGCCACCCGCCGCACGATGGAATGAAGCGGAAAGGGCTGGGGTTCGGTCACCGGCAGGGCCAGCTCCCCCTCGGGCTGGCCCATGGCGGCGCGGGCCAGTTCGCGGCCCAGCGCGGTGCCCAGCGCGACACCGCGCCCGTTGCAGCCGATCCAGGCCCAGCCATCTGGGCCGAGCTTGTGAACGCGCGGGAAACGATCCCAGTTCATCCCGATATAGCCCGACCAGACATGCGTCATCTCGGGCACGCCCAGTTCGGGGAAGGCCTGGGCCAGGTTGCGCGCGGCCTTGGCGCGCACCCGGTTGGCCACGTCGTAGCTGCCCATCACGGCGCCGCCGGTGATCAGCCGGTTGCGCGCGTCATAGCGGAAGAACCGCAGGTCGCCGCGCGTGTCCGACACCGCCTGCCGCCCTGGCAGAAGCTTGGCCCGCAGATTATCGCTGACCGGCGGGGTCGACATCTGCCAGCTCAGGACCGGCACGACCGAACGCGCGATGCGCGGCGCAAGCCGTGGCCTCAGCTCGCCGGTATAGGCGTTCGAGGCCATGATCAGCGCGCGGGCGCGCAACGTGCCGTTCGGCGTGTCGATCACCCATTCGGCACCGTCGCGGCGAAAGGCGGTGGCCGGGGTGGTCTCATGGATCACCGCGCCCAGCCCCTCGGCCGCCCTGGCCATGGCCCGGGCCAGGGCCAGCGGGTTGATATGGCCGCCGGTGGGGTTGTACATGCCGCCATACCAGAAATCCGTGCCGAGGATTTCGGCGGTCTCCGCCGCGGTCTTCAATTCGGCGGGAAAGCCGTGGCGCTGCCACGCCTCGACCCGCTTTTGCGAGAGTTTCACCCGCCCGGGGCTGTGCGCCGGCTGGAACCAGCCGGTCTGTTCCGCCTCGGCCCGCATGTCGAATTCGCGCACCAGACCAAAGAGCGTATCGGCGGAATTGCCGATCAGATCGACCATCCGGCGCCCGGCATCGCCATAGCGGCCGATCCAGACATCGGGCTCGGCCGAGGTGAGGATCGGGATAACCTGCCCGTTGTTGCGCCCCGACGCGCCCCAACCCACGGCCTTGCCTTCCAGCACCGTGACCGAGCGGCCATCGCGGGCCGCCTCGATCGCCGCCGAAAGGCCGGTAAAGCCCGCGCCGCTGAGCGCGATATCGGTGTCGGCCGTGCCCGAACGGGGGGGGGCCAGCGGACGCTCGGGCGCTGTGGCGGCCCAGAGCGAGGGGGGGAAGTCGACGGGTTCGGACATCAGACGAGGCCTTCCTTCTCCAATGCGGTCGCCCCGGCCGTAGCTGCCTCATGCGGCAGCCAGAACCAGCGCAGCGCTTCTTGGTCGCCGGGCAGCGCCAGAACGCTTTCGCACGGCTGGCCCGGTGGGTTGGAAGCCAGCGCGGCGGCCTCGGCGAGACAGGTTTCGAAATCGGGGAGCGCGGTGGTTTCACGCGTGCCGGCATCCTGCCACAGCTCCGACAGGCTGGACGGCAGGGTATCGGCCACCGGACGGCGCGCGCGCCACGACCCGTCGCTCAGGTCGAGCGTGTAATGCGGCAGCAGTCTCAGCCCGTTTTCGGCAACGAAAGCGATCGCGCGGGCAAGCCTGTCGATATCCTGATCCGAGAAGAACCAGTTTACGCCCAGCCGCGCCCAGCCCGGCCGGAACGCCGAATACCCGTGCCCTACGGCGGCTTCGTAGCGCTCGGAGGTGGTCGGGTCGATGTCCAGAAGCGCGTGCCCGTAAGGTCCGGCGCAAGAACAGCCGCCGCGCGCCTGAATGCCGAATAGGTCGTTCAGCAGGGCCACAACGTAATTGTGGTGCAGCAGCTTGTCCTGCACGCGGATATTGAACGAAAAGATGCCGATGCGCGGTGCATCCACGGGGCCCAGAAGCTCGACCCCCGGTATCGCGCGCAGTGCGGTATCGAAGCGCTCGGCCGCCGCCATTTCAAGGCGCTCGACTTCGGCCTCGTTCATGTCGCGCTTGAGTTGGAGGACCATACCGGCCCGGATGTTCTCGACGATGGCTGGCGTGCCGCCCTCCTCGCGCTGCTCGGGGTCGGTAACGTAGCTATGCCCCTCGGCCGTGACGTAAGTGACGGTGCCGCCGCCGGTAACGGTGGGCCGGTCGGTATCGAGCAGGCGCTTGTCCGCGATCAGGACACCCGAGGCCCCCGGGCCCCCGGGGTATTTGTGCGGCGACAGGAAGGCGGCGTCGATCCGGTCGCCCGCGCCGGGGGCGGTTTCGGCCAGCCGCACTGCGATATAGGGCGCGGCGGCGGCGAAATCGGCGACGCACCAGGCATCATGGCGGTGCAGCAGCCGGGCAATGGCGCGCAGATCGGTGCGCACGCCGGTCACGTTCGACGCGGCCGAGAAGGCGCCGATCTTCGTCGGGGCGGCGGCGTGCCTTGCCAGTTCCCGCGCCAGCGTGTCGAGACAGATCCGACCGTGGCTGTCGAGCGGGATACGCACCACCGTGGCACCGCTTTCGCGCCAGGGCAGATCGTTGGAATGATGTTCATAGGGGCCGACGAAAATCACCGAGCGGTCATCCAGCCCCCGGAGGCAAAGGGCGCGCACCAGCTTGTCCGCCGCCGCCGTGGTGCCCGGGCCGGTAAAGATCACCGCGTGCCCTTCATCCGCATCGACGGCCTTGCGCACGGCGGTCCGCGCCATTTCTCGCAGCTGGGTCGTGCGGCGCCCGGTGAACGAGGTTTCGGTATGGGTGTTGCCATAGTAGGGCAGCACATGCGTGCGGATCGCATCCTCGATGAAGGCGAGCGCCCGGCCCGAGGCGACGTAATCGGCATAGAGCAGGGCGCGCGGCCCGAACGGGCCGGGAATGGCCCTGCCTTCGCCGATGATGGCATTGCGGATATCGTGAACCTGTAATAGCATTCCTAAACCTCAGGCAGCGTCCGTTCCACTCACCGGCGGTGTCCAGTGCCGGCCAGGAATGGAAGAGAGCAATGTGCGCGTATAGCTGTGTTGCGGATCGGCGAAGATCGCCGAAGGGGGACCGCGTTCGACGATCTCGCCCTTCTGCATTACGATGATGCTGTCGCAGAGCTGGGCCGCGACGCGCAGATCGTGGGTAACGAAGAGAAGCGACAGGTGCATCCGGTCGCGCAGATCGGCGAGCAGTTTCAGAACCTGCGCCTGCACGCTGACATCGAGGGCCGAGACCGGCTCGTCCGCGACGATCACCTTGGGTTCCATCGCCAAGGCCCGGGCGATGCCGATGCGCTGACGCTGGCCGCCCGAGAATTCATGCGGGAAACGGTTGGCGGCGGCGGGCGACAGTTCGACCAGTTGCAGCAGCTCGCGCGCGCGCTCGCGCGCCTTGGCCGGATCTTCGCCATGCACGATGGGGCCTTGCGCGATCAGGTCGACCACCCGCTTGCGCGGGTTGAGCGAGGCCATCGGATCCTGAAACACCATCTGGATATCCTTGCGCATCCGCCGCATGTCGCGCGGCGCCAGCGCCAGAAGGTCCTGACCGGCAAGACGGACCTCGCCGCCATCGGCCTCGAGCAGGCGGGTGACCAGCCGCGACACGGTGGTCTTGCCCGAGCCGCTTTCGCCGACCACGCCCAGGGTTTCGCCCTGATGCAGTTCGAAGCTGAGGTCCTTGACCGCAACGACGGCCTTGCGCTTGCCGGTCAGAAGCCCGCCGCGCGCGGCGAAGGTCTTCTTCAGGTGGGTGCCGCTCAACACCACCGGCTTTTCCGAAACCGGCTTGGCCGTCGGCGGGGTCAGATCGGGAACCGAGGCGATCAGCGCCTTGGTATAGGGGTGCTGCGGCGCGTTCAGAACCTGCGCCGCCGGCCCTTGCTCCACCACCTCGCCCTGGCGCAGAACGATGACCTGATCGGCGATCTCGGCCACCACGCCGAAATCGTGGGTGATGAAGAGAATCCCGGCATCTTCCTGTTCCTGAAGCTCCCGGATCAGCTTGAGAATCTGAAGCTGTGTCGTCACGTCGAGCGCGGTGGTCGGCTCATCCGCGATCACCAGGCGCGGCGAGAGCGACAGCGCCATGGCGATCATCACGCGCTGGCGCTGGCCGCCGGAAATCTGGTGCGGATAGGCGTTATAGGCCGAGGCGGGGTCCGGGATATGCACTCGGTTCAGCATCTCTAGGGCATGGGCCCTACGCTCGGCCCGGCTGCCCTGCATGTGCAGTTTCAGCACCTCGTCGATCTGCCAGCCCACGGTTTTTTGCGGGTTGAGCGCGGTCATCGGTTCCTGAAAGATCATCGAGATGCGGTTGCCACGCAGATCGCGCATCTCTCCTTCGGATTTCGACAGGATGTCTTCGCCCATGAAGCGGATATCGCCGCCCGCCACGCGCACATGCGGCTCCGGCAGAAGCCGCATCACCGCGCCCGCGGTCAGCGATTTGCCCGAACCGCTTTCGCCCACCATGCAGACGATCTCGCCGGGGTTGAGCGTGAGATCCAGCCCGTCGAGCGCATAGGGCCGGTCGGCGCCCTTGGGCAGGGCGATGCGCAGGTTGCGAATCTCCAGGACCGGCTGCTTGGCGTCTTGGGTCATCGGGGTCTCGACGGTCATGTCTTCTTCTGCCTCGGATTGAGCGCGTCGTTCAGCCCTTCGCCCAGAAGCGAGAAGGACAGCACCGTGAGCACGATGGCGATGCCGGGAATGGCGGCGCAATACCAGGCGGTGCGCAGCACGGCACGGCCCTGGCCGATCATGTTGCCCCAGCTTGCATAGTTGGGATCGCCCAGCCCCAGAAAGGCCAGCGCGCTTTCCAGCAGGATCGACAGCGCCATGATGACCGAGGCATAGACGATGATCGGCGGCAGCGCATTGGGCAGGATCTCACGAAAGATCAGCGAGGCGTTCGACACGCCCAGATTGCGCGCCGCATCGACGAACTCGCGATGCCTGAGCGACATGAATTCGGCGCGCACCATGCGGGCCGGGGCGGTCCAGCTGACGATGCCGATGGCCAGCGTGATCCATTCGATCTTCGAGCCGAGAATGGCCACCAGCGTCAGCAGCAGCACGAAGTTGGGGATCGTCTGGAAAGCTTCGGTGATGCGCATCAGCACATCGTCGACCCAACCGCCGAAATAGCCCGACAAGGCGCCGATCACGATGCCGATCGCGATCGAGATCAGCGTGGCCACCACCCCGATCAGAAGCGAGATGCGCGCGCCATAGAACAGCCCGGCAAAGATATCGCGGCCCAGCTGATCGGTGCCCAGCGGCGTTTCGGGGTTGGTGAAGGGGGCCGTCAGCGGCGCACCGGCACGGCCCAGCGGATCGCCGGGGGCGACGATGCCCGCCGTCAGCGCCATCAGCACGACGATGGCGAAAAGGACAAGGCCCAGAAGCGCGGCACGATTGCGGCGATAGCGATGCCAGAAAACGATGAGGCGCGAAGGCTCGGGCGGGCGCAGGTCTGTATCAAGCGTGGTCATACAAGTTCGATCCGGCTGTCGAGACGTGCGTAGAGCAGGTCGGTGAGGAAATTGACGACGACGACGATGACCGAGCTGAGGAAGATGATCCCCATCAGCGTGTTCATGTCGCGCTGCACCACGGACTGATAGGCAAGCTGCCCCAGCCCCGGCAGGGTGAAGATGGTCTCGACCACGACCGAGCCGCCCAGAACGGTCGAGAATTGCAGCCCGAACAGCGTGACCACCGGCAGAAGCGCATTGCGCATGATGTGGTGGAACATCAGCCGCGCCTCGCCCGCGCCCTTGGCCCGCGCGGTGCGCACGAAATCGAGGTCGGCAACCTCCATCACAGAAGAGCGCATCAGCCGCAGGTAGAAGGACAGATAGATCAGCGACAGCGCCGCCGTCGGCATCACCAGGTGCAGCGCCACGTCGACGATGTGATCCCAGCCGGTATAGAAGGCGGCGATGCTCTTGATCCCGCCGACCGGCAACCAGCCCAGCTTGACCGAAAAGAGCAGCATCATCATCAGCGACAGGAAAAAGCTGGGCGTGGCATAGAACACCAGCCCCAGCGTCGAAATCATGTTGTCGGTCAGCGAATAGGCACGCCGCGCGGCGATGGCGCCCAGCGCGATGCCGACGGTAAAGGCGATGCTGAGCGACGTCGCCATCAAAAGGAGCGTGACGCCGAGCCGGTCGAGCAACACGGTCGAGACGGGCTGCTCATAGACGAAGGACCAGCCGAAATCGAAGGTGGCGAGCTTGGCCATATAGCGCCAGAGCTGCACCCAGACGGGTTGGTCCAGCCCGTATTCCTCGCGCAGGCGGGCGATGAAATTGGCGTCGGCCCCGCCCATGTCGCCGACCAGGGCGTCGACGGTGTCGCCGGGTGCGAGCTTGAGAAGAAGGAAGGTGCCGATCATGATCAGGATGATCACCGGCACCGCCTGGACCAGGCGCCGCAACGCATAGATCAGGATCGGGGGCATAGGCAATCGCATAGGCTGGGACGTCCGCTTCTTGGGCTGAGAGGGTGGGCCGGACAGGCCGGCCTCGGCGGCCCGCCTTGGTTGCGCGTGCGGGTCAGGGGTTGCTCCGGCCCCCGTCCTGGGGGCCGGAGCGGGATCGGGTCAGATCACTGTTCCATCCACAGGTCGTACCAGCTGGACGAATTCCAGCGCGGCGTGTTGTGATGGTTCTTCATCTTCTTCGAGGTGACCGAAATGAACGGATGCTCGATGGCGAAGATCACCGGCAGCTCCTCCATCGCCTTGCGCTGGATCGCGTGATACATCTCGGCGCGCTTCGCCGGGTCCAGCTCGGAGGCCGCATCGTCGATCATCTTGTCCATCTCGTCGCTTTTCCAGCCGAACTGGTTGGTCCAGGGCGTGCCGGCGGGCTGACCGGACCGCAGCCACACCATGGTCGACACGGCAGGGTCCGAGCGGAACTGGTGCCAGCCGTTGGCGGTATCGAAGTCGTGATCGCGGTAAACCCCGTTCAGGAAGCCGGGCGCGTCATTGGTCAGGATTTCGACGTCGATGCCGATCTCCTTCATCGCCTGGGCAAAATACTCGGCCCAGAGCTGGGTGTATTCCCCCCAGGGCGCCGGACGGTGGCGCAGCTTGAAGCGGAAGCCGTCGTCCTTCACCGGATAGCCCGCCTCGTCCAGCATCTTCTTGGCCAGCTCGGGATCATAGGCATAGGTCGGCACGTCGTCGGTATAGTTCACGCCGCCTGCGCTGGGCACCGGGCCGCGGCCCGGCTTGGCAAAACCACGCATGATCGTCTTGATCGCATAGTCGATATCCAGCCCGTGATACATCGCCTGGCGCACCTTCAGGTCGGCCAGGATCGGGTTGCGGTGATTGAATTCGACGGTCGAGTGGGCAACGTTGTTCTCATAGCCCTTGGTGCCGACGTCGAAACGGTCGTCCTTCGAAAGCCGCTCGATATCGGCCATCGACACACCGATGAAACCCGATTCCTGCACCTCGCCCGCTTCCAGCGCGGCGGCCGCGGCGGATTTATCCTTGATGAAGCGCCAGACGATCCGGTCGAGATAGGGGTATTCCGGCCCGCGCCAGTAATCCTCGTTCTTCACCGCCATCACATATTGGCCGCGCTCATATTCGACGAATTTGAACGGCCCCGTGCCGACGGGCGCGGTGTTGTGCTCGTTCTTCAGGATGTCGGTGCCTTCATAGAGGTGCTTGGGCATCGGATGCCCCAGATCGGGCATGGCGGCCACGAACAGCTCGAGCGGCATCGGCTTGGAATAGTTGAAGACGGCGGTATGCGGATCGGTGCAATCGACCGATTCCAGATTGGCCTGAAGCGCCGAAGAATAGTTCAGCAGCTTCTTCCACATTTCCATGGCGGTGAAAGAGACGTCATCGCAGGTGAACGCCTCGCCGTCATGCCATTTCACGCCCTCGCGCAGCTTGACGGTGATGTGAAGCCCGTCATCCGATCCGCTCCACTCCGTGGCCAGAACCGGGACATAGCCGTCATAGCTCTTGTCGATCAGCGGCTCCACGATCTTGCCCGAGATGTTGTAGACGCCGGTCGAGGCGCGCAGCGCCGGGTTCAGCGTCCGCTGTTCCGAAATCATATGGACGATGAAAGTGCCGCCTTTCTGCACTTCCTCCGCCCCCGCACCGACGGTGAACGAGGTCAGCGAGGTGGCGCCGATAGCGGCAACCCCCAGACCCTTGAGTAGATTCTTCATGATGTTTCCCCTGTTTTCGCCGCCCCTGTTTCGCGGGACGTGACTTTCTCTGATGCGGCCAGTCTGTGCATGCAGTGGCGGCAGGTCAAGAATATTTCCACGTTTGAATAATAACAAAGAAGAATATCCTAGAAAAGTTGCATGTGATAGAATACCCAGGTCAAGCGGCTTGAGAGAGAACTATGCAGCAAGTGGTTTGGGTTACCGGCGCGGGATCGGGCATTGGCGCGGCGCTCGTGCGCGGGTTTGCCGGGGCAGGATACCGTGTCGCGCTGACCGCGCGCAACCGCGCGGCGCTGGACGAGGTGGCGGCTGGCCTGCCCGACGGGGCCGATTCGCTGATCCTGCCCGGCGATGTGACCGACCGGGCCGGGATGGCCCGCGCGGCCCGCGAGATCGCCGGATGGGGCGGCGGGCTGCACATCCTGTGCAACAACGCGGGCCTGAACATTCCCAAGCGCAAATGGGCCGATCTGGACTGGGAAAGCTGGGATCGGCTGCTGGCCGTCAATGTCACCGGCGCGCTCAACGTGATCGCGGCGTGCCTGCCGGTGATGCGGGCACAGAACAACGGGTCATGATCCACACGTCCAGCTGGGCCGGACGGTTCCATTCGGCGGTGGGCGGGGTGGCCTATGGTGCCTCGAAACACGCCCTGTCCGACATCTCGGCCAGCCTCAACGCGAAGAAGGCGCCAACGGCATCCGTTCGACCGCGCTCTGCCCGGCAGAGGTGGCCACGCCCCTTCTGACCCGGCGGCCCGGTTTCGATGCCGCGCGCATGGCCGAGATGATCCAACCCGAGGATATGGCCGCCGCGGCACTTTTCGTGGCGCGGATGAACCGGCGGTGGCGGTGCACGAAATCACCCTGGCCCCGGTGCGGAAATAGCAGCGCATCCACGGCCGACACACCGACACACAAGATGAACAAAGAAGACATCCCAACAGGAGCATTCACATGACCCATCCCGTCAAAGGCATAGATCACTGTTTCGTACTGGTCGACGATCTCGACGATGCCGCCAGACGCTATGAGGCGATGGGCTTCACCCTCTCGCCGCGCGGCGTGCATTCCGAGTCCAAGGGCTCGGCCAATTACACGATCATGTTTCCCAACGACTATTTCGAGCTTCTGGGCCTGACCCGCCCGACCGAGATGAACGCCACTCGCCGCGCCGCGCTGGAAAGCCAGGGCGAGGGGCTTCACGCCGTGGCCTGCCGGATCGACAATGCCGAGGCGGCGGCCGAAGCGCTGGGCGGGCTGGGCATCGGCACCCACGGGCTGGGCAGTTTCGAGCGCCCGGTGCCCCTGCCCGGCGGCGATACCGGCATCGCCGCGTTTTCCACCGTGGCCTATGCCCCGGAAGAGGTGCCGCTGGGCATCGTCTTCATGTGCCAGCACAAGACCCGCGATACCGTCTGGATCGACGAGTTGCTGCACCATGCCAACACCGCCTGCGGGCTTGACGCCATCGTCGCGCTGAGCGCCGATCCCGAGGCCGATGCGGCGGGGTTTGCCCGGCTCTGGGCCGCTGGCAACGTCACCCAGGTACCGCTCGGTGTAACGGTCGAAACCGGCCCGAATTCGGCGCCTCTGGTGCTGATGCGGGCCGAGGACATGGCGGCGCGCTATCCCGGTGCCAATCTGGGCAAGCTGGCGCGCGGCGCCTTTGCCGGGATGCGCATCAAAGTGGCCGATATGGCGGCGGCGCGGGCTTGCCTCGACAAGTCCGGGATCCCCGCGATCGAAACCCCCGAAGGCGTGGCCGTACCGCCCGAGGCGGGCTGTGGCGCCTTCGTGGAATTCGTGCCGGCATGAGTGGAGAGACCGACACCGCCGGCGCGGGCGGGGGCAAGAACGGCGCCCGCCCGCGCCGCACCGGCAGCAAGCCGGCCGAGTCGCTGACCTTCGACGAGATCGACCAGAAGATTCTGGATATCCTTCAACGGGATGCCGATACCGTGGTCAGCGCCATCGCCGAAGAGGTCGGCCTGTCGCATACCCCGTGCTGGCGTCGGATCAAACGGATGGAAGAGGCCGGCCTGATCAAGAAACGCGTCGTGCTGGTCGATCAATGCCGGGCCAATGTCCCGATGACGATCTTCATCGGGGTGACGGCGCCGCGCCATGAAATCTCGTGGCTGGAACGATTCTGCAACCTGGTCGACGAGATACCCGAGATCGTCGAAGCCTATCGTCTGACTGGCACGGTGGATTACATCCTCAAGGTCGTGGTGCCCGATGTGGCGACCTACGACGCGGTCTACAAGAAGATGATCGAGCGGCTGGAGTTCTCACATGTGAATTCGATGATCTCGATGGAAGAGCTGAAGTTCACCACCGCGATCCCGACGAGATACCTCTGAGCCGAACACAGAGCACGCGTCGAGAGGACGGGCGCGCTCATCCAGGGACACGCGCAACACAATCCAGCGCGAGAGCCCTGAATCGCCCTGCAGAGCGACAGGAAGCGGCCGGGGTCCTGCGGATGCCGATTGAGAAGGCCGTTCTCACGCCAGGCCCGAACCTTGGTGAAATCGCCGCGACGCTTTCCGGCGAACTGAGGCAGATCCTGGCGTGGGCGGAGCGGCGAGCCCGTGGAGAGGCTTCAAAAACAAACACTCCCGGAGGCGTTTCCTCGGGAGTGCTGGTATTTTTTGGTTGCGGGGGCAGGATTTGAACCTGCGACCTTCAGGTTATGAGCCTGACGAGCTACCGGGCTGCTCCACCCCGCGCCAAACTCGGTCCTGTTACCGCATGGCGGCGGGGGCTGCAAGGGCCGCTGTCACGAATTCTTCAAGAAAATCCGGTCGCTGTCCCACCGGCCGGGTTCGCTGTCAGAAATGGCTCATCATCCAGCCCGGCAGGGGCGCGCGCAGCGGTTCGAACTTGCGGTTGAGGAACTTGTGCACCTCGCCGCGGCGGATGCGCAGGCGCTCCAGCTCGGTCGATGCGGTGCTGACGATCTCGTCCCAGGTGACCTGACGGGTGCGCTCGAACGACCGAAACGCCTGCCGTGCGCGCTGATCGGCCCGGCGCCAGGTGGCAAACGGCTTGCCTTCGGCCTTGTAGCTGCTCCAGCTGTCGATCGACGCCCCGGCCAGGCCTTCGCGCATCGCATTGCGGCGCTGTAGCTCCCTGACATTCGAGAACCGCAGATGCATCAGCGCCAGGTCCGAGGTCAGCTCGGGGCGCTCGCCGATCATGCCATGGGCGCCCGGGAAGAACTGCACCGGCCGGAAGATGATGCCGGACTTGCTGTAGAACGGCGAAAACTGCGCGCCGGCCATGTGCGGCGCGATTCGGTCGGCCCCATCCACCGCCTGTTCGGCTGTCTCCTCCGGGAACAGCTCGAACCCCGGCACGCAACGGGTGCTGTCGCCCTCCATCCCGGCGATGGCATCCTCGAAGGCCAGCCCTTCGCGCGCGGGCACCAGCAATTCGTCGACATCGAGACAGATCACCGCGTCATGATAATGCGTCAGCGCCGAGGCATAGGCCGACAGGAACCCCCAGCGGCGTTCGTCGAATTGCAGATCGGCCGGATCGCGCGGCACGTCGATCACATTGGCGCCGCCGACAATCCCGGCCAGGCCCGGATTGGGCCCGTGGCTGACGACATAAAGGTTCTCTTCCCCGATCAGCGGCCCGTAATATCTTATCCAGCGGTCGAGGAACCAGTCATCGTTCCACACCATCGTCACTGCGGCGATTTTCATCGTCGGATCCTGCTCTGCCTCGAATTTATCTTTGTTTTTCTTGATAATCGGGGCATTCGGGCCGCAAGTCAAGCCGTGGGCGGTGCCTCGGTCTCGGCCAGCATCCGGCGCAGGCTCGGAAGGGTGCGGTCGGCCGCGGACAGGATCGGCGCCGGATCGGGCCAGTCGACGGCGATGTCGGGGTCGTCCCAGCGGAAGCCGCGGCGGACCTGCGGCTGGTATTCGCCGGACACGTCGTTGATATAATCGACCTCAGTCAGACAATAGAACGCGTTGGACAGCCCGCGCGTGACCAGAACGCGAAGGCGCCGGCCCGGCGGATCGCCGATCAGAAAGGTCTCGTGCCGCAGAAAGCCCGAGCTGTCCGGGCGGGTATCCGCCACCACGATCAGGGCGGTGCCATGCGCGACATAGATCAGCTTGTCCCAGGGCTCGGTCCGGAAGCCGCGCAGCGTCCCCCGGGCCGAGCGCGAATGGTTGCCCTGGGCAAACCGGTATCTGCGCCCGGTCCCATCCTCGATTGCGCTTTGCCGATAGGTCTCGAGGAAGAAACCGCGCTCGTCCTCCAGCGTCTCGGTCTGCACCAGATAGGCGCCCTCTATTGTCGTTGGCAAAAGCTGCATTATACTTGTCTCCTGACCCCGCCCCGACGACAGTCCGCATATCGCGACACAGCTCGGATCATCCCGGCATCGCCGCCGGCCCGCAAGACCGGAACAGGCGTTCATGGCTCGGACTCTCGTCATCTGCCCCACGCATGACCACGTCGACACGCTGTTCGTGTCCATCGCCAGCCTGCAGGCCCAGCATGATCGCGACTGGCGCCTGGTGGTGATCTGCGATGGCGCGCCGCCGCGCAGCCTGCAGATCGTCGAGGCCCTCGCGGCTCGGGACAGTCGCATCGGGTACGAGGTCTTCCCCAAGGGCGAAGGCTTTGGCGAAGCCTATCGCGACAAGGTGATCCGCGCCTCGAGCGAGGAAACCATCCTGCATCTGGGCGATGACGATATCTGGAGCGCCCATCACATCGCCACCATGCGCGAGATGCTCGCTTCCGCCGATTGGGTGCGGCAGTCGACCCTGGCGCGCCGGATCGACGGCAGCTGGGACTGGCGCTTTGCCAATCTTGGCACCGCGGTGGCGCGGGCGATGGCGGCGCGGGGGACTTTCATCGATTCCGGATTGAACGACGTTGCGCTGCGCCGGTCGGCCTATGAGGCGCTGCCGCAGGGTTGGCGCGTTCCGCCGCCCGATTATGGCGCGTCCGACTGCTATATGTGGATGCAATACATGGCACAGCCGCAGCTGCGCATCGGTTGCAGCGCCGCCGCCACCTGGATCAAGCTTCCCGGCCGCGCCGCGCGGCGCGATTTCGACCCGATCCAGCGCACCGCCGAGGCGGCGCCACTGCTGGCGCAAGTGAATCAGCCCCGGTTCCTCGGCGTGGCCCGCAGGCGCGCCAGGCTGGGCGTCCCGGTTCTGCGCGCCCTCGATCTCCACGGTGCCGCAGCCGCGTCCCGCTTCGACGCGGCGATGGAGCTCTGCGGTCTGCGGATCGTCGCGCCGGACCGTCCGGCGGAACCGGCGATCGACGGCGCCGCAATGGCGCTTCCCCTGACCGCTGCGCAGGAACAGGAATGCCGTTTCGCCTGGGCGACGCTGCGCCTGCTGGCGCCGGCCGGCACCCGAGAGGGTCTGGAGGACTGGCGGCAGGCGATGGCGCCGCGCTTCGCCGATCAATGCCGGGCCTATCTGCGCGAACTGGCGCAAAAGCAGCCCGATCTGTCCGACCGCCTTGCCGATCTGCTCGCGCCGCTTGCTGGCATGAAAGGCCCCGTGGCGATGGCCCGCATCCGCGCGGCCCTGAGTCGCGGCGATCTGGCCACCGCAACCGAAGGTCTGCATCTGGCCAGGCGCAACTGGCCCGGCGCCGCGTGGCTTGCCGTGCTCGAGGACGAGATTGCCGCGGCCGGCAAGGGCCGCATGGGCTCCGGGCAGGGCTAGGCCAAACAGAAAAAAGGCCCCGTCAAGGGCCCGTGCCATCAATATGCGGAAGGATCGTCAGAGAGATATCAACAGAGGGCTTTTTAGGTTTGGCAGTGACCTACTCTCCCACGTCTTAAGACGCAGTACCATCGGCGCTACAGTGCTTAACGGCCGGGTTCGGGATGGAGCCGGGTGTTTCACTTGCGCTATGACCACCAAACCGAAAAAGACCTCTGTATTCCAAGTCATGTACACATGCGGTGTATGCTTTCGAACCGTATCGGCCAAACCTGGCTTCTACTGGATCAAATCAAGCCTATCGGACGATTAGTACCGGTCAACTGAACATGTTACCATGCTTACATCTCCGGCCTATTGACGTGGTAGTCTTCCACGGTCCTCAGGGATACCTTGTTTTGAGGGGGGCTTCCCGCTTAGATGCCTTCAGCGGTTATCCTGTCCGATCATAGCTACCCTGCACTACCGCTGGCGCGATAACAGGTCCACCAGTGGATCGTTCACCCCGGTCCTCTCGTACTAGGGGCAACTCCTCTCAAGTATCCTACACCCACGGCAGATAGGGACCGAACTGTCTCACGACGTTCTAAACCCAGCTCACGTACCTCTTTAAACGGCGAACAGCCGTACCCTTGGGACCTGCTCCAGCCCCAGGATGAGATGAGCCGACATCGAGGTGCCAAACACTGCCGTCGATATGGACTCTTGGGCAGTATCAGCCTGTTATCCCCGGCGTACCTTTTATCCGTTGAGCGATGGCCCTCCCACTTGGGACCACCGGATCACTATGGCCGTCTTTCGACTCTGCTCGACTTGTCAGTCTCGCAGTCAGGCTGGCTTCTGCCATTGCACTCAACGAGCGATTTCCGACCGCTCTGAGCCAACCTTCGCGCGCCTCCGTTACTCTTTAGGAGGCGACCGCCCCAGTCAAACTACCCACCACGCAGGGTCCCGGACCCGGATAACGGGCCGCGGTTAGACATCAAGAGTGCAAGGGTGGTATCTCAAGGGAGGCTCCACAGGAACTGGCGTCCCTGCTTCAAAGCCTACCACCTATCCTGCACATGCATGGCCTGATGCCAGTGCGAAGCTGTAGTAAAGGTGCACGGGGTCTTTCCGTCTAACCGCGGGAAGCCTGCATCTTGACAGGCAATTCAATTTCGCTGAGTCGATGTTGGAGACAGCGGGGAAGTCGTTACGCCATTCGTGCAGGTCGGAACTTACCCGACAAGGAATTTCGCTACCTTAGGACCGTTATAGTTACGGCCGCCGTTTACCTGGGCTTCAATTCAGAGCTTGCACCCCTCCTTTTAACCTTCAGGCACCGGGCAGGCGTCAGACCCTATACGTCGTCTTGCGACTTCGCAGAGCCCTGTGTTTTTAGTAAACAGTCGCCACCCCCTGGTTTGTGCCCCCAGCCCCTAGTTGCCTAGGAACCGGGCCTCCTTCTCGCGAACTTACGGAGGTATTTTTGCCGAGTTCCTTCAACATCGTTCTCTCAAGCGCCTTGGTATTCTCTACCAGTCCACCTGTGTCGGTTTAGGGTACGATCTTATAGTGGGGCTATTTCCAGGAACCGCTCAGCAGCCCAACCAATCCGATAAGGTTGAACTACAGTCGCGATCCGTCACCACCACATGGCCCAGGAATATTAACCTGGTTCCCATCGACTACGCCTTTCGGCCTCGCCTTAGGGGTCGGCTTACCCTGCTCAGATTAGCTTTAAGCAGGAACCCTTGGACTTTCGGCGAGAGGGTCTCTCACCCTCTTTGTCGCTACTCATGTCATCATTCTCGCTAGTGATCTCTCCACCGGATCGCTCACGCGCCGGCTTCACAGAAAACTCCTTGTCCTCCATGGCACCCGAAGGGTGCTAAAGAGGATAGGAGTTATGTCACACTACGCTCCGCTACCATGCCTTACGGCATCCTCAGCTTCGGCTCATGGCTTGAGCCCCGTTACATCTTCGCCGCAGGACAACTTATTTAGACCAGTGAGCTGTTACGCTATCTTTAAAGGATGGCTGCTTCTAAGCCAACCTCCTGGTTGTTTTGGTCGTCCCACCTGCTTTCCCACTTAGCCATGAATTAGGGGCCTTAGCTGGAGGTCAGGGTTGTTTCCCTCTCCACGACGGACGTTAGCATCCGCCGTGTGTCTGCCATCTAGTACTCCCGGGTATTCGGAGTTTGGTTAGGATCAGTAAGCCTGTGGGGGCCCCATTACCCATCCAGTGCTCTACCCCCGGGGTATTCGGATGACGCTCTACCTAAATAGATTTCGCGGAGAACCAGCTATCTCCGAGTTTGATTGGCCTTTCACCCCTAGGCACAACTCATCCCGACCCTTTTCAACGGGTGTGGGTTCGGACCTCCAGTAAGTGTTACCTTACCTTCATCCTGGTCATGCCTAGATCACTCGGTTTCGGGTCTGATCCCACGAACTCATTCGCCCTATTAAGACTCGCTTTCGCTGCGCCTACACCTATCGGCTTAGCTTGCTCGTAAGACCAAGTCGATGACCCATTATACAAAAGGTACGCCGTCACAAGACTGGACACTAATAACAATCTTTTCTGCGCTACCGCTTCGCTACTTGAGCGCCGCAATCACTTCAGCGGCACGCTGACCCGAAACTGAACCGTTTCGATGCCAGGGTTGTTGGCATAGATCTCCGCGTTCGAGCGGTGATCGTAGCTCAGTGCGAAGCGCCATCCGTTGCGGTTCTCGAACCCCAGCTCTATGCCAGAGCGGAATTCGATAGGGCCGCCAAGATCCCAGCCATTTCCGGCGTGGTATATCCCGGGCATGGCGTGCAGCTCGGCATAGATCGGCGAATTTCCGAGAGACTTGCGATAGGTTGCGCCATAGCCCAACCAAAGCTCTCCGTTTTCGCCGGCCGAGAAGCCGATCGCATGGCCGAACGGGCCGTTGCGATGTCCCAGGTCATAGCGGAGGTAAACCTCTCCGACCTGCGGCGCCGTACGCGGCACCACCTGTCCGGCCGAGACGGCGATCCGCGGCGCAATCTCGCTGCGCCCCAGGCAACCGCCCTCGGTGCCGCAGTGATTCACGCCCATGTCCCAAAGACCGAGCACGATCAAAGCTGCCGCAAAAGTTCCATCCGCCATCTTCGCCTCCAACTGTTGTTGAACGCGTGTCTGACGCAGATTGTCATTAGAGTCCAGTCAAGCTCCGACTGATTGTAGGCATTCGGTTTCAGGTACTGTTTCACTCCCCTCGTCGGGGTGCTTTTCACCTTTCCCTCACGGTACTGGTTCGCTATCGGTCAGTAAGGAGTACTTAGCCTTCGGAG
>JAWKXE010000006.1:0-80000 GCA_041397165.1 Paracoccaceae bacterium | reverse complement strand
CTCGACACGCTCCGCTCCGAGCTCGAGGCGATCCTCGGCCGCGGCCTGCGGGTCTCGCGCTTCCCCTGGCCGCTGCTGACCCTGGCCGCGCCGGTCTGGGAACTGGCCCGCGAACTGCGCGAGATGCGCTATCTCTGGCAGGTGCCGCACAGCCTGTCGGGCGCCCGGCTTCACGCGCTCCTGCCCGATTTCCAGCCGACGCCGCTGCGCCAGGCGCTGATCGCCGCGCTACCAGCCGATCTCAACCCAGACCAGCCGGTGACGGCTGGCCGTGGCGGCCATCTCGTGGTCTGAGCTCCCCGGCGCGGGCCAGAAGACGCCCGCGCCCCGAACCTCCAGCCCGGCCGAGGGCAGCACATAGTCCACCCGCAGATTGCCCGGCCCGCCCTCGCCGGCATCCGGCCAGTCGGCGGTATCGAGGCCCGGGTCGCCGCGCTGCCCTGCATCCGCCGCCGCCCGCGCGCCCTCGCTTTCGGGGCGCGGGTCCTGCAATCGCGGATCGGCCAGCAGGCCCCGGATCGCCGCCTTGATCCCGTCGCCGTCCTCGGGATCGAGATTGGCGTCGCCGGCGATCACGAAGGCCCCGCCCACCCCGCCGTGATCCCCGTCCAACAGGTGGCGCCACAGCGCGATCTCGTCATGGTTCCGCCTGCCGTTGCGGTCCTCGGGCCCGTCGAAGACCGGCGGCCCGGCGTGGAAGGCCAGAATCTCCAGCACCCGGCCCCGCACCGTCACCGGCACCACCCAATGGCCGACCGAGGACAGCCGCTGCACCTCGAGCGCCGCCGCCGATGGGAACAGCTTGCCCTCCTCCACCGGCAGCAACGCCCAGTCCTGTCCGGCCCAGATCAGCCCGCCCAGATCGCGCACCGCGCCGATGGGAAAGCGCGACAGCACTGCCATGCCGCCATCGCCCGCGTAACGCCCCCAGCCCTGGGAATCGCCCGGACCGCCCAGCCGCCCGTCGCCATCCATGTCCAGCCCGGTGGCCCAGCCGCTGTTGGGCCGCGTCGCGAAGCGATAGGGCATGTCGTGCCCGCGCGCGGCCACCAGCCCGGCAAAACCCGCAAGCGTCAGCCCGCCATGATCATAGTCGATGCCATTGAGAACCAGGATATCGGGCCGCACCCGCGCGATCACCCCCGCCGCCGCCTCGGCCGCCGCATCGCCGCGCGCGATATCGCGCAGCAACAGCCCCGGCCCCTTGCGCGACAGTTCGACATTATAAGTGGCAATGCGCAGGCTCTCGGCCGCGGCGGCCCATCCGGCCGCGCAGAGCGCCGCCAGCGTCAGGATCAGGCGTGCTGCAAGCCTTCGCGCTCGGCCTTGGCCTCGGCATAGGCGCGCATCCGCTTTTCCTCGATCAGGTCGGCCACGCGGCTCATCGCTATGCCGCGCATGATCATGCTTGCCGGAAGGAAGGCCCATGCGCTCATCGTCCAGATCAATGTCTGCGGATTGTCCATCGAGATCGGGTCGATCAGATCCGCCGCCCCCTTCACAACCGCCGGGATCAGGAATGGCAGCAAAATCCCTAACATAATGTTAAGACCGGCATCGCGCTTCAGCCGCGCCAGCACGTCGCCGCCCGCCGTCGGGTCGAACAGGGGCAGGTTGACCCAGACGTTGAACGCGCCCTTGCGGGTCGGCCAGCCCAGAAGCCGCACCAGCGTGACGAAGACGAACAGCGAAATCAGCGAGAACATATAAGACACGCCCGCCGCCGTCCGCACCGAACCGACCAGCGCCGGATCGCTGCCCTCGGGCAGCATCAGCACCACCAGCCGCACCGGCGAATAGGGAAAGTCGATGGCATTGCCCAGAAGCGTGCCCAGCTTGCCCGCCAGCTGCGAGATGTTGCTCGGCTCTGCCTGGCCGGCGCAGATCAGCGACAGCATCGTCACCGTGGTGAACAGTGCGGCAAAGCGCAGCCGGTTGAACGGCGGCGCGAAGCGGAACTCGACGATCGAGGGATATTCGCTGAAATATTCCACGAAGGTCATCAGGAAGGCGAGAATGGCCACCAGAACGACGATCTGCGCCGTGTCCGACGTGACATCGGGCAGCATCAGCGACGGCATGGCAATCAAGAGCGCCATCAGCCCTGCGCGCACGAATGCGCTTGTCATTCGGGATACCACTGCCCCATTCCCTTCAAACTGGCCGGAACCGGTGCTCTGCCGGCGCCTGTGTCCAACTTGATGCCGCGAGGGTCCGCGGCCTGCCTCATTCTTGCCCAATTTTTGCCTTCTTTCGCATTCCGGCTCAAGTCATGGTTAACAAAGACACAAGATTTCCGACCTTTTGAGGGAGCAACTGGTGCGCGAATGCATCAATTTCGGTGCAAAAAAATGGCACGGACTCAAGGCTCTACAAGATATGGTGGGGGCGAGCGCCCGGCCCGCTAAACCGGCGATGACCCCGCCGGGCATTGTTTCCGCGACTGTTCCCCAAAACCGAACGACCACGCCCTTCGGCGTGCGCGCCTCATTTCGACTCGTCGCTGGGTGGTGCGGGCCCACCCGCGACGGCCCGACGAAAAAAGGCCGCCCCGGTGCGGGCGGCCTTACTGGCGTCACGGAAAGGGCAGTCAGACCCAGGGGCGCGCGGCGGCCATGGTCTGTTCGAAGGCGGCGATCTTGGGCGCCTTCTCCAGCGTCAGGCCGATATCGTCCAGCCCGTTCAGCAGGCAATGCTTGCGGTGCGGGTCGACCTCGAAGGTGAAGACCTCGCCATCCGACGTCGTCACCGTCTGCGCCTCGAGGTCGATCTCCATCCGCGCGTTCGCCCCCTTTTCGGCATCCTTCATCAGCACATCCACGGCCGCCTGCGGCAGCACGATGGGCAGGATGCCGTTCTTGAAGCAGTTGTTGAAGAAGATGTCGGCGAAGCTGGTCGAGATCACCGCCTTGATGCCGAAATCCGCGAGCGCCCAGGGCGCGTGTTCGCGCGAGCTTCCGCAGCCGAAATTGTCGCCGGCGACGATGACCTGCGCCTCGCGATAGGCCGGCTTGTTCAGCACGAAATCGGGGTTCTCGTTGCCGTCGCGGTCATAGCGCATCTCGTCGAACAGGTTCACCCCCAGCCCCGAACGCTTGATCGTCTTCAGGAACTGCTTGGGGATGATCATGTCGGTGTCGATGTTCACCAGCGGCATGGGCGCCGCGATCCCGCTGAGCTTGTCGAATTTATCCATTGGTTCTCTCCTTGGAACAGGTGGCGGGCTGAAGCCCGCCCTACGGTTTGGGCGTAGGCCGGGCTTCAGCCCGGCACCCGTCCGTTATGTCAGCTCACGCACGTCGGTCAGGTGGCCGGTGACAGCCGCCGCCGCCGCCATCGCCGGGCTCATCAGGTGGGTGCGGCCCTTGTAACCCTGCCGCCCCTCGAAATTGCGGTTCGAGGTCGAGGCGCAGCGCTCTTCCGGCGCCAGCTGATCGGGGTTCATCGCCAGGCACATCGAGCAGCCGGCCAGACGCCAGTCGGCGCCGGCTTCCTTGAAGATCTCGGCCAGGCCTTCCTCTTCCGCCTGTTCGCGCACCAGCCCCGAGCCGGGAACGATCATCATCCGCACGCCCGTCGCCACCTTGCGGCCCTTCAGGATCTTGGCGACCTCGCGCAGATCCTCGATCCGGCCATTGGTGCAGGACCCGACGAAGACCGCGTCGACCTTGATATCGGTCAGCTTCTGCCCCGGCTCCAGCCCCATGTAATCGAGCGCGCGCTTCGCCGCCTCGACCTTGCCGCCCTGGAAGTCCTCGGGCGCCGGCACGCTGGCCGAAATCGGCAGCACGTCCTCGGGGCTGGTGCCCCAGGTGACGACCGGGGCGATGTCCTCGCCCTTGATGGTGATGACCTTGTCCCAATGGGCGTCGTCGTCGGAATAGAGCGTCTTCCACCACTCCATCGCCTGTTCCCATTGCCCGCCCTTCGGCGCGTGGGCGCGGCCCTTGACATAGTCGAAGGTGGTCTGGTCCGGCGCGATCAGCCCGGCGCGGGCGCCGCCCTCGATCGCCATGTTGCAGACGGTCATGCGGCCTTCCATCGACAGATCGCGGATCGCCTCGCCGCAATATTCGATCACGTAACCGGTGCCGCCCGCCGTGCCCGTGGCGCCGATCACCGAAAGGGTGATGTCCTTGGCGGTGACCCCGGGGCGCAGCTTGCCGGTGATCTCGACCTTCATGTTCTTCGATTTCTTCTGGATCAGCGTCTGGGTGGCCAGCACATGCTCCACCTCCGAGGTGCCGATGCCATGCGCCAGCGCGCCGAAGGCGCCATGCGTCGCCGTGTGGCTGTCGCCGCAAACCACGGTCATGCCCGGCAGGGTCCAGCCCTGTTCCGGGCCGACGATATGCACGATACCCTGGCGGATGTCGTTCACCGGATAGTAATGCACGCCGAACTCGCGCGCGTTCTGGTCCAGCGCCTGGACCTGGATGCGGCTTTCCTCGGTCATCTGCGCCGGGTCCTCGCGGCCTGCCGTGGTGGGCACGTTATGGTCCGGCACGGCGATGGTCTTGTCGGGGCTGTGCACCTTGCGGCCGGCCATGCGCAGGCCTTCGAAGGCCTGCGGGCTGGTCACCTCGTGCACCAGGTGGCGGTCGATATAGAGCAGGCAGGTGCCATCGGCGGCTTCGTCGGCCACATGGGCATCCCAGATCTTGTCATAGAGCGTCTTGGGGGACATCGGTCCTCTCCCGTATTGTCTGTGGAAATGTCGTCGATAAGGAGGGCGCCACGGCCTATAGGCACGCCAGCACCGACCGCGCATCGCCGAAGAAGCGCTCGATCAGCCGCACGCGGTCGCCCATGTCGATAAACCTTGTCATGCAGACCCAGATACAAGCGCGGACCGAGTCTCGCAAGGGGTGCGCGCCGATGCGGCCACGCGGGAAAGCGCTTTCGAAAGCGCTTCAAGGCCCTTCGAAGGGCCTTGCCCCGCCTCACTCTTCGTCCACCGCTTCCAGCAGATCGCCCGGCTGACACTCCAGCACCTCGCATATCTTTGCCAGGGTCTCGAACCGCACCCCCTTCACCTTGCCCGATTTCAGCAGGCTCAGGTTCTGCTCGGTGATGCCCACCTTCTCGGCCAGCTCGCGCGACCGCATCTTCCTCAGCGCCAGAACCACGTCGAGCCGCACAACGATCCGCATCAGACGAAGCTCCGGTTTTCCTCGGCCACCGCCGCCGCCTCGCGCATCACCCAGCCGATCACGATCATCAGCCCGGCCGCCAGCCCCAGCCCCACATCGCCCGAGCCGAACGACACCGCCAGCAGCCGCGTGCCCGGCGGGTTGGCCGCCGTCAGCGCCACCGCCACCGCGGGCCGCACCGCCAGGCCCAGCCCCGCCGCCGCCAGCAATCCCCAGCCGATCCGCCCGATCCGCCGCGCCGGCGCCGGGCTCAGCGTCTCGCCGCCGCGATAGAGCGCGAACAGCGCCTGCGCCTGCCACAGCGCATAGAGCGCCCCGAGCGCCGGCAGAAGCGACAGGCCCGCCGCCAGCAAGGCCGCCCGGCCCGGCGGCGCGACGATCATCTCGAGCGGCCCCATATCCAGCGCCTCGGGAATCGTCCCCGGCGCCGCGAAACGCGTGTAACCCACCCAGGCCAGCACCGGCAGATAGATCAGCAAGGCCCCCGACAGACCCACATCAGCCCCCCGGAAAGGGTCGAAATCCGCTCAGACATGTTTTCCCTTTCAAAATATCTTTTTATTGTTTTACATTAATTTTTAGTCGAATCAGGAAAATATCATGCACCTTCATACCCTATCCGTCCTGGCCGCCTCCGCCCTCCTCGCGGCCTGTTCCAGCCTCAACCCCGTCACGCTGGCCCGGCTGGCGCAGCTCGACCCGATGACCGCCGATCCCGGCGCGATCGCCATCCGGCTCGACCTGCCCGACGGCCTTGTCGTCCCGCCGGGCGGCGCCACGCTCGACATCGCCTCGGCCCGCAGCGACACCGGCCAATCGGTCAAGGCCCGGCTCGCCCTGACCGAACGCGCCGGCATCTGGGCGCTCGACCCGGCCGACGCCGCCCGCCTGCGCAGCCTGCGGGCGCAGATCCGGCAATGGGAGGCCGAGGCGCCCGAGGCCAACAGCGGCAGTTTCAGCTTGGGCATCACCGGATGCGCCACCGGCGACGGCCCCGACCCCGCCGCCCCGGTCCGCGCCGATCTCAGCCTCGATGGCGGCGCCAGCTTCCTGCCCTTCCTGCGCGGCGCGAGCGTCGCCCAGGTGCTCGAGATGACCGGCCCCGACCGCGGCGCCGTCCCGCTCTGCACCGGCTGAGACCGGGCTGAGACCACGGGGCGCGCGGGGGCGGAAAGGGCCTTGTGTCTTGCCCTGCCCCGCGAACCCGTGCCACGCTGGCCACAGTGAGGCCCCGACATGAGCAACCCGACCGATCCCGCCACCTCTTCCGCCGCCACCGCGGCCACGAGCAACGCGCCTGCAGGCCTTCGGCCGCGAAGAGGCGCAGGACGTCGCCCTGTCGCTGGCCGACCGGGCGCAGGATTTCCTGGCGTCGATGATGCGGCCCGGAATGCCTATCAGATCGTCATTGCCGTCGGGATCCTGCTGGCCGCCAGCCTGCTGGCACGCTGGGCCACGCCACGGTTCCGCACCTGGATGCGCTCGCGCGAGAACTGGCCGAAATGGCGCCTGCGCTTCCTGCTTCTGGTCGAAAGGCGGCTCAGGCTGATCTTCTTCAACCTGCTGATCTGGCCCACGGTCTGGCTGATGCGCGGCATCGTCTGGCCGGCGCCGCTCAATTTCCACTGGCCGTCGCGGTCGCATCTTCTGGGCAGCATCGCCGATCTGGCGCTGGCCTGGCTGGTGATCGCCCTGGCGACCCGCCTGATCGCCAACAGCTTCCTGCGCTCGGTGGTGCGCACCGCCAGCTGGATCTGGGTCACGCTGTCGATCCTGAACCTCACGACCGAGGCCCGCACCCTGCTCGACGGCGTCGCCGTCGACTTCGGCAACCTGCACCTGTCGCTCTGGCTGCTGATCCAGGCGGTCCTCACCCTCGGTGTCCTCTTCACGCTGGCCCGGTTCCTGGCCAAGGGCACCGCCTCGGCGCTGCGCCGGAACGAGGATATCAGCCCCTCGATGCAGGTCTGGGGTGAAGGCGGTGCAGGTGCTGCTCTACGGCGCCGCCGTCTTCGTCGGATTGAAGGCCATCGGCGTCGACCTGACCGGGCTTGCCGTACTCTCGAGGCGCCATCGGCGTCGGCCTCGGCTTCGGGCTGCAGAAGGTGGTGTCGAACCTCGTTTCGGGGGTGATCATCCTTCTCGACAAGTCGATCAAGCCCGGCGACGTGATCTCCTGGGCGATACCTTCGGCTGGATCGACACGCTGGGCGCGCGCTATACCTCGGTGGTGACGCGGGACGGCAAGGAATTCCTGATCCCCAACGAAGACCTGATCACCGGCCAGGTGGTGAACTGGTCGCATACCAACGTAATTCGTCCGGCTCGACATCCGTTTCGGCACCTCCTACCACGACGATCCGCACAAGGTGCGGGCGCTGGCGATCGAGGCCGCCAAGGGGTCGACCGGGTGCTGACCCACAAGCCCCGGTCTGCCACATCACCGGCTTCGGCGACAGCTCGGTCGACTATATCCTGCGCTTCTGGATCACCGACCCGACCGGCGGCCTGACCAATATTCGCGGCAACGTCTTCCTGGCGCTGTGGGACGCGTTCCACGAAAGCATCTCGATACCCTTCCCCCAGCGCGAGGTGCGGATGCTCGACGGCTCGACCCTGGCCACCCGGGCCGCCGACTGATCGACTTGCCCCGCCCGCGGCGGTTTCGCCGCGGCCGTTCAGCCTCCCCAACCCTCATCCATCGCCCCGGCACGGCGGGCGGGCGCGGGGTGGGCGGGTGGGAGCGCCGCGCGCCGTGCCGCTCTCGCCCCGCGCCTGGCCCTTGAACCTATCATTGAGAATTCACATCTGCGGTGCTAGGCTTATCCCATGCCCGGCGCCGGGGGCTCGATCCGGTGCGCAGAAACGGACCCAAGTCCTGACACCCCACGCCGACGCGGCCGCGGCCGCAGGGCCAGGCGCTTGCGCAAGCCCATGACGATGTGACCAGCGAACAGCTGCTCGCGCGCATCCTTTCCTCACTCGAAGACGACAAGGCCGAGGATATCGTGCAGATCGACCTGCGCGGCAAATCCTCGATCGGCGATTTCATGGTGATCTGCTCGGGCCGCTCGACCCGCCGGGTCGTCGCCATCGCCGAAAAGCTGACCGACCGCCTGAAGCAGGAGTTCGGCCGGCTGTCGAAGATCGAGGCAAGGAGGCCGGCGACTGGGTGCTGATCGACACCGGCGATGTCATCGTCCATGTCTTCCGCCCGGAAGTGCGCGAGTTCTACCAGCTCAGATGTGGCTGCCGCCCGAACAGGCCGCCGCCAAGGCCGCCCGCGCAAGCCGCCAAGGCCTGATGCGGGTCACGATCTGCGCCGTGGGCCGGCTGCGCGCCGGCCCGGAAGGCTTGTCGACGACTATGCCAAACGGTTCGACCGCACGGTCGGCGCTGGGCCTCGGCCCCCTGACGATCAACGAAATCGACGACCGCAAGGGCGGCGGCATGGCGGCCGGGCCGCGCTCCTGGACCGCGCCCTGCCCGGGCGCGCCCGCATCGTCGCCCTCGACGAACGCGGCCGCCTGATGACCTCGCCCGAGTTTGCCGACACCCTGGCGCGGCTGCGCGACGACGGCACCCAGGATCTGGCCTTCGTCATCGGCGGCGCCGACGGGATCGACCCGGGCCTCAGGGCCCGCGCCGACCTGTCGCTCAGTTTCGGTCAGATGGTCTGGCCGCATATGCTGGCCCGCGTCATGCTGACCGAACAGCTCTATCGCGCCGCCACCATTCTGGCCGGCGCCCCCTATCACCGCGCCTGACCCATCCGCCGGGCGCGGGGCCGCGCGGCCCCGCAAGACGAGGGCGCGCGCCCTCGTCCCCGCTCGAAGCGCGGGCCTTACTTCATCGTGATCCGCCCATCCAGGTAAGGCGTATAGGGCCCCTGCGCCGCCAGATACTCGGCCAGCACATCCGCCACGTCCGGCCCGAAATCATAGACGTTCATCGCATCGACGAACATCTTGTAGCCATCGCCGCCGCCGCGCACGTAATTGTTCGACACCACACCATAGACCTTGGCGGGATCGAGCGGCGCGCCGCCCACCATCACCTCGGAAATCCGGCTGCCCGCCGGCGCCTTCGAATCGACGCTGAAGGTCATTCCCGCCACCTGCGGGAACCGCCCGGCGCCGTCCTCGAGCTGGCTGACACCGTTCTCCAGCGCCTCAAGCACCGCCGCGCCGGTCACCTGGAAGGTCGACAGCGTGTTCTGGAACGGCAGCACCGTCAGGACCTCGCCCATGGTCACCGGCCCGGCGTCGATGCTGGCGCGCAGCCCGCCGCCGTTCTGGAAGGCGATCTCGATGCCCTGGCCCTTGACCCGGTCCAGCATCGCGTCGGCCACCAGGTTGCCCATGGTGCATTCGCCCGCCCGGCAGCTGGTCTTGTCGCCGTCGATGGCCTCGGCCGTCTCGGCCACCACCTTCTGGCGAATCTCGTCCAGCGGCTTGGCCAGTTCGGCGATGCGCTCGACCGTGGGCGCGTCCTGGGTCACGGCGGCGTCCATGATGATCGGCTCGCCCTTCGCCTCGGTGATCTCGCCCGCGTCGTCGAAGGTCACGTTCAGCTCGCCCAGGAACTTGCCATAGGCATAGGCCGACACGATCGCGGTGCCGCCGACCATGGTCGGATAGGGCCCCTCGGCCTTTTCGGATGTATTCGACAGGAAGGTGTTGGTATGCCCGCCGACGATCACGTCCACCCCGGTGGTTTCCGCCGCCACCCGCTTGTCGACATTATATCCCGAATGGCTGAGCACGATGATCTTGTTCACGCCCTCGGCGGTCAGCTTGTCGACCTCGGACTGCACCGCGCCACCGGATCGGTGAAGATGACGTTCGGCCCGGGGCTCGACAGCTCGTCGGTATCCTGCGGGGTCAGGCCGATCAGGCCCAGCTTCTCGCCGCCGCGCTCGATCACGGTGGATTTCGCCAGCTTGCCCTTCAACAGCTCCTCGCCGGAAAAATCGGCATTCGACATCAGCACCGGAAAGCCCACCGCATCCATGAAGCCGCGCAGCACCTCGGGGCCGTCGTCGAATTCGTGGTTGCCCACGGTCATCGCGTCATAGCCCAGCTTGTTCATGAACTCGGCCGCCATCTTGCCCTTGTAATAGGTATAGAACAGCGTGCCCTGGAACTGGTCGCCGCCATCGACCAGGATCGCGTTGTTGCTGCGCGCCCGGGCCTCGGCGATGGCCGTCACCAGCCGCGCGGTGCCGCCAAAGCATTTGCCCTCGGCGTTGTCCTCGGTCGAACAGCCGCTGTCATATTTGCTGATCGGCTCGAACCGGGCATGGAAATCGTTGGTGTGCAGAATGGTCAGGCTGTAATCCGCCGCTGCCGTGCCGGCGCTCAGCGCCAGCGCCGCGGCGCCTGTCAGAAATCAGGAAATCATTTCGAGTCGTCCTCACTGTTGAAGTCTCAAACTGCCGCCGATGCTGCACCCGCCCCGCGCCTGTCAAAGCCAATGCGCCGCGCCGCCGCCGGACCGGCCGCTATCGCCCCCGGCCCAGCCCCGCACCAGCACCCGGGCCAGCGCGGCGGGATCGGCATCGAGCCGCCCGGTCAGCAGATACAGCCAGGGCCAGCCCCATCACCGCCTCGGCCATCTCGGCCGGTGTCGCGGCGCCGGTCAGCTCGCCCCCGCGCGGCGCTGCGCCCGATGGCCGCCGCCAGCCCCTCCAGCCGCTCCCGGCGATAGCCCTCCAGCGCCGCGCGCAGGTCGTCGTCGCTCTGCGCGGCGGCGATGATATGGCGAAAGACGGCCCTCGGGCCGGCCCCAATGGGCAAAGAGCGCCGCCAGAATCGCCGTCACATCGCCTTCCAGCGTGCCGGTATCGGGATAATCCCCGATCTGCTTCTGCCGCTGATACACCGCCATCAACAGCGCCCGCGCGTCGGCCACCAGCGATAGAGCGTCGCCTTGCCCGCCCGCGCCCGCCGCGCCACCGCCTCCATGGGTGAACCCCGCCAGCCCCTTTTCCGCCACCAGCCCGGCCGCGGCATCGAGCACCGCCGCCTCGGTCTCGGGGCTGCGGCGGGCGCCGATGGAAACGCGTCTTGCTGTCATGGGCGGGGCCTTTTTTCCGGGTTTCCTCCTTCTAGCCCTTTACAGCGCCGCCTTCCAGCCCTAAATGAAACGATACGTATCGTTTCTATAAAGGACGCAGCCAATGTCTTCCCAAACCCGTTCCCCCTCGCGCCTGCGCCTTGCGGGCTTCGTCTTCGTCGGGGTCTACCCGCTGGTCACGGCCATGCTCTATCTGCTGGTGCCGGCCACGCCGGACTGGCCGATCTGGCAAAGGAACCTCCTGATGGTGCCGGTGATCGTCGCCGCGATGGTCTGGGTCATCATCCCGCGCATCCACCGGCATTTTTCCCGCTGGCTGTGACGTGTAACCACCCCGCCGGGGATTGACCGGCGGGGCGTTCCCCGGCATCACGGCGCCATGCTGATCTACAAGATTTTCCGCGATGACGAGTTCCGCCACCTGATCGAGCAGGGCCAGACCGATGGCGCCCCGGTCGACCTGGCCGACGGCTTCGTCCATTTCTCGAACGGCGACCAGCTGCGCGAGACCGCCGCCCGCCATTTCAAGGGCGAAGACAACCTCCAGCTGCTCGCGCTCGACGCCGAGACCCTGGGCGACGCCCTGAAATGGGAGGCCTCGCGCGGCGGCGATCTCTTCCCGCATCGCTACCGCGCGCTGCGGGTCGAGGACGTGCTCTGGCACAAGCCCCTGCCGCTCAGGGCCGGCACCCACGATTTCACCGGGCTGCTATGACCCCGCTCGAACGCCTCGGCCTCGCCACCCTGCACCGCGTCGACCCGGAACGCGCCCATGATCTGGCGCATCTCGCCCTGCGCATGGGCTTCGGCCCCAGGGGCGGCCCGATCAGCACGCCGCGCCTGCGCACCGGGCTTGCCTCCCTCACCCTGCCCAACCCGGTCGGGCTGGCGGCGGGCTTCGACAAGAACGCCACCCTGCTGGCGCCGCTGGCGCAGGCCGGTTTCGGCTTTGTCGAGGTCGGCGCCGCCACACCGCGCGCCCAGCCCGGCAACCCCAAGCCCCGGCTTTTCCGCCTGTCGCAGGACCGCGCCGCCATCAACCGCTTCGGCTTCAACAATCAAGGGATGGAGGCCATCGCCGAACGGCTCAAATCCCGGCCAAAGGGCATGATCCTGGGCCTCAACCTGGGCGCCAACAAGGACAGCGCCGACCGGTCCGAGGATTTCGCCCGCGTCCTCGCGCATTGTGGCCCGCATGTCGATTTCGCCACCGTCAACGTGTCGTCCCCCAACACCGAATCGCTGCGCGACCTGCAGGGCGCCGCCGCCCTTGCCGCGCTTTTGAAGGGCGTGATCGACACCCGCGGCTGGCTGAAACGCCCGATCCCGGTCTTCCTCAAGATCGCCCCCGACCTTTCGGATGCGGAAATCGGCGACATCGCCGAGGTCGCCCTGTCCTCGGGCATCGACGCCATCATCGCCACCAACACCACGCTCGCCCGAGACGGTCTGAAAAGCCCGGCGCGGGACGAAAAGGGCGGCCTCTCCGGCGCCCCGCTGTTCGAGAAATCCACCCGCGTGCTGGCCCACCTGGCCGAAATCACCGACGGGCGGATGCCGCTGATCGGCGTGGGCGGCATTTCCTCGGCCCGTGATGCCTATGCCAAGATCTGCGCCGGCGCCTCGGCGGTCCAGCTCTATACCGCGCTGATCTATCACGGCATGTCGCTGACCGCCGACATCGTTCGCGGCCTCGACGCGCTTCTTGAAGCCGACGGCTTTTCCAACGTCGCCCAGGCGGTCGGCACGAAACGAAAGGATTGGCTGTGACGCTTTCCATCTGGCACAACCCGCGCTGCACCAAGTCGCGCCAGACCCTCGCCCTGCTGGAAGAGCGTGGGCTGGCGCCGCAGGTCCGGCTCTACCTCACCGATGCCCCGTCCGAGCCCGAACTGCGCGCCGCCGCCGCCGCGCTGGGGCTGGCGCCGCTGGCCATGATGCGCCAGAAAGAGCCCGAGTTCCGGGCCGAAGGCCTCTCGAAGGACAGCTCCGACGACGCCCTATTCGCCGCCATGGCCCGCGTGCCGAAACTGATCGAACGCCCCATCGTCTTCGCAAACGGCAAGGCCGCGCTGGGCCGCCCGCCCGAGGCGGTGCTCGACATCCTCTGACCCGCCGGCCCTCCGCCACGTCAGGACAATCCCCGCTTGCGCCCCGTGGCCATTGCTGCTGAATAGGATGCATCAGGGGCAAAGGGGATGACCGCCCATGGACAAATCGAAATTCGCCAAGCAGTTCATCCAGGCGATCCCGCATTCGCGGGCGCTGGGGATGGAGCTGACCGAGATCGGCGATGGCTTCGCCGTGATCGAGATGCCCTATGACACCCGCTTCGTCGGCGATCCCGAAACCGGCGTGATGCATGGCGGCGCGGTCTCGGCCCTGATGGACACCTGCTGCGGCGCCGCGGCGATGAGCCACCCGGCCTCGCCCTCGGGCACCGCCACCATCGACCTCAGGATCGACTACATGCGCCCCGCCACGCCGGGCCAGACCATCCGCACCCGCGCCGAATGCTATCACATCACCCGCTCGGTCGCCTTCGTCCGTGCCACCGCGACGGACGACGACGCAACCCGCCCCGTCGCCACCGCCTCGGGCGCCTTCACCGTCGAGGGCCTGCTGAAATGACCGGCCGCAAGCGCCCCCAGCCCGTCCAGGTCGTGAAGCAGCGCCGCGACGCAGCACTTTCGGCGCTGGTCCATGGCGTGCCCTATATCAACTGGATGGGCATCGAATTCGACCGCCGCGGCGACGAGCTGACGGCGATCCTGCCCTATGACGACAAGCTCATCGGCAACCCGATGCTGCCCGCCATCCATGGCGGCGCGATTTCCGGGTTTCTCGAGGTCACGGCGGTGATCGGCCTTTCCTGGGCCGTCATCTGGGACGAGCTGGAACAGGGCGAACGCGACGCCGAGGAACTGGTGCGCGGCCACCTGCCCCGCCTGCCCAAGACCATCGACTTCACCATCGACTACCTGCGCTCGGGCCTGCCGCGCGACGCCTATGCGCGGGCCCAGGTCAACCGCTCGGGCCGGCGCTATGCCTCGGTCCAGGTCTCGGCCTGGCAGGACAACCGCGCCCGCGCCTTCGCCCAGGCGACGGGGCACTTCCTGATGCCGCCACGGGGCGGCGATGGATAGCGCCGCCGGGGCGATCACCCACCGCCGAGTGCTGAAGATCGCCGTCCCGATCATGCTGGCCAATGTCACCGTGCCGCTGCTGGGTGCCGTCGATACCGGTGTCGTCGGCCAACTGGGCGAAGCCGCCCCGATCGCCGCCGTCGGCGTCGGCGCCATCATCCTTTCGGCGGTCTACTGGATCTTCGGCTTCCTCAGGATGGGCACCACCGGGCTGACCTCGCAGGCCCACGGCGCCGGCAACACGGCCGAGGTCTCGGCGCTCTTGATCCGCGCCCTGATGATCGCCTGGGCCGGGGGGCTTGCCCTCATCGCGCTGCAGGTCCCGCTCTTCGCCGGCGCCTTCCGCGTCTCGCCCGCCAGCGACGAGGTCGAGGCGATGGCGCGCTCCTACATGCAGATCCGCATCTGGTCGGCCCCGGCGGCGATCTCGGTCTACGGGCTCACCGGCTGGCTGATCGCGCAAGAAGAACCCGCGCCGTCATGGCCCTGCAGTTCTGGATCAACGGGCTGAATGTCGGGCTCGATATCTGGTTCGTCCTCGGCCTCGGCTGGGGGGTCGAGGGCGTCGCCACCGCCACCTTCATCGCCGAATGGGCGGGGCTGGCGATGGGCCTTATCCTCTGCCGCGACGTGTTCCGCACCCCGGCCTGGCGCGACTGGACCCGGGTGTTCGACCCGCCCCGCCTGCGCCGCATGGCGGTGGTCAATACCGATATCCTGATCCGCTCGCTGCTGCTGCAGGCGATCTTCGTGTCGTTCCTGCTGCTGGGCGGGCGGTTCGGCGACGTGACGCTGGCCGCCAACCAGGTGCTGATGCAATTCCTGCATATCACCGGCTATGCCCTGGACGGCTTCGCCTTCGCCTCGGAAACCCTGGTCGGCCAGGCCTTCGGCGCCGGCGCCGTCTCCACCCTGCGCCGCAGCGCCCTGCTCACCACCCTCTGGGGCGCCGTCACCTCGGCCTTGTTCGCCGCCGCCTTCTGGGCGCTGGGGCCCGCGATCATCGACACCATGGCCAAGGCGCCCGAGGTGCAGGCGGCCGCCCGCCTCTACCTGCCCTGGATGATCGCGGCGCCGCCGATGATCCTGGGCTTCGTGATGTTCGATGGCATCTTCATCGGCGCCACCCGCTCGGGTGACATGCGCAACATGATGGCGCTGGCGGCCCTGGTCTATGCCGTCGCCGCCTGGGCCCTGATCGGACCCTTGGGCAATCACGGGCTGTGGCTGGCGCTGCATATCTCGTTCCTGGCGCGCGGCCTGACCCTGGCGGCGCGCTACCCGGCACTCGAACGCGCCGCCGCCCACGCCTGAGGCGCGGGATTTCCGCCGTCCCGCGCCGCGTCCGGATTTCCCCGCTTGATTTCCCCCTGCCCGTCCCCGCACACTGCGGGAAAAACCGGGCAGAAAGGGTTTCACCATGCAGATGACACGGCGCGCCTTCACCGCAACCGGCGCCTTCGCGCTGCTTTCCGGCTGCATGTCGGGCGGGCTCGACACCCCCGCGCGCCCCGCGGGCCCCACCGCCGACCCGGCGCTTCTGCCCCACCCCAACCCCGGCTATGACGCCTGGGTCGAGGCCTTCCGCAGCCGCGCCGCCGCCAAGGGCATTTCACCCGCCACGCTGGCCTCGGCCTTCCGTGGCATGGGCTATCTGCCCGGCGTGGTCGAACGCGACCGCAAGCAGACCGAATTCACCCGCACGCTTCAGGATTACCTCGCCATCATGGCCTCGGACGAACGCGTCGCCCAGGGCCGCGCCGCCATCGCGCCCCGCCGCGCCCTGCTGTCCGAGATCGAGACCCGCTATGGCGTGCCCGCCCAGACCGTCGCCGCCATCTGGGGGGTGGAAAGCCGCTTCGGCACCCGCATGGGCGACATTCCCGTCATCTCGGCCCTGTCGACGCTGGCCTATGACGGCCGGCGCGGCAGCTTCTTCGAAAGCCAGCTGATGGCTGCGCTCCGCATCCTCGAACGCGGCGACACCACGCCGGCGCGCATGACCGGCAGCTGGGCCGGCGCCATGGGCCATACCCAGTTCATCCCCACGACCTATCAGGCCTATGCCGTCGATTTGCGCGGCGACGGCCACCGCGATATCTGGTCGCCCGATCCCACCGACGCGCTGGCCTCGGCCGCCAACTACCTGGCCCGCTCGGGCTGGCAGAAGGGCGCGCCCTGGGGGCTCGAGGTCCGGCTTCCCGCCGGCTTCAATGCCGGTCTGGCCGGGCGCGGCACGAAGAAATCCGTGGCCGACTGGACGGCGCTGGGCGTCACGACCGCCAGCGGCGGCCGCCTGCCCGATCACGGCGCCGGATCGGTGCTGATGCCCTCGGGCGCCACCGGCCCCGCCTTCCTGGCCTTCCGCAATTTCGGCGTCATCCTGCGCTATAACAACTCCGAGAACTACGCCATCGCCGTCGGCCATCTCTCCGACCGGCTGGCCGGCGCCGGCCCCCTCAGGGCGGGATTCGGCCCCGACCGCTATGGCCTGACCATCGACGAACGCAAGCGCCTGCAACAGCGCCTCACCGACGCCGGCTACGACACCGGCGGCGCCGACGGCGTGCTGGGCGCCAAGACCGAAGCCGCGATCCGCGCCTGGCAGCAGGCCCGGGGCCTGCCCGTCACCGGCGAGCCCTCGCCCGCCCTGCTGCGCCAGCTCGGCTGAGGCGCCGCCATGTCCCCGGCCCCTTGAAGCCGCCGCAGAATCGCGGATAGTGCGGCCCGGAACAAGACCCGCGCCGCCGGTTGCCCTCGCCCAGCCGAGGCAATACCATCGGCGGCCAAGGAGAGCCGAATGCCCGAGACCCGCCAGCCCGAGATTCGCCTGTCGTTCAAGGAAATGTGCGAACGGTTCGACGTCACGCCGCGGACCCTGCGCTATTACGAATATATCGAGCTGCTCCAGCCCGAGCGCGAAGGCCGCGCCCGTTTCTATGGCTCGCGCGAGATCGAGCGCATGATCCTGATCCTCAGGGGGCGCAAATGGGGCTTCCAGCTGGAAGGCATCCGGCAATGGCTGCTGATCTACGAAAAGGACGGCTATCACTCGCGCAAGGCCTGGGTGAAATCCGCCAACAATCAGCTCAAGGCCCTGCGCGGCCAGCTGGACGAGCTGAAAGAGGCGATCGAGACGCTGGAACAGTCCCGCGACAACACCCTCAAGCTGATCGCCACCGAAGACCAGGGCGGCGATATCGGCGAAGCCTTCCGCCCCAACATAGATTCCGAATTCCTGCCCGAGCCCGGCAGCAAGCCGAAATGACGTGACGTTACGTTTACGTCAACGTCAACTTCACTTGCATCGTGGCCTGATCCCGCCCAAATACCGGTCATTCCATTTTGACCGGAGCCCGACCTATGTCCGAATCCGAAGACCTGATGACCATCCGCGAAATGTGCGATTCCTACGATTGCACGCCCCGCACCCTGCGCTTCTACGAGGCCAAGGAACTTCTCTTCCCGATCCGCGAAGGCCAGAAGCGGCTCTTCACCAAGCGCGACCGCGCCCGGCTCAAGCTGATCCTGCGCGGCAAGCGCTTCGGCTTCAGCCTCGAAGAGATCCGCCAGCTTCTGAACCTCTACGACATCGGCGACCAGCAGCACACCCAGCTGGCCCGCACCTATCGCATTGCCCAGGACCGGCTGGCCGACATGGTCCGCCAGCGTGACGAGTTGAACGAAGCCATCGACGAGCTGCGCGAACAGATCGTCTGGGGCGAGAAAGTCCTCGCCTCGATGACCCAAGACAACGCCGCCGAATAATCCGACGACAGGAAAGATCCATGCCCAGCTATACCGCCCCCACCCGTGACCTCGCCTATGTCCTGCATGACGTGCTCGGGGTCGATGCCTCCGACATCCCCGGCTATGGCGAGCTGGAACGCGACTTCACCTCGGCCATCCTGGAAGAGGCCGGCAAGATCGCGTCCGAAGTCCTCGCGCCGCTGAACGTCGTCGGCGACACCGAAGGCTGCACCCTGGAAAACGGCGTCGTCCGCGTGCCGACCGGCTTCCAGGCCGCGTTCGACCAGGTCCGCGAAGGCGGCTGGCCCGGGCTCGACATGCCCGAGGAATTCGGCGGCCAGAACATGCCCTATGTCATCGGCACCGCCGTGGGCGAGATGTTCTCGGCCGCCAACCACGCCTTCACCATGTATCAGGGCCTGACCCACGGCGCCGCCTCGGCCATCCTGGCGCATGGCTCGGACGCGCAAAAGGCCACCTATCTGCCCAACATGGTCAGCTGCGAATGGACCGGCACCATGAACCTGACCGAGCCGCATTGCGGCACCGATCTGGGCCTGATGCGCACCAAGGCCGAACCGCAGGGCGATGGTTCCTATAAGATCACCGGCCAGAAGATCTTCATCTCGGCCGGCGAGCATGAGATGTCGTCGAACATCATCCACCTGGTGCTGGCCAAGATCCCCGGCGGCCCCGAGGGCATCAAGGGCGTGTCGCTCTTCATCGTGCCCAAGTTCCTGGTGAACGAAGACGGCACCCCGGGCGCCCGCAACGGCGTTTCCTGCGGCAAGCTGGAAGAGAAGATGGGCATCCACGGCAACTCGACCTGCGTCATGAACTATGACGGCGCCACCGGCTGGCTGCTGGGCGAGGAACACAAGGGTATGCGCGCCATGTTCACGATGATGAACGAAGCCCGCATCGGTGTCGGGATGCAGGGCCTTTCCCAGGCCGACGCCGCCTATCAGAACGCCGTGATCTACGCCAAGGACCGTCTGCAGGGCCGCGATGTCACCGGCACCAAGAACCCCGACGGCCCCGCCGACCCGCTGATCGTGCATCCCGACGTGCGCCGGATGCTGATGGACCAGAAATCGTTCATCGAAGGCGCCCGCGCCTTCCTGCTCTGGGGCGCGATGATGATCGACAAGTCGCACCGCGCGGGCGACAAGGATGCCGACGGGCTGATCTCGCTGCTGACGCCGGTGATCAAGGGCTTCCTCACCGATCAGGGCTATGACATGACCGTCCAGGCCCAGCAGGTCTATGGTGGCCACGGCTATATCGAGGAATGGGGCATGTCGCAATTCACCCGCGACGCCCGCATCGCCATGATCTACGAAGGCGCCAACGGCGTTCAGGCGCTCGACCTCGTGGGCCGCAAGCTGGCCCAGGACGGCGGCAAGCACGTCATGGCCTTCTTCAACATGGTGAAAGAGTTCTGTTCCCAGAACAAGGACGTCGAAGGCATGGAACCCTTCGTCGAACCGCTGAAGAAAGCCTCGAAAGACCTGCAGGCCGCTGGCATGTTCTTCATGCAGAACGGCATGAAGAACCCCAACGCGGCACTGGCCGGTTCGACCGACTTCATGCACATGATGGGCCATGTCTGCCTCGGGCTGATGTGGGGCCACATGGCCAGGGCCTCTCTCGCCGCGCTGGCGAACGGCACCTCCGACGCCACGTTCCACGAGACGAAGCTGGCCACCGGGCGCTATTACATGGCCCGCCGGCTGCCGGCCACGGCGATGCACCTTGCGCGAATCGAAAGCGGCGCCGACCCTGTGATGGCGCTGGCGGCCGAGGCCTTTTGACCGGGGCCGGGGTGAACCCCGGCCTACACGCGCCCGACCCGGAGGAGACCATGCCGAAACGCTTCCGCCTGACCCGCCGCTTTCCCTGCGCCATGACCGAGGACGGTTATCGCAGGCTCAGGCGGTTCGCGGCCGAGGCGGGGCTGGACGAGGGCGAGGCGCTCAGCTTCCTGTTCGAAAACTTCGACAGCGTGACGAACCACGAGAACCTCACCGCGCGGCTGAGGCTCTTCAACGCTGAGATCGACGCCCGCAAGAGGTGACAAGGGAGGAAACCGATGTCTGCCTGGATGACAGAAGAACACAAGATGCTGGCCGACATGACGGCCCGCTTCATCAATGACGAATGGGCCCCCCAGTTCGAACGCTGGCGCAAGCAGGGCCAGATGGACCGCGAAGCCTGGAACCAGGCCGGCGAACTGGGCCTCCTTTGCCCCTCGATCCCCGAGGAATACGGCGGCCATGGCGGCGATTTCGGGCATGAGGCGGTGATCATGATGGAACACCCCCGCGCCAACCTGGCGTCCTGGGGCAACCCGATCCATTCCGGCATCGTCGCGCATTACATCCTGGCTTACGGCACCGAGGAACAGAAACAGCGCTGGCTGCCGAAGATGGTCACCGGCGAGATGGTCGGCGCGCTCGCCATGACCGAACCCTCGACCGGCTCCGACGTTCAGGCGATCAAGACCCGCGCGGTGAAGGACGGCAATTCCTGGCGGCTCTCGGGGCAGAAGACCTTCATCTCGAACGGCCAGCACGCCGACCTGGTGATCGTCGCCGCCAAGACCGACCCGTCGAAGGGCGCCAAGGGCGTCAGCCTCGTGGTGGTCGAGACCGCCGGCGCGGCCGGCTTCACCCGCGGCCGCAACCTCGAAAAGATCGGGATGCACGCCGCCGATACCTCGGAACTCTTCTTCGACAATGTCGAGGTCCCGCCCGAGAACATCCTCGGCCTGGAAGAGGGGCAGGGCTTCTACCAGATGATGAAGCAGCTGCCGCAGGAACGCCTGATCATCGCCTGCGGCGCCGTCGGCGCCATGCAGGGCGCGGTGGAACGCACCATCGACTATTGCAAGACACGCGAGGCCTTCGGCGGCCCCCTGACCCAGTTCCAGAACACCCGCTTCAAGCTGGCCGAATGCCAGACCAAATACATGGTCGCCCGCGCCTTCACCGACGAATGCATCGCCGAACACCTGCAGGGCAAGCTTACGGTCGAAAAGGCCGCGATGGCGAAATACTGGACGACCGACACGCAAGGCGAGGTGCTCGACGCCTGCCTGCAGCTCCATGGCGGCTATGGCTTCATGCAGGAATACGCCATCGCCGAAATGTGGACCGACGCAAGGGTGCAACGCATCTATGGCGGCACCAACGAGATCATGAAGGAACTGATCGCGAGGGCGCTGTGATGTATCCGGCGACAGCGCGAAACCAACCCCGCGGGAGCCTCCGGCGGGAGTATTTTCAGAAAGATGAAAGCCCCTCCGCCCTTTCATCTTTCCCGCAATACTCTGCGGGGGTCTGGGGGTGCAAAACCCCCAGCTCCGCCCCAACCACAGGGAGCCACGCATGACCATCAAACTCCACTGCTTCGGCGAATCGGGCAATGCCTACAAGGCGGCGCTGGCGCTCGAACTCAGCGGCCTCGACTGGGAGCCGGTCTTCGTCGATTTCTTCGCCGGCGAGACCCGCTCGCCCGACTATCGCGCCAATGTCAATGAAATGGGCGAGGCGCCGGTGCTGGTGGACGGTGACATCAAACTCACCCAATCCGGCGTGATCCAGCAATATATCACCGACAAGACCGGCAAGTTCGGCGGCGCGCCGGGCGAGAAATACGAAGTGCTGCGCTGGGTGCTCTGGGACAATCACAAGATGTCCTCCCAGGCCGGCATGACCCGTTTCCTGATCAACTTCCTACCCGCCGAGCACCGCAACGCCGATGTCATCGCCTTCGCGCAAGGCCGCCTCAAGGCCGCCTTCCAGGTGCTGAACGCCCATCTCGAGGGCCGCACTGATCGTGGGCCGTGGCCTCACCAATGCCGATCTCAGCTGCTGCGGCTATCTCTTCTATCCCGAACCCTTCGGCTTCGACCGCGCCGACTGGCCCAATATCGACCGCTGGCTTTCCAACATCGAAGCCACCCCCGGTTGGAAAGCCCCCTATGACCTGATGCCCGGCAACCCCTCGGACCGGGCCTGACGAAGGAGACGACATATGACCGAAGCCTATATCTATGACGCCGTGCGCACCCCGCGCGGCAAGGGCCGCGCCGACGGCGCCCTGCACGAGGTGACCGCGCCGCGGCTCTCTGCCATCGCCCTCAACGCCATCAAGGAGCGCAACGCGCTGGAAGGCCACGCCGTCGAGGACGTGATCTGGGGCAATGTCAGCCAGGTCGCGGAACAGGGCGCCTGCCTGGCGCGCACCGCCGTTCTGGCCTCGGATCTCGACGAATCGATCCCCGGCCTCTCGATCAACCGCTTCTGCGCCTCGGGCCTCGAAGCCGTGAACGTCGCCGCCAACCAGGTGCGCGGCGGGGCCGGCATGGCCTATATCGCCGGCGGGGTCGAATGCATGTCCCGCGTGCCGATGGGCAGCGACGGCGGCGCCATCGCCGTCGATCCCAGCCTGGCCATCGACAATTACTTCGTGCCCCAGGGCATCGGTGCCGACATCATCGCCACCAAATACGGCATCAGCCGCGACGATGCCGACGCCCTGGCCGTCGAAAGCCAGAAGCGCGCCAAGGCCGCCTGGGACGCGAACCTCTTCGCCCGCTCGGTCGTGGCGGTGAACGACATCAACGGCCTGCCGATCCTGACCCATGACGAATACATGCGCCCCGGCACCGACATGCAGACCCTGGGCGCGCTGAAGCCCAGCTTCCAGCAGATGGGCGAGGTGATGCCGGGCTTCGACAACGTCGCCCTGCTGAAATACCCCGAGCTCGAGCGGATCAACCACATCCACCACGCCGGCAACTCCTCGGGCATCGTCGACGGCGCCGCCGCCGTGCTGATCGGCAACAAGGAGTTCGGCGAACAATACGGGCTCAAGCCCCGCGCCCGCATCCGCGCCACGGCGAAGATCGGCACCGATCCCACCATCATGCTGACCGGCCCGGTGCCGGTGACGCAGAAGATCCTGCGCGAGAACGGCATGGAATCGGCGATATCGACCTCTTCGAGGTAACTGAGGCCTTCGCCAGCGTCGTCCTCCTCTTCGAAAAATCGTTCAACGTCGATCACGCCAAGGTCAACGTCAACGGCGGCTCTGATCGCCATGGGCCACCCGCTTGGCGCCACCGGGGCGATCATCCTCGGCACGCTGCTGGACGAGCTGAGCGCTCGGACAAGGAAGTGGGCCTCGCCACGCTCTGCATCGGCTCGGGCATGGGGCGGCGACCATCATCGAACGGGTCTGGAGCCTTGGACGCGGCGGTCTTCCCTCGACCTGGGCGAGCGCCCGACACAGGCGCTCACCACCGGCGATTTCGCTCTCTACCGCAGGTCATGGGCCTGCCGCTCAGGATCGAAATTGCCGCGCGGCGGCAGCGCGCCTATGTCCTGGAAACCGTCGACGACCTGCACCGCGATTTCGACCTCTACCGCGATCATATCGCCCTGCACGGATCACCGACATCTACCGCGAGGTTCTCGATGTCGAACATCCTGCGCCGGACACCGCCATCGCCATCGTCCGGATGAACATCCTGGCCGGGGCCCGGCGGGTGGTGCCGCCCTTCGTCTCGCTCTTCACCATGCGGCGCGACGGCGACGGCGCGATCCGCTGCACGGCGTCCAAAGCTCGCTCGGGCATATCAACGGACGCTCGGCAAGGGCGGACCGACAAGGATGGCGGGTTTTCGGATGAGTGAGGCGGTCGATATCTACCAGGCACATCTCGATACCGTGTCCCAGGCCCTGTTCCGCGGCGATTTCGATGCCGTGACGGCGCTGATGCACTATCCGTCGGCGATGGAGACCGATGACGACTGGGTCTGCATCGACTCGGCCCCGGCGCTTCTGCCGTCGCTGCGAAGCTTCCGCGAGACGCTGTCACGGCTCGGCGTGACCGAATACCACCGCATCTGCCGCGGGGCCGACTTCGCCCAGGACGATCCCGACCGGATCGAGGGGCTGCATGAAACCTATGCCCTGCGCCACGCGGTGCCGGCCATGCCGCCCTACCTCAACCGCATGACGCTGATCCGAAGGGACGGCATCTGGCTCGGCGCGGGCATCCGCGCCGCCGCCCGCAACACCGACTGGACCATCATCCAGCACGACACCACAGGAACCATCCGGCCCGCGCGGCCGGCCACCAGATAGGAGGGTCCCCATGACCGATTTCACACTGCAAAAAGACGCCGACGGCGTCGCCGTCATCACCTGGGACGTGCCCGGGAAAAGCATGAACGTGATGCGCACCGACGCGCTTCAGGAACTTTCCGACTGCATCGACGACGCGCTCGCCGATGACGCGGTCAAGGGCATCGTCATCACCAGCGGAAAGAAGGATTTCGCCGGCGGCATGGACCTGACCGTCCTGGCCGAAATGCGCGAAAGCTTCGGCGACGATCCGGCGCGCGGCCTGTTCGACGGCATCATGCAGATGCACGGCCTGCTGCGGAAGATCGAACTGGCCGGCATGGACTTCAAGACCAAGAAGGGCGCCAAGCCCATCGCCGCCGCCCTGCCCGGCACCGCCGCCGGCATCGGGCTCGAACTGCCGCTGGCCACGCATCGCATCTTCGCCGCCAACAATCCCAAGGCCAAGATCGGCCTGCCCGAGATCATGGTCGGCATCTTCCCCGGCGCCGGCGGCACCACCCGCCTGGTGCGCAAGCTGGGCGCCATGGCCGCCTCGCCCTTCCTGCTGGAAGGCAAGATGGTCAGCCCCGACAAGGCCGCGAAGGCCGGCATCATCGACGAGGTCGCCGAAGACCCGCTGGCCGCCGCCCGCGCCTGGGTGCTGCAGGCCTCCGACGCCGATTGCGTCAAGCCCTGGGATGCCAAGGGCTACAAGATGCCCGGCGGCACGCCCTATCACCCGGCGGGCTTCATGACCTTCCTCGGCGCCTCGGCCATGGTCCACGGCAAGACCCAGGGCGCCTTCCCCGCCGCCAAGGCCCTGCTCTCGGCCGTCTATGAAGGCGCCCAGGTGCCCTTCGACACCGCCCTCAGGATCGAGGCGCGCTGGTTCACCAACATCCTGATGAACCCCTCGTCCGCCGCCATGATGCGCTCGCTCTTCGTCAACAAGGAAGCGCTGGAAAAAGGCGCCGTGCGGCCCAAGGACGTGCCGGATCAGACGGTGAAGAAAGTGGGCGTTCTGGGCGCCGGCATGATGGGGTCGGGCATCGCCCTGGTCTCGGCCATGGCCGGGATGGAGGTCGTCCTGATCGACCGCGACGACGAAACGGCGGCGCGCGGCAAGTCCTATACCGCCTCCTATTTCGACAAGGGCATCGCGCGCGGCAAGGCCACGCCCGAGAAGAAAGAGGCCGCGCTGGCCCAGATCACCGCAACGGCGGACCTCTCGGCCCTGGCCGGCTGCGACCTGATCATCGAGGCGGTGTTCGAAGACCCCAAGGTCAAGGCCGAGATGACCCAGCGCGTCGAGGCCGTGATTCCCGAAGACTGCATCTTCGCCTCGAACACCTCGACCCTGCCGATCACCGGCCTGGCCAAGGCCTCGAAGCGGCCCGAACAGTTCATCGGCATCCACTTCTTCTCGCCCGTCGAACGGATGTTCCTGGTCGAGATCATCAAGGGCAAGGAAACCGGCCCCCGCGCCGTGGCCAAGGCGCTCGACTATGTCCGCCAGATCCGCAAGACGCCCATCGTGGTCAACGACGCGCGGTTCTTCTACTGCAACCGCTGCATCATCCCCTATGGCAACGAAGCCACGCGGATGATCACCGAAGGCGTCGCGCTGCCGCTGATCGACCACGCCGCGCGGCAACTGGGCTTCCCGGTCGGCCCGATCCAGCTGGGCGACGAGACCTCGATCGACCTCGCCACCAAGATCATGCGCGCCACCAAGGCGGCTATGGGCAACGAATACCCGGCCTCCGAGGCCGACGACCTGATCGTCTGGATGGAGGAGAAGGGCCGCCTGGGACGCAAGTCGAAGGCTGGTTACTTCGACTATGACGAGGCCGGCAAGCGCCAGGGCTATTGGCCCGGCATCCACGACAAGTATCCCCTGGCCGCCGAACAGCCCTCGCTGCAAGAGGTCCAGGACCGGCTGATGTTCGCCCAGGTGCTGGAAGCGGTCCGCGCGCTGGAAGAGGGCGTGCTGGAAGACATCCGCGAAGGCGATGTCGGCGCCGTGCTGGCCTGGGGCTTCGCGCCTTGGTCGGGCGGGCCGTTCAGCTGGCTCGACATCATCGGCGCGCCCTATGCCGTCGAGCGCTGCAACGAACTGGCCGCCAAATTCGGCGAACGCTTCGCCCCGCCGGCCCTGCTGGTCGAAATGGCCGAGAACGGCGAAAGCTTCTATGGCCGCTTCGCCCCGGACCAGGCCGAAGCCGCCTGAACGTAGGCCGGGCTTCAGCCCGGCCTCCCTGCACTGACAAACCAAGAAGGGCGCACCCTTGCGGATGCGCCCTCACTTTTCCGCCGCCGGCGTCTCTCTCCCGGCTCAGGCCGCGAAAGAACGAGCCTGGCCTTGGGTGGCTTGGGAAGACCGCAGCGCCGTCAGGCAGCTTAGACAGTCTGCGGCCCCCGCGCCGTGAACCAGCTCGAATGCACAGGATACGGGCAGCATCTGGTAGGGGCAGTGCCGCGCCGCGGTGCGCATGGCAATCTGAACCAGATCGCCACCGGACGGACAGAAAAGAAGCGCGCCGTGCTCGGCAAAGACCACCTGGTCGGTCTCGAAATGCAGGCTGATCACCTCGATCGGATCGCTGGGGCAGACCCGTTCGACCCCGGCGCCGCCTTCCAGCGCCGCCGCCGGGATCAGCGCGAAGGGATCGCCCAGCGCCTCTTCCGCCAGATCGCTTTCCAGCAGCACACCCTGCAGCGGCAGAACCAGCATCGGCGCGGCGTTCTCGATCGCACCGGCGGGCACCAGGAGCGGCCAGAACCGTTCCGGCACCGGACCGGTGCCGCTCCACAGCATCCGCCGCTCGACCTTGATCACCGTCTGCAGACCGCCGTCGAAGGTCATCACCTTGTCGCCCGCCTGGATGGCCCCGGCCTCGCGCCAGCCCAGCGAGGTCGCAATCCGCGTCCCCGCCACGATACCGCTCATCACGCCGGTCGCGCCGCCGTCATAGGCGCCCGACACGTCGACCATCCGGTCCGTTTTCCCAGCTGCGGCGCTTTTCCATCCAAACATTCGACGTCCCCAGGTTTGTCCCTATCCGGTCTTGTTCGGCCGCTGGCAGGCGACCCGGTTTCTTCCGTATGTCCATCTGGAGTGATTCCCGTGCCGCTCCTTGGGCCGGGATCGGGCAGGAATGTGTCACTGTTTCGGATCGGGAAACGAAAATCCGCGATCGCCTCGATTGTCGGCGCCTCAGCCGGTTTCACCGAAGGCATAGCCGAATTGCCGGATATCCTCGGCCGCGATCTCGCCCAAAATATCCCGGTCGGCCGCACTGTAATAGCTGCGGTAATCGCCCTCCCGCGCGCTCGCGTTCAGATGCGGCAGCTCCAGCCGGAACCCCAGATGCGCCCACAGCGGTTCGGCATCCGCCTCGAAATGCTCCAGCCGGATGTAAAGCCGGCCCCGCTCGACCCCGCCGGCATCGCGCATATAGGATCGCGCCGGCTGCGCCCTCAGCCCGCGCCGATGGCCGGATCGTTCAGGAAGGCGCTGAACCCCAGCGCCTTGGCCTTGGTCACCGCGGCATGATCGAAGCTCTGCTGCCGCAGCCAGTGGTAATAGCTCACCATCCGGTCCCAGGGGTTGCGCACCAGGGTAAAGCAGAACATCCGCGCGATCTCGTCCCGCCCGACCAGCCCGTCGATATCGGCCAGGGTCGAATGCTTCCACAGCCGCCCCCGCGCCGGCGCGCCCTTGACCTTGCCGCGCCGCCTCGCGGCCTTCGGCGTGTCGCCCAGCAGGATGTCGTCCTTCATCGCCCGCCCCTCCAGCGCCAGCGCAAGCGAGGTGCCGCCGGTCTTGGGGATATGCACGAAGATGTAACTGCGCCCGCGCGAGATGATCATGACCGACAGTCTATCGGCAGCAGCCCCGACACGGAAGCCGCGTCAGTTTTTGTGCCAGCGCGAACAGCGGAACTCGATATTCCAGCCGGGCGCGATGAACCCACCCATCTTGCTGCGCGTGGTCCCGTCATAGCGTTTGGCGAACCGGCCCCGGGAATGGTTCTCGGTCACCGTTCCGCCCATGCAATGGGTGTTCTCCAACACCTCGCGCGCCATCGCGATCACCTCGGCGCGGTTTCTCTCGTCGAGCAACTGGCCGGAAAAGACATAGGGCCGCTTGGTCTCGTAAAGCCGAAACACCTTGCGGCTATACCAGGTTTTCTCCGGACCCGGCAGGTTGATCCTGACGGTCAGCGGAATGGCCTCGCCCTTTCCCTTGGAGGAATAGAGACGTCCGGCATGGAGGTCATAAAGCACCGCCACCTGTGACAGTCCCAGCGAATGCCAAACCAGCAGATAGATACCGTTCCCTTCGAAGGGATCGTTGCGGTCGATCGGCTCGTCCGGCACGTCCCGGCGGGTGAACTTCTTGCGAAACGATGCCGGGCGAAGGTCCGCCTCCGGCGCCCCCTGCGCCGCGCCCACCCCCTGCACCGGCGCCGGCAGCGCCTGCACCGCCACAGGGCCGGCCTGCGCCACGCTCGACAGCAGCCCAAGCACCGCCGCCAGCCGAATGACCTTGCGCATGATCCTCTCCCCTCGCCGGCCTCATCGAAAGACGATATCAATCGGCCCTCTACCGATCAACCCTGAGTAGCCCCGACTCTCCGATAGCGGTGGCGCGCCCCATGCCTTCGCCAGCCAGGTCCGGTCCTACGTCGCACGCTGGATCGCGGCGCTGGCAGCCTATCGTCACGTCGCCGCTATCCAGGGCATCCTCGCCCCTCACGAGACCCGCCCGCACTCGACCCTTGCCGCGCAACCGTGACAGCGGGGCCGCGCGGCCCGCCCCACGAGGGCGCGCGCCCTCGTGCCCCCGCGCGGATACCGGCGCGGCGTTCGATCCGCAGCGCGCTCGTCAGGCGCGGACCCTCACTTGAACCACCGCGCGCCGCGTTAACCCCGGCCCTTACCGAACCCCTTCGCCACCGCGCGCCAGACAGAGGGCAGCCGGCGGGCAGCCGGGATGCAGATCGTTAACGCCCCGCCGCACGGTGCCGTTAACCTTTCCCGCCGCAGGATGCGTGCTTGCCCGGACCAGCCACCGTCGAACCGGCCCGTAGGGTGGGGTTTCACCCCACCGCTCCACCCCGAACCACATCCCGGCGCCGAGAGCGGCGACCAACCCACCATCCCGTCCCGCCCCCCTCACCGGCGCCTCACCGCAATGATCGCCCCCGCCGCCACGATCAGCGCCACACCGGCCAGCTGCAGCGCCCCAAGTGTCTGACCGTAAAGCAGAAAGGCAAATCCCGGCCCGAACACCATGACCGAATACTCGAACACGGTGACATAACTCGCCTCGCCGATCTGATAGGCCCGGATCAGGCAGAACACGCCCACCAGCGATCCCACGACCTGCGCCGCCAGATAGGGCCAGACGCCCGCATCCGGCGGCCACACCCAGCCCCGCGCCAGAAACCCCGCCGCCCCCGCCTCGGCCTCGCTCCCGGTCAATGCCAGAAGGATCATCGCCACGATCCCGATGCTCCCCTGCACCACGAAAGTCATCGCCAGCATGACCAGCGTGCTCTCCTCCGCGCACCACATCCGCGTCACGATATTGCCCAGCGCATAGAGTACCGCACCGCAGAGCGGCAGCAGCATCACCCAGCTGAAACCGCCGCCGCCGGGTTGCAGCACCATCACCACGCCGGCAAACCCCAGCGCCACCGCCAGGACCCGCCAGACGCCAATGCTCTGGCCCAGAAACCCCCATGAAATCAGCAGGATGAAGATCGGACTGGTAAAGAGGCCCGCCAGCGCCTCGCCCAGCGTGATGAAGGCCAGCGCCCCGAAGTAAAGCACCATCCCGGTCGACATCAGCACCGCCCGCGCCGCCACCCGGGCCCAGCTTCGGGCGCGCAGCTCGCCCAGCCCCGCCAGCGCCGCCAGCCCCAGCAAGGGCAGCGACAGCGCCATGCGCAGCGTCAGGAACTGCCAGACCCCGATATGCGCCGCCAGCCGGCCGACGAAATTGTCCACCAGCCCGATCGCCAGCATCCCCGCCAGCATGTAAAGCGCCGCCGCCACCGGCCTTGTCCGTGCCTGCCCCATCCTGTCCCGCCTTTTCGATGCTGTCTTCCAAACCCGGGCCGCGCGCAATAATCTGTCCTGAAACCGACACGGGTCCAGAATCAAGGGAGGGACGCATGGGCTGGCTGAGGGACGAGACCGGGCTTGAGAAGAACGCCGCGAACTATGTGCCGCTGACGCCGCTCAGCCATCTCAACCGGGCGCGCGATCTCTTTGGCGATCAGCTGGCCGTGGTCTATGGCAATCAGCACCGCAAGACCTATGCCCAGTATCACGACCGCGTCACCCGCCTCGCCTCGGCCCTGGCCAAGCTGGGCGTCCGGCCCGGCGATGTCGTGGCCACCGTCATCCCCAACCTGCCCGCCCATGCCGAGGCGCATTTCGGCGTCCCCGCCTGCGGTGCCATCCTCAACGCCATCAACACCCGGCTCGATGCCGGCACCGTCTCCTATATCCTCGACCATGGCGAGGCCAAGGTCGTGCTGGTCGATACCGGCCATCTGCAACTCGCCAAGGACGCCATCGCCGCCATGGAGGGCCCCGCGCCCATCGTGATCGAGGTGGCCGACCCCGCCGCCGGCCTGCCCGCCACCGGCGAATTTCAGGAATACGAGGAACTGCTGGCCACCGGCGACCCCGATTTCCAATGGATTATGCCCCAGGACGAATGGGAAAGCATCGCGCTCAACTATACCTCGGGCACCACCGGCCGGCCCAAGGGCGTGGTCTATCATCACCGTGGCGCCATGCTGAACACCTTCGGCCAGGTGGTCAGCTGGCGGATGACCCTGCGGCCGCGCTATCTGACCATCGTGCCGCTGTTTCACTGCAACGGCTGGTGCCACACCTGGATGATGCCGCTCCTGGGCGGCACCGTGGTCTGCTGCCGCGACATCACCGCGAAGAACATCTATGACGCCATCGCCGACGAAGGCGTCACCCATTTCGGCGGCGCCCCCATCGTGCTGAACGCCATCGTCAACGCCCGCGACGAAGACCGCCGCGCCTTCGACCATGTGGTCGAGGTCTTCACCGCCGGCGCCCCGCCTCCCGCCGCCACCCTGCGCGCGATCGAGCCGCTGGGCTTCAACGTCACGCAAGTCTATGGCCTGACCGAAACCTACGGCCCCGCCACCGAATGCATGTGGAAGCCCGAATGGGACGGCGAGGAAGACGAGGCGCGCTATGACATCAAGGCCCGCACCGGCGTTCTGATGCCGATGATCGAGCAAAGTACCGTCTTCGACCCGATCTCGATGCGCCAGGTCCCGATGGACAGCGCCACGCAAGGCGAGATCATGTTCCGCGGCAACGGCGTGATGAAGGGCTACCTCAAGAACCCGGACGCCACCGCCGAGGCCTTCCAGGGCGGTTACTTCCACACCGGCGATCTGGCCATCCAGCACCCCGACACCTACATGAAGATCCTCGACCGTTCGAAGGACATCATCATCTCGGGCGGCGAAAACGTCTCCTCGGTCGAGGTCGAGGGCGCGCTGATGATGCACCCCTCCGTGTCGCTGGTGGCCGTGGTGGCGAAACCCGACGAGAAATGGGGCGAGGTGCCCTGCGCCTTCGTCGAGCTGAAGGACGGCGCCACCGTGACCGAGGACGAGCTGATCGCCTTCGCCCGCACCCGGCTGGCCGGCTTCAAGACCCCGAAACAGGTGGTCTTCCACGAACTGCCCAAGACCTCGACCGGCAAGATCCAGAAGTTCGAGCTGCGCAAGCTGGCAAACACCCTCTGACCCCTGGGGGGTGCCAACCCATTGTTCCCGCGCGCCAATGCGTAGGGTGGGTGCCAACCCACCACCGCTTCACGCCGAACCCTGGGCTGGGTGCCGACCCTCCGCTCCCGTAGGGTGGGGTTTCACCCCACCCCCGCCTGGCCCGGTTCAGAAGCTCACCAGTTCCACCCGCCGGTTCTTCGCCCGTCCCTCCTCGGTGGTGTTGGTATCGACCGGGCTGGCGAACGACACCCCCACCGGGTAAAGCCGCGCCCGGTCGATACCGTGGGCCGTAACCAGCGCCTCGACCACCGCCGCCGCCCGGCGCTGCGACAGGTCGAGGTTATAGTCGTAGCTCCCGACCGAATCCGTGTGCCCCACGATCAACAGCCGCAGGCCGACCGTGCCCTTCAACAGCGCCGCGATCTCGGCCACGGTCGCGGTCGACTCGTCCCGCAGCACCGCCTTGTCGGTGTCGAACTGGATGCCATAAAGCGCGATCTTCCCGGTCGAGGAAATCTCGGCCGCCATCTTGTCGGCCCGCACGGTTTCGAATTCGGCCTTCAACCCCTCTTCGGTGACGATGTCGATCACCGCCACCGTCCGCCCCTTCAGCGCGTTGCAATAGGTGCCGCCCTGGAAGGCATAGGTGTGGATCGACACCCAGGCCCGCGCCTCGGCCAGATGCATCAGGGCATAGCGCTGGTCGGCGATGGTGCCCAGCTGCACGCAATTGGCGTTCGAGAAATTGTCGCCCTTCAGGTTCTCGGGCGGCCAGAGATACATCGCCAGGCTCATCTCGCCGCCCCCGCCCCCGCCCGAGCGCGTGGCGCTGCCGCCGCAATCGAAGCCCTTGCAGGCGAAGGCCTCGACCCCGCCCCTGGCCTCAAGCTCTTGCTGATAGCCGCGGATCACCTGCAGCGGCGAGGCCTCGTCCAGCGTGACATAGACGATCCGCGTCCGCGGCCCCTCCACCGCCTGCACCGTCTCGGGCTCGAAAACGCGGTTGTTCTTGGCATCGCGCCCGCCCGGCACCTCGATCAGCTTGGCAAGCGGAAACGCCACCTCGTCGAACTCGCGCACCTCGTAATCGACGATGAACGACCCGGCCAGCCGCCCGACCAGCGCACTGTCCTGGCTGCCGGCGATATCGCCCGTCGGCACCGTGGCATCGGCCCAGGCGCCCGTGGCACCCAGACAGCTCAGGAAAACGACCCAGACCGCCAGAAACAGACCGCGCGGAAACGCCATAATGCACCCTCCTCGATGATCCGGAGCGACTCCGGTTGTAATCGCGCTCAGCCTAACCCCTTCGTCCGCCTCGCGGAATTGCAGAATTCGGGCGAAAACCCCGGCGATGCGCGGCCTTTCGCCACCGGCCCGCCCGGCGCCGCAGCGGCAGATCGACAGCAAATCGCTTGATTTCCCCTGTTATATTCCATATTCAGAATGTCATTCCTGGCGCGGGGGCGATTCCGGCGCCATCCCATGCATGAGGATTTCGAAATGACCGTCAATCAAGCCGTCATGGCCTTCGCCGGATTCATGGTTCTGCTGTCGGTGGTGCTGACCGTCTGGGTCCACCCCGCCTTTGTCTGGCTCACCGTCTTCGTCGGCGCCAACCTGTTCCAGTCGGCCTTCACCGGCCTCTGCCCGGCCGCCGCCATCTTCCGCAAGATGGGCTTCAAGGTCACCGCCTGACCCTGGCGGACGGTGCGCCGCAAACGCACCCGACACAGCCGGATTGCCCGCTCGGGCCTGACCATGCTAACCTGCTCCAAAAGCAGGCAGAGCAGGCCCGAGCGACATGACCGCACTCAGCGCATATGACCGGCTGGAGGCCACCGGCCTGTGGCGTGCAACGCCCGACGATCAGCGCCGCGAGGTGATCGTTTCCATCGGCGAAGCCACTCTCACCATTTCCGACGCCAACGACCGCGCCCTGGCGCATTGGTCGATCCCCGCCGTGGCCCGGGCCAATCCCGGCATCCTGCCGGCCCTGTTCCACCCCGATGGCGACCCCGGCGAGACCCTGGAACTGGCCAATAACGAAGCCGAGATGATCGAGGCGATCGAGAAGCTGCGCAGCGCGGTCGAACGCGCCCGGCCGCATCCCGGCCGGCTGCGCCTGGCCTCGCTGGCGCTGTCGCTGGCCGCCGTGGTGGCGCTGGGCGTCTTCTGGCTGCCCGGTGCGTTGCTGGAACATACCGTCTCGGTCGTGCCCATGGTCAAGCGCCAGGAAATCGGCGCCGCCCTTCTGGCCAATATCCGCCGCGTCGCCGGCAAGCCCTGCAACGATGCCCAGGCCCTTCCGGCGCTGGACCACCTGGCAACCCGCCTGCCCTCGCCGCGCGGGCCGGCGCAGCTGACCGTGCTGCGCGGCGGCGTGGCCACGGCCACCCACCTGCCCGGCGGCTACATCCTTCTGGGCCGCGCCCTGTTCGAGGATTACGAGGAACCCGACGTCGCCGCCGGCTTCATCATCGCCGAACACCTCCGGGCCGAGCTTGAGGACCCGCTCCACCGCCTGCTGTCACATGCCGGGCTGGCCGCCACCGTCCGGCTGCTGACCACCGGCACCCTGACCGAGGCGCAGCTGGCCAGCTATAGCGAAGAGCTGCTGACCGCCCCGCCGCCGCCACTGTCGGACGACACGCTTCTGGCCGGGTTCAAGGCCTGGTCGGTGCGCTCGACGCCTTATGCCTATGCCCGCGACATCACGGGCGAAACCACGCTCGGCCTGATCGAGGCCGATCCCTTCGCCCAGACCGCCCCCGACCCGCTGATGTCCGACGCCGACTGGCTCAGGCTGCAGAACGTCTGCGGCGGCTGACGCCCCCGGCGTCGCGATCAGTAGACCACGACCGAGCGGATCGATTCACCGCGATGCATCAGGTCGAAGCCCTTGTTGATGTCCTCAAGCCCCATGGTGTGGGTGATCATCGGGTCGATCTCGATCTTGCCGTCCATGTACCAGTCGACGATCTTGGGCACATCCGTCCGGCCACGGGCGCCGCCGAAGGCGGTGCCGCGCCAGACCCGGCCGGTGACCAGCTGGAACGGCCGGGTCGAGATCTCGGCCCCCGCCGCCGCCACGCCGATGATGATCGATTCGCCCCAGCCCTTATGGGCGCATTCCAGCGCCGTGCGCATCACGTTCACATTGCCGGTGGCGTCGAAACTGTAATCCGCCCCGCCGCCGGTCAGCTCGACCAGATGCGCCACCAGGTCGCCCTTCACGTCGCTGGGATTGACGAAATCGGTCATCCCGAAATGCCGCGCCATCTGGCTTTTAGAATCGTTCAGGTCGACCCCGACGATCTGGTCGGCCCCGGCCAGCCGCAGCCCCTGGATCACATTGAGCCCGATGCCGCCCAGCCCGAACACCACCGCGCGGCAGCCGATCTCGGCCTTGGCGGTGTTGATCACCGCGCCGATCCCCGTGGTCACGCCGCAGCCGATGTAACAGATCTTGTCGAACGGCGCGTCCTTGCGCACCTTGGCCAGCGCGATCTCGGGCAGCACCGTATGGTTCGCGAAGGTCGAACAGCCCATGTAATGCAGGATCGGCGTGCCATCGAGCATCGAAAAGCGCGAGGTCCCGTCCGGCATCAGCCCCTGCCCCTGCGTCGTGCGGATCGACTGGCAGAGGTTGGTCTTGGGGTTGAGGCAATAGTCGCATTCACGGCATTCGGGCGTATAGAGCGGGATGACATGGTCGCCCGGCTTCAGGCTGGTCACGCCCGGCCCGACCTCAAGCACCACGCCGGCGCCCTCATGGCCCAGAATGGCCGGGAACAGCCCCTCGGGGTCGGCCCCCGACCGGGTGAATTCATCCGTGTGGCAGATCCCGGTGGCCTTGATCTCGACCAGAACCTCGCCCGCCTTCGGGCCCTCCAGGTTCACCTCCATGATTTCCAGCGGTTTGCCGGCCTCGAGGGCCACGGCGGCACGGGTGCGCATCTGAGATATCTCCTCCCTTGGGTCAGGTCCGAGACTGCGGCAAACGCCCGGGCATTTCAACACCGGTCGTTACGGAACGTGCCGGGGGCCGGGCCCGGCGCCCTTCCCCGCCAATTCGCGGAAAATCCTCGATAAAGCCCGTCGTCAGGCCCGACCGCCGCCGCATTTGCGCCGCGAACCGCGCCCAGTTTCGCTCTCCGTGGCGGGCGCTTTCCCGCGTTTGCGCCGCGCTGCCGCAGCCCGTGGCCCTTCCTCCCCTGGCCCTTCCTTCTGCTGGAGACCTTCTCATGACGGCCCTTCCCGCCGCGAAAACCCGCACTGCCCTGCCGGTCATGCTGATCGGGCAACTGGTCTTTGCCTGCGGCCTGGCGGTCGAGGAACCCTGGATCAGCTTCCTGGGCATCACGCTCTTCATCGGCACCCATGCCCTTGGCAACGCCCTGCGCGGCGGCCTGCCCGACAGGCCCGCCCCGCCGGTGCTCCCCGAGCGCCCGGCCCGCCAGACGGCGCCGAACGCCACCCGCCGCCCACGGCCGCCGGCCCTGCCGGTGCCGTCCTCGGGCCGCCCGCGCCGGCCCGCCGCCTGGACCGGCAGCCTCGGCGGCAGCGCCTGCCTGAACGCCCCGGTCCTGTTGCGCCCGATCGTGCCGCTCGATGCCGGCGCCCGCTCGGACGGCTGGTTCGGCGGCGACGCCTGCCTGCCCGAGAGCACCGACTGGCCGCTGATCGACGGCAAGCCGGCGCTGTTCCTGGCCCAGATCGACTGTTCCCGCCTGCCGAAGACGCTGTGGAACGGCGCCGGGCCGCGCGACGGCTGGCTCCTGTTCTTCCGCTCGCAATCCCGCCCGGCCCGGCCGCTCATCCTGCACACCGCGTCGAAGGGCGAACCGCGCCAGCCACCCGCGCCGCCGCCCCTTCCCGGTCCGCCGATGCGCGAGGATCTGCTGGAAAAGATCACCGGCCGCCCCAGCAGCCCGCCGCGCTGGCCGGTGGAACTGATCTCCGCCGCCTCGGGCCAGGCCGCCGGCTGCGCCGCGCCCGGCCAGCCCGCCACCCGGCTGACTCCCGACCCCGACACCCTGCCGCTGTCGGACCCGCGCCTGCAGCCGTTCGACTGGCCCTCGGCCATGATCCTGATCGAGGTCATCCTGACCGAGCTGGACTGGCAGCGCCGCGTCGTCTCGACCCTGGCCGGGCCCGAGGCGGAACAGGCCCGGCTCTGCGCCTTTCTCGACACCGTCGGCAGCGCCGCCGAGACGGTCGGCGCCCTGAAATCCGCGCTCGAATCCGCCCGCGACGAAGGCCTGCCCTTCGACGACCGGCTGCGCGGGCTGATCCTCGAAGGGCTGGGGCGGTTGCGGATCGACAGCGGCCTCGCCTCGGGCCAGGCCGAGGCCGACCCCGACCTGCAGCCGCTGCTCGACCACGACCAGATCCGCCGCGACTGGGTGCGCTGGCTCGACCGCTATGCCCTGCGGCTCTACAGCGAGCGCCCCGACGCGCTGCCGGCGACGCAGCGGACGCTGTTCGAAACCCTCTGGTCCTGGCGGGCGCATCACGAATGCGCCGGGCTCGGCGGCACCGCGCCCGACGGGCTTGCCCCGCCCTCCGGCGCCGACACGCCCCCGGTGCCGATCATCGCCCTGCCCAGCAGCGCCCTGATGGGCTGGCAATTCGGCGACCGCGGCACCATCGCCGCCTTCCTCGATGCCTCGGCGCTGGCGCAGGGCGATTTCTCGGGCACCTTCGGCGAGGTTCTGACCTGACCCATCCGCCGCGCCGGCAGCGGGGCCGCGCGGCCCCGCGCGACGAGGGCGCGCGCCCTCGTCCGCCCCGACCCATCGGACTGGCAAGACCTTGACCTGTCGCCCCGGCGCCCCGACATAGGCCGCATGTCGCCCCGAAAGGATCCGCCCATGCGCCGCCCCATGCGCCGCCTTGTCCTGCCCGCCGCCGCCCTGCTTGCCCTTCCCCTGCTCGGCGCCTGCAAGGAGGACGGCCCGCCCGCCGTCGCAACCGCCGACAGCTGCGGCGCCGCGGCGCTCCAGGGCCTGGTCGGCACCCCGGTGGACCAGGCCGACCTCTCGGCCCATGCCGCGCTGCGCGTCATCCCGCCCGGCACCGCCGTGACGATGGACCACCGCCCCGACCGGCTGAACGTGGAAACCGATGCCGGCGGCGTCATCACCCGCGTCTTCTGCGGCTGATCGGCGCGTCCGGGCCCGTTTCCCCCGGCAAAGCTTGGCCCGCGCCGCGCGACGGGCTAAGGTCCGCGCCCGAGACCGACCCGTGAAGGAACCCCCATGCCGCCGATCGCCCAATCCGATCTTGCCGCCCCCGGCCCCGCCGGCCCGGCCTGGCATGGCGAGGTGCTGCAGGACCTGGCCCAGCGCCTGACCCCGCCCTCGACCTTTCCCTGCACCTTCTCGCAGAACGCCTTCCGCCGCGGCCTGACCCAGTTCATCTTCGTCGAGGAGGACAGCGCCGAGGCCCGCGCCGCCCTGCGCGCCGACCTTGCCGCCTATATCGCCGAGGCGCGGGACTGGGACGGTCAGGTCAACACCGCCAGGCCGCTGGTCGTCGCCTTTTCGCACAGGGCCATCCCGCCCACCGATCTCGACGGCTATCACGCCTTCGGCTGGCGCATCCTTCAGGACTGGGCCGACAACGACCCGGCCCCCTGGCCCGACGACGTCTCACGCGATCCCGAAACGCCTTATTGGTCGATGTGCTTTGCCGGAATGCAGCTTTTCATCAACATGTCGACCCCGGCGCATGTTACGCGGCAAAGCCGCAATCTGGGCCGGCATTTCCTGTTCATCGTCAACCCGCGCGAACGCTTCGACGTGGTCGCCGGCGAAACCCCCGAAGGCGCCCGCGTGCGCGAGGTGATCCGCGCCCGGGCCGAGGTCTATGACGGGTTGCCCCACGCCCCCGTCCTGGGCAAGTTCCTGAAGGGCGAGTTGGAATGGCCGCAATACGCCCTGCCCGACGATAACGAAAGCTTCCCCACCGCCTGCCCCCTGCATCCGCGCCGCTGACCCCGCCGCCGCACCCCGCCGGCCAGCGCCCCCGACCGATTCGCCCGACCCGGAACGCCGGTTCGGGCCCGGGCAGGCCATCCCCGGAACACCTTGTTTCACTGGCCAAAGCCGGGTTTTCCTGTGCCCCCTTGACTTTTTATCTATTTAGTTATTACTATATTGATCAGAATATGGGAGCCCCCGATGACCGATCTGCAATCCTTCCCCCACCCCAGCGTCGCGGTCGACCTTGCGGTTCTCTGCGTCGAGGATGGCGCGCTCTTCTGCCTGCTGATGCGGCGAGACGATGCCGCGCGGGTCGGCGGCGACTGGGCCCTGCCCGGCGGCTTCGTCCATATGGGCGAGGCGCCCGAGACCACCGTCGCCCGGGTGCTGGCCGACAAGACCGGCCTCGGCCCGGGTATCCATTTCGAACAGCTCGCCACCTATGGCGCGCCGGGGCGCGACCCGCGCGGGCATGTGATCTCGATCACCCATATCGCCATCGCGCCGGCCGAGGCCCTTCGCGCCGGCATCGCCGACAAGCCCGAACTGACCCTGGCCCGCATTACCGTCGACTGGCCCGGCGAAACCGGCGGCCCGGCCCGGGCGCTGGCGCAGGACGGTGCCGCGCTCGGCCTCGCCTTCGACCACGCCACGATCCTGGGCGACATGGTGAAACGCCTGCGCGGCAAGCTCGACTATACCGATATCGGCTTCGCCTTCCTGCCCCGCCGCTTCACCCTGCGCGCCGTGCAGGAGGTGCACGAAGCCATCCTCGGCCACCCGCTCAAGGCGCCCCCCTTCCGGCGCAAGCTGACCGACCGTCACGCGCTGCGCCCCACCGGCCGGCACCAGACCGGCGGCGCCTTCCGCCCGGCCGAGCTTTTCGAACTGATCTCCAAGCCCGAAAAGGAGTAAGACCATGGCACAGATCAGCCCCTACATGATCCGCAACCACGTCCGCGCCGAAGCCTCCAGCTTCGTGCAGCTCTTCACCCGCGGCCGTCTGACCCGCGAAGGCCGCGGCCTCAGCTTCTGGTTCGATCCCCGCATCAGCTCGATCGCCGAAGTGCCGATGGCCGACCGCGAACTGACCTTCCTGATCAAGTCGCAATCCGCCGACTTTCAGGAGCTTTCGGTCCAGGGCACCGTGCTGTGGCATGTCGCCGATCCCGCCCGCCTGGCCGAACGGGTCGACTTCACCCTCGACCTCAACACCGGCGCCTGGCTCGCGGAACCCGAAGAGCATATCCGCAGCCTGCTCATCGGCCTGGCCCGCGAATTCACCGACGGCTATCTCAAGACCCACGGCGTGCGCGCCCTTCTGGAAGCCGGCCTCGCGCCGCTGCAATCGGCCATCGGCGCCGGTTTCCGCGCCGAGACGGCATTGCAGGACATCGGCCTCGCCGTGACCTCGCTCAGGGTCACCGCGCTCTCGCCCAGTTCCGAACTGGCGCGGGCGCTGCAGGCACCGACCTTCGAAAGCCTCCAGCAACAGGCGGACGAGGCCTCCTTCGCCCGCCGCGCCCTGGCGGTGGAAAAGGAAAGCGCCATCGCCCAGAACGAGCTGTCTAACCAGATCGGCCTGGCCGCCAAGCGCCGCGACCTGATCGCGCGCGAGGACGAGAACGCGCGCTCCCAGGCCGAGGCCGAAGCCGCCGCCCTGCTGATCCAGGCCGAGGCGATGGCCGGTGCCAAGGTGGTCGAGGCCGAGGCCGAAGCCACCCGCATCCGCGCGGTCGACGGCGCCGCGGCCGAGGCCGAGCGCGCCCGCATGGCCGCGCTGGCGCAGTTCGACAGCACCGCGCTCTTCGCCCTCGCCGCGCGCGATCTGGCCGGCAAGCTCGACAGCATCGACAGCGTGACGATCACGCCCGACATGCTCTCGGGTCTGGTGCGGCAGCTTCGCCCGCTGCTGGCCCAATCCGCCAAGGGCTGACGCAACCCGCCGGGGGCCCCTTCCACGGGGCCCCCGCCCCCCCAAGCCGAAACGCCGTTCAAAGGGAGACGCCCGATGTCCACCCTTCCGCCCCGTGTCGTCCTCGTCACCCGCGCCACCCAGCTGACGGCGCTGCTGGCCCGCCATTCCACCCGCGGTCAGGTCGAGTTCTTCCTGAATTCCCGCGGCCAGAGCTTTTCCGAACTGGCCCGCCGCGACGCGCTGCAGGCCGCCGCGATGAAACAGGTCAAGGCCGCGCTTCCGCCCGACTGGTCCTTCGCCCAGGTCGACCGTGACGATCTCGACCGCTTCCTCTTCGCGCCGGGCGATATCGTCGTGGCGCTGGGCCAGGACGGGCTGGTCGCCAACCTGGCGAAATACCTGTCCGGCCAGCCGGTGATCGGCGTCACCCCGGCGCCCGAACTGGGCGAAGGCATCCTCACCCGCCATGGCCTGCCCGCCCTGCCCGGCCTGCTGACCCGCACCGCCCAGGGCGATATCGACAGCGAGGCGCGCACCATGGTCGCGGCCCGACTCGACGGCGGCGACCGGCTTCTGGCCCTGAACGAGCTCTTCATCGGCCACCGCTCGCACCAAAGCGCGCGCTATGAACTGATCCATGGCGGCACGACCGAATTCCAGTCCTCCTCGGGGCTGATCGTGTCGACCGGCACCGGCCTGTCGGGCTGGGCGCGCTCGATCATGACCGCGACCCATGCCGATATCGCCTTCGCGCCCGACGCCCCGCGCGCCGCCTTTTTCTCGCGCGAACCCTGGCCCAGCCGCCAGTCGGGCGCCGAACTGCGCGCCGGGCTGATCGAGGGCGACCAGGCGCTGCGCGTGCTGTCGCGGATCGACGACGGCGGGGTGATCTTCGCCGACGGGATCGAACAGGACTTCCTGCGCTTCGACTATGGCCGCGAAACCGCCATCGCCATCGCCGACGAACACCTGACCCTGGTCACCGGGTAACGGTCAGGGGCTAAAGGTCAGGGGCAATCGCCCACACGCCGGATGCCCCGGGCGCGCATCCTGGCATAGAAGGCGGTCAGGCTCTTGTCGCGTTCGGCCCGGAACCGGCCGGCCGGGGTCAGATCGGCGATCCGGTCCATCCGGAAGGTGCGGAAATCGTCGCGCAGCTCGCACCAGGCGACCAGCGTCCAGACCTTGCCCCAGAAGAACAACCCCAGCGGCCGGATGCGGCGCCGGGTCTCGGACCCGGTCTCGTCGCGATAGGCGATCTCGGCCGCCTCGCGCGCTTCCGCCATCGCCTCGACCCGGTCCAGCAGCGCCCTCAGCCCCGCCGTCATCTCGGGCGACTGCATGGCATAGACCGGCACCTCGCCCGCCCGGGCCCGGGCGGTCTCGGGCAGCACCGCCTCGATCTTCACCAAGGCCTCCTGCGCCGCCTCGGCCATCGCCGCCCCGCCCCAGGCCCGCACCAGCCGGGCGCCGGCGACCAGCGCCGCCACCTCGTCGCGGGTGAACATCAGCGGCGGCAGGTCGAAGCCCTGGCGCATGACGTAACCCACGCCCGCCTCGCCCTCGATCGGCACGCCCGATCCGATCAGATCGGCCACATCGCGATAGATGGTGCGCGGACTGACCTCCAGCCGCTCGGCCAGCTGGCCCGCGGTGACAAGCCGACCGCCCCGAAGATACTGAACGATCTGGAACAGGCGGTCGGCGCGGCGCATGGGATTACGCCTTGGGCTCGAAGAGACCGATGGAATTGCCATCGGGATCGGTGGCATAGGTCCAGCGCCCGAACGGCATCTCGACCAGCGGGCCGGACACGCCGCCGCCGCCCGCCTCGACCCTTGCGCTGGCCGCCTCCACCGTATCGCCCGGCGCCAGCGCCAGATGCACGGTCGGCCCGGTGCCCGCCACCGGCGGCTTGCCCGGGTAAAGGTTGCCGGCCGGGCCCGACATCTCGCCGTTCAGCACCGCCATCGGGTTCGGCCCCGACATGTCGATCTCCATCTTGTAGCCATAGACGCTGGCATAGAAGGCACAGGCCTTCTCCATGTCGGTCACCGGAATCTCGCTCCAGACCAGAACGGGTTGTTGGGTCATGTGAACATCTCCTTCTCGTCAGATACCCTGACCCGCTTGTCGCACACCCCTGCTGACAGCTTTCTGTCAGCATCCCGTCACGGCGCCGGCGAAACCCCGATCACCGGCAGGTGCAGATGCCAGAGCGCGGCCCAGCTCAGCCCCCAGATCGCCAGCCGCCAGGGCGACGGCCAGCCCCCGGGCCGCCAGCGCCCCGTGAGCAGCGCCGCGAACGGCCAAAGCCCGGTGCGCCGTGTTGCCCGCGCCCAGCTGTCGGGGCCCATCGCCGCCTTCCGCCGCCGCTCGACCATCGCCATGCCCGCCAGCGAAAACGCCAGGAACAGCCCGAACAGGATGACATGCGCCAGATCGCCATTGGCCAGCAGATGCGCCCCCGACCACAGCGCCAACGCCCACAGAAGCGGCTGGCGCGTGACGCCGGCGATCCCCGGGCGATCCGGGTCGAACCCCTCGGCCCGGCCCTCGAAGGCAAAGGGATTGGGCGCGGCGGTGCCGAACACGGTCAACGCCAGCACCACGGGCATCACCAGATTGACCAGCCAGCGCTGCCAGACCGCCTGATCCCACAACCCGACATAGGGCGCCCGCCCGGCGGCAAAGATCACCCAGAACAGCAACCCCGTCGACACCAGGCTGAAGAGCGCGATATAGCCGCCCCGCCCCAGCGCCCGCTCCAGCCGGCCCTTCAATCCCCCCATCGCCGGGATACGATGCGAGGCCATGAAGACGACCAGCGCCAGGGCAAATTCCAGCCAGCCCATCACGGCCTCACGCCCGACCGCGCGTGCCCGGCGCCGGCGGCGCCTCGGGCGGGCCGGCAAAGCACTGCGCGTGCTCCATCCAGACCCGCGCCACCTCGCCCTCGATCGCCAGCCCGGTATCGGCCAGCGCCCGGGTCTGCGTCACCACCGCCGCGAAATCCACCGCCTTGCCCGCGATCCGCCCCGCATTGCCGCCGAACTCCCAGACCTCGCCCGAAGGCGCCTCGAGCACCAGCTGCGGCAGCGTCTCGGGCACCGCCAGCCCATGCACCTGATGCGACCACTGAAAGGTGTTCACCCCCAGCACCACGATATTGCGGATGCGGTCGGCCTCCTGCCGCTCCTGCCCCATCAGATCGAACACCTCGAACCCATGCGCCCAGGTCTCCATCTGCCGCGCCGTGATGGCCGAGCGCGCCGACATCGACGGCCCCACCCAGGGCAGCCGCGCCCTGGGGTCCTGATCGGCCCAGCGCAGCGCCAGCGCCCGGGCGAAGCCGATCCAGGTCGCGCGCAGAATGGGGCCGCTTTCCGGGATCACCTTGCGCTCGACCACCCGCAGCGACTGACCGTCGGCATAGGCATCCATCACCCGCTTGCGCAGCCCGGCGAAGGCCTCTTCGCCCTGGGCTGCGAAATCCACCGCCCGGTTCCAGAAATGCAGGTGCCGCAGCACGTCGTCGACCGTCCAGCCCTTGAACTGGGTCGGGCGGGCGAAATCCTCCTCGCCCAGATCGCGCACCACCTCGAACAGCACCTCGCTCTCGGCCAGGAAATCCTCCACCTGCTCAAAGCTCATACCGCCGCCTCCTCTCTGCCTGCCGGACTTGCCGGCCCGAGTGTCGGCGATCTTCGCCCGCTTCACAATCCCGCCAGGCCAATCTCCACGACCGGGCTTGCACTCGTTCCGCGCAGGGTCGATAGTCGAGCGAAATCGGAGGCTTTGTCATGCTCACCCGCCTGCATTCCCGTCTCGGCGCGCTGCCCCTTGCGGCCGCCTTCGCCGCGGTCCTCGCGCCCGCCGCCGCCCTGGCCGACGATATCACCGTCTTCGCCGCGGCCAGCCTGAAGAACGCCCTCGGCGATATCGCTCCGAAGTTCGAAGAGGCCACCGGCCATCATCTGGTGATCTCCCTCGCCGGCTCCTCGGCCCTGGCGCGGCAGATCGAACAGGGCGCCCCGGCCGATGTCTTCATCTCGGCCAATCCCGGCTGGATGGATCACCTCGAAGAGGCCGGGCTGGTCGCCGAAGGCACCCGCCGCGATCTCTTGCGCAACAGCATCGTTCTGATCGCCCATGACGCGCCCGCCACCCCGGTAACGCTCTCCGCCGATCTCGATCTCGACAGCCTGCTGGGCGAAGACGGCAAGCTCGCCATGGCCCTGGTCGAGGCGGTGCCCGCCGGCATCTATGGCAAGGCCGCTCTGGAGCACCTCGGCCTCTGGGGCGCCGCCGCGCCGCGTGTCGCCCAGGCCGATAACGTGCGTGCCGCGCTGGCGCTGGTGGCCCTGGGCGAGGCGCCCTACGGTATCGTCTATGCCACCGATGCCCATGCCGAACCCAAGGTCTCGGTGGTGGCGGAATTCCCGGCCGACAGCCACCCGCCCATCGTCTATCCCGCCGCGATCCTCGCCGGCCACGAAAGCGAAGCCGCGAGCGCTCTGCTGAGCTATCTCGACGGCCCCGCCGCCCGGCTCGAATTCGAGCGTCAGGGCTTCACCGTGGTGCCCCAGCCGGCCGATCCCTCCGGCTCCTGATGGGATGGCTCGGGCCGGAGGAATGGCAGGCCGTCGCGCTTTCGCTCAAGGTCGCGTTCTGGGCCACGTTCCTGTCGCTTCCGCTCGGCATCCTCACCGCTCATGCGCTTGCCCGGTGGGAGTTCCCGGGTAAGCAGATCCTCAACGGCGTGGTGCATCTGCCGCTGATCCTGCCGCCCGTCGTCACCGGCTATCTGCTGCTGCTCACCTTCGGCATTCGCGGCCCGGTCGGCGGCCTGCTGCATGAGATCGGCATCACCTTCGCCTTCCGCTGGACCGGCGCCGCGCTGGCCGCCGCCGTCATGGCCTTCCCCCTCATGGTCCGCGCCATCCGCCTGTCGATCGAGGCGGTCGACCCCAGGCTGGAACAGGCCGCCGCCACGCTGGGCGCCTCGCGCGGCTGGGCCTTCGCCACCGTCACCCTGCCGATGATCCTGCCCGGCGTGCTGGCGGGCGCGATCCTGGCCTTCGCCAAGGCGATGGGCGAGTTCGGCGCCACCATCACCTTCGTCTCGAACATCCCCGGCCAGACCCAGACGCTTCCCACCGCGATCTATGCCTTCCTCCAGGTGCCCGGCGGCGAAGGCCCGGCGCTCAGGCTGGTGGCGATCTCGGTCGCGCTCGCCATGACGGCGCTTCTGGCGTCCGAGCTGCTGGCGCGGCGCATCGCCCGCCGGGTGGCCGGCGCATGACGCTTTCGGTTTCCATCACCCACCGCCTGCCCGGCTTCACCGTCGATGCCACCTTCCACGCGCCGCCGGGCCTGACGGTTCTGTTCGGCCGTTCCGGCTCGGGCAAGACCACGGTGGTGAACGCCGTCGCCGGCCTTCTGCGCCCCGATGCCGGCCGCATCACCAGCGAAGACACCGTGCTGTTCGACAGCGCCGCCCGCGTCTCGCTGCCACCCCGGCACCGCCGGCTGGGCTATATCTTCCAGGAAGGCCGGCTTTTCCCGCATCTCACCGTGCGCCAGAACCTGGCCTATGGCCGCTGGTTCGCGCCCAGGACCGCCCCGCGCGAAAGCCTCGACGACGTGGTCGAGATGCTGGGCATCGGCCATCTCCTCGCCCGTCGCCCGGCCCAGCTTTCCGGCGGCGAGAAGGCCCGCGTCGCCATCGGCCGCGCCCTTCTGGCCGCGCCGCGCCTCATCCTCGCCGACGAACCCCTCGCCGCCCTGGACGAGCCCCGCAAGGCCGAGATCCTGCCCTATTTCGAGCGCCTGCGCGACGAGGTCGCGGTGCCGATCCTCTATGTCTCGCATTCCGCGGCCGAGGTCGCCCGGCTGGCCACCACCGTCGTCGTGCTCGAGGACGGCCGCGTCACCCACCAGGGCCCGGCCGCCGAGGTGCTGAGCGATCCGCAGATCTCGCCCACCGGCGTGCGCGAGGTCGGCGCGGTGCTGGAAACCCGCGTCAGGGCGCATCACCCCGATGGCCTCACCGAACTGGCGGCCGGCACCGCCACCATCTTCGTGCCCCAGGTCGCCCGCGCGCCGGGCGAAACCATACGTATCCGTATTGCCGCCCACGACGTGATCCTGTCGCGGCAACGCCCCGTCGGGCTTTCCGCCCTGAACATACTTGAAGGTATGGTCGAGGCCATTCGCGCCGGCACCGGCCCCGGCACCATCGTGTCGCTCTCCACCCCGGCCGGCCCGGTCCTGGCGCGCATCACCCGCCGCTCGGCCACGGCGCTTGGCCTCGCCCCCGGCACGCCCTGCTTCGCCGTGATCAAATCCGTGGCCATCGCGCCGCAGGACGTGGGCGCCGCCCGCGCCCGGGGCTGACGCGCCATTCACCCATTGAGCCGGCCGCCATTTGCGCCGAAGCTGGCCGCAACCGCCTTGAAGGAGCCCCGCCATGCATCTCGCCCGTTTCCCCCGCGTCCACCTGGCCCATCTGCCGACCCCGCTGGAACCCCTGCCGCGCCTCTCGGCCGAGCTGGGCGTCGAGATCTGGATCAAACGCGACGATTGCACCGGGCTTTCGACCGGCGGCAACAAGACCCGCAAGCTCGAATTCCTCATGGCCGAGGCCGAGGCGCAGGGCGCCGACATGGTCATGACCCAGGGCGCCACCCAGACCAACCACGGCCGACAGACCGCGGCGGCGGCGGCCAAGATGGGCCTCGCCTGCCATATCCTGTTCGAGGACCGCACCGGTTACAACAACGCCAACTATAACGGCAACGGCAACGTGCTTCTCGATCACCTGCACGGCGCCACCACCCAGAAATTCCCCGGCGGCACCGACATGGCCGCCGAGATGGAGCGCGCGGCGCAAGCCAAGCGCGCCGAGGGCCACAAGGTCTATGTCATCCCCGGCGGCGGCTCGAACCCGACCGGCGCGCTGGGCTATGTGAACTGCGCCTTCGAACTGCTGAGCCAGGCCAACGACCGGCGGCTCGGGATCGACCGCGTGGTCCATGCCACCGGCTCCTCGGGCACCCAGGCCGGGCTGGTGACGGGGCTCTGCGCCATGAACGCGCAGGTCCCGGTGCTGGGCATCGGCACCCGCGCGCCGCGGGAAAAGCAGGAACAGATGGTCTTCGACCTCGCCACCCGCACGGCCGAAAAGCTGGGCTGCCCCGGCGCCGTGACGCGCGCCGATGTGATGGCCAATACCGACTATGTCGGCGATGGCTATGGCCTGCCCACCGAAAGCGGCCTGGCCGCCATCGCCATGTTCGCCGAACTGGAAGGCATCCTGCTCGACCCCTGCTATTCCGCCAAGGGCGCGGCCGGCCTCATCGACCTGGCGCGCAAGGGCGAATTCAAGGACCAGCGCGTCGTCTTCCTGCATACCGGCGGCGCCTCGGGCCTGTTCGGTTACGACTTCGCCTTCGATCATACCGACCGCTGGGTCGAAATCTGAGCCGAAAGGAGACGAAGCCATGAAAGCCGTCGGATACTGGACCATGGGCCTGCCCGCCAGCGACCCGCAATCGCTTGTCGACCTCACCCTGCCCGACCCGCCCGCGCCCACCGGCCGCGACCTGCTGGTGCGCATCCATGCGGTCGCGGTGAACCCGCGCGACGTCAAAAGCCGGATGGCGCTGGCCCCCAGGCGAAGCGCCGATGGTGATCGGCTATGACGCCTCGGGCATTGTCGAGGCCGTGGGCCCCGACGCCACCCTGTTCCGGCCCGGCGACGCGGTCTTTATGCCGGCGTGTTGACCCGCCCCGGCTCGAACGCCGAACTGCAACTGGTGGACGAGCGCATCGTCGGCCGCAAGCCCTCCAGCCTCGACCATTCGGCCGCCGCCGCGCTGCCGCTGACCGGGCTGACGGCCTGGGAAATGCTGTTCGACCGCCTGATGCTGCCCGAAACCGGCGCGGCGGGCGAAGCCACCCTCATCATCGGCGGCGCCGGCGGCGTGCCCTCGATGGCCATTCAACTGGCGTGCCAGCTCAGCCGGACCACCGTCATCGCCACCGCCTCGCGCCCCGAATCCGAGGCCTGGGTGCGTAACCTCGGCGCCACCCATGTGGTCGACCATTCCCGCCCGCTGGCCGATCAGGTCGCCGCACTGGGCGCCGCCCCGGTCACCCGCATCTTCTCGACCCATACCGACAGCGCCAGCTGGGCCGAGATGGCGCGGATCGTCGCGCCGCAGGGCCGCATCGGCCTGATCGACGATCCCGAACCGCTCGACCTCAGGCTGATGAAGTTCAAATCCGTCTCGATCCATTGGGAGGCGATGTTCACCAGGCCGATGTTCGATACCCCCGACACGATCCGCCAGCACGAGATCCTGAACGCCATCGCCGCTCTGGCCGATGCGGGCAGGCTCCGCGCCACCGCCACCAACGATTTCGGCCGGATAAACGCCGCCAACCTGCGCCGCGCCCATGCCGCGATCGAGGCCGGGCATACGGTGGGCAAGATCACCCTTTCGGGCTTCTGAAACACCCGGATCGCGGCGGGGATCAGGCCGCGATCCGGGCCCCGGCAAGGCGGGTCGACCCGCCCCGCCCTCGCGCATTCACTCGATGAAGGCCAGCGCCTCTTCCGTGCTCCAGACCGCATCGGCGATCATGCCGGCGTTCAGCATCGCCGCGTCATAGGCCGCCTCGCCCGGCGCGCCCACGGCGTCCTTCACCACCACCACGCTGAACCCCTGCTCGGTCAGTTCGCGCATGTGGCTGTCGACGCAAAGATTGGCCGCGAACCCGCCCAGGATCACCGTCTGGATCCCGCGCTGGCGCAGCTGCAGCGCCAGGTCGTTCGATTCCGGGCCATAGACCTTGTGCGGCGAGGTGATCACCGTCTGCCCGTCCAGGATCATCTCCTTCAGCGGGCCATAGAAATCGGCGCCCGAGCCTTCGAACCCGTCATAGGCCGTGGCGCCCGCGACCTTGAACGCCCCCACGCTGTGCAACAGCCCCTGCACCGGGCCGCGATCCTGCCACTGGTCGTCGGTGCCGTAATAGGTGTGCGGGCTGACCACCACCGTCATGCCGCTCTGCTTGGCCGCCCGGATCAGCGCCTCGATATGGTCGTTGGTGCCCAGCCGGGTGACATTGTCGCCGACCAGGCCCCAGGCCTTGCCTTCGGTCGACATGAAATCGTTCTGCGGGTCGGTGATCAGCACGGCGGTATGCGCCTTGTCGGGGGTGAAACTGGGGGCATCGTCGGCCATGGCTGCTCCGGGGATCGAGGTCAGGGACACCGCCACGGCAAAGGCGGCGGCAGGGATGAGAGAGAGGTTCGAAATCATAGTCTTGGTCCTTTCCAATCGGCGCCCCAAGGGGCGTGCCGCAACCCTATGATCCGTGATATTGATAGAAAAATCATATTACCAAATCCCAGAAATACAGATTTCCTATCTATCTCCCGGCAATGGCCGCACCATCGCCATCGCCCCCCGCTGTTTCGCCCGCATCTCCTCCATCTGCAGGGCAATGGCCTCTTTCCAGCCGACCCTCGGGCGATACCCCAGCAGCTCACGCGCGCGGGTATTCGTGGCGCCCGTCTCCTCCATCAGATGCACCACCGATCGCGTCACCAGCGGCTCCCATGGGACCAGCGGGTCGATCAGCTCCATCAGATGGGCAAAGCCCCGCGCCACCGGAAACGGGACCGAGAAATGCGGCGCCGGCAGGCTATATTCGCGCGCCAGATGCTCGATCACCGCGCGCGCCCGCGGCTTGCTCGGCCCGACGATGTTGAAGCCCTGATAGCCCGGCAGCCGTCGCGCCAAAGCGGCCAGCGCGAAGGCCTGGCCGATATCCTCGCCCGCGACGATGGGAAGCGTCGTCCGCCCGCCCGCGACCCAGGGCACCAGATGCGTCCCGAGCCGCGGCACCAGCAGCGGCAACAGCCCGATGGCATAGCGCCGCCCGGCGAAAAGCCCGACCCGCAGCACCGTCATCTCGGCCCCGCCCCGGCCGGCCAGGTCGCGCATATGCGCCTCGATCCGCGCGACATTGCGCAGATGCGGCCAGAAACCCAGCCGCCCCGCCTCGGCCAGGCTCATCGGATCGGCCGACCGCCCCGGCGCCGCCACGCTGGTCGAGCTGAGGAAGATCACCCGCCGCACCCCCGCCGCCACCGCCGCGTCGATCAAGGCCAGGCTGGGCGCCAGAAAATGCGCGTCCGACAGCGCGGCGTGCCCCCAGGCCGAGGTCCAGGCCGCCGCGTGAACCAGCACCTCCACCCCCCGCACCGCCCGCGCGACATAATCCGACTCCTCCAGATCGCCCTGCCGCACCTCGCCCTCGAACCCGGGCAACAGGCGCGCCGGATCGCGGCAGGCGGCGATGGTCTCGGCGCCCTCGGCGCCCATCAGCGCCTCGATCGCATGGCTGCCGACGAAACCCGTCGCGCCGGTCACCAGAATGCGTGTCATCCCTGCCTCCCTCACCGTGGAATGCGATCCGCCGTCAGCGCCCGCAGGAAGGCGGCGATATCGGCCACCTCGCGCCCGCTCAGCGCGCGATTTCCGACCAGCGACAGGTTGCGCCCGGGCCGGTCATCGGCCACCTGTGCGGCCAGAACCTCGATATCGTCCAATGGGTTATCGCTGATCCGGCGGCCCAGCTGCGACACCGCCATCACCCGGATCGCCTCGTCCAGATCGCGCACCGATCCGTTGTGGAAATAGGGCGCCGTCAGCGCCACATTGCGCAAGGACGGCACCCGGAACCGCCCCGGCCCTCCGTCGACCAGCAACCCGTATTTCGCCACATAGGGGTTGCCCTCGGGATAGACCGGGAAGCTGCGATAGACCCCCAGCGGCTTTTCCGTCCCGGCGGCGGAAAACACCGGATCGACATGGCACGACCGACAGCCCACCGCGTCGAACAGCGCCATGCCCCGCAGCGCCGCCGGCGACAGCGCCGCATCCTCGCCGCGCACGAACCGGTCATAGGGCGTATCGGGCGTGATCAGGCTGCGCTCGTAAGCGGCAATCGCCCGGACGATGTTGCGCCCGGTGATCGGCCGTGCCCCCGGAAACGCCGCCGCGAAAAGCGCGCCATAGCCGGGATCGGCCCGCACCCGCGCCTCGACCTCGTCCAGCGACGGCATCGCCATCTCGACCGGGTTCAACAGCGGCCCCTCGGCCTGCTGTTCCAGCGATCCGGCCCGCCCGTCCCAGAAAAGCCGCGTCAGGAAAGCCGCGTTCAGGACGCTGGGCGCGTTGCGGTCGCCCGTCTGGCCGCGCACGCCCATGGACACCCGCATATTGTCGTCGCCCCCCTCGTCCAGCACATGGCACGAGGCGCAGGAGACGCTGCCATCGACCGACAGGCGCGCATCGTTGAAAAGCCGCCGCCCCAGCGCCACCTTCTCGGGCGTCGTCCGGTTGCCCCGCGGGTCCCGCGCCGCCCCGGGCAGCGCCCGCCAGGTGCGATAGCCCAGCGGCTCGGCCCCGACCTCGGGCTCCGGCGCGGCAGCCTCGCCGCCGGCGAACAACGCCTCGGTCGCCCCCCGCATCGCGGTGCCGGCCCGCGCCAGCGCCCGCCCGTCGCTCTGCGACAAGAGCGCGATGATCCCGACCTTGATGGCGACGGCCAGCACCCCCATCCCCAGCCCACCGGCCAGCACCACCCGCGCCGGCGGCGAAAGCCGCGCCCGCCGCCCCAACTCGTTCGCCACCAGCGCCAGCGCCGCCAGGCCCAGCATCAGCCCCAGGATCAGCACCGGCAATGTCGCTTGGGATGTCAGTTCCATCGCCCCACCCTTTCTTGCGGCACAAGGTAGAATGGCGTATATTGATAGTGAAATTGCGACTTTGAATATCAGTCATACAATACGGGAATATATCGTGAAGCTCCGCCAGCTCGAATTCGCCCGCCAGATCGCCCGCTCCGGCTCGTTCAGCCTGGCGGCCGATCTCTGCAATGCCACCCAGCCCACCCTGTCGAACGCCGTCGCCCAGCTCGAGGAGGAGCTCGGCGCCAGGCTCTTTCACCGCACCACCCGCTCGGTCGAGCTGACTCCGTTCGGAACCTATCTCCTGCCCTATCTCGACGCCGTGCTCGACGCCCGCGACGAGATGCGCAAGGCGTCCGAGGCCTATCTCCACCCCGACCACAAGGTGCTGCGCATCGGCCTGTCGCCGCTGGTGGACATGACCCTGCTGAACGAGGTGCTGCAACCCTACCGCGCCGAGAACCCCGCGGTGACGATCTATTTCAAGGAATGCCTGCTCGACGATCTCGCGGGGCGGCTCGCCAACGGGTCGGTCGATATCGCCGTGGTGCCGCGCGACATGGTCGAACCCGGCTGGGATCACCTGCGCTTCTATGCCGATCCGCTGGTCTATCTCCCCAGCGACGGCGCCGATGCCCCGGGCGCCGGGCCGATCGACCTGGCGAAGCTGCCGCAGGCGCCGATCATCATGACCGGCGGCGGCTGCGGCCTGAACCGCTCGCTCGAGCTGCTCTTCGCGCAGAACGCCCGGACCTTCACCGCCTATCCCGGCGCCGCCATCAGCTATCCGGTGATCGAGCAATGGGCCAGCCTCGGCATCGGCGCCGGCATCCTGCCACGGGCCAAGCTGACCGGCGCGGCGGGCTGGGCGCGCCCGCTTCTGACCCAGGACGGCCGGCCCGCACAGTTCGAATTCCACTGGGTCTGGACCCCCGATCTGGCCCTGCCGCCGCATGTCGCCGCGCTGCACGCCCATATCCGGGCCCGCGTCCCCGCCCTGGTCGCCGGCCGCGCTTGACCCGCCCGGTCCCGGCTGCTTCTCTGGCCGCATCGGCCGAAGAAGGAGCCCGACCCGATGATCGACATCCGCAGCCTGCGCGGCGTGGTGCCCTATCTGCCCACGCCCCTGACCTCCGACGGCGAGGTCGACACCGCCGCCCTGACCCGGCTCTGCCACCATCTGATCGGCGAAGGCGTCCACGGCCTCACCCCTCTGGGCTCGACCGGCGAGTTTGCCTATCTCGACTTCGCCGCCAAGGAACGCGTGGTCGCCGCCACGGTTCAGGCCGCCGCCGGCCGGGTGCCGGTCATCGCCGGGGTCGCGGCCACCACCATCCGCGATGCCGTGGCCCAGACCAAACGCTGGGCCGAGCTTGGCGCCGATGGCATCCTCGCCGTGCTCGAGGCCTATTTCCCCGTCACCGATGACGGCGTGATCGACTATTTCACCGCCATCGCCGATGCCTCCGATGCGCCGGTCACGCTCTATACCAACCCGAATTTCCAGCGCTCGGACCTGACGCTCGACGCCATCGACCGGTTGTCGCATCACCCCAATATCCTCTTCGTCAAGGACGCTTCGACCAATACCGGCCGACTGCTTTCCATACTAAACCGTACGGAAAGGAGGATCGGGGTGTTCGCCGCCTCGTCGCATATCACCGCGGCGGTGATGCTGATCGGCGGGCGCGGCTGGCTCGCGGGGCCGTCCTGCCTGATCCCGCGCCAAAGCGTCCGCCTGTTCGAGCTGTGCGAGGCGGGCGAGTGGACCGCCGCGATGGACCTGCAGCGCGATCTCTGGGCGGTGAACCAGGTCTTCGCCCGCTTCAACCTGGCCGGCGCGGTCAAGGCCGGGCTGCGCCTGCAGGGCTTCGATTGCGGCGATCCGGCCCGCCCGCAGCCGGCGCTGGGCCCCGATCAGGTCGAGGCGGTGCGCCGCGTGCTGCAGAAGGTCGGCGCGCTCTAACGCCCCTGCTGCGCCGCCCGGCGGATCAGCACCAGCTCCCAGGCCAGGCGCAACACGGCGGCGCCGTCGCGCGGGTCCAGCCGGTCGAAGCCGCGCGCGATGCGGGTCAGGCCCAGCGCCTCGGCCTGTGCCGCCAATGCCTTGCGCGGCCCCGCCTCGCCCGGAACGCAGACCGCATCCGCCAGCGCCCGCAGGCCCGTATCCGCGAACAGCGCCACCCGGTTCGGCCCGGTCCCATCCGCCGCCGGGCGTCTCAGGCGATGCGCCCCGGCCCGCATCCGGTCGAGCAGGCCGCCCTGGCTCAGCTCATGCGGCGCCCGGTCGAGCGTCACGTTCCAGACCTGAACAGGCTCGCCGAAATAGAGGCTGATCAGCCGGAACGACACCCCGTCGCCGTCGCGCAGCGCCTCGATCAGCGCACCCGTCAGCCGGTGCTGCACCGCGAAAGCCGCCTTGCCGCAGGGCGCATCCGGCAGCTCCAGCAGCAGGCCGCGCCCGGCCGTGTCGGCAACCTCCAGCAGGTCGCGCTGCCGGATCGCATCGAAGCGCGGCTCGACCAGCCCGGCAATGCGGATCAGCACCGGCACCGGCCGCGCCGTGGCGCGCAGCCCGATCCCCTGCCGCGCCACCAGATCGGCCCGCATCTGCGCCCAATCGTCGTGCAACGGCAGCCGGTCCAGAGCCAGGCCCCGCCCGGTATCGACGACCTCGATCCCTTCCGGCAGCCCCCCGTCGGCCGACATTCGCGGCGCCGGCAGGTGCAGCACCCGGCCAGACATACGGTTCGGTATGGTGTTGCGCCACCAGGCCAGGCCATAGGCCTGGCGCGGCCGGAAGCCCGGGTCCATCCCCGCCGCCCGCGCCGGCCCCGAGGACAGGAACCGCGCCCCGTCCCAGCCGTGGATCGTCAGCCCCCGCGCGCCCGACGGGGTCCGCCACTGCCCCACGCCCAGCACCGCCAGATCGCGCGGATCGGCGGCTTCGAACGCGCGCCGCAGTTGCCCGGTCAGCGCCGGATCGCCCGGGGCGCCGGCCAGCGCCCGGATCAGGGCATGGGTCTCGGCCAGCTCGGCCAGCCAGGCCGGCGGATCGGCCTCGGGGTCGCGCTGTGCCAGCCGCCCGGCATGGCGCGCCGCCGCCCGCAGCCCCGCCGCCAGCCGCGGCGCCGCATCCGCCCGGGCCGAAACCGCCAGGTCGAACAGCCGTTCCTGCGCCAGCCGCGGGTCGCCGCGCAGCCCATGCGTCAGGCTGCTTTCCACCGCCTCGCGGGCCTCGTCCAGCAAGCCCGGGTCGACCCGCGCCCCGGCCTCGGCGGCCTCGGGCAGGGCGTGCCCGCCCAGCACCAGCGCCGCCGCCGCGACGAACCGCCTGCGCCGGCCCTCGGGGCCCTTGAACAGCGCCCCGCGCAGCCCGCCACCGGCGACGAAGGTCACCGCCCCCGGCGCGTCGGGCAGCAGGATCACGCAACTGGCGCCCGCCTCTTCCGGCAGGGCGCCGCCCGACAGCGCCGCGATGCGCAGCGCCTGCGGCCAGTCGGCCCCGGCGAAGGCCTCGATCTCGTCCAGGCCCAGCGCCGCGATCCCGTCCCGCGCCGACGGGCCGGCGACCGGTGCCGGCGTGCCCTCGCGCAAATGCAGCACCGCCATCAGAACATGCCGGCACAGCCCCGTCGCCGGGCAGTCGCAACGCGCCCGCCCCGGGCCATCGGCGCCCAGCACCACCTCGAACCCCTCGATCCGCAGCACCGCCCGGTCGGGGCCTTCCTCGACCGTGCCCACCGCGCCGGGCCTGGCCAGGGCCGCCCCCGCGCGGCGCAGCAACCCGGGCGAGGCCAGCGCAACCAGGACGGCCTCGTCCTGCGCCGCCAGCATCCGCCGCAGCGCGCTCATGCCATCGCCCCGGCCAGCCAGTCGGCGAAGCGGTCGGGCGACATCGCCCCCACCTGCATCCCCAGCGCCTGCGCCTGCGCGCCCAGATCGCGGTTGAACCAGGCCCGGCCGCTGTCGTCCAGCGCCGGCAGGCCCAACAGCGTCACCCGCGCCTCGGCCAGCCGGGCAATCGCGCCCAGCATCTCGCGCCCCGATCCGCCCTCGTAGAAATCGCTGACCAGCGCCAGCACCGTGCGGGCTGGGTCCCCGACCAGCGCTTCGGCATAGCGCAGCGCCTGGCCGATATCCGTCCCGCCGCCCAGCTGCACCGACAAGAGCGTGTCCAGCGGGTCGCTCAGCCGGTCGGTCACATCGACGACCGAGGTGTCGAACAGCACCATCTTCACCCGCACCCCCGGCAGCCCGGTCAGGATCGCCGCCAGCACGGCGGCGTGGATCACGCTGTCGGTCATCGAGCCGCTCTGATCGACGCAGAGAACCACGGTCCAGGGCAGCCGCCGCCTTATGCGGGCGTTGAAGCGCAGCCGCTCGGCGATGATCCTCTGCCGCTCGGGGTCCCAGCGCGACAGGTTCTCGCGCAGCGTCGCGCGCCAGTCGAAATTCGCCGCCGCCGCCAGGTTCGAGCGGGCAAAGCGGTTGCGCTGCCCGGAAAAGGCGCGCTCGACCCGGGGCTTCAGCCGCTCCATGATCTGCTCGATCACCCGGTGCGCCACCGCCCGCAATTCGGCCTTCATCGCCTCGGGGGCGCGGCCATGCAGGGCCAGCAGCGCCGGCAACAGCTCCTGCCGCGGCTCGATCCGGGCCAGAACCCCGGGGGCCTGCAACAGCCCGGTCAGCCCGTATCGGTTCAGCGCATCGGCCTGCAAAACCTCGAACACATCCTCGGGGAACAGCCCGCGCGCCTGGCCCAGCCAGTCGAGCGCGGCGATCTGCGTCGGGTCGAGGCCGCCGTCGCGGCCGCGCAGGCCCCGCCCGGCATATTCCCGGCCATAGAGGTAATCCAGCGCCCCATCCATGCGCCCGTCGCGGCCCTGAAGCCCGCCCAGCCGGTCCTGTGCATAGCGGCCCAGCGCCAGGCGCCAGCGTCGGATCGCCTCGCTCATGCGCCCGCCTCTTCCAGCCTGTCGGCCCGCAGGCTTCCACCATCGCCGCCTGCGCCGCCAGCCCCGGCGCCAGGTCGGCCTCGGTGAACTGCCCGGCCGCCAGCGGGTCGGGCCGGGCGCCGTGGCGGCGCGCCAGCGCCTCGGCCAGGCGGTCGGTCTCGCGCGGGTTCAGCGCCGCCAGGGCGCGGCGCAGCACCGGCAGCAGGCTCAGGAAATCGTCCTCCTCCAGCGCCACCAGGAAACCGTCGACCGCCGCCAGAACCTCGGGCAATTGCCACAGCAGGTCGGGCGCGGTGGCGATCGTGCCGCGCAGCACCCCGACCCGGTCCTCCAGCGCCAGCACGGCGCCCAGGAAATCGCCCTCCAGCGCCGCCACCAGCCGCGCCGCCGGCAACTGCCCGGCGCGCAGCGCCAGGGCCAGCGCCGCGCCGGCGATCTCGGGCGGGGCCTGCCGGCCCGCCAGCCGCGCCATCGCATCGTCGAACATCTGCCGGTCAAGCCGCCCGTCCTGGTCCGAGGCCAGCAGGTCGGCCATCAGCCGCAGCGCCGCCACCGCCTGGCCCACCATATCCTCGGGCACCTGCGGCAGCTCGTCGGCCAGATAGATCAGCCGGGCATAGCCCACCTGCAACAGCGCTTCGAGGTCCAGCTCCCCGGGCGGGCGCATCGGCCCCCGCGTGTGGCAGAGACCATAAAGCCGCTGCAGGGCGCAGCCGATCTCGGCAAACCCGCCCGAACGGCCGATGTCCTGCGCCAGCGCCTGCACGAAAGGCCCCAGCCGGGCGCCCAGCCCGGCCCGGATGCCGCGCGCCAGAAGGCCGACGTTCAGCGCCGGATCGGCACCCTCGCGCAGCGCCCAAAGCTGCGCCATCGCCGCCGCCGGCACCGTCTCGCCCCGCCCCTCGGCCGCCAGTTCGATCAGCCGGGTCTCGACCAGCGGCGACCAGGCATAGCTCCAGTCCTCGAACAACCGACCGCTGCCAGCGCCGCTGGTGTAATCCGGCCCCGCCTCCATCCGGCCGAACCCGGCGCCCAGCAGCTCCATCGCGTGCAGAAAGCGCGAGGCCGCCAAATGCCGCGGCTTGCGGTGGATGTCGAGCGACCGGCGCCGCTCCAGCGTATCCGTCACGTCCAGCCGATGCGCCGTGGCGCGGGCGCGCGCGTCTTCCACCAGCGGCGGCGCGCTCGTCCCGGCGGGCACCTCGCCCAGCGCATGGCCATGCCAGTGCCGCCGCAGCCGCTCGGCCCAGGGTTCGCGGGCCGAAACCTCGCCCTTGGTCAGCGCCGCCTGCACCCCGTCGAAGAGATCGTGGCGCAGCACGGCCTCGCGGCCGCGCAGCCCGGCCAGGGTCTCGGCCAGGCGCAGCGTCTCGACCTTGGCGGGAAGGGAAACCGGATGGCCCCGCCCGGCCATGGCTTCGGTGAAATCCCGCATCAGATCGCCCGCCAGCCCCCGCCAGCCGGGCGTGCCGCCCGCCGCCTCGGCCGCCCTCCACAGCGCGTCATAGAACCCGGGCTGCGGCAGGCCGGCGCCATAGCCCGCCAGCGCGTCCATCGCCGCGTGGCCATAGCGGATCAGGTAACTGTCGCGCAGCCCCGGCACCTTGGGCGCCGCGCCCTTCGGGTCGGTCAGCGCCGGGGCGTGAAAGCCGCCCACCACGGCCACGACGCTGCCTTCTTGCAGCGCCGCAGCGATATGGCCCGCCATCGCCGCCTCGCGCGCGGCATCGCCATTGGCCGCGATCCGGGCCTCGGGCGTGGCGGCGCGCAACCCGGCGCAATAGCTGCCGACATCGGTCAGCAGGCGGCGCCAGTCGGCCGCGCCCAGCCGCGCCTCGAACAGGTGATCCCACAGCTCGAACCCGTCCCGGCAACCGGTCCGGGCACAGAGCGCGGCAACGTAATCGCCCTCGTCGAAGACATGCTCGTCCCCCACCGGGATCGGGCCACCGTCGGGCAGGTCACGGTCAAAGAGGCGGTCCGCCGGCAGGTCGATGAAGCGCCGCGACGCGCCCACCTCCTCGGCCGCGCGCATCGCCACATATTCCGGGCTGTGATCGCAGAACGGGGCATAGGCGGCACGACCCTGGCGCAGCATCACCGCCGCCACCGGCGGCCGGGTGCGCGCATCGCAGATGTCGGCGATCAGCGGCGTCAGATCGGCCGGGCCCTCGATCAGCACCGTCCTGGGCCGCAATTCGCGGATCATCGCCCGCACCGCCCAGGCGCAGGCCGGCGAATGATGCCGGATCGGCGCGATCCACAAGCCCCGCTCGGGCTGGAACAGCGCCGGGGCGAACGCCCTGGCGTCGGGGTCAGTGTCCGGCATCGTCTTCGCGCGCGGCCTTGTGGAAGGCGGCCCAGGCGCGGCTCTTGCCAGCGCGGACCTTGGCGATCTGGTCGTTATAGGCGCGCAGCTTGCGGCCGTCCTCGGGGTCGTCCTTGAAGGCCACGCCGCGCAGCTGTCGCGCCACATGCGCCCCCGTCACCGGGCCGCCGTCCAGATATCCCGCCGCCAGCAGCGCCGCATGGGCGGTGTTCACCGCCTCGGCCGTCGACATGACCGAGGACGGCACCGGCACGCTGGCCCCCTCCGCCGTCACCCCCCGGCGCAGATCGCGGAAGACCGCGACCACCAGGTCCAGCACATCGTCCGGCATCTCGCCCGCCACCGCCTGGCCCGCCATCCTCTCGGCCAGCTGCGCCGCGATCAGCCGCTTCTCGAACCCCGCATCGGCGATCGGATGCACCGTCTCGAAGTTGAACCGCCGCTTCAAGGCGCTCGACATGTCGTGCACGCCGCGATCCCGCAGGTTGGCGGTGGCGATCACGTTGAACCCCGGCGCGGCGCGGTATTCCGCCTGCGGGCCCAGCTCGGGCACCGCGATGGTCTTTTCCGACAGAAGCGAGATCATCGCATCCTGCACCTCGGGCGCGCAGCGGGTCAGCTCCTCGATCCGGGCGATCCGGCCCTCGCGCATCGCGGTCAACAGCGGCGACGGCACCATCGCCCGCTCGCTCGGGCCCTCGGCCAGCAACAGGGCATAGTTCCAGCCATAGCGCAGATGATCCTCGACCACCCCGGCCGAGCCCTGCACCACCAGGGTCGAGGCCCCGCCGATCGCCGCCGCCAGCAATTCCGACAGCATCGACTTGGCCGTTCCCGGCTCGCCCACCAGCATCAGGCCCTGCTGACCCATCAGCGAAACGATGGCGCGGTCGACCAGCGCGTCGTCGCCAAAGAACTTCTGGCTCACCCCCAAGCCTTCATCGCCCAGGACGAACCGCCGCACCGCGCGCGGCGACAGCCGCCAGCCACCGGGGCGCGGCGCCTCGTCCGCCGCCGCCAGGGCCTGCAATTCGCCGGCGAACTTGACCTCGGCCGGGGCGCGCTGAACCTCGCTCACCATGGCGCCACCTTCTCCCAGTTCGGATCGAAACTGGCCTTCCCCGCGATCCGGTGCAGATCGGCCCAGCATTCGGCCAGCATCACCGCCGGCACCTCGCCCAGCGTCAGCTTGCGGTCGGCGCCATAGCCGCGCGTCTGCCCGCCCTGAAGCCGCTCGAAGAAGAGCGTCTTCAGGGCGACGGGGATATTCTCCTGCTGCACATGGTTGCCGGTGAACTCGATCACCGCGACGATCCCCTCGCTGGCGAAATGCCTCACGTAACAGTCGAACCCGCCGCCATCCAGCGCATCGCCGCGCTCATACCCGGCCCGGTCCGCCTCGCCGCGCAGGGTGAAGGCGTCATAGACCCAGCCCAGCCGGTCGTCGATCTCGGTCTTCTGCCGCATCTCCTCGCTCAACCTCGGCAGATCGGCGCGGACCTGATCGAACAGCGGCGCAACCTCGTAATCCTTCAGATGCGCCCGCCAGGACGCCGCCTCTTCCGCGGTCAGGGTCGAGCCATGGGCCAGCCGCACCGCCGCGAAGCCGGCAAGGTCCACATCGGCGTCGGCGGCGTCGATGAACTCGCCCTCGGGCGTCGGGCGGAAGGCCCCCACCGGCGCCCCCTCGCCGTCCAGCCCCTGCCAGATCAGCCGCTCGATCAGCTTGCGCATCAGTGGATGGTCGTGGAAATCGGCCTGCCAGTCGGCCACGCTCCAGCGCCGGCCGACGCACATCGCCTCGAACAGCCGGTTGCTCTGGAACCCGATGGCCTGCTTGATCTCTTTCTTCGCCGCCATCAGCGCCTTCTTCGCCGCCTTGGTCTCCTCGTCATCGCCCGCCGGCAGCGCCTTCACCGGCTTGCCATCGGGGTTGAACAGCGTGAGCCCCAGCTTTTCATCGAGCCGCGCGGAATAGACCCGCGCACCGCCGGCACAGACCAGCTCGAGCTGGCCGTCGTCATCCAGCCCGCCGGTCGGCACGGTGCGGTCGCCCAGCTGGTCCATGGTCCAGTCGTTGCGCTCTGCCGCGGCCTGCACCATCTCGACCGCCTTGGCCTGCACCCCCTTCTGGCGCAGCCGCGTCGCCGCCGCGATCACCACCTGCAGCGACATCGCATCGCCCTTCGCCGCCATCAGCTCCAGCAGCGAGGTCGCCTGGCTGGTCCGGCGCCCGTGCTGGCGCAGGTAACTGCGCACCTTGGCCACCGCATGACCCGACGGCACATGCCCCGCCAGCGCCAGCAGCCCTTTCGAGGCGGCGCCGGAATTCGGCAGGATCGCCCTTGCCTGGCGGCGCAGGATCTCCAGCTTTTCCTCTTCGCTCAGATCCTCGGTGCCGGGATAGTAGGCATACCAATAGTTCTGCAGCGAGGCGCGCCTCTGCCGCGCCTGCGCGTCGACCTCGGCCTCGGACATCGGCGCAAGGTCATGGCCGATCCAGGCGTCGAACAGGAAACCCGACAGCAGCGCCGCATCCTCGGGGCGCAGCTGGTCCAGATAGAGATCGAACAGCGCCGTCTCTGCCGGCGCCTTCAGCTTCACCGCCAGCGCGATCCACCATGTCAGCACCTCTTGCGGCACCTGGCCGCCATCGCGGTAATGCACCTTCGGCAGCGTCTCGAGGTCCAGCCAGTCGACCTCCTTGAAGCTGGCCTTCTTCAGCCCCGCCTCGGCCTCCTTCAACAGCGCCTTGGGCCCGACATGGGCGGAAATGTCCTGCCCCAGCGCCTCGAGCGCGGCCAGGATCGCCGCCCGGGCCACCGCGCTCTTTTCCGTCTTCAGCCGCTTCTGCAGCGGCGCCACCGCCTCGGCCACGCCCCTTTCGCCCAGCCATTTGGCGGCGCCGGCGCGGATATCCTGACGCGAATCCCCGATCAGCGCGATCAGCAGACCCTCGAACCCGCCCGAACGGTTCAGCAGCCGACGCGCCTCCTTCTGCAGGAATTTCGACCCGTTCAGCGCCAGGTCGACCAACGGCCCGCCAAAGCGCTGCGGCAGCGCCGGCAGGGTTCCCAGCATCTCCAGCGCCGCCTCCCTGCTCTCGGGGATATCGCCATCCGTGCCGATCCCCAGCGCGCGCTCGACCACCCAAAGCTGCTCCGCCACCAGCGGCCAGACCACCGCATCGGCAAGGCTGGCCAGCCGGCGGCGATAGAAATAGTCGTTCCTGTATTTCAGATAGACCTGATACAGCGCATCGCCCGGACGCATCGCCCGGAACTGCTGCGGTCCGACCATGCGCTGCATCTCCAGCCGAATCAGCTCGGCCTCGGCGAAACGCAGATCGGCCGCGTCCGAGGTCAGATAGGTCTGGAACGCGGCTTGAAACAGCTTTTCCCGCCCGGAATAGCCCCGCCCGGTCAGCACCTCGGCCCCCGAGCCCCTGATCGCCATGTCCAGAATGCGCTTCTGCGGATAGCCGGCCATGATCTCGCCCAGCACCTCCAGCGACTCGTCGATGAAAAGCCGGCGTCTCACCTCCTTCGGCAGGTCCTTGTCGGCAAGCTCGCCGGTTTGCAGCAAGCTCAGCGCATGACGCTGAAACACCGCCGGATCGAGAGGTTCGGCATATTTGAGATAATAGAGCGGCCGCTCGGCCTTCAGATCGGCCTGATAGCGGTCTTCCAGCCGCTGGCCCAGCGCCAGAAGCCGCGCCTTCTCCGCCGCATCCGGTTCCGGCACCGGCCCGTCCTCGGGCAGCCGCATCGGCGGGATCTCGACGAAACTGCCATCCAGCGCGCGGTATCCCGGCACACCTTCGGGCGTCTCTTCTGCAGGATCGCCTTCCGGCCCGGTCGCCCCCAGATAGGCCTCGATCATGGTGCGGATACGGGCGGTCTTCTCGCCCTCCAGATGGCGCTCCAGAAGCCTGCGGGCGGTGTCGCTGTTCAGCCCGATCAGCACCTCGACCATCGAACCGCGCATCTCGACCTTGCCCTTGTCCAGCAGATCGGCCGCCACCGCCTCGCGCTTCAGCGGATGCAGCCTGGCGAAGGCCCTCATCGCCGCCTCGCGGATCGCCTTCGATCCGTCGCCCAGCGCCTCGATCACCATCGCGTCGAACGGCGGTTCGGCGGCCAGCGCCTCGGCGGCGATGAACTCGAAAAGCCGCTCGCGCCCCTGCAACGGCAGCCGCGCGTTCTGCACCACGAAAGCCTGCGGATGGGCCCGCGCCAGCGCCGCCATATCCATATGCCGGCCCAGCTGCATCCCCCTGCCCGAGTAATAATTGGTGTCGTTGAAGAACACCGCATCGAACACATCCTCGGGCCCGCCGCCCAGCCGCGTCACCATCTCGATCACCCGCGCGTTGGGCCATTTCGGCGCCGCCTTGCGCAGGCTCGGGTCGGTTCCGGACGCCGGCAGCCCCAGATCGTAGCATTGCTTCAGCTCGGCCAGGAAGATCAGCACCTCCCACGGCACGGCATCGGTCGTGGGCAGCTCGCGGAACGGCCGCCCCCGCGCCTGGAGGCTGGCGGCCAGCACCCGCATATAGCGCTCGATCAGGTCCGGATCGGCCTTGGGGTTCAGGAAGTATTCGCGCCGCGCCGCGACGCCGGGAAAGTTCCGGGCCATCGCGCTCGTCCCGGCCTTCAGGTCGCCCGGCTTCTGCGCCAGGGTCGACAGCACGGTCGCGTCGCCCTCGCCGGCGATGTAATCGCGCGCCTTGCGGGCCAGCCCGGGCTGAACCTTGTCCAGAACCGCCAGATCGTCGGGAATCGACGGACCGCCCTGCAATGCGGCCGAAACCGCCTTCACCACCTTGCGCAACAGGGACATCGGACCAACCCTTCCTACAACTTTACCGAAAACCTAGTGAGCCGAGGAAAACGCAGATTTTGTGGCAGGAAAAGGAAAAATCGGCGGGTTTCGCGCAACCGGCGCGGAACCGCGGCTTTTCGGTCGGCCGCTGGCGCTCAGCCCACCTGGCGGCCGTGGCACCACACCCCGCGCAGCACCGGCGTGCCCTGGATCCGCGCCACCCGCAGCAGATCGCCATGCAGCCCCTCGGCGATGCGGCCCCGGTCGGCCAGCCCCGCCGCCCGCGCCGGGTTGGCCGTCACCGTGGCGACGGCGCGCGGCAGGTCGTCCCACAGATCGGCCAGCAGGAAGGCCGCCGTCATCAGCGCCGAGGGCACGTAATCCGACGACAGGATATCCAACAGCCCCAGCTCGGCCAGCTCATGCGCCGCCACGTTGCCGGAATGCGATCCGCCCCGGATCAGGTTCGGCGCCCCCATCATCACCTTGATGCCATGGTGGTGGCAGGCCTCGGCCGCCTCGACCGTGGTCGGAAACTCGGCCAGCGCGATGCCATAGCCGGCACTGGTGGCGACATGGCTGGCAGTGGTGTCGTCATGGCTGGCCAGCACCGCGCCATAGCGCGCCGCCTCGGCCACCGCCGCCGCCTCGTGCCGGTCGCCATTGGCGGCGCGCAGCACCTTCAGATGGGCGACATGCTCTTCGAACTCGGCATCGTTCATCGACCGCTTCTTCTGCACATAGGTCCGCAGCTGGGTGATGTCGCGGAACTGCCGCTGGCCCGGCGTGTGGTCCATCAGGCTGACGATACCCACCCGGTCCTCGGGCCCGAATTCCGCCATCTCCTCTTCCAGCGTTTCCGAACAGACCTCGGCCCGCAGGTGCAGGTAATGGTTGATCCTCAGCGCGCCCCCCGCCCGCAGCTCCATCAACTCCGAGGCCAGCTTGCGCGCATACTTGATATAGCGCCCCTTGCCGCTGGGGATCGAGCCGACGCGCATCGCATCGAACACCGTCGTGATCCCGACCGAGGCCAGCTCGCCGTCATGCGCCAGGATCGCCGCGGCATGGGGCCAGTCGACCGACGGGCGCGGCTCGATATGGCGCTCCAGGTTGTCGGTATGCAGCTCGATCAGCCCGGGAATGATCAGATCGCCCGCGCAATCCACCGCGCCCTGCGGCACCGCCCCGCCGGGGGTGATCGCGGCGATATGGCCGCGCTCGACCGTGACGGCACCGTGCAGCACCGCGTCTTCAAGCACGATCTTGGCATTGGCAAGGATCATGTCGCTCATCTCTGGCTCTCCGTTCGAACGGCCTCGCTTGGCACGCTTGCGTGACAGGGTTGTGACAGCGGCCCGGCAGGCCCGCCCAGCGCGGCGATCAGCGCCTCGACCGCCCCCTCCAGCGCGCCGGAATTGTCGATCTCGATCACCTGCAGCCCTTCGGGCAAGGGCAGCCTGGCCCGTTCCAGCCGCGCCGCGATCTCTTCGGCGCTCTCGCGCCCGCGCGCGCCCAGCCGCTCGGCCAGCACCGCGTCGCTGGCGGTGACATGGATCACCACCAGCCCCGGAAACGCCGCTGCCGCCTCGCCCAGCATCGCGCGCGATCCGTTGAACAGAACCCGCCCGCCGCGCGCCAGCACCCCGCGCACCTCCGAGGGAATGCCATAGCGCAACCCGTGCGCCCGCCAGTGCAGCGCGAAATCGCCCCGCGCCCGGCGCGCCTCGAACGCGGCCTCGCCGACGCCCTCGAAGGCCTCGCCGCCCGCCGCCTCGGGCCGGGTGATGACCCGGCGCACCAGATGCAGGTCGGGCAGCCGTGCCTGCGCCGCCGCCATCAGCGTGTCCTTGCCCACGCCCGACGGCCCGACGATGGCAAAGATCGCGCCGGCCGGGTTTTCGCCGGAACCACGCATCGCCTCAGGCCGCCCGCGCCGGGGTGAAGGCCGAAACATCGACCTCGCGGTCCGCCACACGCGCGCGCGCCGGCGCGTCGTGGAAGATGCCGATGATCGCCGCCCCGCGCGCCTTGGCCTCCTCGATCAGGCTCAGCACCGTCTCGCGGTTGGTCGCGTCCAGGCTCGCCGTGGGCTCGTCCAGCAGCATCGCCGGATATTCATGCGCGAACCCGCGCGCGATGTTCACCCGCTGCTGCTCGCCGCCCGAAAACGTCGTCGGGCTCAGCCCCCACAGCGTCTCGGGGATATTCAGCCGCGTCAGCAGATCGCGCGCCCGCGCCCGCGCCGCCTCGCGTTCGGTTCCCACCGCCAGCAAGGGTTCCGCCACCACATCCAGCGTCGGCACCCGCGGCACCACCCGCAGGAACTGTGAAACATACCCAAGCGTATGGCGCCGCAGTTCCAGAATCTCGCGCGGTTCGGCCCGGGCCACATCCACGCCACCCACCACGATGGCCCCCGACGCCGCCAGGTAATTGCCGTAAACCATACGCATCAGTGTGGACTTGCCCGCTCCGGAATTGCCGGTCAGCGCCACGCATTCCCCCGGGCGCCACATCCAGCCTGGCCCCTCCATGACGGAAATCACCGCACCGCCCTGATTGTGCAGGGTGAAGGATTTCGAGACGTTTTCGATATGGATCATCGGCTCACACCTGCAGGATCGAAAGACAGAAGCTGGGTATAGCCATGCTGCGGATCGTCCAGAACCTGATCGGTCAGCCCCTGTTCCACCACATGGCCGGATTTCATCACCATCCAGCCGGTCGGCCAGCAGCCGCACCACCGCCAGGTCATGCGTCACGATGATGGCGCTCAGCCCCATCTCGCGCACCAGCCCGCGCAACAGGTCCAGCAGCCGCGCCTGCACGCTCACGTCGAGGCCCCCGGTGGGTTCGTCCATGAACACCAGCCGCGGCCCGGTCACCAGGTTGCGCGCGATCTGCAGCCGCTGCTGCATCCCGCCGGAAAAGGCGCTCGGCCGGTCGTCGACCCGGTCCTCGGCAATCTCGACCCGGCCCAGCCAGTCGATCGCCTGGTCGCGGATATCGCCGTAATGCCGCGCCCCCACGGCCATCAGCCGCTCGCCCACATTGCCGCCGGCCGAAACCCCCATCCGCAGCCCGTCGCGCGCGTTCTGGTGGACAAAGGCCCAGTCGGTGCGCCCCAGCATTCGCCGCTCGGGCTCGCTCATCTTCCTGGTATCGCGCAGACCATCCGCGCGCGTATCGAACAAGACCTCACCGGCATCTGCTTCCAGATGACCGGCGAGGCAGTTCAGGAGTGTGGACTTGCCCGAACCGGACTCCCCCACGATACCCAGCACTTCGCCGGGATAGAGATCGAAATTCACCTGAGTACAGCCGATCCGGCCGCCATAGCGCTTTTCGAGATGTCGAACCGACAGAAGCGGTGTCATGCTGCATCCTCCTCGGGGCTCAGCCGCCCGCGATGGCCCTTCGCCTGACGCCCGGCGCAGTAATCGGTGTCGGAACAGACGAACATCCGCCCGCCGGCGTCATCGGTGATCACCTCGTCCAGATAGGTGTGATCGGCGCCGCAGAGATCGCAGGCATGATCGGCCTTCGAGGCCTCGAACGGGTAATCCTCGAAATCCAGGCTCACGACCCGCGTATGCGGCGGAATGGCATAGATCCGCTGCTCGCGCCCCGCCCCGAACAGCTGAATCGCCGCGCTTTCCAGCTTGGGGTTGTCGAATTTCGGGATCGGGCTCGGGTCCATCACATAGCGCCCCTCCACCTTCACCGGATAGGCATAGGAGGTGGCGATCGCCCCGTGCCGCGCGATATCCTCGTAAAGCTTCACATGCATCAGCCCGTATTCCTGCAGCGCGTGCATCTTGCGCGTCTCGGTCTCGCGCGGCTCGAGGAACCGCAGCGGCTCGGGGATCGGCACCTGATAGACCAGGATCTGATCCTCGGTCAGCGGCTCCTCGGGAATGCGGTGGCGGGTCTGGATCACGCTCGCCTCGCCGGTATGCTCGGTCACCGCCACCTCGGCCGTGCGCTGAAAGAACTTGCGGATCGACACCGCATTGGTGGTGTCGTCGGCGCCCTGGTCGATCACCTTCAGCGTATCGTCGGGCGTCAGGCAGGCCGCCGTCACCTGCACCCCGCCGGTGCCCCAGCCATAGGGCATCGGCATCTCGCGGCTGGCGAAGGGCACCTGATAGCCCGGCACCGCGATCCCCCTTCAGGATCGCTCGGCGGATCATCCGCTTGGTCTGTTCGTCCAGATAGGCGAAGTTGTAATCGCTCATATCAGCCCCCTTTCGGCCAGATCGCGCGCCAGCGCCCCGGGCCCGGTGAAATGAATGCCGTCCATGCCGACGCCCCGCGCGGCCTCGACATTGTGCAAACCGTCATCGACAAAGACGCAGTCCTGCGGCGCCAGGCCGGCACGGGCGCAAAGCAGCGCGAAGATCGCCGGGTCGGGCTTGATCATGCCCTCCTGCCCCGACACCACCGTCACGCCGAAAACCTCTGCCAGCCGCGGTTGCGCCTGCACCCCCCTCGGCCAGGTCTCGGCCGACCAGTTGGTGATCGCGTGCACCGCGACCCCGCGCGCCAGCAGCGCGTCGAGGATATCCCAGCTGCCCTCGATCCGCTCGCGCACCGTCTCGGGGTAGAGATCGACATAGGCCGCAAGCCGCCGCCGGTCCTCCGGATCGTCCAGCTCCTCCGCCAGATCGGCGAAGCGCGCGCCGCCATCGGCGCGCAGGTTGCGGGTCGGAAAGTCAATCCGCTCCATGAAGGCGGCAACCGCCTCGCGCGTGCCCAGCTCTCCCAGCCAGGCCCGATGCGGCTGCCAGTCGACCAGCACGCCGCCAATGTCGAAAACCACCGCGCGCGGGCTCATGCCGTGGCCTCCTTGCGCCAGCGGACCGGTTCGATGCGGAAAGGGATGCGGTCTGTCACGATACTGTCTCACAAATCCGCGAACTGTGGCGCCAGGCTTCGATGCTCGCGAAATATGGGGGTTTCCATGGGCATGATTTCGTTTCTTCTGATCTGGCTTCTCGCGCCGGTCGTCGTCGTCACCGGGGCGGTCCACGCCCTGATCTTCGCGCTGCGCCCGCTTCTGGTGCGGTTCCTGCCCGACGACATGTTCGGCCCGGGCGGCATGTATATCGACACCGCGCAGGGCCTCGGCATCTTCGACCGGCACCCGCGTCGCGGCTGAACCCGCGCGCTCATTCCGCCGCCTCCTGCCCGGCGAGACCGTCCGCTAGGACGGACGAGCCGCGCGCCGCCAGCGCTTCGGCCCGGACCTTGCGGATCAGTTCCAGCTCGGACTGGAAATCGACGTAATGCGGCAGCTTGATATGCTCCAGGAACCCGGTCGCCTGGATGTTGTCGGCATGGCTCAGCACGAATTCCTCGTCCTGCGCCGGCACGCCGTCATTGTCCTCGCCCAGCTCCTTCCAGCGCAAGGACCGGTCGACCAGCGCCATCGAGATCGCCTTGCGCTCGGTCTGGCCGAAGACCAGGCCATAGCCCCGGGTGAATTGCGGCGGCTCGCTCTTCGAGCCCAGGAACTGGTTCACCGTCTCGCATTCGGTCAGGGTGATCTCGCCCAGCTCGATGGCAAAGCCCAGCTCGGGGATATCCATTTCCACCGCCACCGTGCCGATCCGCAGCTCGCCCACGAAGGGGTGGTTGCGCCCGTATCCGCGCTGGGTGGAATAGGCCATGCCCAGAACGAACCCCTCGTCGCCCCGCGTCAGCGCCTGCAGCCGCAGCGCCCGGTTCGCCGGGTATTCCATCGGCGTGCGGGTCATGTCGGGCGGGGTCTCGTCGCCGGGCTCCTCCGTCTGGATCAGCCCCTCGCGGTTCAGGAACTCGGTGATGCGCGGCATCTCCTCGGCCAGCCCCTCGCCCGTCGCCGCCTGCGGCGCCTCGCCCTCGGCCGCCAGTTTGAAATCCAGCAGGCGGTGGGTGTAATCGAAGGTCGGGCCCAGAACCTGCCCACCCGGCGCATCCTTGAACGTGGCCGAGATCCTGCGGTCGCAGGCCATCTTTCCGGTCTCGACCGGCCGCGAATGCCCGATCCGCGGCAGCGTGGTGCGATAGGCCCGAATGAGGAAGATCGCCTCGATCAGATCGCCCCGCGCCTGCTTGATCGCCAGCGCCGCCAGATCGGGATCGTAAAGCGAGCCCTCGGCCATCACCCGGTTCACCGCCAGGCTCATCTGCTCGCGAATCTGGTCGAGGCTCAGCTCGGGCACGTTCACATCGCCCCGCCGTTCCTCGGCCAGCCAGTCATGCGCATTGTCGATGGCCCGTTCGCCACCCTTCACCGCGACATACATCAGATCGCCTCCACTCGGGTCGAGCGCGGCAGCCCGGCCAGCCGGTCGCCGCAGGTGAAATAGGCGTCCCATCCCAGCGGGAAGAGCGCGCGGTTGTCCCGGAACGCCGCCGTCTCGGGCAAGGGCAGATGCGCCTCGGCCTCGATCCCCGGCCCGGTCAGCTTGGCGCCCCCGGCCTCCAGCCCGTCCAGCTCCACGATCAGCGTCGCCGCGCGGTCCGGGTATTCCGGCGTGCCCACCGCGAACCGCGTCACCGGCTGCAGGGCCGCCCACCGGCCCAGCGCGAATTGCGCCGCCTCGGGCCCGACCAGCGGCGCGCCGATGTGGAAGGCGATCCAGTCGCGCACCTCCCGCCCGTCATGCCCCGGCGCCAGGTAAAGCGGCGTCTCGCCGTCGCAGAGCGTCAGCAACAGCGCCGCCGCCGCACCCGATACCGGCGCCGGCGCGCTGGCCCCCGTCACCGTCTCGATCCGCCCCGGCCGCGCCAGCGCCGACAGCGCCGCGCGAAACGCCCGCGCCGATTCGACGGCCGGGTCGGCAAATCCACCGCCAAGCGATTGATCCAGCATCAGTCCTCTCCCCGCACCAGGGTGAAGAAATCGCCCTTGGTCGCCGCCGCCTTGGCCGCCCGCGCCGCCCTGCGCGCGGCCGCCTCGGCCTCGAGCGGCGCCAGCACGGCATCGCGCAGCGCCTCGGCCCGTCCGGTCTGCATCAAGGCGTCGATCACCGCCGCCCGCTCGGCATGGCGCTTGTCGCGGCCCTGGACATAGGCATGGCCCACCTCGCCGCTTTCCAGCCGCAGCGCGCATCGCGTCACCGTCATCTCGCCCAGATTGAACGCCGCCCCGGTGCCACCCATCCGGCCGCGCACCATCACGCCGCCCACCTCGGGCACGCGCAGCCACTGGAACGCCGGCCAATCCTCGACCCCTTCGACCAGCGCCGCCAGCCGCGCCCCCGGGGCCTTGGCCAGCAGGCTCATCCAGCCCTTGCGGCTGTCTTCGCCGCAGTTCTCGCCGGTGATTTCAACGCTCATCTAGACACCTTGCCGATTTGTCTAATTTCCTATACAACTAGACAACATCTATCCCGCCGCCCCCGAGTCGGCAAAGGAAATTTCGTGAACTTTTGGTGACACCGCCGGCATGACCCGCACCCCCGTCTGGAAAACCATCGCCGCCACGCTGTCGGCCGAAATCGCCGCCGGCCATTACCGCCCCGGCGACAAGCTCCCGACCGAGGCACAGCTGGCCGCCCGCTTCGGCGTCAACCGCCACACCGTCCGCCATGCCCTTTCCGACCTGACCGAACGCGGCATCACCCGCTCGCGCCGCGGCGCCGGCGTCTTCGTCGAGGCCCCGCCGACCGACTATCCCATCGGCCGCCGCACCCGGTTCCACCGCAACATCGCCGCCACGGGCCGGTTGCCGCGCAAACAGGCGCTGCGGGTCGAAACCCGCCCCTGCGACGCGGCCGAGGCAACGGCGCTCGAGCTGAAACCGGGCGCGCCGGTCGTGGTCTACGAAGGCCTGTCGCTGTCGGAAACCACCCCCATCGCCCATTTCACCTCGGTCTTTCCCGCCGCCCGCCTGCCGGGGCTGGCCGAAACCCTGGCCCATGTCACCTCGGTCACCGAAGCGCTGCGGCTGAACGGCGTCCCCGACTATACCCGCGCCGAGACCCGGCTTTCCGCCGAGCGCGCCAGCGCCACCCAGGCTCTGCACCTGCACCTGCGCGACGGCGATCCGCTGCTGAAATCCGTCGCCATCAACATCTGCCCCGAAGGCCGCCCGATCGAGCTGGGCACCACCTGGTTCGCCGGCGACCGCGTCACGCTCACCGTCCAACCCGACTGACCCTCGTCCCTGCGACAAACTGTCATGGAAACGATACGAAACCGCGCTATCTGCGGTAGAAAACCAAGGCAGGTTTCAGGCCATGACGCACGTTCTTCCCCCGCTGCGCCTCACCGGGGCGCAGGTTCTCCGCGACGGCACCTTGCAGCCCGGCGATCTGACCATCGCCGAGGGCCGCATCTCCGACGCCGCCGCGCCCGAAGTGGACCTCTCGGGCTATCTCCTGCTGCCCGGCATCGTCGACATGCATGGCGATGCCTTCGAACGCCACATCGCGCCGCGCCCCACCGCGCCCTTCCCGCTCGCCTGCGGCCTCGCCTCGGCCGAGCGCGACCTGGCCGCGCAGGGCGTCACCACCGCCTGGCTGGCGCAATGCTGGAGCTGGGAAGGCGGGCTTCGCGGCCCCGATTTCGCCGAATCGCTGCTGGCCGCGCTCGACGCCTATCGCCCCCGCGCCCTGACCGATCTGCGCATCCAGCTGCGCGCCGAAACCCACATGCCCGACACCCGCCAGCGGCTGATCGACACCGTGCGCCGCTTCGGCGTCGATTACGTGGTGTTCAACGATCACCTGCCCGAGGCGCTGCAGATGGTCACCACCGCGCCGCACCGCCTGGCCCATTGGGCCGAACGCGAAGGCGGCAGTATCGAGGATTTCGCCGCCCGCCTGCGCGCCGCCCGCGACCGCGCGCCCGAGATCCCGCGCCACCTGAACGCCCTGGCCGCCGCCTTCGATCAGATGGGCGTGACCTATGGCAGCCATGACGACCCCGATGGCGAAACCCGTGACATGTATCACGCCATCGGCGCCCGGATCTGCGAATTTCCCACCCGCTCCAGCGCCGCCTCGGTGGCGCGGACCTGGGGCGACAGCGTGGTCATGGGGGCGCCCAACGTGGTGCGCGGCGGCTCGCAATCGGGCAATATCTCGGCCGCCGGGCTGATCGCCCAGGGGCTCTGCGACGTGCTGGTCTCGGACTATCACTACCCCGCCCTGCCCGCCGCCGCCTGGCGGCTGGCCGACAATGGCAAGCTCGATTTCGCCCGCGCCTGGGCGCTGATCTCGTCGAACCCGGCGCGGGTGATGAAGCTGGCCGACCGCGGCACACTCGCCCCCGGCAAGCGCGCCGATATCGTGGTGATGAACGCCGAAACCCGGGTGATCGAGGCGACGCTCTCGGCCGGCCGCCCCGCCTATCTCGCCGGCGCGGCGGCGCTGCGTCTGGTCTCCTCGCTGCCGCAATCGCGCCTGGCCGCGGAATAGGCCCGTAGGGTGGGTGTCAACCCACCACTCCGCACCGAAGCACCGATGGACAACCCGTAGGCCGGGGTTAACCCCGGCTTACCGCACGCCGCGTTAACCTCGGCCTCGGCCCGGGCCCGTGCCCGCCCATGCCAGACGGATCGCAGCCGGCGGGCAGCCGGGGCGCAGACCGCTCATCGACACCGTGCGGTGGCGTTAACCCCTGCTCCGCCGGTCAGGCACGGAAGTCGACATAGACCTTGTTGTCGCTCGCGGCGCATTCGTATTTTTCGAGGAACGACAGGATCGGCAACCGGCGGAAATCCTCCAGCCGCGCGCGCAGCGTCTCGTGGTCCCAATCCCACCAGGCCAGCGCCATCAGCCGCTCGGCGATCTTCGGATCGGCCCTCAGCTTCAACGGCTTCGCCGGCACCCCCGCCACGATGGTATAGGGCGCCACGTCCTTCGTCACCACTGCGCCGGCGGCCACCACCGCGCCGTGGCCCACCGTCACCTCGGGCCGGATCACCGCGCCATGGCCGATCCAGGTGTCATGCCCGATCCGCGCCAGCCGCGAATGCCGATGCGCGAAGAACGCCTCGTCTCGCGCCGTGTCATCCCAGTAATCCATTGATCTGTAATGGAAATGATGCAGGCTCGCCCGGTCCATCGGATGGTCGGTCGGGCCGATCCGGGTGAAGCTGGCGATATTGGCGAACTTGCCGATCTCGGCATTGGCGATATCGGCATAACGGTCGCAATAGGAGTAATCGCCGAGGCTCGAATGGCTCACCCGGCTGCCCCGGCCGATCTCGACGAAGCGACCGAAGCGGCTCTCGCTGATCTCGCACTCGGGGTGGATGAAGGCCTCGTCGGCGCGCAGTCGAGCCATCTCAGTGCCCCCCCTCGGTGCCCTTGATCAGCCGGTTGCGCAGATGCCCGGAAATCCAGTCCATCAGCATCACCATCACGATGACCAGGATGATATAGTAACTGACCTCTTCCCAATCCTTCTGGGTGATCATCGCCTGGGTCAGCAACAGCCCGATCCCGCCACCGGTGATCGCCCCGATGATCGTGGCGCTGCGCGTGTTCGATTCGAGGAAATACAGAACCTGGCTCAACAGCACCGGCGTCACCTGCGGGATCACCCCGAAGCGATAGCGCTGCACCGGTTTGGCGCCGGTCGACTGGATGCCCTCGATCTGACCATCGTCAACGTTTTCAAGCGCTTCCGAGAACATTTTGCCGAAGCTGCCGGTATCGGTGATCAGGATCGCCAGCGCCCCGGTCAGCGGCCCCGGCCCGAAGGCACGGGCCAGGACGATGGTCCAGATCAGCGCGTCGACCCCGCGGAAGAAGTCGAACAAGCGCCGCGCGCCGAAGCGGATCGCCAGCAGCGGGGTAAAGTTCTTCGCCGCCAGGAAGGCCAGCGGCAGCGCCACCATCGCCGCCCCGAAGGTGCCCAGGAAGGCCATCAGCACCGTCTCGAAGATCGCGCCGGCAACCTGGTCGTGATGCCACATCGCATTGTGCCAGAAATCGCCCCAGATCGCGCCGAACTCGCCCGACCAGGCCCGCCCGATCAGCTCGCCCAGGCCCATGCCATGATAGGGGCTGTCGAGGGTGAAGAAGAACAGCTCCCAGCCCGGCTGGTAATGGAACACCTCGGCCTTGGTGCGGGTCACGTTCAGCCGCCCCGCCTCGGTGGTGATCGCCACGCGGGCCTTCGACACGCTGGCCCAGTCCGGCACCACGCCGCCCGGAAACTCGGCGCTCACGCCATCGGCGCGGGTCGATGTGATGCGGACGGTGCCGTAATCCGGCACGTCATAGGTGACGACCTCGCCCAGCGTCACCTTGTGGCCATGGCCCAGATCGACCACCGGCGCCTCGCCCAGCGTCACCCAATCGGGCGCGGTGCCGGCCGGATAGGTGCCCTTGCGTTCGCCCTCGATCGCCACGGTGATCTCGCCCGAGCGCAGGTCGCGGGTGACATGCGTCTTGTAGCTATAGCTGTCGGCCACCAGCGTCCGGGCATTGTCGAGGCTCGCCCGCTGCGCCAGCCCGGCGATGTCGAAGGCAAAGAATATATAGATCAGGTAAGCCAGCACGGCCACCGGCAGCGCCAGCGCAAGAAGCCGCTTGCGGGCGATCAGCCCCTCGGCCTGCGCGCGCAGGTCGGTATCCGCCATCATCGTCACAGCGTTGCCTCCAATGTCCGCCGGCCATGGGTCAGCCGCTCGCGCAGCACCGACGACAGTTGATCGACCAGCACGATGGTCAGAAACAGCATCAGGAAGATCGCCGCCGCCTCGTCATATTTGCCCTTGCCCCAGGACATCGCGTTCTTCAGCTCGTATCCGATGCCGCCCGCGCCCACGAACCCCAGGATGGCCGAGGCGCGGATATTGATCTCGAACCTGAGCAGCGCATAGCTCAGATAGTTCGGCGACACCTGCGGGATCACCCCCAGCACCATCCGCTGCACCCAGGAGGCACCGACCGATTGCAGCCCCTCGACCGGCTTCAGCGAGGCGTTCTCGTTCACCTCCGAGAAGAGCTTGCCCAGCGCGCCGGTGGTGTGAAAGGCGATGGCGATCATCGCCGGCACCGGCCCGCCACCCAGCAGGAAGATCAGCACCAGCGCGATCACGATCTCGGGCACCGCCCGCATGATATCCATGATCCGCCGGAACACCGGGATCAGCCGCGGCCACCGCGCCAGCCCCCGCGTCGCCAGCAGCGACAGGACCATCGCGCCCAGCGCCCCCGTCAGCGTGGCGGCGGCGGCGATGTTCACCGTCTCGATCAGCGACGGCAGATAGCGCAGGAAATGGCCGGGAAACTCGGCCAGCTTGTGCGACGCCTCGCCCAGCACCTCGGCCGGGAAGTCGAAGAACCGATGCAGCCCCTCCCAGAACCCGCCGGCATTGCGGTCGTCGGCGGTGACGAAACCGGCGATCATCAGCGCCGCGAACAGCGCGATGAAGATCGTGTTATAGGTCCGCTTGCGCCGCACCAGAGCGAAATAGTGCGCGCGGAAATCCTGGCTGATATCTGTCATGGAAGGCCCTGCAAAATCGACGGGCCCCGCACTGCGGGACCCGCCCTATCGTCATGAAAACGCTCAGTTCGACTTCAGCTTGCGCGCTTCGATGATCACCTCATAGGCGTCATGGGTGATCGGCATGAAGCCCTTGGCCTCACCGGCGGCGACGCCATAGAAGCACTCTTCGTCCATGTCCTTCAGCGATGCCATCAGGCCGGTCATCTTGATCTTCACGTCCTCGGGCAGCGCCTTGCGCAGCACCACGGGGCCTTCCGGGATCGGCTTCGATTTCCAGATCTCGACCAGCTCGTTCATGTCGACCAGGCCGGCATCCACGGCCTTGCGCAGCGCGCCCGAGTTATAGCCGTCTTCCCAGTTGCCCAGGCCGTCGGCCCAGGTCACGCCGGCGTCGATATCGCCGTTATAGACCGCGACGATGGTCTGCTCGTGGCCGCCGGTGAACTTCACCTCACCGAAGTAATCGCCCGAGGTCATGGTCGAGCCGGTCACCTGCGGAATCTCGATCGACGGGATCAGGAATCCGCTGGTCGAGTTCGGATCGCCGAAGCCGAACACCTTGCCCTTGACGTCTTCCAGCTTGGCGATGCCGCTGTCCTTGCGGGCGAAGCCGATCGAGTAATAGCCGTACGAGCCGTCGTTGTTCACCTTCACCAGAACCGGCACCACGGCCTCGGGGTCGGAAAGATAGGTCTTGGCGTAGCCCGACGCGCCCAGCCAGGCCATGTCGATGGTGCCGCCCAGCAGGCCCTGGATCACGCCGTTATAGTCGGCCGGGGCGAACAGCTTGGTCTCGACGCCCAGCAGGTCCTCGGTGCGCTTGCGCAGGCATTCGTTGTTGTTCAGGCGGTCCTGGGCGTTTTCGCCGCCGAGGATACCGATGCGGAATTCCTTGATCTCTTCCGCTTGCAGCGGGGCAGTCAGGGCGGTGGTGGCCACGAGGGCGGCAATCAGCGTTTTCATCTTCTGGTCTCCGGTTGGATGTGAAAGCCCGCGGCCTGTCCTTTGCCCCGGGCGCTGAAGGGTCATGCAGGCACCGCCGAGACGGTGCCCTGCGGCTCAAGACGGTCGAGGCTGGTACTGGTCGCCTCTTCCGAGAACTCGGCGCCGGCGCCATAGATGTCGCGCGCCACGCCGGTGGTCAGCTGCTCGGGCGTGCCGTCGAACACCACCCGGCCGGCGCGCATCCCCACCACCCGGTCGCAATAGCGCCGCGCGGTATCCAGCGTGTGCAGGTTGGCGATGACGGTGCGGCCGTCCTCCTCGTGAATGGCGCGCAGGCTGTCCATCACGATCTGGGCGTTCATCGGGTCGAGACTGGCGATCGGCTCGTCCGCCAGGATGATCTTGGGGTCCTGCATCAGCGCCCGCGCGATGGCGACCCGCTGCTGCTGCCCGCCCGACAGGGCCTCGGCCCGCTTGGCGGCATGGGCAGCGATGCCCAGCCGTTCCAGGATGTCGATGGCGCGGTGGATGTCGGCCTGCGGATAGAGGTTGAACATCGTCGCCAGCGCCGAACGCCGGTTCAGCGTGCCATGCAGCACGTTCGACACCACATCCATGCGCGGCACCAGGTTGAACTGCTGGAAGATCATCGCGCATTGCGACTGCCATTCGCGCTTGGCGGCGCCGCGCAGGCTCAGCACGTCGCGGCCCTCGAAGCTCAGCGCGCCGCTGGTGGCGTCGGTCAGCCGGTTCATCATCCGCAGAAGGGTCGATTTGCCCGCGCCCGAGGCCCCGATGATGCCGATCATCATCGGTCGGTCGATGGTCAGACTCACATTGTCCACGGCCGCATTAGCGCCAAAGCGCTTGGTCAGACGATCGAAGACAAGCATGAAGACCCCCGGGCAGCAACGTGCCGGGATCAAGACACCAGCTTTGTCAAAGCGATGTGACCGGTCTGCGAAACTTTTGTAACGATGACCTGCCCGACCTGCCTGCCTGAATCGCCCGAACGCGGAATCGCCCGCCCGGCCCGGCGCGACGAGCTTTGCCGCATCCGTCTCGACGATTTCACCATCTCGGGCGCCAGCCGCCCCGGCGTCACCGCCTGGCCGTGACAGACGCTCCACGACCCGGCCTGAACCGCCCCGCGCTTGCCACCGAATCTGGTTGTGAAGTGGTGAGCCGTGCAGGATTCGAACCTGCGACCCACTGATTAAAAGTCAGTTGCTCTACCAACTGAGCTAACGGCCCACTAGGCGGCCTATCTAGAAAGATGGCCCTACCGGGTCAACCCCGAATTTCGATGAATCTTCACCCGTCGCTGGATTCCTCGAAGCGGCGCGCGTATATGCCCGCCATGACCCATCCCGCGCGCGATATCGCCTTCATGAAGATGCACGGTCTCGGCAACGATTTCGTCGTTGTCGACGAACGCGGCCGCGCGCCCGTGATCGACGCCGGCATCGCCATCGCCATGGCCGACCGGCACCGCGGCGTGGGCTTCGATCAGCTTGCCGTCATGCAGCGCAGCGACAGCGCCGACCTGCACCTGACCTTCTACAATGCCGACGGGTCGCTCTCGGCCGCCTGCGGCAATGCCACCCGCTGCATCGCGCGGCACCTGATGGACGAGACCGGCCGCTCGGAGGTCACCATCGCCACCGATCACGGCCTCCTGCCGGCGCGCGATGCCGGGGGCGGGCTGACCTCGGTCAACATGGGCCACGCCCAGACGGATT
>JAWKXE010000005.1:0-1521 GCA_041397165.1 Paracoccaceae bacterium | reverse complement strand
CCAGCGCCATGCCGACGGCGTTGGTGATGCCTTGGCCAAGCGGGCCGGTGGTGGTCTCGATACCCGGCGCGTAGCCGTATTCCGGGTGACCCGGGGTCTTGCTGTGCAGCTGGCGGAAGTTCTTCAGATCGTCGATCGACAGATCGTAGCCGGTCAGGTGCAGCAGGGCGTAGATCAGCATCGAGCCATGGCCGTTCGAGAGCACGAAGCGGTCGCGATCGGCCCACTTGGGGTTGGCCGGGTTGTGCTTGAGATGGTGGCGCCACAGCACTTCGGCGATCTCGGCCATGCCCATGGGGGCGCCGGGGTGGCCCGACTTGGCTTTCTGGACCGCGTCCATGGCCAGCGCGCGGATCGCGCCGGTGATCGGGTTGAACTCGGGCAGTGTGACGTTGCGCTCAGACGACATCGCTCTCTCGCGGCTCGGGGCCATATTGGGGAAAGGCGGAATTATCGTCGAAACCGGGCCGCTTGGGTACCCGCTTGTGCGTTGCAACAGCCCGGCGGTGGTGCCGGGCCTGGTGGCGTTATTGCAGTGGAATCATCATCTTGAGGTGTCCGTCAGACCCACTGGCGGCGGCGCTCCATGAGCTTCCAGATGAGCGGAGTGAGGATGAGCTGCATGGCCAGATCCAGCCGCCCGCCCGGCACCACGATGGTGTTGGCCCGTGACATGAAGGAACCGCTGATCATGTTGAGCAGGTAGGGGAAGTCCACGCCGCGCGGATCCTTGAAGCGCACCACGACCATCGATTCTTCCAGCGTCGGGATGTCCCGCGCCGAGAACGGGTTGGAGGTGTCGACCACCGGCACGCGCTGGAAGTTGATGTGGGTGTGCGAAAACTGCGGCACGATGTAGTGCACATAGTCGTGCATGCGGCGCAGGATGGTGTCCTGCACGGCGTCCTTCGAGTAGCCGCGCAGACGGGTGTCGCGATGCAGCTTCTGGATCCACTCCAGGTTGATCGTGGGGACGACGCCGATCAGCAGGTCGACATGGCGGGCGATGTTGACATCCTCGGTGACCATCGCGCCGTGCAGGCCTTCATAGAACAGGCAGTCGGTGCCGACCGGCAGGTCTTCCCATTCGGTGAAGGTGCCCATCGGCAGGTTCCAGCGCAGCGACTGGGCTTCGTTGTGAACATAGTGGCGCCGCCGGCCGGTGGCCGAATCACCATAGGCGCGGAAGATCTGCTCCAGGTCGGAGATCAGATTTGCTTCTGGGCCGAAATGGCTGATGCCGCGCTCGCCACGGGCCTCGGCTTCATCGATCAGGCGCTTCATTTCGTCACGGGTATGGCGATGAAAGCTGTCGCCTTCGATGATCGCGGCGTTCACGTTTTCGCGATGAAAAATCGCCTCGAAGGTGTGCTTGACCGTGGTCGTGCCTGCGCCCGACGAGCCGGTGACGGCAATGATCGGATGCTTCATCGACATGACAGAACTCCGGAAAAGGCGGGTCAGGAATCAGGAGCGGCTGGACAGCCAGGTGCGCCATTGCTGGAACAGCCCGGGGCTGGC
>JAWKXE010000004.1:0-1886 GCA_041397165.1 Paracoccaceae bacterium | reverse complement strand
GGTGGGCCGGCTGGTCGATGGCGAGTTCATTCGCACGGCAGGGCGGCGACGGCTCGATCTGATCCGGCTCGGGTTTCAGTCGCAGCACATCCTTTATGTCGACGGCATGGAACTGGCCTGCACCCCGTCCGAGGCGCTGCGCAAGGCGGCCTGAGCGGGCGGTGGGCTTCGGCACCTCCCGCCGGGCATGATGGCGCCCGGAACGGTCGATCCCGTGTCGCCCCTTGGCGGGCATGATCGGGATGTGAATCCCGCGCGGCTGCGAGCAGCGGATCGAGCATCCTTGCAAGTTCGGGGTCGGCAACCGGCCCGCCTGTGGCAAGCTTTGGCCGGTGCGCCGGGCAAGCTGGACGAGATCGCCGCGCCGCGCGTCATCCAATCCTTCTTCTTCGGGGTCGGGGCCTGCTTGTTGGGCCGTTCTGGCGGCCGGGCTTCGCGCAGGGCCGCAGCCTGACGATGGCATTCCCGACCGGATGCGATGGCCCCATTCGGTAGTGCATTTGAACCATAGACGCCTGTTTGAGATTTCGTTTCAATTCCCGGGACAGAGAGGAAACGACATGAAACAGCTCAACAAAAGAAGCTTTTTGAAACTGACCGCGGCCAGCATGACGGCGCTGTCGCTGGGCAATGCGGCGATGGCTGCGGATACCATCAAGCTGGGCGTGCCGACGGCGCAATCGGGCCCGGTCGGCGTTGCCGACCAGCAGGATTGGCTGAATGGCGTGACGCTGGCGGTGGACGAGATCAACGCCGCGGGCGGGGTGAACGGGCGCATGATCGAGATCATGAGCACCGATATCGACGTCCTGACGCCCGAAGGCACCCTGGCGGCGTTCCAGAACCTGTCCGAAGGCGGGGCGCAGGCGATCATCTCGCCCTTCGTGCTGATCCCGCAGCCGGCGATGGAGGCCGCCGCGGCGACGGGCATCCCCTATCTGCACGGCAACACCCAGCAGGCCTCGCTCGACCTGTTCCTGTCGGACAAGCAGAAATACCGGAATGTCTTCCAGATCGACGTGGCCGAGACCTATTACGGGTCGGGCTTCGTCAGGTTCCTCAGCGACCTGAAGGCCAGCGGCCAGTGGGCGCCGAAGAACAACAAGATTCACATCGTGCAAGAGCAGATCGGCTATACCCAGGCGATCAGCCAGGCCACGCAGAAAGCCATCGCCGACAGCAACGGCGAATGGGAGCTTGGTGCGGTGACCGACATCCAGTTTCCGGTCCAGGACTGGGCGCCGGTGATGCGGGCGCTGAAGGAAACCGATGCCGGCGCGATCATGATCGACCACTGGGTCGCCGCCGAACTGGCCGCCTTTGCCCAGACCTTCGCCGTCGACCCGGTCGAAGGCGCTTTGGTCTATCTGCAATACGGGCCCAGCCAGCCGGAATTCCTCGATCTTGCCGGCGAGGCGGCAAACGGCTTTGTCTGGGGCACGGTGATCGGCACCTATAACGACGAGATGGGCGCCGAATTCCGGGCCAAGTATCAGGAACGGTTCCCCGGCACGATGGGTATGGTCTATACCGGGTCGGGCTATGACACGGCCAATATCATGGCCAGGGTCTGGACCGATGTCGACCCGGGCGACTTCGACGCGGTGGGCGATGCGATCCGCAAGATCCAGTATCGCGGCGTCGCCGGGCTTTATCGGTTCGACAACGAAAGCCAGTCCGGAACCAGCTATCCCAACCAGACGGATGACCCCGAAAGCGGTCAGGCGCACCTGTTCTTCCAGGTCCAGGACGATGCGCACAAGATCATCGCGCCCGCGCCCTTTGCCGAGAGCGCGTTTCAGCCCGCCTGGTGGATGCAGTAGGCACCGGGCGGCGGAACGTGACCATCGCGGACACCAGGGGCATCTTCGGTTGCCGCGGGATAG
>JAWKXE010000003.1:0-2082 GCA_041397165.1 Paracoccaceae bacterium | reverse complement strand
GCGCGACATATGCACCAGCCCGGCAAGCCGCTCGACCGTGAAGTCGCTGTCGGCCACATGCCGTTCGATGGTATCGCAGATATAGCGGAACCTGCCATGCCGGTCGCGGAACCCGGTGACGTCACCGCTACGGTCTTCCGCGCGAAACATCATCGCGATGAAGTCGAACAGGTAATCGGCATGGGCCTCGTCCGGCCCCTCGCCGTCGATCAAGGCCGAAAGACTTGCCCTGAGCGGATGCGCACGCGCGATCCGCCGCCCCGTGGCCGGATCGCGGGTTCCCCCTTCAAGGCACAGGCTGCGCGGCAGATGCACCGACAGGAACGATGCCGCGCGGCCGTTGAAGTTCAGCTCTGCCGTCCGGGTCGAATCCATCAGCAGGCTGTCACCGGGCGTCAGCACCTCTTGCCGGCCATTATGCACCACGTTCATCTCGCCCGATTTCGGCATCAGCAGGAACAGGTATTCGTGGTCATCCCGGCGGATGCCGACGCGCTGCCGCTCGATCTGGTCGATCTCGCATTGCATCTCGGCGATATCCACACCGTGACGGCGGCGAAGCTGGAAATATCCAACGTTCTTGCGCGCGTGTTTCAGTGGCGTGCTGTAGTAATGCCCGCAATTGGACAGGATACAGTTGTTCCACTCCTCAAAACACATCATGGCCTTTCCCTCCCAAAAAAGGCGACATGCAGCTTTGCTTCCTGACTGATCCCCGCCGTCCTCCCGACGGCTGGGCCTGCTGTCCAGTCAGGCTGCGCAGATGCGGGCAATACTGCGCCGCGGCTGCCATTCGATCAATAGCGCATCGGGCATTATCTTCCGATACCGCCGCGGCGCCCTGGGCCTATTCCCGCGCACGGGTGGCAAACATCGGCCCGCCGCGCCAGCGCGGAAAGCCGTAGCCGTGAATCTCGACCAGGTCGATATCAGCGGCGGCAGAGGCGATCCCCTCTGTCAGGATGGCCTGCCCTTCCGCCGCCATTTCGGCGACCAGCGCCGGTGCGATCTCTGCCCGCTCCATCCCCCGCCCGGGCGCGATCCATGCCCCGATCAGGCCGGCCACCACGGGCGAGGGCCGGGCTGCGCGGTCGTCCGCCGCATAGTCATACCAGCCGCCACCGGTCTTCTGCCCCTTGCGCCCCGCGCGCACGAGGATGTCGCCAAGCGTCTCCGGCACGGCCTGCCCCGCCGCCCGCGCGCCCTCGCGTTGGAGGTAGGCGATGTCGAGCCCGCCCAGATCCTGCGCCTCGAACGGACCCATCGCAAAACCGTAATCGCGCATCGCCGCGTCGATGTCGGCAATCGCCACGCCGCGCCGCACCAGCGCCTCGGCCGCCATCCGGTAACGTTTGAGGATGCGGTTGCCGATGAAACCCTCGCAGATCCCGGCCTTCACCGGCATCTTTCCAAGCAGCCGCGCCAGCGCGAAGCCGGTGGCAAGCGTCTGGTCGGAGGTCTCGGGGACCGGCACGATCTCAAGCAGTTTCATCACGTTGGCCGGGCTGAAGAAATGCAGTCCCAGAAACCGCCCGGCCTGCGGCAGGCCCTCGGCAATCAGCCGCGGGTCGAGGTAGGAGGTGTTGGTCGCCAGCACCGCATCGGCGCGGCAGTGCCGCCCCAGTTCGGCAAAGACCGCGCGTTTCACGCCGATCTCCTCGAACACCGCCTCGATCACGAGGTCCACATCGGACAGGGCCGCGTAATCGGTCGTCCCGGTCACACCGTCGGTCAGCGCCTGCGCCTGTGTCGCGGTCAGCTTGCCGCGCTTGACGGCGCCGTCGAAGGTCCGCGCGACATTGGCAAGGCCGCGCGCCACGGCCTCCTCGTCGCGTTCGATCAGGATCACGGGCAGGCCCGCACCGCGCAGGGCCGCGATGATCCCTGCCCCCATCGTGCCGCCGCCGATGACGGCGGTGGAGCGGAGCGGCAGCGGCGCGACCTGACGCAGGGCGGCCGGTCGCGGGGCGGCACGCTCGGCGAAGAAGACATGCCGCAACGCCGCCGCCTGTTCCGACCCGCGCAGGTCAAGAAAGGTCGCACGCTCCTGCGCCATCGCCTCGTCAAAGGGCATCTCCGCCG
>JAWKXE010000002.1:0-2085 GCA_041397165.1 Paracoccaceae bacterium | reverse complement strand
CTGCTGACCCGGCTTTGTGACAAGCTGCGTGCGCAAGAGGCCGGGGCGCGGGTCCTGTGCCTGACGCTGCGCCGGGTCGACAGCAATGCCCAGCAGGTCGAACTGCGCCTGGCCCGCCCGATGCGCGACCCGGCCCGTATCCTGCCGCTGTTTCAGCGCGGCATCGCGCAGGTGGATGCCGGTTTCGGCATTGATCAGGTCCGGCTGGAGGCGGTGCAGGTCGCCCCCCTGCCAGCCGAACAGATCAGCAGCGCCCGCCGCCGCGATCCGGGGCGGCTGGACGATCTGATCACCCGGATCGGCACGCGGATCGGGCTGGAAAACGTGCAGCGCTTCCTGCCCGCCGACAGCCACATCACGGAACGCAGCTTCATCATCGCGGCGGCCGCCTTTTCCGAGCCGGACGGCGCCTGGATCAGTCCGAACCCGCGGCCGGTGCGGATTTTCCCGCCCGAACCGATCGCCGCGACAGGCAATCGGCCGCCCGAACGGTTCCGCTGGCGGCGGATGGCGCTGACCACGGGCCGCGCGACGGGGCCGGAACGGATCGCGCCGGAATGGTGGCTGGATGACCCGAACTGGCGCAGCGGCCTGCGCGATTACTGGCGCGTCGAAACCTTGCAGGGGCGGCGGCTGTGGCTGTTTCACACGCCGCAGGAGCCGGCCTGGTTCGTGCAGGGGGAATTCGCGTGACCGAACCTTTTCGCGCCCCCGCCGATGTCGCGCCGCCCGGCCTGCCCGGTCGGCGCGAGGCGTATGCGGAACTCTGCGTTACCTCGAATTTCACCTTCCTGACCGGCGCCTCGCATCCCGAAGAGATGGTGACACGGGCCGCCGAACTGGGGCTGGCCGCCATCGCGATCACCGACCGCAATTCTCTGGCGGGCGTGGTGCGGGCCTATCGCGCCCTGCAAATCCTGCGCGAAAAGGCCGAAGACAGCGTCCGCATCCGCTCGCGACATCGGGTGGACAGTTGTTCGCGCCAGGAAATCGGCACCCCGCAGGACCTGCCCCGTCCCGAGGTCCCGCATTTGCCGAAGCTGATTGTCGGCTGCCGTCTGGTCTTGCGCGACAGCGCCGTCGAATGGCTCGCCCTGCCGACCGACAAGGCGGCGTATCGGCGGCTGGCCCGGCTTTTGACGCTTGGCAAGCGGCGGGCGGGCAAGGGCGACTGCCATCTGGACATGGCCGATCTGCTGGCGGGATGCGACGGCATCCTCCTGATCGCGCTGCCGGGCGATATGATCCGCGCGGCACAGGATATCGGCCGGGTTCGCCGCCGCTATCCCGGCAATACCTTCACCGGGGCGGCGCCGCGCTATGACGGGCAGGACCGCGGCTGGCTGAACCGATGCGCGCGGCTGGCGGCGCTGACATCGGCGCCGATGGTCGCGGTCGGGAATGTCCTGATGCACCGCGCCAGCCGCCGGCAACTGGCCGATGTGCTGACCTGCATGCGGCTGGGCTGCACCATCGACCGGATCGGCCGCCACGCCCTGCCCAATGCCGAGCGTCGGTTGAAGGGCGCCGCGGATATGGCGCGGATGTTCGCCGATCATCCCGCCGCCATGCGCCGCACGATCCAGATCGCGGATCGCTGCTGCTTCGATCTGGGCCAGCTCAGCTATGATTACCCCGACGAGATCGCGGATGGTGGCGAGACCCCGATGGAGCGCCTGACCCGGCTGGCTCATGAGGGTCTCACCCGCCGCTATCCGCAGGGCGCGACCGAGAAGGCAAGGACCTTGATGGCCAAGGAACTGGCCGTGGTTCAGGAGCTGAACTTTCCTGCCTATTTCCTGACCGTCCACGACATCGTGCAATACGCCCGGTCGCAGGGGATCCTGTGCCAGGGGCGCGGGTCAGCCGCCAATTCGATCCTGTGCTATCTGCTGGGCATCACCGATGTGAAGCCCGAGATGATCGGCATGGTGTTCGAACGCTTCGTGTCGCGCCATCGTGGTGAACCGCCCGACATCGACGTGGATTTCGAACATGAACGCCGCGAAGAGGTGATCCAGTGGATTTACCGGAAATACGGCCGCCACCGCGCGGGTCTTTGCGCCACGGTGATCCATTTCCGCT
>JAWKXE010000001.1:0-50208 GCA_041397165.1 Paracoccaceae bacterium | reverse complement strand
AAGCGGCCCCAACGGCTGATGTCGTAGACAAGGATGACGTCGAAATCTGCGTTTCCCGAAGTTACGGTCTCGATCAGCTGTTTCAGTGCGTCCCGGCCTTCAATCCGCAGCCCGCTCTTTCCTTCATCGGCGTAAGTCCGGACGATCTCCATGCCGCGTCGTGCGGCATAGGCCTGGATTGCCGCCGCCTGGTTTTCAGTCGAATAGCGCTGGTGATCGGTAGACATGCGCACGTACTCGGCCGCCCGAACAAGGGACGGGTCATCGCGTGCTTTGTCTGGGAACTCGGGATTCACCACCGGGCTCGGCCTCCATCTGCGCCAGAACAAAAACATCCAACGCCGGTGCCGCAGAGGCCCGGGTAAGGTCGTTCGTCATTCTATGAGTCTCTTTCAGGATACCAGATTCCATCGCGTCCGAGGTCGCTCAAATGACACCGAAGATCTGCATCGGCAGGATCGCGCCACCGAGGACCACTTCCCTGCTCGAAGAAAAAATTACCTTGTTCGGCCCCAAAAAGTTCCCTGTTCCTGTCAGTAGGGAAATTCCGAATAAGGCATTGAATAGTCGTAGGGATTTTCGCCGATCCCAGCATTGGTTGCCAGAAAACAGCAGAAACACCCTGTTAATTTCCCTGTTTGCAGGGAAATTCGCAGAGACGGGATAGCTCCAGACTGGCTCCTCCGCCACCCAGTCTTTCGACTTATCTCCTTCCGCGCGTGGTGCTCGCAAGCTCCGGAAACAGGGCGTATTTTCTGCCGCCTTCCGGATCTTACCTCGGTTCTTCGGGACTTGGCCGGCAGCGTGTGGGGCCGTTTGATCGGCCGGTCTCCGGTGGTCCGATGGTTGGGTGAGTTTCGGCAAAAACAGGGAATTTTTCGGGAATCCTGCCGGTAACAGGCCGTTCAGACGCGACCGCGGCGTGCCGATGCGCAGGAAGTCGTTTGATTTCAGTTGGGTACCCCTATCCCTGGCCACTTTCCTGTTTTTCTGCAGAACAGGGGGCGAGAAACGCATAGCAGGACGATCTGCTCCGCAGAACAGGCGCTTTTCCCGCAGAACAGGGGAATTCAACCGGTCAGCCGGTGCGCCCCGAAGCACTCCATTTGATCGCGCCAATCGATCGGCATCTCGCCGGCGAGAAATCGCGCGAGGGTGAGGCCAGGAGGCTGGCACCCCGATAGGATGGCGGCCTGGAGAGCCGGGGCGAGAAAGGCGAGCCTGACCAACCGCCGGCGGTAGGGAGAGGGTGGGCTCGCGGCAAGGACCGGGCGGCCGCTGGCATCCGGCTCGAGCATCGCATGGGCCGCGCGCAAGGCACGGATCAGAGTGGGGTCTGGCCTTGGACCGCCGACGGGTGCCAGGGCGATGGACGCCGCCCCGCCCCGGCGCGGAATCGGATGGGCAGGATCAGCCGGAGGTGCTGGCCATCCGTCGGATCCTCGCCGAGGTCCTCGGTGGGGCGAGCCCTGCCTGCAATGCCCGGCGTAGCTCTTTGGGCAGGGTGAGGATGATATGATCGCGGTGCACATCGACCCGCGCGACGGCACGAAGGGGGACGGCGCTGTCGATCCCGTCGATCTTGCGCAAACGGTCGGCGATCGCCTGCTCCAGGTCGCCCGCGGGTACGCGGCGCAGGATGGCGTCCTGCGGCCTCCTTCTCCCCTGTTGCAGCGACGCGGAGACGTAGTAGCGGTAGCGCCTGCCGCGGGCCCCGATGGCGAAGGTCGGCGACATCCGCTCGCCGGTCGCGTCGAAGATCCGTCCGGTCAGCGGGGCACGGGATACCCCGGAGCCGGTCTCAAGCGGACCTCGGGTCCGATGCGCCGCAAGCTGCTCCTGGGCTGCGTCGAAGAGGGCACGATCAAGGATGGGCTCGTGGAGGCCTTGATGAAGCGTATCCTTGTGGCGGATGAAGCCGAGATAGACCGGGTTGCGTAGGAGATGGAGGGCGCGCCGCGGCCGAAGGGTTTGCCGACGGCGGCCTGCCCGTTCTTGCCCCTCCGATCCCGTGAGCCGATCCCGCGCGCGCTGAGCCACCGCTGGAGGTCGTGCACGGAGCCAAGCTCGAGATATGCCTGGAAGATGGCGCGTACCGTTTCGGCCTCCTCCGCGTTCACGACGAGGGCCCGGTTGCCGCCGCGGGGTGGGTCATAGCCGAGGGGCGGTGTCCCGCCCATCCACATGCCCCTGGCCTTGGAGGCTGCGATCTTGTCGCGGATCCGCTCGCCGGTCACCTCGCGTTCGAATTGGGCGAAGGACAGGAGCACGTTGAGGGTAAGCCGGCCCATCGAACTGGTGGTGTTGAAGGCCTGGGTCACGGAGACGAAGCTCACAGCGTGGCGCTCGAAGATCTCGACCATGCGCGCGAAATCAGCCAGCGAGCGGGTCAACCGGTCGATCTTGTAGACGACCACCACATCGACCCGGCCACGCATGATGTCGGCGAGCAGTCGCTTCAGCGCAGGCCGCTCCATGGTGCCGCCCGAGACACCGCCATCGTCGTAGCGGTCGCGCAAGCTGTGCCAGCCCTCGCCCGCCTGGCTCCTGACATAAGCCTCGCAGGCCTCGCGCTGCGCATCGAGGCTGTTGAACTCCTGATCAAGTCCCTCTTCGCTCGACTTGCGGGTATAGATCGCGGAACGGATCCGGGTCCGGGTCATGTGGCGCTCTTGCGCAAGCCAAAGAAGCGCGGACCGTTCCAGCGGGATCCCGCAATCGCCGAGGCTGCCGCGGAAAGGCTCGGATAGAGCTGGCCGTCGTGGCGGAAACCGCCCGGTTCGACGACGACCTCGACCCTGCGCCCCTGCCATTCGCGGGTCAGCACGGTGCCGGCACCGAGATCAAGGCCTTCCGCCTGCACCGGTCCCTTGCGCGCGAGCCTGCGCCGCGTCTCGCGGTCAAGGCCGCCCTGGGCGTCGGCTTGGAGGCGCCAGGCCAGCAGCAACCGCAAGAGCTCGACCGAACGCAGGTTCGGCGGCGGGCCATAGGCCGCGCGCCAGGCCGCGCGCAGCCCCTCGAGATCGCGCGACGCGAGGGCGGATATATCCGGCCCAAGGGTCTCTGCCCCCCTCATCGAGCGACCGCGATCCGGTAGCGGCGAACACCTTCGATCTTCTCGGAGATGATCTGGTGTCCCCGCTTCTTCAGGGCCCCGGAAAGCGCTCCGCGTACGGAATGCGCCTGCCACTCCGTTGCCCGGACGAGATCGTCGAGCGTTGCCCCTTCGGGGCGGGAAAGCAGCGCCACCAGAACGGCGGTCTTGCGTTGCGGCGTGGGGATCATTGCAGTCGATGCTGACCTGGATGTGGGTGCCATGATGGGCCTCCGTGGCTGACGCGACGGACCCTCCGCCGCTACCGCGACGCGCCCGGGGATCTGGCCGGGCTTGGGGACAGCAACGCTCCTTTGGCGCGCCAAGTCCAGTCGGAAGCCGCTTCCTCTTGAAATCATCGCCGGATCACCACATATCGGGGTGCGTTGTGTTTTGGTAACGAGTTGTAGGGTATATGGACAAGACCAATCACCAACTGAAGCCGTTGTCAGTGACGTACCGTGCGGTCGAGGGCCTAAGGCCCGATCCTCGCAACGCGCGGACGCACCCACAGAGCCAGATCGCCCAGTTGAAGTCTGCGATCGAGGCCTTCGGCTTCACCAATCCGATCCTGATCGACGAGGCGGGCGCGCTCATCGCCGGACACGGTCGTCTTCGGGCGGCGAAGGAACTGGGCCTCGTGGAGGTTCCGACGATCACGCTGTCGGGCCTTGCCGACACCCAAAAACGCGCCCTCAGGATCGCGGACAACAAGATCGCACTTAATGCCGGGTGGGATCTCGACTTGCTCAAGATGGAACTCGGCGAACTGGCCAGCCTCGATCTGGACCTGGACCTGACGCTGACAGGCTTCTCGACCGGTGAGCTCGACGTCCTGCTCGGGACGTCGACCGATCCCGACGACGAGACGATCCCCGAAGCCCCGACGACGCCGCGCACGAAGCCCGGCGACATCTGGGCGCTCGGACCGCATCGGATCGGCTGTGGCGACAGCCGCGATCCGGCGTTCCTGGCAGCCGTCATCGGCGACGGCAGGATCGACGCCGCCTTTCTTGACCCGCCCTACAATGTTCGGATCAACGGGCATGCCAATGCCCGGGGCCGCCACCGCGAGTTTGCAATGGCCTCGGGAGAGATGACGGAGGCTGAGTTCAGGACGTTCTTGGCCGCGACGCTCGGTGCGGCGGCGGCAGTCTCGCGGGATGGAGCGGTACACTTCGTCTGCATGGACTGGCGGCACATGGAGGACGTGTCGGCGGTCGGAAACCGGGTTTATGGCGAACTGCTGAATCTCTGCATCTGGAACAAGTCGAATGCCGGGATGGGGTCGCTTTACCGATCGAAGCACGAGCTTGTCTTCGTCTACCGCGTCGGCGGGCGCCGCACGCCAATATGGTTGAGCTCGGCCGTCACGGCCGGAACCGGACCAATGTCTGGGACTACGCCTCGGTGAACTCGTTCAGGGGCAGCCGTCGTGCCGACCTCGATCTGCACCCGACCGTGAAGCCCGTGGGCCTCGTCGCTGACGCGATTTGCGACGTTACCCGGCGTGGGAATCCGTCCTCGACGTCTTCCTCGGCTCCGGGACCACGCTCATCGCGGCAGAACGCGCCGGCCGTCACTTCCGAGGTATCGATATCGATCCGGCCTATGTGGACGTCGCCCTTGCCCGCTGGTCGGCGATGACCGGCCAGACCCCCGAGCTCGTCCGGGACGGAGGCATGGGATGACGGCGCCCGGATCGGAGCCACCGAAGCACAGCCGGTTCCCCAAGGGGCAGAGCGGCAATCCGAACGGGCGTCCGAAGAAGGTATCCGGGTCCGGATCGACCTCCACGTTCGACATCATCGTCGACAAGACCCTGACTATCACCCGCAGCGGGATACAGCAGGAGGTAAGCGTCGAGGAGGCCTTGCAGCATCGGACCTACCAGGACGCCATTGCGGGAAATCGATCCGCGCGCCGCGAGGTGCTGAAAATGATCGCGAAGCGCGAACAGGTCCTGGCGAAGATGGCGCCTGCACCCGCGTTGCGGATCAACCATCGAAGCGAGGAAGATCCGGACAATGCCAATGCGGCACTGCTGATCCTTGGCATCGCCAGCGTCGACACGCGGGACTACGGGCCAATCGACAACTACCAGCGCCTCCTGCTCGAACCCTGGGCCGTGCAGGCCGCGCTGAGTCGGCGTCGCGGTGGCGCAAAGCTCACCGACAAGGAGATCGAGGAGATCCGGCGCTGCACGAGGGATCCCGGAAGCCTGCGATGGCCGCGAGGCACGCGCGCATGACGGCTGGCTCGGGTGAAGACGACATCGGCTACGGCAGGCCTCCGCGCTCGACGCGGTTCGTCAAGGGCCAGAGCGGCAATCCGCGTGGTCGTCCGAGGGGGCGGAGAACGGGCATCCCCTATGATGCTGTTCTCGGCCAGGCCGTCACGATCCGGGAGAACGGATGCGACCGAAGCGTGACCGCTGCCGAGGCGTTCCTCCTGCAACTCGCCAAGAAAGGGCTCGATGGCGATGGTGCCGCCGCGCGCCAGGCCCTGGCCTCGATCGAGGATGCGCGGGCCAAGCACTTGCTCCGCCACGACGCCCCGATAATGACCATCGTGTTCAGCTGTGTCGCTCCCGGCAGCGTGACCCCCGCGCTCGAGCCCTTGCGGATGGCACGCATGCTCGATCGCCACCGCCCGACGGCGCGCATGATGCTCGAGCCCTGGATCGTCGAGGCCGCACTCGCGCGCGCCGGCAGCCGCCAGCTCAGTCGGGAGGAGCAGCGCGCAGTGGTGAAGGCGACGCGCACGCCCCGAAACGTCAGTTGGCCAGAGTGGTGGGTCGAACTGCCGTGCTGTGACCCCCGATGCTCATCCATCTGAGGCCAGAGTCTGGCGGTTGAACTTGGCGCGGTTGCGCCGGTGGAGCAATGGGCGATCTGCGGAGCGGTTCAACTGCGCGAAGCTGATCGCCCATTGCGGTGAGTTGGGCGGCAAAGACTGCCGGGGCCTGGTATCCGAGGGCGGAATGAGGCCGCTCGGTGTTGTAGATGTGGGTCCAGCGGGCCACGGCCTGACGGGCATGGTCGATGCCGAAGAACAGGGTCTCGTTCAGATGGCGTAGTCGGGGCTCGTCACCCGGCGGCGCCGGTAGTCTCCTACCGAAGGGATATTTTCAACCGGGAGGAATGAACGATGACAAAGCTATATGCAGGTCTCGATGTGTCGCTGGAGATGACCAGCGTCTGCGTCGTCGATGAGGACGGGGCGTTGGTGTTTGAGGCCAAGGTTCTATCCGAACCCGATACGATCGGTGCAGTGCTTGCTGGCTGCGGGGGTGCGTTCGCTCGTGTGGGACTCGAGGCAGGGCCTCTGTCGCAATGGCTGTGCAAGGGCCTGACCGCTGCCGGCATGCCGACGATCTGCATCGAGGCGCGGCATGCAAAGGCGGCCATGGTAGCGATGAACCGCAACAAGAACGACCGCAACGATGCCCGCTCGTTGGCCCACCTGATCCGATCGGGCTGGTTCAAGGCAGTCCACGTGAAATCGACCGAGAGCCAGGAACTCCGCACACTGCTGATGTCGCGGGAGTTCTTTGTGAACAAGCTGCGTGACCACGAGAACGAGATCCGCGGCCTGCTCCGGCCCTTCGGATTGAAGGTTGGCCGTGTGGCGGTCCGGGAGTTCGAAGCCCGGGTCCGCACTTTGGTCGACGGCATCCCGATGCTCGAACTCTGTATGGACAGCCTTCTGAGAGGCCGAGCGCAGATGCAGGCTCAGCTCGCGGCGCTCCACTCGGCCTTGCTGAGGGTCACGGCGAACGACGAACTCTGCCGCCGGTTCATGACGATCCCGGGCGTGGGGCCGGTCACCGCGCTTTCCTTCAAGAGCACGATCGACGATCCCTCCCGCTTCCGGCGCTCATCCGACGTAGGCGCCCATCTCGGCCTGACACCTCGACAATACCAGTCCGGTGAGATCGATGTGCGAGGCCGCATCAGCCGATCGGGCGATGCCTTCACGCGAACGGCGCTGTTCACGGCCGCCCATGTTATGCTGACCCGAAGCCGGCAGTGGACATCGCTCCGGTCCTGGGGTGTCCGCATCGCCAAGCGCAGCAGCCTGAAGAAGGCAAAGATCGCGGTCGCCCGTAAGCTTGCCGTAGTGATGCACCGCATGTGGCGAGACGGAACGCCGTTCCGCTGGGGCGCTCCGGCCTGACCTGATCCCGGGCGCTGTCTCGCGCTCGGGCGCCGGTCCCGTCAGGGACGGGGATGAGGCGAAGGCCGCACGAATGCCTGGTGCTGCTTCTGCGCGCAATCACGCAAGCCCGCCGTTTAGCATGGTCCGCCTCACCTTCGACCGCCAACATGCGGCGCGCCCTCGAGCCGACCGCGGACAGAAGCATGACCCCAGACGGACCTGCCCCCATCGCACTTGACGAACCCGCCCCGACTACAGAAGGAGTTCGTCGCGCATGCGGCCGTTGAACGCCTCGCAGTTCCCGTTCTGCAAGGGCTTGCCCGGGTCGATGTAGTGCCACTTCACCTTCATCTTCTCCGCCCATTCCAGGATCGCGTTCGAGGTGAACTCGGTGCCATTGTCCGAGACGATCACGCCGGGCTTTCCACGCCGTTCGATCAGGCCTGTGAGCTCCCGCGCCACGCGGCGGCCCGAGATCGAGGTGTCGACCACGGCGGCGAGGCATTCCTTCGTGACATCGTCGATCACGTTGAAGATCCGGAACCGCCGACCTTGGGCGAACTGGTCATGCACGAAGTCGACCGACCAGCGCGCATTCGGCAGGGCCACTGTCAGCAGCGGCGCCCGCGTGCCCGTCGCCTTCTTGCGCCCCCGCCGCTTGCGCACCGACAGGCCCTCCTCACGGTAGAGCCGCTGGGTCTTCTTGCGGTTCACGACATGGCCCTCCCGCCTCAGCAGAACATGCAGCCGCCGGTAGCCGAACCGGCGCCGCTCGGACGCCAGCGCCCGCAGGCGCTCGCGAAGGTCGTGGTCGTCGGGGCGTCGGCCGCGGTATCGGATCGAGGTCCGGTCCGCGCCGATCACGGAACACGCCCGCCGCTCGCTCATCTCGTGGCGCTCCACGAGGATCGCGACGGCTTCGCGCCTGGCGGCGGGCGTCACCACTTTCGCGACAGGAGGTCCTTCAGCGCGGCCTGGTCGAGCAACGACTCCGCCAGGAGCCGCTTCAGCCGGGCATTCTCCTCCTCCAGCGCCTTCAGCCGCTTCGCGTCCGACACGTCCATCCCGCCGAACTTGGCCTTCCAGGCGTAGAACGTCGCGCTGCTTATCCCGTGCCGGCGGCAGAGCTCCGCCGTCTTCGCTCCCGCTTCCTGCTCGCGCAGGATGCCGATGATCTGCTCTTCCGTGAACTTCGATCGCTTCATGGTCCGGTCCTTTCCTTGGGCCGGACTCTAGCATCAGATGGAGGAGTTCTCGGGGGTCACAGCAGAATATAGCCCTTCCAATCGGTGCGATCTACAGCTGAGCCTCGCAGCGTATTGGCTGAGTCCCACAGGCTTGCTCGTACTTCTCTACTCTCTTGCATGCAAACACTCCGGTGACTGGTGCTCCTGACCTCACCGCCAGATCACCGAAAACAGGGACGTCTCAAAGGTCGGGCAGCGCCTGAGGCAGTTGAAGCTGCTTGAAGCGAATATACAGAGCCTTGGCTTGATCGAGCTTGCCTCCAGTTACCTTTTCCGGTTTCCTACGTTCCGTCTCGCCCCAAGGATCGGCATCGCCAATGCTCGCAAGATACGCGGCAGTAGCCGCAAGCTCGAGCGCAATGGGGTTCGCGCGCTTCGCCAAAGAAACAAGCTGCCTGTAAGGATCTCCTTCGTCGCCTTTGTAAGGGGCGCCTGAAGTGAAGACAGAGTATGTACCACCCCATCCTGACCGCTTCTGATCCTCACGAAAGTCGAAAAGCAACGGCGCAAGATCCACGGCCGATGCCAGTTCCTCACTGAAGGGACCATAATGCTTGTATTTGAATTCATAGCCGCTACCAAGACCGGCTAGCTCAAGAAGAAACGCCGTCTTCTGAAGTCTTGTCCTGCCGACGATTTCACCATCTGCAGCTGAGACAATGCGGACCAGTTCTTCCATGTCTCCACCTGTTTGCATTTTCATTCTCCCTTTGCCTCCTTCACTTTTTCCTTGACGATATCAGTTATTAATTTCCCCGCGCCGTTATCTGGAAATGGAATATAGGCTCTGTCCAGCTTGAATGGTCGAATTGAATTAACAATAGGTGAGACCTCTTTGAGGTCGACAAGCCCACCGTTGTGCCTGATGAGAATTTGGTTTAGCGGGCCGATATCTTCTTGGAATTCCTTATAGGCACGCGCTGCGCGGTATCGATCCAAATGGGCGGCACCTCGGCGCCCTGCTCATCGCACCATGCGCCAAGCGCATTCCTGGCGAGCAAGACAGCCCGATCAATGACTTCGGCCGGAGCCCCATCGCCGAGCTCTCTGGATACGGCTGTTCTAAGATCGATAGACTTGGGCAGGCGCCGCTCCCTGAGCATCGCTGCAAGCTGCGATACTAGGCTGTCCCTAGATTCACACAGCTCCGCCAGAGAACCCCAAATAACCGAGTCGTCAAGTCGAAGTGCGTTCTGAAGCGAGTCTGGATTTTCAGCGAAAGAAATAATTGGATTGGCATTTGACAGGCCAACTAATTCAGACTTACCTTCCCGCGTGAGCCTGAAAACACGCTCACAAAGATGGAAAAAGACTTTCTCAGCCGATCTAGTCGCTTTGTGGAAGTATACGGTTGGATAAAGCTGGAAAAGGCCAACGACATAGGTCTCAGCAGCATAAATCGCCTTCGAGCTGAGCACGAAGGTTTCAACGTCTCCCACCTTTTCTTCTTCAACGCCGAAGGGCACGGCGTCTAACTCAAGATTTGCAATCAGCCATGTGAGGTCAATTTCACTGTGCTGGGTCCCAGTCATCATGCGGTCACGCTGCATATAGTCTAACCGGTCAGCGTCGAATTGGCTTGAAACGACTGATGAATAAACATCTGCCGGCGTCTTTGCGCCAATGATATCTGCTACCTGAACCGACATTCCTGGAATGTAGCTATCTAGGATCCCGGCGACCTCAGTGTTGCGAATGATCTCGTCACTGACGTCTTCATGCTTGGCATACTTGAGGTTTAGACTTTTCCCAATGGCCTCAAAGGAATGGCTAAATGGGCCATGGCCAACGTCATGCAACAGCGCGGCGGCGAGGGCTGCTTCAGAGCGATATTGATCAAAGTTGTCAGCGCCGATATGGCGTCGTACGTTGCGCATTAGGCGCCTAGCATTGAAGAAAACTCCAAGGCTGTGTCCAAAACGCGTATGAGTTGCGCCCGGATAGACATACTCAGAAAACCCAAGTTGTCGGACGCGGCGCAATCTTTGAAAAGACGGTGATTGAATAACCTGCCACAGCATCTGTTCGAACCGACCTGTGTCGAATTCGATCAAATCGTGCAACGGATCTCTGATCCGTTGAGGGCGTCCCTTGGGTCCCAGTGCCATCAAAAACCTATGCTTGCTGAGGTCATACTATATCGTGTGTGTATCGACCCCACAACGACGAAAGCCTGCAGCACCGAGGGGAACATTTAAAGAACATATGGTGGATTGAGTCAATGAGGCTGTTCACACCACTCCAACGGAATCGATTCCAGCACCCGAGCCAGTGTCACCCCCGGACCCTGTGTGCCGTTCAGGATCGCCTCGACGATGTCGGGGGCGAGCAGCGTCAGCCGCAGGACGCGCGCCATGTAGGACGGCGCGATGCCCTCGCGCTCCGCCAGTTCGGCGATTGTCGCGAACTCCCCGGACTCCAGCATCTTCTTCCAGCGAAAGGCGCGGGCCAGCGCCTTGACCAGCGTGTTGTCCGCCTTGCGGTCTGGCTGGACGCCATCGGGCAGTTGCATCGCCTTGCGCCCGCCGCGCTTCACGAAGCGAAACGGGACGTGGAGCGTCACAGTCTCGGGGATCGGCGACCCGCGGGTCATGCGGCCGCACCCATGTCGCCGGCCTGCATCTCGCGCGCGAGGCCGCTAAGGCCGTCGACGCGAAGCCGGACGTTGAGCCTACCGGTGCCGATGTCCACGCGCTCGACCAACAGCGAAACGATGCGTGCCTGTTCGGCGGGGAAGAGTTCGTCCCACAGCGGGTCTAGCTGCTGAAGCGCTGCGCTGGCGTCGGCCTCGGTTCTGTTGTCGTCCAGCGTCCGCGCCGCCTTCCACGTCCCCGCCACGATTTCCGGCTGGCGGAACACGGCGCGAAGCTGGTTGATGACGGCGGCCTCGATCTCTCCCGCGGGTACGCGGCCGACCAGACAGGCCCCCGCGCCATGCTTCAGCACGGTCTGGCTGACATAGTAGCGGTACAGCTGGTCGCCTTTGCGCGTGTGCGTCGGCGAGAAGGCCGCGCCATCCGGGCCGTACAGCAGCCCCTTCAGCAGCGCGGGCGTGTCGGCGCGGGTGAAACACCATGAGCCCGCTGTCGTCGTTCAGCAGGACGACGTGGTCGGCTTCCAGCCCCTTCGCGGCGTGGGTGCTCTTGAAGTCAGTCTTCCGCCGCGGGAAACTGCGTCGCCGGGTCCCGAGATTATCCGCTTGGCGGTTATGCTCTACGTCCGGTTCCCGCTGTCACTGCGGAACGTCGAGGACCTGCTGCACGAGTGCGGGGTCGATTTCAGCCACGCGGCGATCCGTTTCACCGTCCTGTGGTCTGCGCGGTCGACATTCTCGCAACACGCGCAACATGCGCTGCGAGCTGGGTCTCCGCTAGTTTCAGGTTCCCCGCCCTGATGTGCTCAAGAATCAGCTCGTGCTGTTCGATCGCGGTGGCGTAGCGGGTCGGGTCGCGTGGCAACCGGTAGCGGATGGCGGTCACGAAATCGGCAATCGCACGGTAGGATTGTACAAGGAACACATTGCCAGAGGCGGCCACGAGGGCATTGTGGAAGGCCGTGTCGAGGGCATCGACGCGCGCTAAATCGCCTGACGCCAGAGCTGCGCGGGCATCGCTTACCAAGCCGGAACAGGCGGTCAACTGGCCCGATGCGACGGCCAGCCGCAGGGCTCCCGTCTCCAACAAGGCACGCATGTCGCAGCAGGCCCGGATCGTCTCCGGGTCGGGGTTCATGACGGTCGTACCGCTTTGCGGCTTCACCACCACGAGCCCGCTGTCGGCCAGGCGCGACAGGGCGAGGCGGATCGGCGTGCGGCTGATCCCCAGCCGGTCGGCCAGGGCCCGGTCTGACAGTCGTTCCCCGAAGGCGTACGCCCCGGTCAGGATGCCCGCGCGGATCTGCGCTTCGGCTGCTTCGCTCAGTTGTGTTGTCATGACTTCAATCTGGCATTCCAGTTGTGCTTATGCTAGAGGGAATCAAACTGGCATGCCAGTAACGCCAAAGGAGATGTCCCCATGTCCACCTTTTCACCGCCACAGTCCCTGCCAAAGGACGGTCTTGTCGCGTTTATCAAGTCAGAGTGCCCGACTTGCCGCCTCGTCGCGCCTGTGCTGGAGGAGCTTGGCGCTATGGTCGTCGTGCAGGACACCCCCGACGACTTCCCCGGCGCGATCGACGACCGGGCGCTGGCACTGTCCTTCGCGGCCGATATCGAAACGGTTCCCACCCTGATCCGCTACGCAAACGGTGTCGAGGCTGACCGCAGCTGGGGCTGGGACCGAGCCGACTGGCGACGCCTGACCGGGCGGCCCGACCTCGGCGCGGCGTTGCCGGAACTGCGGTTCGGCTGCGGGTCCAGGACGCGGGAGCCGAATGTGCATGAGCACCTCGTCGCACGCTACGGCGATCCGGGGCTTGCAAGCCGCGTGGTGGAAGTGGGCGCCTGGGACGACCCGATGGAGCTGTGCTTCGATCGCGGCTGGACCGACGGCCTGCCAGTAGTGCCGCCGACGGATGCCCGAATCCTGCGCATGCTGCAGGGGACCGTGCGCCGGCCCGATGAGGTCATCGGCCGGATGCCACCTGACCTTGCGCCGCTGACGGTCGAAAAGGTGGCGATCAACGCCGTAATGGCGGGTTGCCTGCCAGAATACATGCCCGTTCTGCTGACCGCGATTGAGGCGGCGCTCGAGCCGGTGTTCACGTTGCATGGCGTCATCTGCACCACCTGCTTTTCTTCGCCCATCATCGTCGTAAATGGCCCCATCGCCCGGCGGATCGGGATGAATTCCGGGATCAACGCGCTGGGACAGGGGAACCGAGCGAATGCTACCATCGGGCGCGCGCTGAACTTGATCGCGCGGAACGTGGGCGGCGGACGCCCGGGCGAGCTCGACCGCTCGACACTCGGGGGGCCGGGCAAGTTCACCTTCTGCTTTGCGGAGCGCGAGGATGATCCTCGCTGGCAGCCGTTGGCGCAAGCGCGCGGCATTGCGCCGGGCAAGTCCGCGGTCACCCTGTTTCAGGGCGACGGGATTCAGGGAATCGTCGCCATGCAGAGCCGCACACCCGAGGAGCTGTCGCGCTCGCTCGCCATGTCGCTTCTGGCAGCGGGTCATCCGAAGCACTGCGAGTTCGTCAACGCGATGCTCGTGCTGTCGCCGGAACACCACGCGATCTTTGCCGATGCCGGTTGGGACCGCGCCCGGATCGAAGAAAGCCTGCGGGCGAACTTGCGCCGGCCAGGTTCCGAGGTGGTCGTAGGTGCTGGCGGAGTTGGCGAAGGGGTGTCGAAAGACCGCGAAGGCGAGATGATCGACAAGTTCTGGCCCGAAGGTCTTTTGATCGTGCGGGCGGGCGGGGATGCGGGCCTCTATTCAGCCATCTGCTGCGGCTGGACCGGGGGACGGTTCCGTCACGAAAGCCAACCCGTCACGAAGGAGATCGTGGAATGAGAACTGACGACAGCCTGCTGCGCGATCCGACAGCCGAGGCCGCGCCCGCCCGCCGCCCGGCGCGCACGATGCCTGAAGATCCGAAGGCGGGAACACTGGCCGTGCTCGATATCGGCAAGATGCGCTGCGACAAGTTCAGTGAGCGCCTTGTCGAGATTTTCGCAGACCGCGGCTACAGCGTAAAATACTGGCAAAAGCCGACGAACACCCGCACCGCGCCCGTGGCCACGCTGCAGGAGATTGCCGCGGAGGCGGATTGTCTCATCGTGTCGCTGTCGGACTGCGGCTCCTGCACCTCCTGTTCGACCCATGACCTGAACGACCTCGACCAGCGCGGCGTGCCGGGGGTCAGCATCCTGACCGAGGAATTCCGCGACGCCTTCGACCGGCAATGCGGCTCTATCGGCTTCGACGGGCGCTCGATCTTCGTGCCGCATCCGATCCAGAACCGTTCGGACGCGGAGATACGGGCGCTCGCCGACCGGTTTGCGGACGAAATCGAGGCCGTGCTGACAGGACGTTGAGACGATGATGACGCCAATCGACTGCCATCGCGGCGTCGTGCATCCTTGGATGTGCGACGCGATGGGGCATTTCACCACCCGCCACTATGTCGCGATGTTCGATGATGCCGCTTATCATCTCTTCTCGGCCATCGGGTTCTCGAAGGATCATCTTGAAGCCGGCATCGGCTTCGCGGATGTGCGGACGACACTTACCTACAAGGGCGAGCTTCGGGCAGGTACCCTGACGCTCGTCAGAGGGCGACTCCTCCGGCTGGGACGGACATCCTTCACCACTGCCTACGAGATGCAGGAGGTGCCGACCGGACGGCTGGCAGCCGAGATGGAGGCCGTGACGGTGCAGTTTGACCTTGAAGCCCGAACCGCCATTCCGCTTGCTGCAGACATCCGAGAAAAAGCCGAGGCCATGCTGAACGATTGAAAAGGTTAGGTTGCCTCGGCTCCCAATCATCACATCGCCATGAAAACCTTTCAGGATGGTCTTCGAGAACGTTGAAACGAAGGCGCAGAATCCGTTTGGGATGATGGCCAGAAGCCAGACGCTTCATTTTCGGGTTGCGGTGGCTACGACGATTTCGGCCGATAATTGGCTATCGTCAGCGTCACCCAAGGTTGCCAGATGTACGGCGCAGCCGGTTGCGCAGGCAGTATTCCGGTTCTCCAGTCAGAACATTACCCAGTCACAATGCAGCGATCATCTTGTATAGCGGATGTTTTTCCGCTATACAGGAAGCCGTGACGCGCCGATTTGAGCATCAGCTTGCGGGCGCGAAAGAAATGCAGCTAAAGCGAAGGGCGCTTTCGGGGTTCTTCGGGGTTTTCTGGTGAGGGAAACCTTTGCCAGCGGGAGGGGCCGATTAGGCATGTTGTTGACTGTTTCCACGAGCCGAGAATGACAGTCCCGGCGGAGGACATCGCGGCAAGCCGACGGGCTTTCCCGGAAGCCAGGATCAGCTTTCACCTCGAGATGATCTGTCATGGATTGGTGGATGTTGGAAAGCTATGCCAGTCGCTAGCGGCGGCCGGGCTTACGCTGAGGTCCCTCAAGGTCAGCGAAACAGGGATCGTCCATTGCGTGCTTTGGGATAATGAGTCTGCCGATTTGACGAGGCTCTCAGGGAGTTTCGGCGACGCGGTGACACTGATCAGATGGATGACACAGATCGAGTTCTGACGATCGTCTGGATTTGGTTGGGCATGCCCCGTTTCGTGACTTCAGGTTGCGTGTCGATTTCAACATACATTGTGCTTGGCGCTCCCGCTCCGGAACCGCGGAAAGAACTCCAGAGTCCGACACACAAGATGAAGGGTACACAGATCAGCCCGAATGAGCCCGCCATTAATACTCGTGGTCTGCATGTCTTTCCAAACGGTCAAGCCAATCCTGAGCGGTAATTAGGCGCGATTTCGTACCGCTAGCCAGCGTTCGGCATCGAGAGCGGCCATGCACCCCATCCCGGCGCTCGTAATGGCTTGCCGGTACACGGGATCTGTCAGGTCGCCGGCCGCAAACACGCCTGGAACCGAGGTCTGGGTGGTGCCTGGCTTCACCCAGACATACCCGCCATGATGGAGTTTCAGTTGATCTTTGACGAGTTCGGATGCCGGGGCGTGCCCGATCGCGACGAAGAAACCTGAGCAGGGGATGACTGTTTCGATGCCGGACTCAACATGCTGCAATCTCACCCCTGTGACACCTGCCGGGGCAGGGTCGCCGAGCACTTCGATTGGTGTGTGATTCCAAAGAATTTCAATCTTTGGGTGCCGAAAGACACGATCTTGCAGGATTTTTTCGGCCCGCAGTTCGTCACGACGATGAACCAAGGTTACTTTCGACGCAAAATTCGTTAGGAAAAGCGCTTCCTCCACCGCCGTGTTGCCGCCCCCGACAACGACTATTTCCTTTCCTCGGTAAAAGAAGCCGTCGCATGTCGCGCATGCGGACACTCCGAGCCCCTTGAACCTATCCTCGGACGCCAACCCTAGCCATTTTGCCTTGGCTCCCGTCGCCAGTATGACTGCGTCCGCAACATAGTCCCTTCCATCTTCGCCGGTGGCAATGAACGGTTCCCGGGACAAATCCAGCGACATGATGACGTCAGAAACGATTTCGGCTCCCATATCCTCTGCGTGGCGTTCCATGCGCTGCATGAGTACTGGGCCCATCACGGAGGTGTCGCCTGGCCAGTTCTCGACATCAGTAGTGGTTGTCAACTGGCCTCCAGGTTGGAGTCCCCGCACGAGAAGAGGTTGCAGCATTGCTCGCGCAGCATAAACCGCCGCAGTATTTCCAGCTGGTCCCGAACCGATGATCAGGATGCGGGTTCTTCGTGTTTCGGACATGAGTTGATCTTTCAATTCGATCGCGCGCCACAGCGCCTTTCAAAAGATTGAGCTCGCCGCTTGGCGGGCACATGCCCAGACAACGCGACATTGTGGAGCAAGAGTGACCGCTCGCCCTGCGCTGCGCCATGCGATCTCCACGATCGAGACATGGGCGGTCGTTCTGTCGGATTGATCACCCTTGGCTGACGTCCTCAACTGTCTTGAGGACATCATGTGCCCTCAAGACCTTCGAGGATCGCGGCAGCGTGGGTGCCAAGCACATCGTCCAAGACGCTGACCAGCCTGTCATCGTCCTGAGCCGACTGCGGCAGGGAAAGCGTGACATAGCCGCGGCGTCCGATGCTCTGACCAAGCTCTAGAAGCGCGAGGTGCAGCAGTTTGCGCAGCCCCGGCGGGGTGCAGAGATCGGACGGGTAGCGGATCAGCCGGTGCTGCAGGTGTAGGGTCATCACCGAACCCGCCCCGAGAACCGAGAGCGGCACGCCATGCGCGGACCCGAGTGCCCGCAACCGCGCCGCCAGCGCCTCGCCCCGCTCGAAGAGCGCCTCTGCCGTCGCGGGGGTGAAGATGTCACGGATCGCGACGGTTCCCGCAGCCATCGAGAGCGTGTTGTTGTTGAAGGTCCCTCCGTGGGCGATCCCACCCCTTGTAAGGTCCCAGACCTGCATCAAGTCCAAGGCGCCGCCGAACGCGCCAAAGCCAAGACCTCCTCCGAAATACTTGCCGATCGTTGTCATGTCGGGCCGCACGTTCAGGCGCGCCTGCATCCCGCCGCCACTCATACGCGAGGTGACGACCTCGTCGAAGATGAGGACGATTCCGCGCGCTGCGGTCTCGTCGCGCAGGGCGCTGAGAAAACCCGGATCGGCCGTGATGCCGCCGCCCGCACCCATCATCAGCTCGATTACAACGCAAGCAATCGCATCGCCGCGGGCCTCGAGTAAGGCCCGGACTGACTCGATGTCGTTGTAGCGCGCCACATGCGTAGTGAACGGCACGTCATGCGGCCGCATGCCCCCGACATAGGTCAGGCACCCCCCATGGTAGCCACCGTCGAACACCAGGATGTCGTTGCGCCCGGTGGCCATGCGCGCTGTAATAATGGCGAAGAGATTGGCCTCCGTCCCGGAATTGGTGAAGCGGATCCGCTCCATGACGGGAAAGCGGTCCCGGATGATTTCAGCGAAGCCGGCCTCGTGCCGGTTCAGCCCGCCGAGCATGACCCCGTCGTCCAGGGCCGCGTTGATGGCCGCCCGCAGTCGCGGGTCGGAATGTCCGAACAGACCGGCCGCGTATTCCCCGACATAGTCGGAATAGGTGTGTCCGTCGGCGTCGGTGACTGTGGCCCCTTCGCCCCGTACGAAGGTCAGCGGGAAGGGGTCGTAGTAGAGGACCGCCCGCGTGTTGCCACCCGGCATGATGCTGCAGGCCCTTGCATGAAGCTTCGCGGAGGTTGGGTTGGCGGCGCGGAATCCATCCTCCAGCCGCGACAGAGTGGCGGCAAGGCCGGGGCTGTTGGCGACGGACGTCATGCGTGGAACCTCACGTTCTCGCGGCCCTTCAGGTCAAGCATCGCGCGCGCCTCATCCGGGGTGGCGACCTCGAGCGACAGCTCCTCGATGATGCGTCGGATCTTGAGGACCTGCTCGGCCGAGCTCGTCGCCATCTGCCCCGGCCCGAGGTAGAGGTTGTCCTCGAGCCCCACGCGCACGTTCGCCCCCATCGCCAGCGCCTGGGTCAAGAGCGGGAACTGCGCCTTGCCCGCGCAGAGCACCGACCAGGAATAATCCTTGCCGAAGAGCCGGTCCGCCGTCTCCTTCATGTGCAGCAGATGCGCCGGGTGTGCGCCGATTCCGCCCAGAACGCCGAAGATTGTCTGCACCATGAAGGGCGGCTTGACTATGCCACGGTCGGCGAAATGCGCCAGCGTGTAGAGGTGGCCGACATCGTAGCACTCGAATTCGAACCGCGTGCCGAACCGCCCGGACATGTCGGTGGCGATGGTCTCGATGTCCTGGAAGGTGTTCTTGTAGACGAGGTCCCAGGTCCCGGCGAGGTAGGGGCGTTCCCAGTCATGTTTCCAGGTGCTGTATTTCTCCACGATCTGCGAGATTACGAAGTTCATCGACCCCATGTTGAGCGAGCAGAGCTCGGGTTCCAGCCGGCGCGGGGCCGCTAGCCGCTGGTCGAGTGTCATCCCGAGTCCACCGCCGGTGGTCACGTTGATTACAGCGTCGGTCTCCGCCGCGACGCGCGGCAGGTAGGCGAGGTAATCCTCCGGTGCGGACGAGGGTTTGCCGACCGCATCGCGGGCGTGCAGGTGCAGGATCGCCGCGCCCGCCTGCGCTGCGCCGATCGCCTGCTCGGCGATGGTCTCGGGGGTAACGGGCAGATGTGGAGACATGGTGGGGGTGTGGACGCCGCCGGTGATGGCGGCGGTGATGATCACTTTGCGAGTTGCAGCCATTGTTGCCTTCCTATTGAGAGATAAGCTTGATAATTAGATCAAACCGGTTGCGCCGCCTCGTGCCTAAGCCGGGGGAACCGGACTGGACATGGAAAACGACACGACATTGCCGAACCTCGAACCTGCGGGTCAGCGCCTTACCCTGCAGGAGGACATCTACCGTCAGTTGCGTGCGCAACTGATGGGGGGCGGCTTCGTGCCTGGTCAATCGTTCACAGTGCGTAGCATTGCTGAAACAGTGGGAACTAGCCCGATGCCGGTGCGGGAGGCGCTGCGGCGTCTTGCTTCGGATCGTGCCGTCGAGATCATGCCCAACGGCACCTCTCGGGTCCGGCTCCTCACCTCGCGCCAGGCCGCGGAACTCATGGACCTGCGCTTGACGCTGGAAGGCCGCGCGGCGCGGCAGGCGGCGACGGCCATCGACGCGGATGCGATTGACCGGCTGGAAGAACTGGCCGAAACCAATCTGAAGGATCTGAATGCCCGCGACGTGTCTGCCGCCGCGCGTAGCAACCAGGCATTCCATTTCCGTCTCTACCAAGCCGCGGGCAACAGCGAGCTTCTGATCATCGTCGAGAACCTCTGGGTGCAGATGGGACCAACCCTGATGGAATTCATGCTCAAGGCCGCGGGCGAGGGCAGCGATCTCGCCCACCTTTCGGTTGCGCATTTCGATATCGTGCGGGCGCTGCGCGCCGCCGATGGCGCGGGCGCCGAGGCCGCCCTGCGGCAAGACTTGGGTAGCGTGCCGATCTGACCCTGGGACCATTGGTCAGGCCTCGGCCTCTGCGTGACAGGCCACCCGACGGTCCGTGCCCGTGAAGACCGGCACTGTAGTCCTGCAGCGCGCCATCAGTAATGCCTCGGCCGCCGCCCGCGGACAGCGCGGGTGAAACCGGCATCCCGGCGGCGGGTTGCGCGGATCGCCGATTTCGCCTCTGATGTGACCCGCGGCGGTCGCAGCCTCCGGCCGGATCGACGGCACCGCAGCCAGCAGGCCCTGCGTGTAGGGATGGCGCGGTGCGGTGAAGATCGCTTCGCGCGGGCCGGATTCGACGATCCTGCCGAGATAGAGCACCGACACCGCATCACTCATGTAGCGCACGACGGCCAGGTCATGGCTGATGAACAGGTAGGATAGGCCCAGCTCCCGTTGCAGCCCGCGCAGAAGGTTCAGGATCGTCGCCTGCACCGACACGTCGAGGGCCGATGTCACCTCGTCGAGGATCAGGCAGGGCGCACCGGTGGCCAGCGCGCGCGCAATTGCGATGCGCTGCCGCTGCCCGCCCGAAAACTGGTGCGGAAACCGCCCCGCTGCCGAGGGGTCGAGGCCCACCCGGTTCAACAGCGCCCCGGTCTCAGCCGCCCGGTCCGCGACCTCGGGACGGTGCAGCATCAGCGCCTCGCCGATCGCGTCGCCGACCGAGGCGCGCGGGTTCAGCGAAGCGTAGGGGTTCTGGAACACCATCTGCACCCGCCGCCGCATTCGTGCGGCCCCAGCGGCGCGGGTTGGATCGACTGGCTGCCCGTCCAGCGTCACATTGCCCGCGACGATGGGCGCAAGCCCCACGATGGCCCGCGCGATTGTGGATTTGCCCGAGCCTGATTCGCCCACCAGCGCATGGGTGGTGCCCGGAGCGAGCGACAGGCTTGCCTCCTGCACAGCGGTCACGGTGTTGGCGCCCGCGCCGTAGCGCACTGCGAGCCGGTCGATGGACAGGAGTGGCGGGCTCATACGCGGCTCTCCGACAGTGTGGGCGCCCCGGCGAGGTGGCAGGCTGCATGCCGGCTGTCGCCAAGGCGCCGGAGGGCCGGGTCCTCGTCATGGCAGCGCAGGATGGCGTGGGGGCAGCGCGCGGCGAAGGCGCAGCCGCGCGGACGATCAGCAGGCGAGGGTGGGCGGCCCTCGATGGCGCCGAGCGGCGTGTCGCGGTCACTGTCAAGCTCGGGCGTCGCCGCCAGCAGCAGCCGCGTGTAGGGGTGATGAGGCTGGCCCAGCACCGCGGCAATGGGGCCATCCTCTACAATCCGGCCAGCATACATCACGATCAGGCGCTGCGCGACCGAAGCGACGACGCCGATGTTGTGCGTGATCAGCAGGATCGCGGTGCTGTGCTCGCGGTTGAGGTCCCGCATCAGGTCGATGACCTGCGCCTGGATCGTGACGTCGAGCGCTGTGGTAGGCTCGTCCGCGATCAGCAGGGCGGGGCGGTTGGTCAGCCCCATGGCGATCATCGCGCGCTGCTGCATGCCGCCCGAGAACTGGTGCGGATAGGCTGAAAGCCGGTCCTCGGGGGCGGGGATGCCGACCTCGCGCAGGCGCTCCACGGCTGTCTTCAGCGCCTCCTCGCGGTCGGCGCCGCCGAACAGGCGCAGCGGCTCCGCGATCTGGTCGCCGATGCGGATGGTCGGGTTGAGCGAGCCCATCGGGTCCTGAAACACCATCGCAAGCCGCGTCCCGAGGAGCCGGCGGCGATCTTCGCTGGCAAGGCGGCCAAGGTCGTCCCCCAAGAAGCGGTGGCGGGTCGACCTCACCTCGGCTGGCGATGCGAGAAGCTGCGCGATGGCAAGCGCTGTCTGGCTCTTGCCCGAGCCGGATTCGCCCACCACGCCGACAATCTCTCCGGCCTCGATGTCGAGGCTGACCCCGTCCACCACGGCCATGCGCGCCCCACCGGGCGCGGGGTATGTGACGCGCAGGTCGCGCAGAGACAGCACACTGCCCTCTTTCCAGTCGGCCTTAAGCGGTGCGGCGGTTGCCTCCCCCGATCCCGTCGCCTTGGACGCGCGCGCGTCGTCCCCGATCGACCACAGGAGCGGGTTCATCGCGCGCGCCAGCGCCTCGCCAAAGAACCCCAGCGCCATCCCGGCCAAGGCGATCATCACCGCCGGCGCCAGCGCGGCGAGCGGGGTCACATAGAAGTTGACGATCCCCTCGGCCAGCATCCGTCCCCAGTCGAATAAGGGCGGCTGCACGCCGAGGCCAAGAAAGCTGAGCGACGATACCGAGATTAGCGCCCCCGCCGTCGTGGTAAAGACCGCCACCGTCATCGAGTCGCCGATATTTGGCAGGATGTAGCGCAGTAGCCGCCGGTGTGCCGGCACACCCAGCACGCGTGCGGCGGCGACGAAGTCCTTAGACGTCACACTCATCGCCAGCGTCGAGGATAGCCGCGCGAAATCGGGGACATAGGCGATGCCGATGGCAACTACCGCGCCGATCGGGCCGACGCCCACGAAGGCCGTGATGACGATGGCAAGCAGAATACCCGGAAAGCTGAGCGTCACGTCAATGGCGCGCAGCCCGAGCGTGCGGATCCGGCCCGGCGCCATTGCTACGAGGATGCCGAGCGTGATCCCGAGTACAGCCGCGAGGGCTGTCGCCGCCAAGGCGAGCACCAGTGACAGCCCGGTTGCCACCAGGAGCCGCGCAAGGATCGAGCGGCCGAGGTTGTCGGTGCCAAGCAGGTAATCCGCGCTCGGACCCTCACCCGAGCGCATGATGCTGCCTTGCGTCGCTGCGTCCGACAGAAAAACAGGTGCAAGCAAAGCGATAGCCGCAAGGATGCCAAGCGAGCCGGCGGCCAGCCAGCCGGAGGGTGCGCGGAAGAAGGCGCGCAGAGCGGGATGGCGCATCATTTCCGTGCCACCCTCGGGTCGATCGCTATCAGGGCCGCGTCGACGGTCGCGTTGACGAGGATGATGACGAGGCCGAGCATCAGTACTATCCCCTGAATTACCGGAAAATCCCGGTTCATGACCGCCTGCACCAGCGCGGTTCCGAGGCCGGGCCAGGCGAAGATATTCTCGATCACCACCGCACCCCCGATCAGGTGCGCGAAGACGAGACCCGTCAGCGTCAGAGCGGCCGTCAGGACGTTCGGCAGTATATGAACAGTGTAAAGGCGCACCGGGGTCATCCGCTTGGCGCGCGCGGTTCGGACGTAATCCTGCGACAGGACGTTCAGCGTCTCGACCCGGATCATGCGGGCCAGTTCGCTCATCGGGCGCAGCGCGATGGCGCAGGCGGGCAGGATGACCGAGGTCCACTGGGTTGCGCCCGCAACCGGAAGCCAGCGCAGCCAAACGGCGAAGACATAGGCCAGCAGCGTGGCGACCAACAGGCCCGGAAGCGAGGCGGCGATGCTCGTGCCCGCGACGAAGCCGATGTCGAGCCCGCGGTTGCGGTCGCCCCAGGTCAGCCCCCCGACGATCAACCCGAGCGGCACCGCCACAAACGCCATGATCGCCACGGACGTGACAGCGAGCCACAACGTGTTACCCAGTCGGTCGGCGATGATCCGCGCAACCGGCTCCCTCGTGGCATAGGAAATGCCCAGATCCCCCTGCATCAGCCCGCCGACATAGGCAACGAACCGCGCCGCCATCGGCTGGTCCAGCCTGAAGTCGCGCCGGATCTGGTCCAGCTGCTCGGGCGTCGCATCGATGCCGCCGATCCGTTGCGCGGCGTCACCCGGCGCCAGCTGCACCATAAGGAAAGTTGCCACGACCAGTACCGCAAGCACGGCGCTGGTCGTGGCGAGAAGCCGAATGAGGCCCGTGGTCATGACCTGAACCTCAGTTGGCCAGACGGAGCGCGTTCGGTTCGTAGACCGTGCCGCTGATCATCTGCACCGAGACCCCTCGGGTGAACGTCGCCACATTGCGCGCCACCAGCGGCAGCGTATCGGCCTCGTCGAGCAGGATTTGCTCGGCGGCTGCCCAGAGTGCGCAGCGGTCTTCCGGTCCGGCGGCCAGCGCGGCGCGGGCGGCTTCTGCGTAGCGTGGGTTCTCCTCGCCCTGGTAGTTCGGGCCAGCGGGCTTCGGCGCGCCGGTGATTTGGGCAACAAACAGCGAGGGGCTAGGGATCGACGAGTTGTAGGGGAAGATGGACGCGTCCCAGTCCGTCATCGCCTGCAGCGTCTCGAACCAGGAGCCGAATTCACCCATTACTAGCGAGGCATCGATGCCGAACTGGCGCCAGGATTCCATCAGGAACTCGGGCCCGGCATTCTGGCTGCCGTAGCCGATCACCCGGATCGTCAGCGGCGCGCCGTCGCGCTCCCACTGGCCGTCACTGTTGCGGGCGAACCCGGCCTCGATCAGCAACTCCTCGGCCCGGGCGAGATCGTAGCCGGGCGTATTGGCACCAACCGACGCATCATAGCACTGCATCGACGGCGTGGTCAGTGTGTCGAGCACGGTGCCGTAGCCGAAGGCGAACGCCCGGTTGAATCCCTCGCGGTCGACCGCATGCGATAGCGCCCGCCGAACAAGCGGCTCGTTGGTCACACGGCCCGGCATATGCGCGAACATGAGCCCGTCCGACCCGAAGAGCGTGATATCCTGCCGATCCACGCTGGGTTCAGCCGCGAGTCGCTCGATGTCCTTGCCAGTGATCGAGACAACGTTCGCTTCTCCGGTGACAAAGAGGTTCGCTGTGGTGGTCGTGTTGGCCGAGACGCGGACTGTCAGGGTTTCGGGCGGACTTCCGGTTAGTTCACCCAGCGACGGGCCCCATCCACGATCGTCGCGGCGCTTCATGACATAGGTGTCGCCACGGCGGCTCTCGGTCAGGGTGAAGGGGCCGGATCCCTGGGGCTCGGCCTGCATCCCCTCGGGTGCGGCGAGGCCTGCCGGGCACACGACTGAGGACCAAGGCATCGCTAACGACAGCATCAGGTCGGAGTTGGGGGTCTCGAGCGCGATCGTCACTGTCTGTGCCGCGTCGTCATGGGTCACCGTAGCAGCGCCAGTGCCGAAGGTGCGACCGCGATAGGGTGCGTTCGTCGCGGGATCGGCGTAGCGCGCCATGCTCGCCGCGACGATGGCGGCGTCGACCGGCGTGCCGTCGGCGCAGGTCGCACCCTCGCCGATCTGAAGCGTCACCCCGTCGGGCCGTGCCTCCCAGCTGGTTGCGAGATAGGGCACGATGGTTCCGTCGGCGTCGAGCGCGACGACGCGGTCATAGAGCGCCAGCGCCATCTGAAAACCATGAGTAGATTTCGTCAGATGTGGATCGAGCGTATCCCAGTCTGCCGCGAGGACGGTTGTCACCGATCCCTGTGCGAAGGCGGGAATGCCAAGAATGCAGCCGACCGCAGTCACGGCACCTGCCAGAACGTTATGTTTCATGTGATTTCCCCGTCAGAAGATCATTTGATATTTTGATCAATGTTAGTATTAGATGATTCTGAAAGTGACGCAAGCGATATGTTCTCGCTTGCACGCATAGGAAAAGGATGGGTGAGGAAGCCTGAAAAATGAGCATTGATCCTGATCGCTATTTCACGCGCACCGTTGATGCGGCGGACCGCCGCTTCCTTGCGGCCTGCGCGCGGGCGGGCCTCGATCCGGTGCGCTTCCTGCATCCGCGGAAGGGCCCGGCGGACGAGGAGCTTGCCACGACCGTCGCCAGCGTCGGACCAGCCGGGGCGCCGCTGCATCTGCTCGTCGTGTCGGGCACGCATGGCGCGGAGGGGCATACGGGCTCGGCAATCCAGTGCGCGGCGATCGAGGGGCTGGACGCGGCCAGGTTGCCCGCTGGCCTTGCGATCACCTTCGTCCACCTGATCAACCCGTGGGGCTGTGCCTGGGACCGCAAGGAAAACGAGGACAACGTCGACCTGCACCGCGCCCTGACCTACCCCGATCCGCCCTGGCCCGAGACGCCCGACTACGACGCGGTGACGGAGTTTCTGAATCTGCCGACCTGGGACGGCCGGGCCCGCGCCGAAGCCGACGCGAGGCTGGCCGACTGGATCTCGCGGCTCGGCTTTGCCGCGATGGCGGCTATCGCCGTAACGGGCACGCACCGGCACCGCGACGGGCTACGTTTCAACGGCAACGGGCCGACCTGGTCCAGTCGCACGCTGGCCCGCATCCTCGATGCCTTCCTGCCCGGGGCGCGGCGCATCCTCGTGCTCGACATCCACACCGGTTTCGGGCCGACGGGGCTGGGCCAGATGATGACCTATGCCGGGCCCGACACGCGCGAATCGCGGCGGCTCCATCGCTGGTTCCCGCGTGTGCAGCAGGTCGGCGGCGGCCAGTCGCGCCTCGCCGTGCATCCTTGCATGCCCTATCACCGCATCGCCGACCGCCTGTCCGGCGCCGATGTCTGCGTCGCGGCGCTGGAGTTCGGAACCGACAACGCGCCGACCATCGACCTAGACCTGATCCGCGAAGAGAGCTTTATCCACCTTCGCGGCGACCCGTTCTCACCCGAGGGGCGCATCCTGCGCGCCCGCATGCGCAAACGGTTCTACTGGGAATACCTGGGCTGGAAGGCCGAGGTCCTGGCCCAGGGACTCGACAGCTTCGCCGCCTGCCTGGCCGCGCTCGATCGCGACGGGCGTGACGACAGCCTTTGGAACGACAGCAAGAAAGGAATGCCATGACGCGCAGCAACGCCATCCTACCCGATGTCACCCACGCCATCGGCGACACGCCTCTCGTGGCGATGGACAGGCTCACCGCGCAGCTTGGGCTGAAGGGGCGCATCCTGGCCAAGCTCGACCTCCTGCTGCCTGGCTTCTCCAAGAAGGACCGGGCCGCCAAGGCCATCCTTGACGCCGCCCGCGCCGACGGGTCCCTGCAGCCCGGCCAGACCGTGGTGGAGCTGACCAGCGGCAACATGGGCACGGGGCTTGCCATCTGCTGCGGCATCCTGGGCCATCCCTTCGTCGCGGTGATGAGCGCGGGCAACTCGCGCGAACGCGCTCGGATGATGGCGGCGCTCGGGGCCGAGGTGGTGCTGGTGCCGCAGGCCCCGGGCGGGGTGCCCGGGCAGGTCACCGGGGCCGACCTCGCACTGGTCGAGGCCGAGGCGCGGCGCATCACGGTGGCGCGGGGCGCGTTTCGCGCCGATCAGTTCGGCCATCCCGGCAACCCCGCGGCGCACGCGACCGGCACCGCAGCCGAGCTCTGGACGCAATCGGGCGGCACGATCACGGCATTCTGCGATTTCGCGGGCTCGGGCGGCACGCTGGGCGGCGTGGCCCGGGCGCTGGCGCCGAAGGGGGTGCGTTGCTACGCCGTCGAACCCGCCGGGGCGGAGGCGCTCGCCGGCGGCGACATCAGCCACCCCGACCACCCGGTACAAGGCGGCGGCTACCTGATGGCCGAGTTGGCGCATCTCGCCGGCGCGCCGCTTGCCGGCTATCTGCGCGTCACCGGCGACGCGGCGCGCACGCATGCGCAGCTTATGGCACGGCGCGAAGGCATCTTCGGTGGCTATTCCGCCGGGGCCAACCTCGCGGCGGCGGTGCAGCTGCTGCAGGGGCCCGAGGCGGGCGGTACGGTCGCCTTCGCATGTCTGCGACAGCGGGCTCAAGTACCTATCGACCAACCTCTGGGACGAGGGGGGCTGACCCCTCATCCCCAGTCGAGCACGACCTTGGGCTCTGTCAGACAAACGCGGCTTGAGGCGGGCTGGTCGGTTTCGTAGCCTCCGCCCATGACGAAACGCTCCCCCTTTCGCTACTTCAAAACGTCGCCCGAGATCATCCGCCTGGCGGTGATGATGTACATCCGGTTTCCGCTGTCGCTCAGGAATGTCGAGGATTTGCTGCACGAACGGGGCGTCGATATCTGCCACGAGACGGTTCGCTTTTGGTGGCACAGGTTCGGCCCGATGTTCGCGGCGGAGATCCGAAAGCGGCGTGTGGAGAGGATGCAGTCCAGTCGCGCCCGTTGGCACGTAGACGAGATGTTCGTAAGGGTCAACGGCGAGCGGCATTATCTGTGGCGGGCCGTCGATCACGAGGGTGAGGTGCTGGAAAGCTTCGTTACGAAGAGGCGGGACAAGAACGCGGCATTGAAATTCCTCAAGAAATCCCTGAAGCGGCATGGCCGAGCCGACGAATTCGTGACTGATCGCCTTCGATCCTATGGCGCTGCACTTGGCGAGATGGGTATCCGCGACCGCCAGCAAACCGGCCGATGGATGAACAACCGCGCCGAGAACTCGCACTTGCCCTTTCGACGACGGGAGCGGGCCATGCTCCGCTTTCGTCAGATGCGATCGTTGCAGAAGTTCGCATCCGTCCACGCCTCTGTCCTCAACCTGTTCAACTCGGGCGCAGCCTCTCCTCGCGACAGAATTTCAAGTTGAACCGCGCCGCTGCTCTCGCCGAGTGGCGCGGCCTCTGCGCGGCTTAAGGGACAACCATCCTGCCCTTGCTGAGACGACTTCGCATTTGTCTGCCACCACCTTGGCGGGCGGTCGACTGGACCCCGTTCGAGATTTCGGCCGTGCCGGTCGGCGCCGATCCCGCCGCGGGCTTCCGCGCCAAGGGCGAACATCACGACTGCGTCCTCCATCGCCGGGACGCCGAAACCAGCGAAGGAGCATCCCCGATGACCGACAAGACGACACCGGCCGCCCCGGCCGACGACACAACCGATACGGCAGCGACCGAGGAGATCACCATGCCCGACGACAAGACCGGCGCGGCCGAGGCGCAGACGCGCGCGGCTGAGACGCGCAGCCAGCCCAAGGCTCCCAAGCCTGAGGCCCCGGATACCGAAGCCATCGCGACCCGCGCCCGCGAGGCCGAGCGCGACCGCGTCTCCACCATCTACGATCTCGCGGGCCGCCTGAACCTTGAGCGCAGCTTCGCCGAGGATCTGGTCAAGCGCGGCGTCAGCGTCGACGAATCCCGCCGCCTGATCCTCGATCAGGTCGCCGCGAAGTCGGACGAGACCCGGACTTTCCCACATGTCTCTGTCCCCCTCGGCGGGCGCGATGAACGTATCACCCGCCGCGACGCGGTGGCGAACGCGCTCCTTCACCGCTACAGCCCGACGCTGTTCCCGCTGGAAGACGCCGCGCGCCAGTATCGTGGCATGACCCTGCTGGAACTGGCCCGCGAAAGCCTCGGCAACTCCGGGGTCAACACCCGCGGCCTCTCACGCGACGAGGTGGCGACGCGGGCGCTGCACTCGACCTCGGACTTTCCCGAGATCCTGTCGGCCGTCACCAACAAGACGCTGCGGCAGGCCTACGAGGCCTATCCCCGCACCTTCATGCTGTTCTGCCGCCAGGTGCTGGCGACCGACTTCAAGGCGATGCATCGCGTCCAGCTCGGCGAAGCGCCGCAGCTGCTGGAGGTCGGCGAAAGCGGCGAGTTCAAGCGCGGCACGCTGGGCGAGAGCAAGGAGAGCTACAAGGTCAAGACCTATGGCCGGGTGGTCGCCATCACCCGCCAGACGCTGATCAACGACGATCTCGACGCCTTCACCCGGATCCCGGCGATGTACGGCAACTCCATCGCCCAGCTGGAGTCGGACGTGGTCTGGGGCATCATCACCGCCAACCCGGCGATGGCCGACGGCAACGCGCTCTTCCACACCACCCACAAGAACCTCGCGGGCACCGGCGCGGCGCTCGACGTGAGCAGCGTGGGCGCGGCGCGCGCGGCGATGGCCAAGCAGACGGGTCTCGACAAGAAGACGGTGCTGAACATCCGCCCCGCCTTCCTGATCGTGCCCGCCTCGCTGGAGCTGAAGGCCGAGCAGCTGGTCGCCCAGAACCTGGTGCCCGCCGCGACGTCCAGCGTGGTGCCGCAGTCGATCCGCACGCTCGCGCCGATCAGCGAGCCGCGGCTCGACGCCGCCAGCGAGACCGCCTGGTATCTGGCCGCCAGCCCGAACCAGATCGACACGATCGAGTACGCCTATCTCGAGGGTCAGCAGGGCGCCTACATCGAGACCCGCAACGGCTTCGACGTCGACGGGGTCGAGATCAAGTGCCGCCTCGACTTCGGTGCCAAGGCCATCGACTGGCGCGGCCTCTACAAGAACCCGGGCGCGTGACGCCCGCTTCCTGAACCCTGACACGCGGGCGGTCCAATCGGGCCGCCCTTCGTCTTTCCACGAGGATCACCCCCATGAAAAACTTCGTCCAGCCCGGCAACACCATCACCCTGACCGCGCCCTATGCCCTCGCCTCCGGCGACGGCCTGCTCGTCGGCTCGATCTTCGGCATCGCGGCTGGCGCCGCCGCCCTCGGCGATCCCGTCGAGACCGCGCTCGTCGGCGTGTTCGACATCACCAAGGTCGGCTCGCAGGCCTGGACCGCGGGTGCCCGGATCTACTGGGACGACACCAACAAGCGCACCACCAACGTGGCGACCTCGAACACGCTGATCGGCGTCGCCACCGAGGCGGTGGCGGGCGGGGCTGGTGATACCATCGGTCGGGTGCGATTGAACGGCGCGTTCTGATGAGCGCCTTCGCCGCCGCCGTGGGAGCGCTCTTTGCGGATCCGAACATCGGCCGTGATGCGATCTACACGCCCGAGGGCGGCGCGCCCGTTATGGTGCGCGTTGTCGCCCGGCGCGCCGACGCAATCAGCGACTTCGGCGACGCCCGGCTCTGGTCCGAGACCACGCGGATCGACCTGCGTGTGGCTGAGGTGCCGACACCGCGTCCCGGCGACAGGGTCGAGATCGACGACGACGCCTTCCTCATTCAGGGCGAGCCGGTTCGCGACCGCGAGCGGCTGGTCTGGACCGTCGATCTGAGGCCCGCGTGAAACTGAAGCTCGACATCGATCCCGACATCGTCGCGATGATGCAAGCGGAGGTGGCGGCGGGGGAGCGCGCGGCAACCGCCGCCATGCGCGAGGCCGGGACCGGGCTGAAGGCCGCATGGCGCTTGCAGGTCACAGGCGCAGGGCTCGGCACACGGCTCGCCAACACGATTCGTAGCCAGACGTTTCCGAAGTCCGGCGAAAGCCTCGACGCCGCCGCGCTGGTCTGGTCCCAGGCCCCGGTGATCGTCAGCGCCCACGACACCGGGCCGCTGATCCGCTCGAAGAACGGGTTCTGGCTGGCGATCCCGCTACCCGCCGCAGGCAAGTCGCTGCGCGGCGGCCGGATCACCCCAGGCGAATGGGAACGGCGTCGCGGGTTGCGCCTGCGCTTCGTCTATCGCCGGACGGGCCCGAGCCTGCTGGTGGCCGAAGGACGGCTGAACACCAAAGGCCAAGCGGTCGTGTCGCGATCAAAGACCGGGCGCGGCAAGGTCACCGCGCCGATCTTCCTGCTCGTGCCTCAGGTGAAGTTGCCGAAGCGGCTGGACCTGGCGCGGGATGCAGATCGGGCATTGGACTGCGTACCGGGGCTGATCGTCGCGAACTGGGCAGAGGACAGGCTCCGATAGTCACGCGCGCGCGGCGGCTTGTTCATTTCCGCGTGCAGAACGGCGGCGGCGGGGTTCCTCGATCTCACCAAGACCCTCGAGCGCCACCGGAGCCTTGCCGGGAAACTCGACCATGAGCTTCAGGCTGCCCCCCATGGCCTGCACATAGCTTGAAAGCGTCGAGAGCAGCAGATCGCTCTGGCGCTCGTATTTCGCGACGGTCGCCTGCTGAATGCCGAGGGTTTGGGCCAGCTGGACCTGCGTCAGATCCTTGGCCTTCCGAAGCTCCTGCAGCGTCAGATATTCGGTGTGGAGGCGGTCGGCCTCGGCCTCGACGCCCGCGCGACGGGCCGGTTCGAGCGCGGCCAGCTTGTCCTTCAGGGTCCGTGCCATGGTCCTCATCCTTTCCGTTTCAACAGATGACGGTCAAACCGCTCATCGGCCCGGACGATCAACTGCTTGTAGAAGCGCTTCTCGCTGCCACCTGACTTGTCCCCGCCGACAAGCAGGATCGCCTGCCGGTCGGGATCGAATGCAAAAGCGACGCGCCACACGCCATCAGCGGCGTTGCATCGCAACTCCTTCATGTTCGCATGTTTCGACCCGGTCAGGGTGTCGGCATGCGGGCGACCGAGCGATGGCCCCTCGCGCTCCAGAAGAAGGGCGCGGGCGAGGATTGCGTCCTGCACCTCGGGCGGGAGTTCGTCGAACTCCGGCTCGAACTCCTCTGAAAACGAAACGGTCCACGGCATACGGTCCTCATGTCTTGGAAGCTATATAGCCTCGAAGCACTAATTTTGCAATAACGGTCCGAAGCGCACCCCCACATGCCCACCCCCCGCGAAACCATCCTCACCGCGCTGCACGCGCGGCTTTCGGCGTTGCCCGCCACCGCGCTGCGCGGCGACGTGCTTCCCGAGCGCGTCCCGGCCGAGGGGTTGCTGATCCTGCGCGACGGCGAGCCGGGGGAGCCCGCGGTGACGCTGTCGCCGCTGCGCTATCACTACCAGCACCGCGCCGAGATCGAGGCGGTCGTGCAGGGCGCCGATCGCGACGCCGCCTTCGACACGCTGACCGCGAGCATCGGATCGGCGCTCGCCGCCGACCGTACACTGGGCGGGCTTTGCGACTGGGTCGAGGCGGAAGCGCCGCACCCAGTCGATCTGCCGGTCGAGGGCGCGGCCAGCCTCAAGGCCGCCGTGATCCCGGTCGTTCTGCACTATTCCACGGCCGACCCGCTCGGCTGATCCCCACAACCCGAGGAGAACACCATGGCACGAGCCCAGGGGGCGCGGGCGCAGATGGCGCTTGCGTTCGAGACCGTCTATGGAACGCCACCAGCAGGCGGCTTCACGAAGATGCCTTTCGCCAGCACCACGCTCGGCGCGGAGCAGCCGCTCTTGAACTCCGAGCTTCTCGGCTACGGCCGCGATCCGCTGGCACCGATCAAGGACGCGGTGACGGCCGACGGCGATGTCGTCGTGCCGCTTGACGCGGAGGCCTTTGGATTCTGGCTGAAGGCAGCTTTCGGCGCGCCGACGACGACCGGCACTGGCCCCTGGACGCACGAGTTCCAGTCGGGTGCCTGGACGCTGCCGAGCCTCTCCATCGAGACCGGCATGCCCGAGGTGCCGCGATACGCGATGTATTCCGGCTGCGTCCTCGACCAGATCACCTGGCAGATGCAGCGCTCGGGGCTGCTGACCGCGACCGCCCGGCTGGTGGCGCAGGGGGAGACGGTCAGCACGACCACCAACGCCGGCACTCCGGCTGCGCTGGAGCTGAAGCGGTTCGGCCATTTCAACGGGTCGATCACGCGGAACGGCTCGGCCCTCGGCAACGTCGTCTCGGCCGACATCACCTACGCCAACAACCTCGACCGGATCGAAACCATCCGTTCGGACGGCCGGATCGATGGCGCCGACCCGTCCATCGCGGCCCTCACCGGCTCGATCGAGGTCCGCTTCGCCGACAGCACGCTGGTGACGCAGGCGATCAATGGCGAGGCCTGCGAGCTCGAGTTCGCCTACGCGCTGCCCTCGGGCGAGAGCTTCACCTTCACCCTGCACGCCGTCTACCTGCCGCGCCCGCGCATCGAGATTTCCGGGCCGCAGGGCGTGCAGGCGACCTTCGACTGGCAGGCCGCGCGCGACAGCGTCGTCGGCCGGATGTGCACCGCAACCCTCGTGAACGATGTGGAGACCTATTGATGCTGACGCTCGACCTGACCAATGCCCCGCGCTGGCACGATCTCGCCCCCGGCGTGCGGGTGCAACTGCGCCCGCTGACCACCGCGCTGATGGTGGCGACGCGCAGCGATCCGGCTGTCGAGGCGGTGGCAGACGAGGCGTCCGACGAGGAACGCGCAGTGGCCTTCGCCAAGGCGCTGGCGCGGCGTGCGGTGCTCGCCTGGGAGGGCATCTTCGACGTCGACGACAATCCCATCGATCCCAGCCCCGAGGCCATCGACGCGCTGCTCGATATCTGGCCGATCTTCGAGGCCTTCCAGCTGACCTATGTCTCGAAGGGCCTGCTGCTGGAACAGGAAAAAAACGGCTCCGCGCTCTCGCCGAATGGTCCTTCGGCGGGGGCGACCGATATTGCGACGCCTGCCAAACGGCGTGCGAAGGCTGCCCGGCGCGGCTGAACCGGCCGCTAACGCATGAAGGCTGGCAGGTCTGGGACCTGGTCGGACGCCTCGGCGGACAGTTGCGTGTGCTGCCTGGCGCGGTGGTCGGCTGGGACATGTCGGCCGCGCTGGCGCTTGGTGACGCGCTCGGCGTGCCGCCCCTCGCCATGGCCGAACTTCTGCCCGTCATCGAAGCGGTGATGGTCGCGAAACTCAACGAACAGATGGAACGCCCCAATGGCTGAAAAACGCGTCAGCGTCCGCCTTGCGGCGGTCGGTGGTCGGCAAGTGCGTGCCGAACTGGAAGGCGTCGGCGAAGCCGGTGCCCGAGGTTTCGGACGGCTCAGCCGGGAAATGGAAGCGGCGAACACCCGGCTCGCGGCCTTCTCACGGCGGGTGCGTGTGGCCGCCGCAGCCGCCGTGGCAGCAGCCGCCGCTGCGGGCGTGGCGATGATCCGCTCCGGCCTGCAGACCGTCGATGCGCAGGCGAAGCTTGCGCAGTCGCTCGGCACCACCGTCGCCTCGATCCAGACGCTGGAGCGCGCGGGCGAGTTGGCGGGCGTTTCGATGTCCGGCATCGAGCAGGCCACGAAGGATCTGACGCGCCGTCTCAGCCAGGCGGCCGCCGGGACCGGTCCTGCCGCCGACGCGCTCGACCGGCTGGGCCTTTCCGCCGCTGACCTGATCGCGCTGCCGCTCGATCAGCGCGTCGGCGCCATCAACGCGGCGATCGAGAACTTCGTGCCTGCCGCCGAACGCGCGGCCGTGGCGGGACAGCTTTTCGGCGAGGAAGGCTCCATCGCCATGTCGCGGATCGACACCGCGACGCTGCGCCAGGCGACCGAGGACGTGCTTGCCTTCGGGGTTGTGGTCTCCGAGCAGGATGCCGACCAGATCGAGCGCACGAACGATGCCATTTCCCGCCTCGGGCTGATCTGGCGGGGTCTCTCGAACCAGCTGGCTGTCGCCGCGGCCCCGGCGCTCGAGGCGGTTGCCAACGCCATGGCTGCCGTTGCCAGCCGCACCGGCCCGCTCGGCATCGCGATCCGCGGTCTCTTCGACAATATCGGCCGCCTGACCACCTATGCCGGGACCTTCGCGACCTTCCTCGCGGGCCGCTGGGTCGCCGGGCTGGCCGCAGCAGCCCTGTCGGTCCGTGGGTTCGCCACCGCGCTCGTCGTGCTGCGCGGGGCGCTGATCCGCACCGGCATCGGCGCCCTGATCGTCGGCGTGGGCGAGTTGATCTATCAGCTGTCCCAATTCGTTGCCCGCGTGGGTGGGGTCGGCGAAGCCTTCCGGCTGCTCTCCGATCTGGCCTCGGAGGTCTGGTCGCGCATCGGGCTCGCGCTCGACGCCGCACTGGCCCGAATGGCGGCCGGATGGGAGGGGTTGAAGGCCACCGCGCTTTCGGCGCTCGACGGGACCGTCGCGGGCGTCGTGGGGTTCGGGGACCGCACTGTCGCGATCTTCCAGGGCGCCTACGACGGCGCGGTGGCGATCTGGGGCAGCCTGCCGGGCGCCATCGGCGATTTCGCCTACCAGGCCGCAAACGGGCTTATCGGCGGGGTCGAGGCGATGCTGAACGGCGTCGTCACGCGGATCAACAGCTTCATCGAGACCCTGAACGCCGCGCTGGCCCTGCTGCCCGAATGGGCGACCGGCGAAGGCGGCGTGCGGATCGGCACGCTTGACGCGGTGGACCTGAGCCGGATCGACAACCCGTTCGAGGGGGCTGCGACGGCGGCAGGAACGGCGGCGGCCGATGCGTTTCCCGCCGCGCTCTCCCGGACCTACATCGCGCCGCCCGACCTCGGGCTCGGCGCCATGGCGGATGACGCGCGCGCGCGTGCCGATGCCTATCACGAGGCCGCTGGCATGCTGACAGATGCCGCGACCCGGCCGCTTGCCGCCTGGCAGGCTCTGAAGGATGCCGTGGCGGGATCCGGCACGGAGGCCGAAACCGCGCTGACGGATGCCGCGACCTCCGCCGATGCACTCGCGGCCGGGCTCGACGACACCGCCGCCGCCGCCAATGGCGCCGGTGGCGCTTCTCGCGATGCCGGAACCGCCGCTGGCGAAGGGGCGGAGCGTGCGCTGACCGGATGGCAGGCCGTGACGGCGGCGCTCTCGGACTATGCCAGCCGGGCGCGTGAGATCGGCGGCGATATCGGCCAGAGCCTCGTCAGCGCGTTCCAATCGGCCGAGGACGCGGTGGGAGAGTTCGTGAAGACCGGCAAGCTGAACTTCCGCGACCTCGTGACCTCTCTCATTGCCGATCTGGCGAAACTGGCGGCGCGACGGTTCATCCTCGGCCCCATCGCCAACGCGCTCTCGGGCGCGCTCGGCGGCGCGGGCGGGATTTTCGCCAACATCCTGCACGCGGGCGGCATGGTCGGATCGTCCGGCCCCTCGCGCATGGTCCCGGCTATGGCCTTCGCAGCCGCGCCCCGGATGCATTCGGGCGGCGCGGTGGGGCTTCGGCACGACGAGGTGCCCGCGATCCTGCAACGGGGCGAGCGGGTGCTCTCGCGCCGCGATGCGCAAGGCTACGGCACGGGCGGCGGGTTCAACGTCACGATCATGGCGCGCGACGCCGAGAGCTTCCGGCAATCGCGCACGCAGGTCGCGGCGGACATCGCTCGCGCGGTGTCGCTCGGGCGGAGGGGCATGTGAGTGCGACCCCGCAAGTGGGAACCGGTTGCGGGGGCCAGAGCACGAACCACGGAGAGAATTGATGGCGTTCCATGAGGTCCGGTTTCCGGACAACATCAGCCGGGGCGCGCGGGGCGGACCCGAGCGGCGAACGCAGATCGTCGAACTTGCTTCGGGCGACGAAGAGCGCAACGCCAGCTGGGCCAACTCGCGCCGCCGCTATGACGTCGCCTACGGCATCCGCCGCGCCGACGATCTGGCGGCGGTGGTCGCCTTCTTTGAGGCGAGGAACGGTCGGCTCCACGGTTTCCGCTTCAAGGACTGGGGAGATCACAAGTCCTGCCTGCCTTCGGGCGCCCCCGCACCGAACGATCAGGTGATCGGCACCGGCGATGGCACGACGACGGCCTTCCAGCTGGTGAAGCGCTACGCTTCGGGCAGCCAGACATGGGTGCGGACCATCGCCAAGCCGGTCGCGGACACCGTGCGCATCGCTATCGGCGGAGTCGAGCAACTCTCTGGCTGGTCCGTCGATACTACGATCGGCGTCATCACCTTCACCACCGCGCCCGGCGCTGGCGTTGCGCTCACCGCTGGCTTCGAGTTCGATGTCCCGGTCCGCTTCGACACCGATGTGCTCGACGTGACGCTCGATCTCGAACGGCTGGGCTCGATCACCTCCATCCCGCTTCTGGAGATCCGACGATGAATGATGAAACCGGATTTCTGGCGGCGGCGCTGAAGGAACTGCTCGCCTCCACGGCGGTGATCCTCGCCGCCTGGGGCGCGCTCGGCGGCGCGACCAATGCGCTGACGACGAAAATGCGCCTTCGCGACGCGCTGCGCCACATCCTGCTCGGCGGTCTGATCGCGGCCGGGATGGGCAGCCTGTCGATGGCGATCATCACCCGCTGGCTCGGCCTGCCGCCCGAGGCGATCCCGGCCGGGGGCGCGGCGGGTTCGGCCGCCTATCTGGTCGGTGTCTTCGGTCCCGCCTTCATCGAGGTGCTGCTCGCCCGTCTGCGCCATGTCGGGAAAGGCGATGGCGATGCATGACCTTCTCCGCCTCGCGCGCTCCCTGCGCTGCGACCCGGCCGATCCCGGCCAGGCTTTCCGCCACCGCCTGGGTGTCGGCATCGCCGTCGCCGCGCTGATCCTGATCCTCTCGCTTCTGGGGTGACTTCCATGCAGATGACTGACCGGGGGCTGCTGGCCCTCGTTCGGCACGAAGGCATCGTGCCCGGACCCTACACCGATGTGAAACAGGTCTGGACCTTCGGCATCGGCCACACGGCTGCCGCCGGGGCACCCGATCCGGCCACGATGCCGCGCGGCATGCCCGCCGATCTCGATGCCGGGATCCGCGAGGCGTTCCGGGTCTTCCGGTCCGACCTCGCGCGTTACGAGGCTGACGTTTTGCGCGCCGTGAAGGTGCCGCTCGAGCCGCACGAGTTCGATGCGCTGGTCTCCTTCCTCTATAACACAGGCGGCATCGCCAAGGCTGCGCTGACCCGGCACCTGAACGCGGGCGACCGGGTTGCTGCGGCAACAGCCTTCATGGGCTGGCTCAAGCCCGCTGCGATCCGCCCGCGCCGGGAGGCCGAGCGCGATCTCTTCGCAACGGGCCGCTATCCCGCCGGCACCATCCCCGTCTGGTCGGTAGATCGCAGCGGGCGCGTCGATTTCTCGCGGCCGATCCGGCGCCTGACCGAGGACGAAGCGCTGGCGCTGCTGCGCCCCGCAAGCGCGCCGGTGCCGATGCAATCCGTTGTCGCCCCGTCCTGGTGGCGGAGGCTTTTGGACCATTTCAAAGGAAAGGCAAAATCATGAACTGGAACCTCGCGCGTGGGCTGATCTACCTTGCCTGTCTGGCGGCCTCTGGTCTGGCGATGGCCGGATTGGCTGATTTCGATCTGGCGACCGGCACCTTCGACCTGAGGCCCTTCAACCTCTACGCCCTGACCGGCGCTGGCGGCGGTGTCGTCTCGTCCGCGCTGGCCTCTCTGGCGTTGCTTCGCGGCTGGGGGCGGAAGTGAAATCCCTCTCGCCCGGCTTGCAGGCCCATCTCGACGACGGCACGACCACGCTCGCCTGGTGCTGGCGGATCACGCGGGCGGACGGCGTCGTCTTCGGCTTCACCGACCACGACCGGACGCTCAGCTTCAACGGGACCGACTTCGAGCCGGAGAGCGGGCTGACTGCGTCCGAGGTGCGGTCTGGCTCCGACCTGTCGGTCGATGCGCAGGACGCGGAAGGCGTGCTGACCTCGGACCGCATCACCGAGACCGACATCCTCGACGGCCGCTGGGACAACGCGGCGGTTGAGGTCTGGCGCGTGAACTGGGCCGACACCGCGCAGCGCGTTCTGATGCGGCGCGGTGCCATCGGGCAGATCAGGCGCGGGCGGCTGGCCTTCGTGGCGGAGGTCCGGTCACTGGCCCATGTCCTCGGCCAGACCGTCGGGCGGACGTTCCAGGCGAGTTGCGATGCCGTGCTGGGCGACGCGCGCTGCGGAGTCGATCTGGAGGCCCCAGCGTTCAAGGGAACCGGAGCCGTGATCGATCTTCTGCGCGGCCGGGCCTTCACTGCCTCTGGTCTAGGCGGCTTCGACGCTGGCTGGTTCACGTTCGGCACGCTGGACTGGACCTCCGGCGCGAACGCAGGGCGGCGCACCGAGGTGTTGGGCCATGACCTCACGGATGGCATCGCTGTGCTGACCCTGCTCGAGGCACCGGTGCGCGTGATCGCCGAGGGCGACGCGTTCACCATCCGCGCGGGCTGCGACAAGCGGATCGAGACCTGCGGCGCGAAGTTTGCCAACACCGCCAGTTTCCGAGGCTTCCCGCACATCCCCGGCCAGGACGCCGTTCTGCGCTATGCCACCAAGGACGGCGGCCACGATGGGGGCGTGCTGTGAACACCGCCGATCCCGACAAAGTCATCGCGGCGGCACGGTCCTGGCTCGGGACGCCGTACCATGATCAGGCGAGCCTCAAGGGCGTCGGCTGTGATTGCCTCGGGCTCGCCCGCGGCGTCTGGCGCGATGTCGTCGGCCCCGAGCCGTTCCCGATCCCGCCCTACAGCCGCGACTGGGGCGAGACCGGTCCGCGCGAGGTGCTGGCCGAGGGCGCGCGCCGCACGATGCCGCAGATCGCTCCGGCCGATGCCGGTGGCGGCGCGCTGGTCCTCTTTCGGATGATGCCGCGCGCCATCGCCAAGCATGTCGGGATCCTGACTGGCCCCGACAACTTCCTCCATGCCTATGAGCGGCTCGGCGTGATCGAGGAGCCGCTCACGGCAGCCTGGCGGCGGCGCATTGCCTTCGCCTTCCTGTTTCCGCAACGCTGAGACCCCGACATATGGCCACCCTCATTCTCGGCGCCGCCGGTGCCGCCATCGGCGGCTCGATCGGTGGCGCAATCCTTGGCGTCAGCGCGGCGACCATCGGCGGCTTCATCGGTTCCACCATCGGCTCGGTTGTCGACAGCTGGATTGTGTCCTCGCTTGCACCGACACAGCGGATCGAAGGGGCGCGGCTCGACAGCTTGCGCATCACGTCCTCCACCGAGGGGGCTGTGATCCCGCGGCTCTACGGCCGGATGCGGCTCGGCGGTAACATCATCTGGGCCACCGATTTCCGCGAGGAGACGAAGACCACCACGCAAGGCGGCGGCAAGGGCGGCGGGGGCGGCAAGGTCAAGACGACCGAGTATCTCTATCACGCCTCCTTCGCCGTCGCGCTCTGCGAGGGGCCGATCACCGGCATCGGGCGCGTCTGGGCCGATGGCAAGCCGATGGACCTCTCCGGCGTCACCTGGCGCTGGTATCCGGGCGACGAGGCGCAGGCGGCCGATCCGTTCATCGCCGCGAAGATGGGCGCGGCGAACACGCCCGCCTATCGCGGAACCGCCTATGTCGTTTTCGAGGAACTGCCGCTGTCGAGCTACGGCAACCGCCTGCCGCAGCTCTCCTTCGAGGTATTTCGGCCGCTCGCAGATCCCGACACCGCCGAGGGGCTGACCCGCGCCGTCACTCTGATCCCGGCCTCGGGCGAGTTCACCTATGCGACCGAGGCCGTCCACAAGACAGTCGGGGCGAAGACGACGGTCTTCGGCCAGACCACCGGCGGCACCACCTCGGCCGAGAACCTGAACGCGCAGCCGGACGAGGCCGACATCGTCGTGGCGCTGGACCGGCTGCAAGCCATGGCCCCGGCCGTCGAGAGCGTCAGCCTCGTCGTGGCCTGGTTCGGCAATGACCTGCGGGCGGGGCACTGCACGATCAAGCCGGGCGTCGAAGTGGCGACCAAGGTCACCAGCCCGAAAGTCTGGACGGTCAACGGCGTTGGACGGGCCAATGCGCATCTGGTCAGCCGTGACGCCGAGGACCGTCCGGTCTATGGCGGCACGCCCGCCGACTTCGCAGTGGTGCAGGCGATCCGCGAGATGAAGGCGCGCGGGCTGCGCGTCACCTTCTATCCCTTCCTGCTGATGGATGTCCCGCCCGGCAACACGCTGCCCGATCCCTATTCCGACAACGCCACCACGCACGGCCAGCCGAGCTTCCCGTGGCGGGGCCGCATCACCTGCTCCCCGGCCGCAGGTTCCGCGGGAACCGCGGACAAGACCGCGGCGGCGGCCACGCAGGTCTCAAGCTTCTTCGGCACGGCCACCCCGGCACAGTTCGCGGTTTCGGGCGAGACCATCACCTTCACCGGCTCGCCCGGTGATTGGGGCCTGCGCCGGATGGTGCTGCATTACGCCCATCTCTGCGCCGTCGCAGGCGGGGTCGATGCCTTCCTGATCGGCTCGGAGATGCGCGGATTGACCACCATCCGCTCCGGTGCCAGCACCTATACGGCCGTGACGGCCTTCAAGGCGCTGGCGGCCGACGTGCGATCCATCCTCGGGGCGGGCACGAAGATCGGCTATGCTGCCGACTGGTCGGAGTATTTCGGCCATCAGCCCAACGACGGCACGGGGGACGTGTTCTTCCATCTTGACCCGCTCTGGTCGGACGCCAACATCGACTTCATCGGCATCGACAATTACATGCCGCTCTCCGACTGGCGCGATGGCTTCGATCATGCCGATGCCCTTGAAGGCTGGCCCGCGATCCATGACCGTGGCTACCTGCAGGCCAATATCGCGGGTGGCGAAGGCTTCGACTGGTTCTATGCCTCCGCTGCCGACCGGTCGGCGCAAGTGCGCACGTCGATCACCGACGGCGCTGCGGGCAAGCCTTGGGTGTTTCGATACAAGGATCTGCGGGCCTGGTGGTCAAACGAGCATTTCAATCGGCCGGGCGGGGTGGAGAGCGGCACGCCGACCGCATGGGTGCCGCAGTCCAAGCCCGTCTGGTTCACGGAACTCGGCTGTCCCTCCATCGACCGCGGCACGAACCAGCCGAATGTCTTCTTCGACCCGAAGTCATCCGAAAGCTTCACGCCTTACTTCTCGCGCGGCTGGCGCGACGACGCCATCCAGCGCGCGTATCTCGAGGCGAGCTATCTCTGGTGGGGTCAGGGCGCGAACAATCCGACGTCGTCAGTCTACGGCGGCCGGATGGTCCACGTCCCCGAATGTGCCGCCTGGACCTGGGACGCGCGACCTTATCCGTTCTTCCCCGAACTGACCGGCGTCTGGACGGACGGGCCGAACTGGCGGCTTGGCCACTGGCTGACCGGGCGGCTGGGTGCGGTGTCCTTGGCGGCCCTCGTGCGGCACCTCTGCCTGCGCGCGGGGCTGGCGGAGAGCCTGATCGACGTCTCTGGCCTCTGGGGTGCGGTCGAAGGCTATGTCATCGGCGCGCTGGAAAGCCCCCGCGCCTCGATTTCCACGCTGGCCCGCCACTTCGGCTTCGACGCCATTGAGACCGGAGGCGTGATCCGTTTCGTGATGCGCGGCCGCGCCTCGGTCGCCACGCTGGCCATCGACGATCTGGTTGCCAGCCGCGAGGGCGAGGCTTTCGAACTGACGCGCGGCCAGGAGACCGAACTGCCGCATGCCCTGAAGTGGCAGGTCGCGCGCGCCGACGAGGATTATGACGCGGCGTTGGTCGAGGCACGGCGCATCACCGTCGACACCACGCGCATCGCCTCTGAGTCCTTCCCCATGGCGATCCCGCCCGAGGAGGCCGAACGCCGCTGCCGCCGCGCGCTGATGGAAGCGTGGATCGGACGGGAAAGTGCGACCTTCCGCCTGCCGCCCTCGCGTCTGGCCCTCGATCCCGCCGACGTGATCCGGCTCGCGCATGATGGCCGTGAGGTGGAATTCCGCCTCGTCTCGGTAGCCGATGCCGAGGCGCGCGGGATCGAGGCGGTGCGTCAGGACCGTGCGGCCTATGACCTGCCACCCGGCGATCCGCGCCAGGCCTCGCTCGCCAGCCCCGTCGTCTTCGGTACGCCGGAAGTGGTGATGCTGGACCTCCCGCAGATTTCGGAGGACCAGCCCGCCCATCGCCCCCTGATCGCCGCCCATGCCAGCCCTTGGCCGGGCGAGATCGCGGTGTTCCGCAGCGCGTCCACCGACGGGTTCAACCTCCTGACCACCTTCGGCAGTCGGGCGCGGATCGGCACGCTGGCCTTCGACCTTTTTCCGGGCCCCACCTCCCGCTTCGATCTGGGCAATCAGCTGGTGGTCGATCTCCTGTCTGGGACGCTGGAAAGCGTGACGGACGTCGCGCTGTTCGGCGGGGCCAATGCCCTCGCGGTCGAAAGCGCCGCTGGACTGTGGGAGATCGTCCAGGCAGGCGCGGCCGAACTGATCGCGCCAGGCAGGTACCGCCTGACACGTCTGCTGCGTGGCCAGCGCGGGACGGAACATGCGATGGGCAACCCGGCCCTTGCCGGGACGCGGGTTGTGGTGCTGGATGCGACGCTAGCCCAGCTACCCATCGCCGAGGCTGACCTCGGCCTGCCTTGGAACTGGCGTGTCGGCCCGGCCGCGCGCGCGGTCACTGATGACAGCTATGCCGCGCTGGGCTTCACCCCGACCGGGCGGGGCTTGTCCCTTCGCGCCAGTGCATGTCGAACAGCCATGGCGGACGGCCTGCAGCCCGGGCGATCTGACGATTCGCTGGACGCGCCGGTCCCGCGCGCTGGTCGCCGATGCCTGGGAGCAGGTCGAGGTACCACTGGCCGAGGACATCGAAAGCTACGACGTCCAGATCCTCGACGGCGCTGCGATCAAGCGCACCCTGACCAACAGTACGACCTCCGTCCTCTACACCGCCGCCCAGCAGACCGCCGATTGGGGCGCCCCGCTTGGCCCCGGCCAGACGCTGGCGATCCGCATCTTTCAGCTTTCGAACCGCCTCGGCCGCGGCACGCCTGCGACCGTGTCCCTCCAGTTCTGACGGGAATCCCCATGTCCGACACCACGACGCACCTTGGGCTGCCGTATCTTCTGGCCGCCCAAGCCCAGAAGCATGTCACCCACAACGATGCACTGCGCCTGCTTGATGCGATGGTGCAGCTCTCGGTCCTTGATCGGATGCGCACCGCGCCACCGGCCAGCCCGGCCGACGGCAACCGCCATCTGGTGGCCTCCGGAGCGACCGGCCTCTGGGCAGGGTGGGATCTGAACATCGCGTTCTGGATCGACGGCGCATGGATCCGGCTGGTGCCACGCACCGGCTGGCTGGTCTGGGTCGCAGCAGAGGGGTTGTTTCTCGTCTGGACTGGCAGCGCCTGGGAGGTCGTGGGCGAGCCGCGCGACGTCTCGGACGCCGTGTTCAGCCTGGTGAACGAGGCGGACCCGACGAAGAAGGCGACCTTCTCGCTGGCGGGCATCAGCGCCGGGACGACGCGGAGTTTCACCCTGCCGAATACCTCATCAGAACTGGCGATCCTTGCGGGCACGCAGACCTTCACCGGCAACAAGACCTTCTCAGGCATATTGACTGCCTCGGGCACAGTCACTGTCTCGGCCGCTTCTGCCAGCATCGGCACAGCGACGACGACCGCGACCTATGGCATGGGCACAGGCGCCACGACGACTGGCGTGACAAAGACCGTGAACATCGGCACTGGCGGCGCGTCCGGATCGACCACGGTCGTGAACATCGGCTCGGCCACCGCTGGCGCGGGCGGCACGACCGTCATCAACACGCCAACGGTCACCTTTGCCAATGCCGTCACGCAGGTCGGCATGCCCCAGGCGAACCTGACCGCGCAGCTCTTGGGCCTCGGCGGGGCCACGGCCGACAGCTACAATCGGCTGTCGGTGAACACGCCTGCGGTCCTCCTGAACAGTGCGGGCGCGGGGATCGAAGCCACGGTGAATAAGGCGGCCGCCGGGAACGACGCGGCCTTCGCCTTCAAGACCGGGTTTTCGGCGCGCGCGCTGATCGGCCTCCTCGGCAATGACGACTTCAGCTTCAAGGTCAGCCCGGACGGGTCCGCCTTCTTCGACGCGATCCGCATCGACCGCACCAGCGGCCAGCTGGAACTGCCGCAACCGACCGTACTACCCGGCCTCAGCGCCACGCCGTCGCCACCGCCCGCGGGGAAGGCCTCGGTCTACGCGCGCAACCGCGCAGGTGCGCCGTGGATTGACGTCATGCGCCCTTCGGGCCGGGACTTCCCGCTCCAGCCCCACTTCGGGGTGAACCGGATCGCCAACTGGTCGCCCTCGACCGGCACGACAGTCACCACCGAAGGCCTGCCGATCACTTCGGTCGGCACCGTTTCGACACCTACACTGGCCGCGACAAACCTTGCGACCTCCATGCGGCGCTGGCGCCTGACCTCGGCGGCCGTCGTGGACTCGGTGGCTGACCAGCGATCCGCAGGTTGGGCCTGCTGGCGTGGCAACGCGGCGGGTCTCGGGGGCTGGACCTTCGTGACGCGGATTTCGCTGACGACGCTGCAGGCGACAGGCATGGGGTTCTTCGGGCTCTATGGATCAACCGCAGCACTCGCCATCACGCTGACATTGGCCGCCGTCGTCAACTGTATCGGCATCGGCTTTCAGCGCGGCACCCATGCCAACTGGCAGCTGGTCGCCAATGACGGGGCCGGAGCACCGACCTTGACCGACCTCGGGGCCGCCTTCGCCATCGCGACCGGCGGCGTCGTGACCCTTTTCATCGCTGCGCCGCCGAACGGTTCGTCGGTATGGGTCCGAGCTGTGAATGAGGTCACCGGCGCCATCTTCGAACAGGAAATCGCCGCCGACCTGCCCGCCGCGACGCAATTCCTGTCGCCGCGGCTGTTCCTGAACACCGGCGCCACGGCCGCCGCCGTCGCTTACGACTGCGCTGGGGTCTACGTCGAGACGGACTTCTAGGGCGGCGGGCGCATTCGTCCCCCCCAGCGGATGCGCCCGCCCATTTCAATGGCCGGAAGCCGACCATTGGGCTGGCGAAAACTCGAGCCAGCCTGGCGGGCTCCGAGCGGGTTCGCCGCCATCCCCGCCGCCGCGCTTGATCCGGCCCACCGTCCGGCGTCTCCCGCGGTCCCCGCGCTTTCGGGTCCGGGTCCCCATCGTCGATAGAAAGCAGTCGGCGAACTAATCGGCCTCACTGCTCCGCGCTTCCGTCGTGGGCGCTGGCTGCGCCAGGCCCGCGACGATCTGCCGAAACTCGCCAAGGATTTCGCCATGGTTCTTGTCGAGGTAGCGGGCGAGACGGTCATTCTGCAGGAGCCGCTCGACATAGCGACCGGCCACCACCAGCCGGAGGTGATCGGGCCCAAGGGTGCCTTCGATCAGCTTGATGTTCTTTTGCAGGTTGGCCATCTCGGCCTTCATCCGCTCGGCTTGTTCGCGTGTCACACCTGCAGGTGTCTTCTTTGCAGCCGGGTCAACCAGGTCAGCGACGTCAGATGCTGCGAGGATCGCCTCGACATAGGGCACGGTGTAATTGTTCGCGGCGATCATCAGTTCCGCCGCCTGAATTTGCCGCAGGGGCTTCATCTTGCGCAGGGACCGGAAGCTATTGATCGGGCAGTGCCGGGCTTTCAGCAGTTCGGCGGCCTCCGGACAGATGCCGTTCAGCAAGGTGCGCTTCTGTCGGATCAGAGCGATGTTCACATTCAGCGCTGCCGCGATGCGGGCCTCCGATACGCCACGCTCGACCGCGCGCAGGATCATCTTGTGCTCCTGGATCGTGGCGAGGCGGCTGATGCGCTTGTTGTAAGTGAAGGATTCGTCGTCGGTCGCCACCAGGCAGGTGACGGTCGTCTCGCCCATTTCCTTCAGAACATGCAGCCGAACATGGCCATCGAGAAGGATGAAGGACCCTTCCTGTCCTGCCGCACGGGCGACCACCGGCGGTTCGATCAGCCCGACCTCGCGGATCGACGCGGCGATCTGTCCATACTTCTGGCTCTTGGGCACTGTGGCCGGCAGTTGCTTGACCGGCAGGATCGCGTCGATCTGGATCGTGCGCAGGTTCGCCTCGAATCCCGGGCTCTTCGGCGGCGGCATTTTCTCCATGTGTGTCACGATCTTGGCTCCTGAAGGCCATCGACGATCATGCGCGGCACGGAATCGAGCCCCTCGGCACGAAGCAGCGTCAAGAAGTTCTCATCCTTCAAGAGCGACTGAAATGCAGCATCGAGAAACAGCAGGCTGCTGCGCGTCGACTGCGCCCTGCGGACCATGTCCTGCTGACGCTCGGCCTCGGCGCGATAGGCTTGACCAGCGCGGCAGATGTCATTCGCGCGCGTGGCTGTTTGTTCCGCGCGCCACCTCGCTGCTTGCCGTGGCGCTGGCGCAACTCAACCAGCCGCCGCGCCTCCAGCAATTTCTTTCCGCGCAGTTCACCCGAGGCATAAGCAGCCTCCAGCGCCTTCTGCACGTCCTTCTCCTCGGCCCGCGTGATGTAGAGCGCGACGCTGAGCGGCATCTGCCCGGTTTCGACCGCGATCAGCAGGCGTTCTTCACCGTTGGCGATCAACTCGCCGATTTCATGGACATAGGCGAGGGAAAGCCCCGTCTTGTCGGCGATCTGATGGTCCGAATATCCGCGGTCGCGCAGGATGGCGATGTCCTGCAACAGTTCGAGCGGCCGCTGCTGGCGGCGGGCGATGTTCTCGATCACGCTGCGCAGAAGGCGTTCGGCCTCGCTCGCATCCACGACGATGGCCGGGATGTGGGTTTCCCCAAGGGCGACATAAGCCTCCATCCGGCCCTGACCGCAGACCAGACGATAGGACACTCCCGCCTCTTCATCGACCCGGGCGACGGTGATCGGCTTTTTCAGCCCGACCTTGCCGATACTGTCCACGAGCGCGCGAAAGGTCTTTTCCGAGCGTTCGCGCGGATTTTCCACGGTGATGGCGGAAATCGGGATCATCTGCACTTCGTCCCGCATCTCGACTTCGCTCACCACGGCGCCACCTCCGAAACGGGAACGCGCCTCGCCATGTCGAAGAAGAAATCCAGCGTTTCAAATCGGAAAGCGTCCAGCATCAGGCCATTCTCCTCGGCAAGCCCCAAGGGTTTGATCCGCATCTCGAATTGGGGCAGCAGGTAATAGTCGAGCGCGGCGGTATTCGTTCGCTCCATCCGGATGGCGATGGTGATGTCGGGCGCGAGGCCGGTGTCGAAGCGGATTTTCCAGCGCAAGCCGCCCGTGGAAGTTTCGCGGCAGCGGGCGACGACGACGGAGGCGGTGAATTCGCCATTGATCGTCAGCAGGTCTGTCGCCGGATTGCGGGACACGGTGCCGCCAAGACGGGTGATCTCCCAGATCACACGCTCCACCTCGTCGCCGTGGAACAGCCGCAGCATGCGGTTCACTTCGATGTAGTGGTAGTCCCGGTCCGGAGTGAAGCCGACAAGGGAATAGGCCCGGATCAGGCTGCCGAACCGGTGGGCATAGGCGCCGCTGGACGGCATTCCGTCGGCCTCGTCGATCACCAGACCGGATATGTAGCCATGCCGCTGGAACAGCCGCGTCAACCGTTCCAACATCTCGTCGTCCGAGAACCGGCGGTTGCGGGCGGCGATGATCGCCTGCACCTTCTGAAACTGTTTCGGCTCGACGATGGCATCGAAGGCCCCTTCTGACCGAATCCACATCTCCGGGCCATTCGCAACCCGCTTCTGCTTCAGCTTGAAGGAGCGCCGGTTGTAGACGTTGTTGCCGATGTATTTCTCGTTGGTCAGGATCTGATGGACCGTGGCCCGGGTCCAGGCCCGGCCAAGATCGGTCAGGATCCCGCGCTCATTCAGTTCAGCGGCGATCTCGCTTTCCGAACGGCCGTGCTTGAGGAACCGGCTATAGATCCAGCGCACCGTCCGGACCTCGGCGTCCGGCCCGGGCACCAGGATCACCCGGTCTGTCTGCAAGCTCTTGTGCTCTCCACGCTTCAGCTCGGCCTTCACCTCACCGCGTTCATCAAGCAAGACCCGGCGAAGACCAAAACCCGCCGCACCGCCTTGACGGAAGCCGCGTTCGATCAGGCGGCACTGCCCGATAAAGACCTTGTTGGAAAGTTCCCGGCTGTATTCCCCGGCCATCGCGCGCTTGACGCTCTTGACGATCGTGGCAACCGGGCCGCCGTCATTTTCGAATTGCTCGGCGCAGTATTCGACCTGCTTGTTTGCGCGACGGCAGATGTATTCGTAATAGGCGGATTCATCGGCATCCTGAAACCGGCCCCACCGGCTGACGTCATAGACAAGGATCACCTCGAAATCCGCGGTGCCGTCCTGCACATCCTGGATCAACTGTTGCAGCGCTTCGCGCCCCTCGATCCTCAAACCACTCTTTCCAGCATCAGCATAGGAACGGACCAATTCAAAGCCGCGTTCCTCCGCGTATTTGCGGATCGCATCCGACTGGTTTTCCGTCGAGTATTTCTGATGGTCCGTGGACATGCGGACATATTCGGCCGCACGGCGCATTGGCGGGGAGTTCGCCGGTTCTCTCTTTGAGGGCGGCTCTCTGCCTGCCATTCCCGTCTCCAGATCAGTTCATGCAGGCGTCTCCGTCTGGTCGGACCCGGGGTATGGGCTGGGGCGCAAAATGGAATCTGCCGCTGTGTTGTCTTCTCCACAGGTTTACCGGAAGAGGACGCCGCGATGCGGATCAAGATGGGCACATCTGTGCCGAAAATGGGCACAACTGTGCACCTGGACGCGGATCAGGCCGCCTATCGCAAGGCCATTGCCGACACCCTGCGGCGCGAACTGGGGCCCACACATCAGGCCATCAAGACAGTGATGCGCTGGACCGGAGCGAGTGAACGGACGGCCAAGTACTGGCTGTCTGGCGAACGCGGGCCGAGCGGGGAGCATCTGATCCGGCTCGCGCAGCATTCCGATGCGGTGTTGATCACCATCCTGACCATGGCCGAGCGACTATCGGAGAAGCCGCGGCAGGACAGATGTGCCGGTTGCCCCGCGCGCGACCTGGTGTTGCAGAACCTCGGACAGGAATGGAAATTGTCCGAGGGTTCCTGACATGCAAAGGAGCGGCCGGACGCCACCCCGCCCGGTCGTTCAGGAAACAAGTCGCCACAATGTTCATGCGGAG